>JBKHDI010000156.1:0-2584 GCA_046541415.1 Phycisphaerae bacterium | reverse complement strand
GCCTGCGCTGCGGCTGTTGCCCAGATCGCTGCCTACGCCCACCAGACCGGACGGCGGCAGCGGGTGTTCTTTGGCCAAGAGGATGGGCCATTAGGGACAGTATACTATTTGGCTCTTCTCTGTTTCGGTGGGCGGCCGGGCTTGCCGGGCAGCAGGTCGCGGCCCAGGAGCTCGCCCAGATGCTGGACGAATGACTTCTCGCCCAAGGGGCGGCCTGTGCTCTCGTGCAACGACAACTCCCGCGCCATCTCGCCGTCCGTCCGCTCGGCCAGGTACTCGCGCCAACTGCATGACCAATCGGCGATCAGGTCTCGCAGCCACTGCTTCTCGGCCAGCGGATCCTTGCGGCGGCCGTCCACGTGCGCAGCCGCGCTGGACCACGGCCAATCCTCGGCCCGCGATATCAGCCTCGCCTTAACCGGGTTGCGTTCGACATATCGCGTCGCGGCCAGCAGGTACGGGTCATCCATCACGAATGACGCAAACCGCTCCTGCCACAGGTGCCCGCGCCAGCCCTCGCGGAAATTGATCCGGCGCGTGTATCGACGATGCGCCTCGCCGAGCGCCCGGGCCAAGCCGTCTTCGTCCGATGGGACCAGGATCAGGTGCACATGGGCGGGCATCAGGCAGTAGGCCAACACCCGCACTTCGTAGCGCTCGCACCCGTGCTGGATCAGTTCACGATACGCCTGATAATCCTCTTGGCCAAAGAACACCGGCTGCCGCCGATTGCCACGCTGCGTGACATGATGCGGCAATCCCGGGACCACAATTCGTGCTAATCTTGCCATGAAATCACTCTGCACACACCGACAGTCCGCGTCAAGCCATAAAACAGTATGCTGTCCCCGGTATACCCGGGATATGGGGGTCGGCTTGCCGGTTTCGAGTCAGTCTCGGCGGTGAGGGCGCAGCAGCAAGGCTCCCATGGCCAGAAGGCTCAGCGTCGCAGGCTCGGGGACCTGTACGACTGTCAGGCGGCTGGAGGCGTCGATGAAGTTGTCCTGGCGATACTCGACGCCGCTGACCAGCAGGTCGATCTGGAAGGGTGTCCCGTCGGTCAGGGTAGCCGTCAATCGCGAGCCGTCGCGTTGGTCGATGTTCAAAGGCCCGAGCCCGGTCAGGTCCAGCGGCACGCCGTCGATCGCGGCATCCTGGACCAGCAATTCCAGGTTCGACCCAGCTGCGACCGTCAGTTCCGCCGGAATGTACCCGCCGGATATCGACAACTCTGAGGAGTAGAAATCGAAACCATCGAGGAACCGGTTTGTACGGTCGATCATCTGCCCGCCAGTGATCGTCACCTTCGAGCCGCTCACGCGAATTCGACTGAGATGCCCCCCATGGACCTCCGCCCTGCCGTCTCGGCCGAGGAGTTTGGTCTCGCCTGCATCGACCTGAACTTCGCTGTCCGGGGACATCAGGACCGCCTCGACCGAACCGCCTTTGAGATCCAGACGGCCTCCGGAGTCTATGGAAACGGCCCCGACCTGGCCGCCCGAGACATCGATGCGGGCAAACCGCCTCGCCTCGATGCCGCCGTCCAGGGCGACCTTCCCTGCGTTGATCTGCAGCGTCGAGGCCCGGCCGAGATACAGCCTGTCTTCGAACGTCCCCCCCTCGATCTGCAGGTTTCCACTATTTACAAAGACCGTGCCAGCCAATCGGGCATCGCCGCCGATGGTCACGTTGGCAGCATTCATCTGGAACGCCGGGCCGACCACGCCACCGGTAATGCGAACCGTCGAACCGGAATAGGCACTGAACTGCCGGCCGATCGAACCGGAGGTCATTTCGACTGTCGCGCCATTCCATGCCGAGAGCTGGTCACCAACATCGGCCCCTGCGACATACAGCAGGCCACCGGACCGGACCTCTGGGCCTTGGGCAAATCGTCCGCCATAGGCATGCGCGCTGGCCCCCTGCTCCAGTTGCAGATGGCCGGCAACATAGACCCGGCTTATGAGATTCAGCGTGACGTTCTGCAACCAGGAATCCCCCAGCAAATAGGAGTCGCTCTGCATATTGATCGTCGAGCCGGCGAAATCGAACGTCTCGAATCCCCCGCTGCCAAACCCTCCGAACGGACCTGCCACAGCCCCGGTGACATCGAACACCGTCTGCGGACCCAGCACAAATGATTGACCGGCGAGACGTCCATCCCGAACGTTCTGTTCGGTCAGGCTGTTTGGGTAGCGAACCTCCACTGCCTGCCCGGCAAGAAGTTGGCCGGCTCCTGCCAGCACAGCCATCGCCACGGCCAGACAGTTCCATCCCCTATTGGGAATCATCATGCTCCTCCGCGTCCAGACCAGTCCGGGATGGCCCAGCATCGAGCTTCCAGACGAACGTACGATCAACTCTCAAGTGTAGGCAGCGGATCGGCCTTCTTCAAAAAAGTCTTAGCGTGCCTGAATGGATCGTTTTACTTGCGTCTGAGATGGCGGAGAGTCGAGTTCCTTGCCGTTGGCAAACCAGGTCACGTCCCGGTTGCCCATGGTCGCGGAGGGAATGTAGTGACCATCGGTCGGGATTTCGCGAAATATGCCCGACCAGGGCTCGCCATGGCGGTACACCCCGTCAT
>JBKHDI010000155.1:0-2605 GCA_046541415.1 Phycisphaerae bacterium | reverse complement strand
CCTCGACATGCTCTTCACCCTCCACGCCCCCGCCGAGCCAGACGAGGCTTGAGGCAGACGCGCCTGGCCGAATGCGACCTTGACTGTAGCCCTCGCTCAGTCAATCATGGAGCCACACCTGTTCATCCGGGGACACAATGACACCTGCAACTGACCATCAGTCCGAACGCACCCGATCCTTCCAACTTGCCGGCTGGGCACTGCTCGCATTGAGCATTCTTGGCCTGGCCGGGCTGGTCTGGCGATGGCAGCTCGGCCGCCAGACCCGGCAGGCCTTGGAGGAGGCACAGGCTGTCGGCGCGGAGTTCCGCCCTGAACAGTCCGCCCAAGCCATAGCAGCCAGATCCGAATCGGATTCATCGAGCGCTCTCTTGTTGTACCGGCAGGCACTTGAAACACTCGATGCTGTCTGGCAGGAGGAGGATCTGGATCGCGAGGGACGCTATTCGCCGGCTCGCGAGATGTTTGACCAGCCGTACCAAAGCGTCCGCTGGCGCGGCCGCATACAGGTGGCGATGGATGTACTGGCCGAGATAGACTCGCTCGACCAGGAGACTCCAAAGTCTGAGGCCGCCCTGAAGGAATGGCTGGCCGAACTGAACAGGGGCGGAAACCCTTCAAGCGAGATGGTCGCGTTTCTGGACAATCGCAAGCCGGTATACGCCCTCGTCGACAAGGCCGCTGCCCAGGCCCCCGGCGGGTGGCAGAAAGTAGACCCCGAGGGCCTTTTCCCAGGGAGACTCTACACGTTCGACGATGTGATTCTGCTGGATGCACTGGTTGCCTTGCGGCAGAATAAGATCAACCGGTTCCTGGATCGGCTGGAATCCCTGATCCATCTGGCCCGGTCATTGGAGACCGTTCCTGTCCTCTCTTTCTCTTTCGTGTATGAGACCCTCACGAGCAGGGTGAAGATCTGCCGCCTGGTGGAGTCTGCCGCTCCGCAGTTGCAGGAAGCCCTGGCCGAAGAGATCATCTCCGCCGACAGGATCGAAAGGATCGGGCGGTGGCTGGCCCAAACCGAAGAGATTCAGCAGAGCTACTACCAGTGCCGCCTGCGAATCTGGGTGTACTACAAGAAAAAGATCGACAACTTTCAGCAGGAGCAACGGAACCGGTACGACCCGATACGCTGGTGGTCCCTGCAGCTGACCAGCATGCCGATGCTCCGGCAGGACCTGGCCCGGCTGTTGCGGCGCAAGGGCATCCGGATCAAGGTCGCAGCCGCGGAGGACTTCCCGCAAGCTCAGAAGCTGCTTGGCGAGATCCCCACGCCCTGGGATCTGACGTACCATCCGGGCAGGTTCATCAGCAACGACGCGCTGGAACGCGACAAAGTGGAATGGATCTACCAGACCATGACCTTGCAGAAACTCGCGGCGACCCGCGTGGGAATGGTTCTGCTGCAGGAGCAGTTGGAGGGCCCGGCCGACCTCGCCCGGGCAGCTGCGCGCGTGGGGACGGACCTTTCAGACCCGATGACCCGGGACGGGAAAATCCGCTTGGGCCGGGTCGAAAAGACCGGCGCCCTGGTGCTCCTGACGGCCCATGCCAATGACGCGGAAGATGCGGTCTTCCAGTACCGGTCACTCGGCGGTGATGTATTTGCGGGCATACTCTGGATCGATCCGTCACTGGCACCAGAACCCGAGCCCGAGCCGGATTATCGATAAGCGAGACAGGCTACATGAACTGCTGCTGGAACACCCACAGGATCGCCAGCAACGGCAGGAGCAAGCCCAGCAGCACCAGGCTCCAGCCGGCCAGGGCCGCTGATGTCAGACCCGATAGAACTCCCCTTCCCGCCTCGGCTGCGCGGACGATCGAGACCGTGCCGAAGCCGACCATCTGCACCCACCAGGCCAGGACAACCAGGACGATGGTCTGTGAGATCGACCAGTCCGGTACGTCTTGTTCCTGCCAGGAGAAATCGTCCGGGTTCTCCAACCGCCCATGGACTGTCATCGGATACAGGCCCACGATCACCGGCGGCAGCGGTGAGGCGATGGCGTGAATCCGCATTTCATCTCTGAGTCCCTGAAAGGCCGGCTCATCGGCCAGAGCGAAGATCGTCCCGGCAAGCAGCACCAGCGGGGCGCAGAGATAGCAGGACAGCCAGGCCGCGCGTGACTTCAACTGCGGATCGCGGATCCGCCAGCGAAGGATGATCCCAGGTACGCGGGAAAGCAGCCAGAGCATGGCAATCGCCGCTGCCAGGCGCAGGGCCCCCACTTGCAGGTGCAGCGCGAACTGCTCGGGATCTTTCACCTGCAGCAGCAACAGCAGCACCAGCCCGATCGTCTCCAAGGCCAGGTATGGCAGCAGGGCCAGTGCGATCGTCCAGCGGACGAAGCTGCGGGCCCGCCCTGCCGAGACCGGGTGCTGGACGGCCCGCCCGATCCAGCCATTGCGGAACATCACGTGCAACCACATCCGGATATACCGGTTACCGCGCCGCTCGGCGGGAACAAACGGGTTGGGCGGCTGGACCGGCTGATCGTCCGGAGACCGTTTCTGTTGTGCGGTTGCCCCCATCTTCAGCTCCCTCAGGTTCGGACGGTCAGGAAATATTCCATCAGTTCGTGGCCGCGGGGGATGTGCAGGT
>JBKHDI010000154.1:0-2614 GCA_046541415.1 Phycisphaerae bacterium | reverse complement strand
CGGCGTGAACACCGGCACCCTTGGCGGAGATGACCGCGGAAACAGGCGGCTCTACATCGGGGTGATAAGACTTGAGAACAGCGTCATTCCCGTCGGGAGCTGACCGAGTCGGAGCGGCCGGCGGCGATCTGGAGCATCAGGGGCGCGTGGATCTCGATCGGTTCGCGGCAGGCGTTCCGGTCACATGGGGACAGACCGACGCACAGGTCCGCCCGGGCGGCGCCGTCCGGTGCGTGGGCGTCGATGGCAATCCGCACCGGGATCTCCACCACACCGGCCAGGTCGACATCTTTCGGCAGGTCGATCCGTTCGAGGCGGATGCGGTCGTCGCCGGTCAGTTGGACCACCAGGCTGTCAGCCTGCACGTGCCAGCCCTTCCGAATCGTCAGGCGAAGCGTCGCGTCGGTGCTCTGGCCGGCGGCAATGACGGGCCGGGTGGCCAGGATGGCCGCTTGGACCGGCCGAACCGATTTCTCGCCGTCCTGTCGGGACTCGACCGCCAGCCAAGTCTCCAGGGCCACCAACAGCGTGGTCGTTGCAACCGGAGCCCGGCGGATGAACCCTTCGACGGCCTGGAGGCTGTCGCGGGCCTCGTCCTGCCAGCGTTGCTGCCCGGTGATCTTGGCCAGGCGGGCCAGGACGAGCACCGCCTCGGCCGATCCGGCCGGCGTGGCGTTGTCGAACGGGTCGCGCGTCCGGGCCAGCAGCGACTCATGTTCAGTCGAGCTGGTGCAGAAGCGTTTGTCCGGGTCGCGGAAGCGCTCCAGCAGCGTCTCGGCCAGGCCTGCGGCGTCATCAAGCCACTTGTCCTGCCCCGTTACGTCGTAAAGGTCGAGCATCGCGTTGGCCAGCAGGGCGTAGTCCTCGACGAAGCCTTCGGGCCCGACATTACTGTCCGTGCAGTCCCGATAGACCTTCGACCCATCGCGAAGATGCTCGCGGAGGAAACTCTCAGCCGCCAGGGCCATCTCCAGCAGGGACCCATCGTCCAGGGTCCGCGACGCGAGAGCCAGGGCCCCGATCGCCATGGCGTTCCAGGCGGTCAGGATCTTCTCGTCCCGCGCCGGGCGGTTCCGCCGGTCGCGCTTGTCCAGGAGGATACGCAGTTGCTTGTGGAAGTGTTCGTCGAGACAGCATCCGTCGACTTCCCAGCACTTGGCCAACTGGTCGATCGACTCGTTCAGGTGCAGGATGCTCAGCTCGGACTTCTCGCCCGTCGCTTCGTCCCGGAAGTTGCCCCCCTTCCGCACGCCGTAGGCCTGGGCGAAGCACTCGCCCTTCTGCGGGCCGATGGTCTCGATAATCTCGTCGTAGCTCCAGAGATAAAACAAACCCTCTTGTCCGTCGGAGTCGGCGTCGAGGGCTGCGTAGAAACCGCCTTGCTGGCTGGTCATCTCTCGCTGGATCCAGCGACAACACTCTTCGATCCGCTGGCGGTACATCTTCGATCCGGTCAGCTCGTAAGCCTGGCAGTACGAGCGGATCAACTGGGCATTGTCGTAGAGCATCTTCTCGAAGTGCGGCAGCAGCCACTTGTTGTCCGTGGCGTATCGGTGGAAGCCCCCGCCTACGTGATCGCAGATGCCCCCCAGCGCGATCTGGTCGAGGGTCTTGACGATCATGTCCAGCAGCTCAGCCTGGCCGTGGCGACGGTACTGGTCCAGCAGCAGGCGCAGGGCCCCGTGAGGCGGGAACTTGGGCGCCCCGCCGAAACCGCCGAAGCGGTCGTCGAAGTTCTGTTCCAGATCGGCCAGGGCCTTCTGGGTCAGCATGTGTGACAGGGCCGAGCCGGCCGGGAAATCCGCCCCTTCAGCCTGGGCGCGGAGGGCCTGGGCGATCTGGTCGGCCTGGTCTTCGATCTGCTCGCGCTGGGCTGTCCACGCCGCAGCCAGCCGGGCCAGAACCGTCTTGAATCCGGGCCTGCCATAGCGGTCTGCCGGCGGGAAGTACGTCCCGGCGAACCAGGGCCTGCCGTCGGGTGTCAGCCAGAGGGAGTTGGGCCAGCCCCCCTGGCCGGTAAGCATCTGCGTGGCGAGCATGTACAGGTGGTCGATGTCGGGCCTCTGCTCTCGGTCGACCTTGATCGGCACGAAATGCTCGTTCAACAGCCGCGCGATCTGGTCGTTTTCGAAGCTCTCGCGCTCCATGACATGACACCAGTGGCAGGTCGAGTAGCCGACGGACAGGAAGATCGGCCTGTCCAGTTCGGCCGCCCGGGCCAGGGCCTCCTGCGACCACGGCAGCCAGCGAACGGGGTTGTAGGCGTGTTGCCTGAGGTACGGGCTGGACTGGTGGATCAACTCATTGGGCTCCTGCCCCGAGTGGCCTTCCCCCGTCCGCTGCGAGTCGGCAGAACGGACCATGTGTACTTCCTTTCGGGTCTCCCTGACGTGCGGCTTTTGCTGTCGCGGACGTGTCATTGTAGACGGCAAAACCGCCCCCGCGGGAATTTCCCGGAAAACGGGAATTCTACTGGGAGATTCGCCTGTCTCAGCCGAATTCGATCGCCGTAAGTCTATGTCCTGCGGGGCAGTGCGCGAGCCTGCTCGAAAGGAAGCACGCCGCAGGAATCTGCCCAGATCCGGTATTGACTCTCCA
This sequence comes from Phycisphaerae bacterium, assembly GCA_046541415.1. Classification (GTDB taxonomy): domain Bacteria; phylum Planctomycetota; class Phycisphaerae; order SM23-33; family SM23-33; genus CAZOVB01. Next base: position 16 of record JBKHDI010000154.1, on the reverse strand, counting down.
TCTGCTCGACGCGGCC
>JBKHDI010000153.1:0-2659 GCA_046541415.1 Phycisphaerae bacterium | reverse complement strand
GGCCGGCGACCTCGACGGTATCGGGGCCTGTGAACCTCGCGTCGCCCAGGAAGACTTCCACGCCCATGTCTCGGAACTTGGCGGCGGCGTCATGGTGGCTGATCTCGCTTCGCACGCGGCGCAGTCGCTCCATGACGGCCGGGCAATCCACTTCGCCTGCGGCCGGGGCCACGCCGTAGCGGTCGACGCGTTGCACTTCGGCGGCCGCTCGCGACGCAGCAATCAATGTCTTGCTCGGCACGCAGCCGAAGTTGAGGCAGTCGCCGCCAAGGAGGTATCGTTCGATGAGGGCAACCTTGCCGCCCAGGCCCGCGACGCCCGCAGCCGTCACCAGCCCGGCCGTGCCCGCCCCGATGACGACCATGTTGTAGCGACCGGTCGCTGTTGGGTTCTGCCAATCTCCCGGGTGGGCGTTGGTCAGCAGTTCCTTGTTGTGCGAGTCCATCGGACCCAGTTCCGAACAGGAGACTGCGGGTTGGTTACTCATTTGCCTGGCTCCTTCGTTTCCGCCTGGGCTTGCTCATTGGGAACAGCCCGTTTCATCGCCTTCTGTGCGATACGCGTCACGACGACCATGACCACCAGTGTGGCCGCCAGGCCGCCCCAGAAGAATGCCCGCTGCACCCAACCGCCTTCAACCTCTCCGGCGGCAACCTCGGTCAACGAACGTAGACCCGAACCGATGTAGACGTACGCGAGTGTTCCCGGCAGCATGCCGATCCAGGAGGCCAGCATGTACTTCCAGAGCTTCACGCCCGTCAGGCCGTAGGCGTAGTTCTGCATGTTGAAGGGGAAGATCGGGCTCAGCCGCGTCAGCAGGACGATCTTGAAGCCCTGTTCGCCGACGGCGCGGTCAATGGCGGCAAACTTGGGCCGGCCCGCAACCTTCCGCCGCACCCAGTCGCGGGCAAAGGTCCGGCCGACCAGGAAAGCCGCCGTCGAGCCCAGCGTACTGCCGACCGAGACCGTGATCGTGCCCGTCACCACGCCGAACAGGAAACCGGCCGCCAGCGTGATGACACCGCCGGGAAGCAGGAGCACGCAGGCCAGGATATAGAACGCCGCCACAAAGAACGGAGCCCAGAATCCAAGCCCCTGCGTCCACTCCAACATCGCGATGAGGTCGTCCTTGACCGGCAGGAAGATGGACGCCACGGCCAGCCCGCCCAGGATCAGGATCAGGACGACCATCTTCAGCCAGCGCCGTGTGGGCTTCTTTGCGTTCGGTTCCTCTATTGTCGGGTCCATATCTTGACGTCCTTCTATTGGAATGGCCGGGTTCACTCACGAGCCATCAAGCTGGTCCGATCTCCGCGGTGCTTCGACCGTGTTGCCGTCCATCGCCTTCCGGATGCAGTCCCAGAACAGGCTGCAATTCGAGCAGTCCCCTTGCTCGCAAGGTTGGCCGGTTCGAGGGCACAGGTCCGCCGGAGATTGCTCGTCCCGTTCATCCATGCCATCACTCGGGCGTCTTCTGTTCGCCGGTCAGTTCGCCGCCATCCACGGCCTTGTCGAGGATGCCAGCAACCTTCGCCATTGGGTCTTCCTTTTTGGTGGTTATGCCAGTTCTCCGCCGCACGAAGACCCGTTACCCGCCGTGCAGCCCAGACAGTGCTCTCCCGTGACGATCCGGCGGCACCGCAACGCGGCCGGGTCGAAGCGACTGATATGGCCCGGCACGCTGTGGTTGACCGGAAGGTTGAGCGCGAGGTTGAAGTCGCAGTCATACAGCGTGCCGTCCCAGCCGACGCTGATCTGATGACGGCACATCAACCCATCCACCGTCGCCGGGTTGAAGGAGTCTTCGAGCAGGCGCAGGTATTCGCCGGCCCGGCCGGCCGCCTTGAGTTCGGCTCCGAACCGGCCCAGCGGCATGTTCGTGATCGTCAGCAGGCGGCTGAACTCGATGCCGAACCGGTCCCGCAACTCACGCCGGTAGTCCTGCTCCAATTCCGCCTGCGGCGGCGGCAGGACCGGCCCGGCCGGATTGTAGACCAGGTTGAGTTGGAGGCCCCCTTCCCTGCCGTAACCGGCAGCGTTCAGCCTGCGGATCGCCTCGATGCTGTGCTCGTAGGCATGCGGCCCGCGCTGGGCATCGACATTCTCCTGCAGGTAGCAGGGCATCGAGGCCACCAGCCGCACCTGATGTTCTCGCAGAAAGTCCATCATGTCCTCCTGGCCAGGCTCCAGGAGCACCGTCAGGTTCGTGCGGACCTGCACGTCCAGCTGCGCCTGCCGCAACGCGCCGATGAACCGCCGCAGGTGCGGATTCAGCTCAGCAGCGCCGCCCGCGATGTCAACTATCGACGCGCCGGCCTGCAAAGCCGCCGCCTTCACCGCCGCCATCGTTTCCCAGTCCATCGACTCGGTACGGGCCGGGGAGCATTCCAGATGGCAGTGCCGACAACTCTGATTGCACCGCAGGCCGACGTTGACCTGGATCGTCTCGATGCCCAAACCCCGCAGCCCCTCGGGGTCTGTCTGGGCGAGTGCTTCAAAGCGATTCTTGTCGGTAAGTGATGATGTCGAGGACATAGGTTCTCCAGTTGGTTCTGTATCAGGCTGTGCCCTTTTGCTCGGTGTCGCATCCGTTGGAGCCACAGCAGGGGCTGGATTGAGACGTCACGGTCGGCCGATACTCCATGCCCTTGCTCTCGCG
>JBKHDI010000152.1:0-2955 GCA_046541415.1 Phycisphaerae bacterium | reverse complement strand
CCGATGATGCTGCTGTTCCCCGAAGGCGGCTGGCGGGAAATCCTGCCCGACAGTCAACTCGCCTGCACCGACCCCCGGACCCGCTGTCGGCTGGAGATGACCCTCAAAGACACCCACACCTGCCCGAACCAGCCCGAGCGTTTCGACCGCTGGTGACAGATCGCCCGCAGGCAGATCGAGGCTGCCGGCTAGTCGCCTGCGCGGGCGCGCTGTTTCAGTTCGGCGACGACCTCGGCCACGCCGGGGCCCGATTCCAGCCAGCCCGGGCTCTGGAAGACGCGGATCGGCCCGCGGGGCCCGAACGCCTCGACCAGTTCGGACAGGCGGATGACGAAGACCCCGTCGCCCGGCTGGGGGACCGGAAGGGAGGCATCGACCGGACCGGCCAGGAGAATGTCCGCCCGGTCGTCGTAGAACTGTGCCGCCATCCAGCCGCTGCCGACGGCGGCCCGGAATGTCTCTGCCAGGGACAGCACCGGGCCCATCTGCCCCCCGTCGATGCTCGTGCGGATCAGCAGGGGTCTGGACCGGCCCGAGGCCGGATCGACAAGCAGCTGCCCAGCCGCCCGCTGCAGCGTGCGCAGGTTGTAGACGCGCCACGCCTCGGGATGGTCGGCCGGGATGCTGGACAGCAGGATCCCGTCGAACCGCCCCATCCCCATCGACACGCCGTCGATCCAGTCGCTGTGGGCCCCGCCCCCCAGGCGCACCTGCCACGGGCCCGGGCCGACCGCCCCGACATCCGGCGCCCCAGCCACCGGTTGAATGTAGTACGGCAGGGACTGATGCACCTCCGAGAGGTCGAAGGCCACAATCCACCACCGCCCCTGGCCGACCAGGCGACGGACCTGCAGGCTGACCCCTTCGCTGCGCCACAAGGGCTGCTGGCCGATGCCCCTGCCCGCGTGGGCCAGGTCCAGCCCCGTCCGGGTCATCCATCGGCCCGGGGCGATGCGCCCCAGCCGCCGGTGCAGGTCCCATCGGGCCAGGCCCACCCACAGGCCCAGCGGAACCACCACGGCCAGGCCCACCACCGACCAGCGGGTCAGGTCGGTTCTGTGGCGGACCGAGACGACCATCTGCAGGAACCCGGCTGCGACGATCAGCACGCCCAGCAGCGGCAGCAGTACCAGCACGGACGATTCGACGGTAAGCAGCAGGTAGGCCAGCAGCCCGGCGGCGATTCCGAACCCCGCCGCCGAGAGGTACCCCCGGGGCCTCCCGCCGGCGTTGACGAAGAGCATCCGCTCGCGGCAGATCAGCTGGGCGGCCAGGGCAGCTAAGGGGATCTGGCCGACCACCGGCAGGTACCAGAGCGTCAGCAGGTGCGTTTTCGAGATCCCGCAGAGGGCGGCCAGGGCCAACTGGATCGTCAGGCCCGAGACCAGGCCGATCTGACAGCCCACGCCCTGGCGGCGTCCGGGCAGGCGCCCCTTGGCGTCGGCCTTGCCCAGAAACCAGGCAAGCAGCCCCAGCGAGCCGGCCAGCCAGAGTCCACGACCGGCCAGGCCCACCCCGCCGACGTCCGACAGCACGCGCAGCTGGATCATCAGTCCCATCGCCAGGGCGGCGAAGGTCGTCTCCATCGCCAGGCGACGCAGTTCGGTAGGCGTTTCGATGGGTTTGATCAGTCGCCCGGTCCGCCCGGAGAAGTCCTGTCGCACCAGCAGCGCCCCGGCCAGGGCCAGCAGCACAACGCCCATCGCCATCGCCAGGCCTACCAGGTTCATCCCCATCCCCCGGGCCAGGGCGAAGACGCCCAGCCCACCGGCCAGGCCCCAGATCCAGTCGCGGGCCAGGTCGGCGTAGGCGTCGTGGCCCCGCCCTGCCCGCAGCAGGGCAGCGGCCAGGAACGTCAGCGTCGCCCCGACGGCCATCGGGAGCATCGAGACCAGTTGCATCGCCCCCTGCAGCCCATGCCAGCTCCAGCCCGTCCAGTAGAGCCTGCCGGACAGTGAGCCGACGGCGGGGTCGGCCAGCATGACCGCGGCGCTGCTGATCGCCCCGCCGATCGAGGCCAGCACCGCCGCCAGGGCCAGCAGGCGCAGAGATCCGCGGACGTCCTCGCGGCTGGCCCCGGCAACGGCGCCGCTGGCCAGTTCGTCCATCGAACCCCCTGCCAGGTGGAGCTTCTCCTGGAGCCCGTGGAAACTGCGCACCAGCCAGCCCGGCAGCCGGGCCGAAAGGCCCAGCGCCGCGGCGGCAGCAGCCCCGCCGAGCACCAGCGAGCCTCCCCAGGCCCCGAACGGCAGGGACCAGAACACCACCAAACAGGCCGCCCAGATCGTCAGCGATCCGGCGATGGCAATGACCGTCAGTCTGTCCCATTGGCTGGCTTTGACCATCGATTCTCCACGTATTCGGCAAATCCGCTGATACCCTACCGATCTGCCTGCAACGGCGAAAGTACCAATGTCTGATTTGCCCCCGGACAGCCGGCGTGTACAATGCTCGCCCATGAACGATTCACAGGTTACCTTCCTGCCCCTGACGCCCGAGCGGATCGACCCGGCCCGGGAGATCTACAACCACTACGTCCGCAACACCACGGTGACCTTCCACGTGACCGAACTGACCACCCAGCAGTTCGCCGATATGCTCATCACCGATTCGCCCCGGCTGGGCAGCTGGGTGATCCAACGCGAGGGCCGGACCATCGGCTGGTGCTGCCTCATGCGGTACAAGCCTCGATGCGCGTTCGACCAGACGGCCGAGGTCTCCGTCTACCTCCACCCCGACGCGACCGGCGCGGGGGCAGGCAGACAGGCGGTGGAGTTTCTGCTCGACCGGGCCGGCGAGAAAGGCCTCCACGCCCTGATCGCCTCGATCAGCGGCGAGAACACCCGCAGTCTCGTGCTGTTCGAAAAGATGGGCTTCCAGACGGTCGGCACGCTGAGGCAGGTGGGCGTGAAGTTCGACCGCCGGCTGGACCTGGTCCTGATGGAAAAGCTGCTG
>JBKHDI010000151.1:0-2972 GCA_046541415.1 Phycisphaerae bacterium | reverse complement strand
AGCTGGCGGAGCAGTTCGGCATCCTGCAGGCCCTGTCGCCAGGCCTTCATCCGCACCGAGGCGATCGGGCCCCGCTTGTCCAGCCAGCCGCCGCGGTACATCATCGCCGTCGCATCCGCCTGGCGGTAGTCCCCGTCGTTGGCGATCGTCTGCCACGGGAGCGTGCCCACAGCCCCCCAGCAGTAGGCGTAGACCGGCCAGGCGGCCCAGCCGGCGTTGCTCTGGGCGAAGCTGGGGGGCATGGCGTAATCCCAGTAGCGCTCGGAGAACCGCTCGCGCCGCCAGGCGGTGAAGCGAGGCTCCTGGCTGATCTTGTTGGGGCTGACGTTCAGGTCGACCAACCCATCGAACCAGTCGCGCTGGAACTGCGGACGGGAGATATCGACGCGGTAATCGAGCTTGACCGCGTCGGGGATGTTCTCCTCGGCCTGCTGCGTCAGGCGTCCGAAGAACGCAAGGGCCTCGAAGTCGATCGCGAACATCGGCTCATCCAGCAGCCACAGGCTGATCCCGCGCCCTTTCGCCGGGTCGCGGAACATCTGCTTGTTGTTCAGGTAAACCTGGTAGCGGGTCTGCGTCCAGCCCTTGTCGGCCAGGTGCTGGCCGAACTGCTGGAGGACGCTCTTCCACCCGGCCTGGAAGCCCTGGCCGAGGCTCTGGTCGATCGGCGGCAGGTCGCGCGACCATTCCAGAAACGCCCGATAGTCTTTCGGCGGCGGCCAGGGTTTGAAGGAATCACCCAGGGGCAGGGGCCAGTTCTCGTGAAAGGGCAGGTAGATGTGGTCGATCGGATGAGACGCACCGGGTCCGACGTAGCCGGTTTCGGGCGCGAAAGCCTCCCCCGACAGCAGCGGCCCGTAACGGTTGTCCCAGGCGGCGAAATCGGTGATCCGACGCTGCGCGCCCGCCCCTGCCACCGCCGGCGCGCTGGAACGTCGGTGGATTTCGCCGGCCTGGTTGTAGGGCAGGACGTTCAGCGTCATCCGGTGGCTGTGGGCCAGGCGGTAGTAGTCTCGTTCGGCCTGGAGGAACTGCCGGGTATCCGCCCGCGCCCGCCGCTGGATCGTCGGCGAACTGTAGGTGTTCATGTCCCCGACAATGTGGAACTCGTCGCTGAGCACGGTCTGGGCAACTTCGATCCGCAGCCGGCCGCGGGCGATGATCGCGTTGCCCGAGAGCAGCTGCACCTGCCCGCTGTAGATGCCGGGCCGGGCCTCGGCGGGGACCCAGACGTCGATCAACAGCGACTGGTTGGCCTGGCCCTTCACGCCGGCCTTGGCCCAGGGCAGGGCGAAGGTCTCGCCCCTTGCCAGCGGCACGGCCGGGTCGGAAATCCAGCTGTTGGCCTTGCCCACCGGCCAGAGGCGGAACGTGCGGATCTCGGTGAGTTTCGCGGTCGGTTCGTCCCGGCAGACCAGCGTCTCGACGTCCAGGCGGAGCTTCGACGCGTCATTTCGGCCGGGCCAGACGGCAAGGCCCATCGACGCCCAGGCGTTCCGGGCCGTGCTGACCGCGCGGGTCGGCGGTTGGAGCTTTTCATCCCCGGCCGTGGGGGAGAGCAGGTCGGTCACATCCATCCACTTGACCTGCCAGCTGGGGCGCACGAGTTTGACAGGTTCCAGCGGCTGGGCCTGGGGCAAGTCCGTTGCGGCGGGTTTGGTCTGCGGCCGGGATGTCTGGACTTCGATCGGCCCGGCCGAATGGGCCAGGGCATCATCGACGTAGCTGGAGATCCTGAGCTCGTACCGCCCGGGGTCCAGACCGTCGATCTCCACGACGTGGTCGCCGAAGGAGACAACCCGACGGACTTGCTTCCCGTCCCGCAGCAGTTCGATCCGGTGGGCCCAGTCATCCCTGTCCTTCCAGGTCGGGTCGACCTGGATCGCCCCGGTCGAGAAATCCGCCCGGTATGCCAGCGGACCGGCCCGGGGCGCTGGCCTCGGGGGAACCTTCGTGTCGGGCGCCGGCCCCGCTCGGCCTGTGATCTCGATCCAGGGCGCTGCATTGCCCTGCTCGCGGGTGAAGATGTCGTGGTTGGCCATGGTCTGGCCGGCGTCTTCGCCCAGCAGCAGCCCCTCAGACAGGCCCATCGCCACGGCCCGGACGAGCTTCGGGTCCAGCGGGATTTTCAGCCAGCCATCTCCGGCCGCCTGAACCCGCGAGCCGCGCCACAGCATCCGCGGGTTGTTGAAGGTCGCCTGGAGGATGTCTTCGCCATGGCGACCCCAGGCCTGGTTCGGGAAAACCCGGTGGCTGAAACACGACGCCCCGTCGGCCTTGCTCATGTTGCGGTTGGTCCCCTCGACCCAGTCGACCGGCACGGTACAGACGGCCGCCCGCTTCATCCGTCCCAACGCCTGGCGGACGTGCAGCGTGGCCGATTCGATCTGCCAGTTCCGCACCTGCTCGGCGTCGAAGTCGAACAGGTAGTAGTGCTGGATGTGCTTGATCCGCGCCCGAGATCGGCCGCCGGGGCTGTAGCTCACCTCGGCCGGGTGGGCGCAGATGCCGATATCGCGGGTGACGGGCAGCTTTTTCGTTTCCGCCCCGGCCGAGGCCAGGACCAGCAGGCTCAACAGGACGGACAGGGACGTCAGACGGTGCGGGTTCATGATTTCCTCCCGAACAGGGCCGCGCGGTTCTGCTTCAGTGTAGCAGAACCTGCCGGCAGGAAACCAGTCTGCCCCTTGTCAGGCGACTGGGCTGGTTTTATAATTCTGGTCTTTCCCCCGCCGGGCCGATATACTCACCAGGCCCCTCGGGGCGACGACGCCGACGTAGCTCAATGGTAGAGCACAGCTTTCGTAAAGCTGAGGTTGTGGGTTCGATCCCCACCGTCGGCTTTTTCTGTGCGCGGGCCTGGGCAGCTCCGGCACGACAGATAAGTCGGGCCAAGCGGATAGCTTATGCCTCGGCAAGGGCTTGGCAGGCCTCGGCGAGCAGTTGGTTTTTCAGTTCGGGCAGGGGGGTTT
>JBKHDI010000150.1:0-3158 GCA_046541415.1 Phycisphaerae bacterium | reverse complement strand
TGCGCCTGCGGCGGGTGCGAATTCGCTTGCAAGCCCGTCGGGCAGACCTATAATCGACATGCTGGACCCAGACAGGCCCGAACCAAGCTTGGAAGCGACAGCATGCAGATCCACAATCCATCTACGGCAGCTACACGCTGGCTGACGGTGATGATCCTTGCGATCATCGCCGCCGGTCTGTTGGTCGAGTTGGGTCGCAGCCTTGGTCAGGCCCAGGCCCAGCAGCTCGAGCCGATCCGCCAGGACTCCCCGGCGCCGGTCCCGGCTGCTGCCGGCCAGGTCGTCGCCGTAACCGGCGAGATCGCCAGCAACCAGTTCGGCGTGTATCTGATCGATACCCGGACCCGTACCGTCGCGTTATATCAGTGGAGCGCCCGAAAACGTCTCGAGTGGCTCGCTTCGCGGTACTACGGCTTCGATATGCAGGTGGAAGACTGGAACACCGAGATCAAGCCCAAGGAAGTCAAAGAGCTGATCGACAAGGCAAGCCGCCTCGAAGAGTCGCGCTAAGCCCGACGCCATCGAGACAGGAGTACGACCATGGCCAAGAAAATGTACTACAACGAAGAGGAAGCCGCCGACGCCTTGGGCATCAGCCCGGAAGAGCTGGCCGTCCACGTTCAGGACAACAAGCTCCGCGTCTTTCAGGACGGGGCCAAGAAGATGTATCTCGCCCAGGAAGTCGAACAGCTGGCCAGCCAGATGTCCTCGACCGGCGAGATCGAGCTGACCCCCGCCGACACCGCCGCCGGTGACGTCGTCAGCCTCGAAGAAGCCGACTCCGACGCCGACAGCCTCTCGGATACCGGCAAGGATGACACGGTCATCACCGCTGAAGGGATCAGCATTTTCGACGACGAAGACCTCGAGATCGAAGCTGCCGACCCGATGGCCAAGACCCAGATCGCCCCGTCGCTGGAAGACCAGATCGCCCTGGAGGGCGTCGGCAGCGGATCGGGGCTGCTGGACCTGACCCGAGAGAGCGACGACACCTCCCTGGGCGCAGAGGTGCTCGATAACATCGACGTCGAAGGCGTCGGGGCCGAGATCATCGAAGAGGATGAGCACGCCGATTACGTCCCGCAGGCAGCGCCCGTCCCGGTCCCCGTACCGACAGATCCGCTGGCCATCGAGGACGGAAGCAGTGGCCTGTTCGGGGGCTTTGCCATCGGTGGGGCCCTGGTGGCCGTGCTGATCCTGCTGGTCGCCTTGCCGGTGATGCGCGGAATGATGCCCGACTACGTCTACAAATTTGCCAACAATCTGACCGCCGTTGCCGGCGGCGGCGTGCTGATCATCGCCATCGGCGGCCTGATCGGTTACTTCATCGGAAAGAGCGCCGGCGACCGAAAAGCCGCAATGCGCATGAAGGGCTGAGTCGACTTTGACCGAAATAGGTACTGGAGTCTGAATGGGCTGGAAGGGAAGCCTGCCCGGACCTGTGCCCGCAGCCTTGCAGAAAGGATACATCAATGAGGACCTGCGCAACCTGGATCTTGCCCGTCGTACTGGTCGGCCTGGCCGCTGTGACCGGGTGCGTCCCGGGTGAGAAACTCAAAGAGGCCGAGAACGCCAACCGCATCCTCCAGCAGGAAAAGAGCGAACTGGAGGCGCGGAACGAGTCGCTCCGCAGCCGGCTGTCGCTTTGTCAGTCCGGACTGGCCGCAAAGGAAGACGACCTGCGCCGCCTCCGCGATATCAACCAGAACCTCCAGCTCTCGGTCAGTCGGCTGGAAGATGACCTGTCCACAGCTGTCCAGAAATACCGCGATGCGATCCAGGGCAAAATGCCCCCGGAACTGGTTATCCGACCCCTGCCGGAGAAGCTCAACAAGGCCTTGGCGGAATTCGCCGCCAAGTACCCGGGCCTGATCGACTACTCCTCCGGACGCGGGATGATCAAGTTCACCTCGGACTTGACCTTCGGCAAAGGCTCCATCAAAGTCAGTGAAGACGCCAAGGACGCCCTGGGCAAACTCGCCGAGATCCTCAAAGCCAACGAGGCCGAGAAGTTCATGGTCTTCATCGCCGGACATACCGACGATATTCCCATAAAAAGCGCCTCGACCAAGGGCCACAGCCCGACCAACTGGTACCTCTCGGTCCACCGGGCCGTGGCGGTTCAGCAGGTGCTGACCGAAACGCACGAACTCAACCCCCACCGCGTGGCCGTGATGGGCTTTGGAGAATACCACCCGATCGCCCCGAACAAACCCAACGACGGCGGGAACGAGAAGAACCGCCGCGTCGAGCTCTGGATCGTCCCGGCTGGGCAGTTCCTGACCGCCGACGCCGTGACCATCCCTACCGATACCGAAGGCAAGTAGACCCGCTTCGGCCAGGACCGCAACTCCAGGCCCGCACCGCCGCAGGTGCGGGCCTTTTTTTATCCGGCCCCCGCGGTACAATGCTCCCCATGCTCCGCGTCAACGAAATCTTCTTCAGCATTCAGGGGGAAGGTCCCCTGGCCGGGCTGCCCTGCATCTTCGTCCGCCTGGCCGGCTGCAACCTCAACTGCCGCTGGTGCGACACCGATTACGCCCGCTCCGAGGGCAGCGAGATGAGCATCGAGGCCATCTGCGGCCAGGTCGCCCGCTTCCCGTGTCGGCGGGTCGAGCTGACCGGTGGCGAGCCGCTTGCCCAAGGCCAGGCTGTCCACCTGCTCCAGCGTCTCTGCGACGACGGCTACGAGGTGCTGCTGGAGACCAACGGTTCATTCGACGTGGCGGTCTGTCCGACCGAAGTGCGGCGGATCATCGACTGGAAGTGTCCATCATCTCGCGAGAACAACCGTTTCTGCCGGGCGAACCTGCTGGACCTGCGCACCGACGACGAGATCAAGTTCGTCTGCGCCGACCGCGAGGACTTCGACTTCGCTTGCCAGTGCATTCTCGACCATGACCTGCTGGGACGCTGTCACCTGGCCCTGTCGCCGGCAGCGGGGCAACTGGAACCGGCCCAACTCTCGGAGTGGATTCTTGACGCAGCCCTGGACGTTCGACTGGCCCTGCAATTGCACAAGATCATCTGGCCGGGCATCGATCGCGGCGTCTGAGGCGGTTTTCATACGCACCGACCGGTCCGGCCTGCTAGAATGCTCGCATGCAAGCCGAATTGATCCGCAGTTTCCGTTTCGAAGCCGCCCACGCCCTGCCGAA
>JBKHDI010000149.1:0-3283 GCA_046541415.1 Phycisphaerae bacterium | reverse complement strand
CGCCGAAGCGGCGCGGGCCCGGGCACCGGAGGCGCTGGGGCGGGGATGGACCGTTCGGACCGTGGGGGCTTTGGGGTCAGGTACTTTCTACGACCCTCGCAAGGCCTCGGGTCCGTAAAAGTACCTGACCCCGGCGCGGTCGCTTGCGCTGACGCTTCGGCGTGAGCCAGTCCCTGCTTTCCGTCGAATGCGCCAGCCCCCCAACCATTGGTGACGGCCTGGGCGGTCCGCACCACGAATGGACAAGTGCCCGGAGGGCACGGCCGCTCGGTTCCGTAACTGTACCAGACCCCGACGCCCTGGCAGCTGGTGCTCAGGCCAGGTCGAACCGGTCGAGGTTCATCATCTTGTCCCAGGCCGCCACAAAGTCCTCTACGAATTTCTCCTGGGCGTCCCGGCATGCATAGACTTCGGTGATCGCCCGCAGCTGCGAGTTGGCGCCAAAGATCAGATCGATGCGCGTGCCCGTCCATTTCAGCTCGCCAGAGGCCCGGTCTCGGCCCTCGTATACATCTTCCGCCTCGGACGCCGGCTTCCACTCCGTGCCCATATCCAGAAGGTTCACGAAGAAGTCGTTTGTCAGCACGCCGGGCTGTTCTGTAAACACACCGTGCGGCGAACCGCCGACATTCGCACCCAGCACACGCAAGCCGCCGATAAGAACCGTCATCTCCGGGGCTGTCAGCGTCAGCAACTGTGCGCGGTCGACGAGCATATGTTCGGGGCCTATGCTGAATCTGGCCTTCTGGTAGTTCCGGAACCCATCGGCGGCTGGCTCGAGTACAGCGAAGGCTTCGGCATCGGTCTGTTCCCGGGAGGCGTCTGTCCGTCCCGGTGTGAAGGGAACCGTCACCTCTTGACCGGCCTTCTTCGCCGCCGCCTCGACCGCCGCACAGCCTCCGAGAACGATCAGGTCGGCCAGCGAGACTTTCTTTCCGTTGGCCTGCGAACCATTGAATTCGCTCTGGATGCCTTCCAGGACCTCGAGCACCTTGGCCAGTTGATCCGGCTGGTTGACCGGCCAATCCTTCTGCGGTGCCAGGCGAATCCGAGCGCCATTGGCCCCGCCGCGTTTGTCCGAATCGCGGAACGTGGACGCAGAGGCCCAGGCGGTAGAGACCAGGTCCGCAATCGAAAGATCCGAGGCCAGGATCTTGCCCTTGAGGTCCGCGATGTCGGCGTCGTCGATCAGCTCGTGGTCAAGGGGCGGAATCGGGTCCTGCCAGATCAGGTCTTCGTCGGGGACCTCCGGGCCAAGGTACCGCGACTTGGGCCCCATGTCCCGGTGAGTCAGTTTGAACCACGCCCGGGCGAAGGCATCGGCGAACTCCTCCGGATTGTCCAGGAAGTGACGCGCGATCGGCTCAAAGTCTTTGTCCATACGCAGCGACAGGTCCGCCGTTGTCATCATCGGACGGTGCTTGATGGTGGGGTCATGGGCATCGACGATCATATCCTCTTCGGCTACGTCCTTGGCCAGCCACTGATTCGCCCCGGCCGGGCTCTTGACCAACTCCCACTCGTACTTGAACAGCGTCTCCAGGTAACCCATGTCCCACTTGGTCGGGTTCGGCTTCCAGGCACCTTCGATGCCGCTGGTAATCGTATCGCCGCCTTTGCCGCTCTTGAAGCTGCTCTTCCACCCCAGGCCCTGCTGCTCCAAAGGAGCCGCCTCGGGTTCCGGTCCCACGTGCGTCGCAGGCCCCGCCCCGTGACACTTGCCGAACGTGTGCCCCCCGGCGACCAGTGCAACCGTCTCGTAGTCATCCATCGCCATCCGGCGGAACGTCACGCGAACGTCATGTCCGGAAGCCACCGGGTCCGGGTTGCCGTCCGGGCCTTCCGGGTTGACGTAGATCAGGCCCATCTGCACGGCGGCCAGCGGGTTGTCCAGATCCCTGTGGCCGGAATAGCGGCTTTCGGGCTTGTCGCTCGTGGCCAGCCACTCCTTCTCGGCCCCCCAATAGACGTCCTCTTCCGGCTCCCAGATGTCCTGGCGTCCGCCACCGAAGCCGAAGGTCTTGAAGCCCATGGACTCCAGGGCGCAGTTGCCCGCCAGGATCATCAAATCCGCCCAGGACAGCTTGCGGCCGTACTTCTGCTTGATCGGCCAGAGCAGCCGACGCGCCTTGTCCAGGTTGGCGTTGTCCGGCCAGCTGTTCAGGGGGGCCAGACGTTGATTGCCGGTCCCCGCCCCACCCCGGCCGTCGCCCATGCGATACGTCCCCGCACTGTGCCACGCCATCCGGATGAAGAGTCCCCCGTAATGGCCGTAGTCCGCAGGCCACCAGTCCTGGGAATCGGTCATCAGCGCGTAGAGGTCCTTCTTCACCGCCGCCAGGTCAAGCTCCTGGAATGCTTCTGCGTAGTCGAAGTCCTCGCCCATCGGATCGCTCAGGTCCGAGTGCTGGTGCAGGATCTTCAGGTTGATCTGATTGGGCCACCAGTCCTGGTTTGTTGTGCCTTTGGCCCCTGGGTGTCCGTGGCTCATGCCGGTAACGGGGCATTTTTTCTCGCTGCTCATGTGTCTCTCCTTTTCCGTGAGTTTCCTATATAGTAGCTATTCCGATTGGACTGCTGCTAAAAACTACTCTCTGGTTGGGCTTCGGGTTCAGTGCGCTTTCCCGCTGCAGTCCGAACAAACACCCCGCACCTGTAACTGGGCCGAATGTAAAACTCCCAAAGACTCCACGAATTCCGAGATCGGCAGCTGATCCAGAACTGGACTGCGAAAATCTTTGATTGCGCCGCAGGCCGTGCAGATGAAGTGGTGATGCTGATCCGTATTGGCGTCGTATCTTGTCGAACCGCTCAACGCCTCGGCCCTTCGGATCAGGCCGTATTCTTCCAGCCTGGCAAGGTTGCGATAGACAGTGTCCCGCGAGATCGCGGGGACTCGCCGGCTGACTGTTTGATAGACCGCCTCGGCATCCGGATGCTCGTCACTTCCGGCAAGCTCCCGGAAGATTTCCATCCTCTGGTGCGTCACCTTCAGGCCCTTTTCCCGGCAGATATCCAGGAAGGCCTGCATTCTTCGCTCAGTCTCGGACGGGGCTTGGCTCACAGAGTGACTCCGAAAAGGCTATGCTTACTAAATAGGAATCATGCTCATGTAGACCCCCTTCGTCAAGCCTTTTCTCCAGATCATCGACCTGCTGAACATGGCACCGTGGCCCCGAGCCACCAAGAAAGGTTGACCACAGCGATGATTCCCCCCTCAGCTGCAGGGCGTTCACCATCCGGGCACAATTCCCGTCGCATCGCCAGCCCCATACGCGGGTGA
>JBKHDI010000148.1:0-3599 GCA_046541415.1 Phycisphaerae bacterium | reverse complement strand
ATCACTTGAATCGAAACACACCTACTTCGGGGGCTTGTCAGAAAGAATAGGATGGGGTCACCGCGTCCCGGGGTTGCGCCCTCGCTTCGCTCCTGCTGCACCCCGGGCTATGGTACCAGCGCCCCCTTCGGGGGCTTCCAGAAAGCCCCCCCGGCGGTCAGTCGACGTTTTTCGAGAGGCTGAACGCGTCGGGGTCGAAGCGGTCTCCGCCCATCCAGATATCGATCTTGGTTCCCTCGTTGGTCCGGTCGACCGTGGCGGCCTTGATCTGCCAGCCGATCAGGTCCAGCCGGGCTGCGCCCAGCGCATCGAACCCGGCCAGGGACCCGTAATATCCGGCCAGTTCGGGGCGATCGGGATTCCGAAGGGAGTTACGAATTGTCTTGAGTTCCTTGTCGTCGCGATGGGTGTCATCGAAGATGGCCAGGTGCAGGCCGTCGGCCTCCTGGTGGAGGGAAATGACCATGCGCGACGGCTCGGCATCGAGAAGATAGTGCGAGACTTCGCTGATCAGATTCAAAAGCAGCTTGCGTTTCATATTACCATTCCTCTACGGATGTTCCCCGACCGGCTCGATACCACTCTATCACCGCTACCAGCAGAGTCGCGGTCAATCCGCCGGCAAAGCCATTATTGTAAAGGTTGACCCCGAGATGCCACGCACCCGTTCTCTCGACCATGACAAAATGCAGGAAGCCGGCAAAAAGCCCGACCTTCCACCCGAACTCCCCGGCAATGGGCGCCAGGGTCAGGCAGAAAAGCGTGGCCAGGATCGGCCCGGCGGCTGCGAGATCTCTGCCGAACAGCAGGCAGGCCAGAACCACCCCGGCGGCAACCGGCCAGCTGTTGCGCGGGTGCTTGCCGAAGGAGGCGAACCCGGTGGCAGTCAGGATCCCCCCGAGCACAGGTCCGTTCAAATCTGCTCCCACGGCCATCACATATCCCCAGGTCAGAAGCCCGATGCAACCCATGTTGACCAGGCTGCCTTCCGCAGAGGACATGGTCATGAAGTCAGAGGGCAGCCGCCCGGAAAGCGTGAGGATCTTCCGAAAGCCGACAAGCGCCTGTCTCGGTCCCGAACAGAGTCCCGCGACCACCAGCACCAGGCAGATTCCGGGGATCAGCAGGACCAGGGCCAGCGAAGGTTGGTCATTCCAAACCAGCGTCGCAGCGGCCGGGCGTCCCGTAGCTACCAGCAGCGAAGCCCCGAAAATTCCGATAAAGCCGCCCGTAAGACCAATGTTGTACAGACTGAAACCCTGATGCAAACGCAACATCACGATCGCCACCGGCGGCAGGATGATTCCCGCCACAAGCCCCCCCAATACCGCAAGGGGCAACGCAGCCGCCAGGGGAAGGCCCGTTTCGACCGCCAGACAGGTGATCAAAGGACCCAGCGTCGTGCCGAACAACGCCATCAGGATGTACTCCCGGAACAACTTTCGGGCAATCCGGGCCGAAATGGCCACCCCGATGACGATCGGCAGGACGTTCAGCAGCGTCTTGCCGAAAAGCCCGAATCCCAGGATCGTGAAGACCGCAGAGACGGTGGGACCGGACAGGCGAACCTCGTTGATGCGCACCAGAAGCAGCCCAAGCATTGCCACCAAAGCAGCATTGACCAAAGCGGCGCCCTCCCCGCCGACAAGCGTGAAGTCATTCAGCAGGCGCGCCGGATGGTGCTGAATCCTTACAACGCCCTTCAGCGTCGAACGGGGCCCCTGGACAGCAAGGCCGAGCAGCACACACGCGACCAGCAACAGCGCCAGAAGAACGTAGAGTTGTTTTTCTTGTCGAGCCAGTCGGTACCTTCCGTTTGATCCAGATTGCTGGTTGGATATCGGCACGGGGGCTGATATGGAAACCCGCTTCGTTCGCCTCACTGCCCGAAGCTGCCGTTTGGCGCGGGGGCCTGTAGTTCCACCTCCCTGCCCGCCGCACACTTGATCCGCGCTGCATGGCGCGACAACTGCGGCTCTTCGCCCGGGGCCCGTCCCCGTCAAGGGTGTCAGCAGTATATCATCGTTTCTGCGATCGTCCAGTCTCCACCTGCGCCGCAGTGTAAGCCCCGCCATAATGGACATGGGCTGTTCAGGATTTCTCAACCGCGGCCCGGTACAGGCGGTCGTTGATGGCGCGTCCCAAGCCTTCATCCGGCACGCGGCGGGCGACGATCAGGTCAAATCCCCCTTCGTCGATCATCCGGAGCCTGCCGAACAGGTTGGCGGCTGCTTCCACCAGACAGCCCGATTCGCTGAGATCCTCGAGCCCCAGGTGGGCGGTGGATTTGCCGCGGTGGTGTTCCGGCAGCATCTCCCCCTCGTCCAGGAGGATCAACCCGGTCCGGGGCGCGTAGTGACGGGCCAGCATGCCCGGGGACTGCTCGCCCCGTCTGGCCAATGTTGGATCATCGACGGCGTCAAATGCGCGAACGACTTCCAGGTCATCCAGCACCTCGCGGAGTTGCTCGACCGTAAGCCCCCCCAGCCGGTACACCACAGCACGCCCCGGCTGCGGGAAACCGACGACGGTGGACTCCAGACCGAAAGCGCAAGGCCCGGCGTCGATGACACCCGCCACCGCCGGCTGGTCGGAAAGCTCTGCCACCACGTGATCGGCCCGGGTCGGGCTGATCCCCCCAAAGCGATTGGCGCTGGGAGCGGCCAGGGGAAAGCCGCATTCCTCGATCAGGCGCCGGGCCACCGGATGCTGCGGCACCCGGAACGCCACCGTGTCCAGGCCCGCAGAGAGAAGCTCCGGCAGCGAGGGATCCCGCGGGAGTACCAGCGTCAAGGGCCCCGGCCAGAAACGATCGGCCAGAACGCCGGCTTCCTCCGGCACGCCCGCTGCCATGCCCAAGGCCGCGCCGGCTGTGGCCGCGTGCACGATCAAAGGGTCGAACGTCGGACGCTGCTTGGCTGCGAAAATGGAGGCAACAACCTGCGCCTCCAGTGCGTTGCCCGCCAGCCCGTAGACGGTTTCCGTCGGCATGCCCACCAGCCGTCCTGCCCGAAGGGCCGCCACGGCGGATGAAACTTCATCAGGGGACCAGATCTGCATGTAGGAAGTGATACGAACCTCATCGACTGACAGGAACAAGGACTCTCAGACCCCGGCGATCCTCCGCCGGTGGGCGGCCGGTCGTCTACGCTCTGCAGGCTTCGCCCGACAGGCCTGTCTCGCGGCGTGCCGCATTCTAGCAATAATATCGATAGACAAAAGCTCGACCTGAGGCCTGCTCCGGGGGCTGGGGGGCAGGTACCCCCACAGCCCTGCCACGGCGAAGCCCAGCGAAGACGATGGCCATGGCGAGGAAAACACGGACTGACTCACGCCGAAGCCCGCCGGAACCTTGGTGCAGGCGGGGCGAAGGCTGGGCGCAGGCGATGTGCCTGTCCCTGCTTTCCGTCGGCAGCGCCAGACCGCGCCGGGGTCAGGTACTTTTACGGACCCGAGGCCTTGCGAGGGTCGTAGAAAGTACCTGACCCCAAAGCCGATCCCAGCCGGACCCCACCCCAGCGTGGGTTCGTCACCAGCGCCCCCTACGGGGGCTTCCAGAAAGAATATGAGGGGCCACCGCGTCCCGGGGTTGCGCTGTC
>JBKHDI010000147.1:0-3648 GCA_046541415.1 Phycisphaerae bacterium | reverse complement strand
GTGGCCGCCCCTGCCGGGCCAAGCCGGAGGATCGGCCGATCCGGGTCGTCGTTGACCACCACCGCGTCGGCCCGCTCGATCGCCCGGTGCAGGCGGGCGTAGTGCTGCTGGCCGGGCAGGTAGCGGGAGAGGCACTTGTCGCGGGCGGTCGAGGCCGAGCCCTGGCGGTCTGCATCCCGCATCGCGGAGCGTCGGGCGGAGGTCTCCGGGTCGACATCGACGAAAATGTGGAAGTCCCAGCAGTCTGCCAGCTCCTGGCGGGCCAGCATGACCCCGTCGAACAGCAGAATCGCCTGCGCGTCGGCCTGGAGGGGCTGCTGCTGGATGGCCATCTCCGTGCGGAAATCGAAGACCGCCGGGGTGTACCTGCCCGTCCCTGCCGGACCCAGCGGATCGAGCACTTCCTTCCGGACCGCCTGGTAGTTGAACGAGTCGCGATAGTAGGCCTTCGGGCAACGACCGTTGCGGTACCGGACCTGCGAAGGGTTGTGGAACCCGTCGATCGAGGCCCGGATGACGCTCCTGCCCAGCTGCCGCAGCGGCCCGACGAGCTGGTCGGCCAAAATCGTCTTTCCCGCCGCGGTCGGGCCGTCGATCGCCACGCGAACGGTATGGTCGACGCGGATCGCGTTGATACGTCCGGCAAGGGTTTCCAGCATGGTTTGTCGGGGCATGGGTACTCCAGGTGGTCCTGCGGCGGGAGCGGACATTCTGGGCCAAAACGGCCGATGGGTCAAGTTTCCGTCTGGCCAGACCGGGCAGGGACGGGTAACCTATATATCTGATTTGACTTATACACCCGGGCCTTGTCCCGGTTTTACAGGTGCATGATGGCAAAACCCCTGCGGTGGTCCTCGCATGACCAGCTTTCCATCCAGCGCAGGCCCTGCTTGCGGCGCGAGCAGTACCTGGACTACATGACGTTCCGATCCCCCGGGCCCGTGCCGTTTACCGAGATCTTCGGGCCGATCATCGGCCTGAAGGAGGAGTGGCTCGAACAGGGCGCAACGCCCCAGGAACTGGACTTCTCCGCCTTCCGCTACCGCTGCGCCCAGCGGGGCTGGCTGCCGATCCACACTGGGCGGATGGGTGGCCAGACGCCGAAAATCCTGGAGGAAACCGAAGACCACGTGCTCAGCCGAGACGAACTGGGGCGCACCATGAAATTGGCCAAAGGCGCAGCCTCCCTGCCCCTGCCGCTGGACTGGCCGGTCAAGACGATGGCCGACTGGGCAAAGATCAAACACCTCTACACCTACCGCCCCCAGCGCCTGGCCGGAAACTGGCAGGAGGCAGCCGAGCAGCACATCGCCGCCGGGCGGGTGGTGACCGTCAGCATCCCCGGCGGTTTCGACCAGCCCCGCCAGCTGATGGGCGAAGAGGCCCTGTGCATGGCGTTCTACGACCAGCCTGAACTGATCTTCGATATGCTCGCCACCTTTGCCGACACCGCCGGACGCGTCCTGACCGAGGTGGTCAAACAGGTGCAGGTAGACGTGTTGTTCGTCCACGAGGACATGGCCGGCAAGAGCGGACCGCTGATCGGACCCAGGCAGGTCAGCCATTTCATCGCCCCCTACTACCGACAGATCTGGAAGTTGCTGGCCTCGCACGGGGCGCGGCTGTTCGACCAGGACAGCGACGGGAACATGCTGCCAGTCATCGACGCCTTTCTCGACGCGGGCGTCAACTGCATGCATCCGATCGAACCGGCGGCGGGGATGGACCCGGTGGCGCTGCGGGAAAAGTACGGCCGACGCCTGGCGATGTACGGCGGGATCGACAAGCACGTCCTGCGAAGCAGCAAGGCCGATATCGAGGCCGAACTGCGACGAAAGATCCTGCCCCTGGCCCGCACGGGCGGGTACGAGATCGCCGTCGACCACCGGATTCCCAACGGAACGCCGCTCGAAAACTACCGGTTCTACGTCAGCAAGGTCTGGCAGATCCTCGAAGAGATCGGCCAGGCGTAATTACGCTACGACCAGGCCGCTGATGACCAGGCCGACCGCCAGCAGGAAAACCGCCCCGGCGGTCACGAGGGCATGGGCCCGCCTGCGGCTGCCGAAGAACGCGTGCAGCAGGAAGAAGACGTACAGGCCCGGGACGATCATTTTTCTTCATGTCGGTCAAATGGTTTCAATTACTGCAGCCAAGACTGGAAATCCCGCTCTCAAAGGGCTATCAATACCCCATGCGCGGGCCAGTACCCGGCCTGATGGAGTTCGATATGGACAATTACACGATCGTCCGCCCGGAGTTCCTCAACCACCATGGCAGCCTCTTCGGCGGGCAGATGCTCAAGTGGGTCGACGAATTCGCCTGGCTGACCGCCGCACGCGATTTCCCCCATTGCAGGCTGGTGACCATCGCGATGGACGACATCGTCTTCCGCCATCCAGCCCCGAGCGGCTCGATCCTGCGTTTCCACATCGCACCGGCCAACCAGGGCACTACCTCGATCACCTACAGCGTCGAGGTCTTCGCCGACGAACCCGGGGCCGACGTCGAAAAGAGCATCTTCTCCACCACCGTCACCTTCGTCCGCATCGACGAGACCGGCAACAAAACCCCCCTGCCCAAACGCGATTCCTACCGCTCGATGTCCTGACAACCTGCCTGGAAGGCCTTGGCACCGTCAGACTCCGAACGCCATTTCCATTGCATCCAGCCAGACTGCGCGAGCCGCCCACCGAAGGAAAAGAAATAGTATATTGAGACTATCAAGCAAGTCGCCCCTGGAATTTTCGGAAATATGTCTCTATATCGAGCTGGATAGAGTATACTGTGCCTGTTCGGTCCGTCTCTCAAAGATCAGCCTGGCATTCCAACGGGTTCTCCTCTTCGCCTGACGCTCCCTACTCCTTGGGCAGGACTGTCAGCCTCTTTCGTATGATCCGGAAAGCCATCGCAGGATCAATGGCCCCTTTGTCAGGAGACAATTATGGGCAAAAAGCTATATGTCGGAAACCTTACCTACAGCATGACCGAAGACGACGTCCGTCAGCTCTTTGAGCAGCACGGCAGCGTCGGCAGTGCGAGCATCATCATGGATCGCGCCACCGGCCGAAGCAAAGGCTTCGGGTTCGTGGAGATGGGCAACGATAAAGAGGCCGAAGCGGCCATCTCGGCCCTGAACGGCAAGGAAATCGATGGACGCGAACTGACCGTCAACGAGGCCAAGCCCCGCACACAAAGCGGCGGCGGAGGCGGCGGCCGTCGCTGGTAACATACCGAGAGTATGTCACAGGGCTCCGGTTTCGACCGGGGCCTTTTTTTTGGCTCTGTGCTATTTTTGGAACAGCCTCTTGAAATAGTTCATGCCCAACCCAAGCTGTTTACGTGGGTTATCAATCTACGTAACAGCATTGGAATCGGGCATGAAGATTCGCGGCCTCAATCGGATGTTTTTGTTCACCGGCTGGCGTGTTGAGGAGATTACGTTTTCTCTCCACGTCGTGCAAGTCAACCTTACGCGTGACCGGCGTCGCCGCCTCGGCGTAACCGGCGTACATGGGCCTTCCACCGATCCCCAAAGCCCCCACGGTCCGAACAGTCCATCCCCGCCCCATTCGCACCGGTGCCCGGGCCCGCGCCGCTTCGGCTCAGGCCGGCGCGGCAGACCTGTTTCATCATCGGCATGGTTAC
>JBKHDI010000146.1:0-3807 GCA_046541415.1 Phycisphaerae bacterium | reverse complement strand
CTCACGACATTCACGTTGGCAACGTGACGCTCTACCACTGAGCTACGCCCGCAGTTGGTTCGTGCTAGAATAGCGATTTGAGAGGACGTGACAAGGGGTTTTTCGACAGTTTTTGCAGAGATTTGCGGCACCGAGTTTGGCTCAGGAGCCCCCGGCCGGCGGGGGGCGGGATATGCTTGCCAAGGGGCGGCCGACTCAGTAGTGTCTGGCCCATGCTAGCAGGAATCATCGACACGGTTCACCCTACGTTCTTCACGGGCCTGTCCAGCAGCGTGCTGTGGGGGCTGATCATCGCGGCTATACTCTGCCTGGTCCTCGGGGCCGACCGAGCGGTTGGTTCGGCGGCCAGGCTGGCGGTGGCGCTGGGGATCAACAAGGTGATCATCGGCGCCACGGTGGTCAGCCTGGGCACGACGCTGCCCGAGGCGTGCGTTTCGGTGATGGCGGCCTTCCAGGGTCAGCCGGGCCTGGCGCTGGGCAACGGGATCGGGTCGGTGACGTTCAACACGGCGATGATCTTCGGCTTCTGCGGGCTTTTTGCAGCCCTGCCGAAGGACCGGTTCCTGCTGGACCGCCACGGCTGGATTCAATTGGCAGCGGCGGTGTTGTTGTTTGCGATCTGCCTGGCGATCTGGGCGGTGCAGGGGGATATCTCGCAGGTCCACCTGACCCGGCCGATCGGGCTGCTGCTGGTGGGGCTGCTGGCGGGATACATCTACAAGTCAGTCCGCTGGGCCAAGAGCCACCCCGAGCTGGTCAACGAAGAGATGATCGACGAGAAGGTCATGGAAGGCGAGGCCCCGAAGCAGGCCACCGGCAAGATCCTGACGCTGTTGGTGCTCTTCGCCGGGCTGGCCCTGGTGGTCGCCGGATCGGAGTTGATGGTCGGTTCGGTCCAGGAGATCTCTCTGCGGTACAACGTCCCGCAGGATATCATCGCGGTGACGGTGGTGGCCCTGGGCACGTCTTTGCCGGAGTTGGTTACGGGCATCGTATCGCTGATCAAGGGCCATTCCGAGCTGCTGGTGGGCAATGTGATCGGAGCGAATATCCTGAACATCCTCTTCGTGGTGGGCGTTTCTGCCACAGCTGCGGATCTGCAGGTCGGCCGGGCGTTCTTCTGGCTGCACATGCCGACGATGATCATCCTGCTGGGCCTGGTAAGGGTATTCGGTTACACCAAGGGCCCGCGGTTTCGGAGGTGGCACGGGCTGCCGATGGTGGCGGTGTACGGTGTTTTCGTGTACTTGGCGATCCGATTCGGCATTCTGGGCTAGTCGAGTTCGATTTCTATTCGTGCCCCCGGAAGGTGTTTCGGGTAAGATGTCGCCACCGGGCCGAGGGCGGCAAATCAGCCGGACGGCCGCGGCCATTTGAGGATCTCAATCGGGAGAATTTCGATGCACAAGCAGAGATGGTTGATCATGGCGGGGTTGTTGGTGTCGCTGGCTTCGGCGAGCCCGGCCGAGCCGGAAGCTACCGAAGTGACGATACCCCACGCCGGATGCAGTCTGCGACTCCCGGGCGGCTACGTTCCGCAGGTTCCGGACAGTCCGTGGGATGCGATGCAGGCGGTCTACGCCTCGGGCGAGGAGGTCCTCGGACTGGCCCGGCTGACCGTTGAGCCGGTACGCCAGGGCCTGAACGCCGAACGGTTCCTGCTGCAGGACTTCATCAACATGCGCAAGGCGGGGGGGTCCGGTAGCCTCAAGATCCTCAAGCAGGTCAAGCTGCCGCTGGCCGGCCGGACAGGCGCGGGCCGACTGATGAGCCTCGGTGAAGGGGCGAACATGCAGTACATCGCCCAGGCAGCGATCGTGCGCAAGGTGGAGGGCCAGCAGACGGATCTGGCCTATATGGTGACGGTGATTGCCCGGGCCAGCCAGAAAGAAAGCCTGATCGACCGCTTCCAGATGATCTGCGAATCGATGAAACTGACGGACCTGAAGGACTTCTCCCAGGTACCGCTGACGATGTACGCCGACCCCGTGGTCCTGCCCCACGCCGGGATCTCCGTGCAGGTGCCCCGCGGCTGGCATGCCGCCGCCCAGGGCTTTCAGGCAGGGCTGGGCATGGTGGACTTCCAGTCCGGGTCGGTGGCGGTCAGCGGGGGAGTCTCGGTCTCCGCACCGGCCAATGCAGTCCCCGCCGAGCAGCAGATCCGCAACATCCTCCAGCAGCGCAGCGAGCGGAAACAGGCCGCCGAGCAGGCCGGGCAGGACGTCTCCGGCTTGCCGAGCTACCAGGACGGCGGCGAGGTGAAGCTGGGGTCTCTGACCGGCCACGCCCTGATCATCCGCGATAAGGCGGGCGGCACGATCACCATGCTGGCCATCGCCGTTCACACCTGGCCCGAGGACGGCGAGACGCTGCAGTACACCCTGCAGTTCGACGGGCCCCTGGAAAAGGACGAATACTTCGTTTCGGCCGTATCCGCCGTGGCCGAAAACCTCCTGCTCTCGGCGCCGCCCAAGCAGGAACCGCAGGCCCCGGCCCAGGCCCCCGACGGGCCCGCCCAGCCGGACCAGCCGGACCAGCCGGACCAGCCGGCGCCAGAGCAAGACCCGACCTCATCGGGCCTCGAACCGGCAAACCCCGTGCCCAGCGACGGGACAGCCCTGCCGGGCGTGGGTGACTAAGTCCTCAGCCTGCCAAAGGATGGAGCCCATGGAAACCGACCGCGTCATCCAGACCGACTGCATCGCGTGGATGAAGGATGCAGAGCCCTTCGCCGACCTGGTCTTCGCCGACCCGCCGTTCAATATCGGCTACCAATACGATGTCTACGAGGACAAGCTGGCCTACCACGAGTACTACGACTGGACCTTCGCGTGGATGGAGGCCGCGGCCGGTATCCTCAGGCCCACAGGCAGCTTATGGGTCGCCATCGGGGCCGAATACGCCGCCGAAATCCGCATGATAGGCCGCCAACTCGGCCTGACGCTGCGGAACTGGGTGATATGGCACTACACGTTCGGACAGAACACCAAGGCCAAGTTCGCACGCGCCCACGCACACCTGTTCTACTTCGTACAAGACCCTGCGGCGTTTACCTTTAACGACATGGCCGTGCGGACGTTCTCCGACCGCCAGCGGATCTACAAGGACCGCCGGGCCAACCCCGACGGCAAGCTGCCGGATGACGTCTGGAGCGAGTTCCCGCGGGTCTGCGGGACCTTCGGGGAACGCCAGGGGTGGCACCCCTGCCAGATGCCCATCTCCTTGCTAAGCCGCATCTTACGGGTCTGCAGCAACCCCGGCGACGTCGTGGCAGACCCCTTCGCCGGCTCGGGGACGACCCTGGTGGCGGCCAAGCGTCTCGCACGCCGGTACCTGGGCCTGGAACTCTCGGAAAACTACGTCGAGAACATCCGCAAACGCCTCGCCGACGTCCAGCCGATCCGCGAGCAGCAGGGCGACTGGCCACAAGGCCACGTCGAGGAACTCCAGAGCCTGTGGATGGTTACGGCCGTCAGCCTCGACATGCTCGCCCGCAACGACATGCTCGCCGAAGGCATGGCCAGGCAGTTCGGACACGTCCTGGCCGCCGCCGGGGACGACCGCAGATACACCCCCAAACAGGTCCTGGACAAGCTGGCGGAACTGGCCAAACGCAATCAACTCGGGATCATCAAAACCCACCTGTCCCAGCCGGAAATGGCACGCATGGCAGGACGGCTGGCCCGGTAACCGCCACCATGCCCAGCCGCGCCCAGACCCCGGCGCACCACCGGCTCCCGGCGCGCATCAGCGCGCATAATTGCGCATAATTGCGCATAATCGCGCATATTCCGCGCATAGCCTCCA
>JBKHDI010000145.1:0-4189 GCA_046541415.1 Phycisphaerae bacterium | reverse complement strand
GGGATTTCGCGAAATATGCCCGACCAGGGCTCGCCATGGCGGTACACCCCGTCATCGAGGATGCACATCGAGGACATGCTCGAAACCTGGGTGGGCGTCAGCGTCCACGAGTTGGTCAGGTATTGGGACATGCCCCAACGCAAGGAGAACCGCCCCAACGGCGAGATGTGGCTGTTCTACAACAGCGTCGAGTCGTACGACGACAAGGGCCCAGAACTCTTCGTTGTCTGGTTCATGGCCGACAGCCGCGGCATCATCTACTCGTGGCAGTGGGACTACGACGACCTGTAGCAGCGGCCGATCGATGAAAAAGACGGGCCCCGGAACCCGTACGTGATGCTTCAGTCCCTTTTGGCAGACGAGGCCCGGGCGGCACTGCCGTATCGCTACCGCAAACCGGCAGGAGGGTTACCTGGAGATCACCTCGACGCCCTTGAACATTACCGGGTTGTCGCTGAGCCGCAGCGGTTTGCCGCTGGCGGTGGTAACGTCTTTCAGGATGACTTTCTTCGTTTTGACGTACGGGAATTTTTCCTGGTAGCTTGCTTCGGTGAACCCGCGGTTGAAGTTCGAGAAAATCGCAGGCCCGCGGTACCCCTTCGGATGGTTGCGATCGTCGATGCGAAGGCCGTCGATGGTGATCGTCTCGGGCATGTAGCAGGTGTATCCGAAGTCGTGTCGGCCGGTGTTGTGTCCGCCGATCAGGCTGGCCGAAACCGACCTGCCCCCGGCGGGTACGAACACGCAATCGCGGATGACGAAGTCCCCCCGCCACGTGCTGCCGTAGTCGCTGCGCAGGTTGATCAGCCTGCTGCCGTAAACGGTGGACTTCTCCACCAGCAGCGTCCCGTGGCCGATGGCGTTGATCCCGGCGTGGCCCAGCGTCGAGTTCCGGATCGCAGCGTTGGTCACGCCCTGGTGGGCATCGAAGCGCGAGAAGACGCACTTGTCCAGCAGCAGGTTCTTGCAGAAGTTCGAGGCCATGATCCCCCAATACCTGCCGTCCTTGATGTCGTTGCTCTGGCGACAGTTGATCAGCGAGACGTTCACGGCCCGGCCGAGGTTGATGTCGTAGGTTCCCATCGAGACCGGTCGGCCGGCCGAGCCGATCGTCCGGTACGTCTTGTGCCCAGTCAGGATGCAGTCGCGCACGGTGACATCGGCACACAGGGCGACGTTGATGAACCCGGCATAGGGAGCCCCCTGCTCGCCCTCTCCGACGACGTAGTGCTCCACGCCGTCGACCACCACGTTCGAACGCCGGATCGCCAGACCGCGACTGTAGTAGGTGTACCTCGATTCGGCCGCGTTGGCCCGGGTGGTGAACACCCCGCCGGTCAGGCTCAGCGTTTCGGGATCGATCGGACGGGCGGTGATCTCGGTAATCCGGTCGAAGTCCCAGATGATCGGCCCGTCGGCGTCCACCTTCCCGTCCTTGTCGACGAGAAACACGTCGGTCTGCGCGCTGCCCTTGTTCTGGTTGGCCCCGTAGCGGATGTAGTGCTTGACGTGAGAGTTGGTCACACTGATCAGGCAGGGCCCCGGCAGGGCAGCTTCGATCCGCCCCTGGTTGCTCTTGAGCGAGGTGATGCCCTTCGGCGTCAGCGGCTTCAGGGTCGAACGTACGGTGAAGATGTTCGCGCGGCGGTTCTTGACATCGGTGTCGTCGATGATGAACCGGGCCTTGCCCCAGTTGGTGTCGGTTTCGATGATGGCCGTCTTGTCGGCCCCGCCGATGTAGTAGGTGGCCCCGTCATTGGCGCGGACCGGCAGCTTGCGGGCGTTGGCGTGGGCATGGGCCTTGACGATTGCGTCGAAATCATCGGCCTTGCCGTCCCCGACGGCCCCGAAATCCTCGTACCGGACAACGTCCATGTTCGCTTGGACTCCTTTTTCTGGCACTTGGGCCGAGACCCGAAGACCGGGGCCGACCAGGCAGAGCATCACAGTCACAAAGACGATATTGCGTGTTCTCATCAGGTTCCTCTGCTGGGGCAGAAACAGGTTTCCAGTGCCTTGTACGGCCTTGCCTGCAACTCGCTCATGGTACCGCGCAAGAGGCACATCGGCCAGAGCACTCATGCAGATTCCAGGCCTTCGGTCAGCAGGTGGGCGTAGATGTTGGCCGCGTCGAGGACCTGCTGGAACTCCACGGATTCATCGCGGGTGTGGGCCTTGGCCAGTTGGCCGGGGCCCAGGATCACCGGCGGACAGCCCGCCTCGTGCAGCAGGTTGGCGTCGGAATGGCTCTTAAATGCCCGGGGGTTCCAGTCTCGTCCTTGCTCGGCGAAGACCTGCCGCAACTGCCCGGTCAGGTCGGCATCATCGGGGACGCGGAACCCGTCGGCCAGCGTCAGGAATTCCAGTTCGTGCTTCGACGCCCGGCTGGCGGACAGTTCGGCCTCGACGAATCCGCGGAGGCTTTGGGCGTAGTCTGCAGCCCCGAGGTCGGGAGGAATGTGCAGATCGACGGCTGCGGCGCAGCGGTCGGGGACGGCAAAGCCCAGCTGCGAGCTGTGCAGGTCGCGGATGTTCAGGACGGTCTGCGGCTCGTCGCTTTCGATGCGGTCGGTCAGGTGGATCAGGAACCGCAGCATGCCGTGGATCGCATTGGTCTCGCGGTCGGACATCGCCGCGTGGCGCCGGTATCCGAACGCCCGGACCACCAGTTCCACGTAGCCGTAATGTTCCAGGCAGGGCTGGAGGTCCGTCGGCTCGGCGACCAGCGCTTCGCGGAAACGGCGCGAATCCAGCAGGGCCTTCGTGCCGTCGCCGGTTTCCTCCTCCCCGACCACCAAGGCCAGCAGGACGTTTTTCGGCAGGGCATCGCCGGCGGTTGCGGATACGAAGGCTTCGATCATCGCGGCGCATCCGCTTTTCATATCCGCCGTGCCCAGGCCGTAGCAGAGGCCCCCATCTTCGGTAAAACCCAGGTGCTCCATGTCGTAGGCGGGCACCGTATCAATGTGTCCAAGGAAGAGCAGGTCCTCCTCGCCCGCCCCGGCCGAGACGAGCAAATTGGCCCGGCTGCCCTCGACCTGCTGTCGCTGCACGTCCAGCCCGGCGGCGGTCAAGGCGCTTTCCAGAAAGTCGGCCAGCTCCTCCTCTTTGCCCGACGGGCTGTAGAGGTCGACCATCTTCTCGAACAGGGCGTGGAGTCGGTTGGCGTTGACGGCGGGCACGGCTATCCTTCCTTCTGCAGGTTCAGCGTCATGTACACGTGGTCGGTGGGATTTTCGAAGCCTTTGCGGCGGAAGAACTCGACGGCCGGGGTGTTGTCGGCCTGTGTGTCGACCATCAGCATGCGGATTCCGGTGTCGACCATGATCTCGCGGAAGCGATCGAACAGCAGGCTGCCGACCCGCCTGCGGGAGAAATCCGGATCGACGCCCAGCCAGAGCAGGTGTCCGTAGCTCCAGGCCGAGCGGGGCTTTTCGATGATCGTCCCCATCGTGAACCCGACCACCTGTCTGTCGACGTCGGCAACCAGGACGTGTTCCGGCTCGCTGTTGAACAGGCCGGTGACTTCATACTCGTCCCACGTCCGGTACAGGTTGGATACCTCCTGGGCGGTAAAGACCTTCTCGCCCAGGTGGAAAATCGCAGCCAGGTCGTCGATGGTGGCCTGGCGGATCTCAACTTCATACGGCATCATGTACTCCATTGTCGGACAATCCGGGTGGGCCTTCGGGCACATCCCGTCATCCTCTGCAACCTTGACCATGCCATGCAGACAACACGTCCGTCCGGCCTCGATTCTAGCCGTCGGCCCGCCTGTCCGCCAGTTCCTGTCGGTTCCCAGCCGCGGACGTCACTGGCTGGACATCTCCTTGATCTGCTGGTAGTGGAAGCATTTGGTTACATGGCCGAGAAACTCAAACGGCTCAACGGCGAGCTGGGGTCGCTGGAGCTGGGGTCGCTGGACAAGAACATCCGCGACCTGGAGACCAAGGCCGCGCAGGGCGCGTCGGTCGAGCTCGACCGCGTCGGCGAAGCGTTGCGGGCCATCGACCCGATCTGGGACGTGCTGCTGGCCGAGGAGCAGCGGCGTATCGCCCAGCTGCTCGTCGAGGACATCACCGTCAGCACCAGCGGGATCGACATCCGCTTCCGCACCAACGGCATCGAGCAGATCGTAGAGGAACTCCAGCCTATCGAGGACCGTCATGCATGAGACGACGCTCATCGA
>JBKHDI010000144.1:0-4263 GCA_046541415.1 Phycisphaerae bacterium | reverse complement strand
CAAAACAAAAGCCCGCCGTCTGGCGGGCCTTGGGTGACGAGGCCGACGGGATTCGAACCCGCAACCACCGGATCGACAGTCCGGTACTCTAACCAATTGAGCTACGGCCCCTCGTCGGGCCACCGGCAGAGACGTAAACCGCTGTCTCAACCGGCGAGCCATGTACTATACCCCCTATCGTCAGAATGTCAACGACGATTCACGGGGAGAATCAAAAAAAGCCCTCCCTCGCCCCTGGAGACCCTAACCGGCGGATCTGCATGCGGTTACGTCTCGGCCCCGCAGCCGGAGATCAGAAGAGCTTGCCCTGGCCGGGGAGGATGAAATCCCGCTGGGTCAGCTCGACCGAGACCGCCTGGGGACCCGGGCCAAACGCGGATGCGGGGGCCATGGCAGGTTCGGCCTGGGTCCGGGGCTCGCCGCGGAAGCCCGCCACGGCCCCGGCCCGTCGTTGGGGGCTGGCCTTGGCGTGAGCAGCGCGGGCCTGGATCAGGGCTTGCAGGTACTCGGTCAGCTCCCGCTGGGTGAACTGGGCCAGAAACCCGGCGTCGGCGGAGGTGTTGTACGTCAGGATCGTGTCGATCAACTCGCGTTTGGTCATCATGAAATCGTCCTGCTGGTCGGTCGGCTCGGCTCATCGGCCAGGTCTTCTGCAACGTGGCGCTATGGAATTCATCGGCCCCGGGGGCGGGAATTCTTTAGCTACGGCATTTGCGCATCGGGCCAAGGCGACCATGGCATCGCGAAGCGAGAAAGGCTATACTGTTCAACGATGAATCCGACGACCGAAATCGACCTGGAGCAATGGACTGCTGATCTGGATTTCGAGCGGCTGTCGCCGGCGGCACGACTGGCCAAGAAGCTCTTGATCAACCCCATTGCCAACTTCATGCCCGCCACCATCACCCGTGCGCTGCTCCGCTGGGGCCAGAGCGAACTGGCCGCGTCCAACTGGAAAGACCCCGGCGGCTGGCGGTCCATGGTCATCAGCTACGAGGGCAAGCCCAAGCTGCTGGCCGACAAGATCCTCGTCGGCGGCGGGACGATTCCGATGGCCCTGCGCAACCGTCGCATCCTGGCCGGGCGCATCCTCGCCCGCCTGATCGACCATGCCCACGCCGACTGCGCCCACATCCTCTGCCTCGGTGCCGGACCCGGCATGATCGTCATGCCCGCGATGGCCCAGGCCGAATCCGACAGCCGCGCCACGCTGGTCGACCTCTCTGCCGACGCGTTCGAGTTCGGCCGGGCCCAGGCTGAGCAGCTCGGCCTGTCCGACCGCATCCGCTTCATCCAGGCCGACGTCCGCGACGTCGAGAAACTCCTGGAAACCCCGCCGGACATCGTGAAGATGATGGGCATCTGCGAGTACCTGACCGACGAGCAGATCGTCGCGATCGCCTCTGCGGCCGCCAATGTCATGCCCGACGGCGCGGCGATCGTCTACAACACCATCTCCCGGTCCCACGGGACCGACCGCTTCTTCCGCCGCGTCTTCGGGCTGAACATGAACCACCGCAGCTGCCAGCAGCTCCAGGACCTGATGCAGCAGGCCGGATTTGGGGACTTCCAGGCCGTCGCAGAACCCCTGGGCGTCTATCATGTGGTCCTGGCCCGCAAGCTACCTGCCGACAAGGCCGCTACCGGACACTGATCCATGGCCCGCATCGAACTGCCCACCGCCCACGATCCGATCCTCCTGGACCTGCCCGAGCAGTGGAACATCCAGCAGATCGCCGAGCCCAAACTCGCCTCCGCCCAGGCAGACTGGCCCGAACGGATCGCCTCTGCCCTGAGCCAGCCCGGCAACGGACAGGGCCTCAGCCGCCTGATCCAGGCCCGGCGCGGCGGGCGTTTCGTCATCGTCGTCGAAGACATCACCCGCCACAGCCCGCTGGTACCCATCCTCGAAGTCATCGCCCGCGAGCTGGAGCACGGCAAGGTCGCCGACAGCCAGGTCGAGATCCTCTTTGCCACCGGCATGCACCACAAGATGACCGCCAAGCAGGCCCGCGAGAAGATCGGCCCCTTCGCCGACCGTTTCAACTGGCGGTCCAACCCGTGGACCGAACCGCAGGCCTACAGTTCGATAGGCCGGGCCGGGCGGATCGAACTCCAACTCGACACGCGACTGGTCCAGGCCGACCTGCGGATCATCATCTCCTCGGTCAGTCCGCACCTGCAGGCCGGCTTCGGCGGCGGGGCCAAGATGCTCCTGCCAGGCTGCGCTTCGCTGGAATCGATCCGCCACCTCCACCGGCTCGGGCTGGGGCGAAACCTCCGCCAGATGGTCGGCACCGACGCCGGGGCCAACCCCATGCGGGCGACGATCGACCGGGCCGGCCAACTGCTGGAAAAAGCCGGCGGAAAAACCCTCTCCATCCAGTACGTGCTCGATTCGGACAATCAGCCGACCTCCATCGCCGTAGGCGACCTGCTGGCAGTCCAGCAGATGCTCGCCAAACACTGCGCCGTCTCCTGCGGCGTAGTCGTTCACGAGCCGGCTGACATCGTCATCGCCGGGGCCTTCCCGCGCGATTACGACTTGTGGCAGTCGTTCAAGTGCATCCCGAACACCATGTGGGCCCTGCGCCCCGGCGGGGTGCTGATCTGCGTAACCGACTGCCCCGCGGGACGCAACGGAATCCAGCCGCCCAAGTGGCCCTTAAGCCCCCGCTGGACCCGCAATCTCGTCGGCTGGCTGGGCGGGGAGACCCTGGCCAGCCTGATCGGCCGCCTCGTGCCGCGCCTCGCCGGCGACGCCGCCTTCTTCGTCCGCATGGGCATGCAGACGATCGAACGAAACCCCGTCATCTTCCTCTCGCCTCGACTTTCTCAAGAAGGCGACTTCCCCGGCGTGACCCTCTGCGATACCATGGAACGCGCCGCCGAGGCCTGTCATGACATCCTGGGAACCGGGCCGCAACGCGTGACGGTCTTCCCCCAGGGAGGCGTGACCTACCCAATCCCCCAAAGGCCCGGGCGCAACAGCGCCACATGAACCAACCCGTTCGAAATCTGAAAGCCGACGAACTGGCCCGCATCCTGCAGGTCACCCGGACCCTCGCCGCGGCGGCCGACCTGCAGGAAGTCCTCTCGCTGATCGTCGACTGCGCGATGTCCCTGCTCGATGCCGAACGGGCGTCGGTGTTCCTCTATCAGCCGGATTCCAACGAGCTGGTTACGCGCGTCGCAGCCGGGGTCGAGCAGATCCGCATCCCGGCCGATCGGGGCATCGCGGGAGCGACGATCTCCCAGGCCCAGACCATACTCGTCGAAGACGCCTACCAGGACGACCGCTTCAACCCCGACGTCGATAAGCAGACGGGCTTTGTCACGCGGAACATCCTCTCCCTGCCGCTGAAGGGACACCGGGGGGACCTGGTCGGCGTGCTGCAGATCATCAACAAGACCTCCGGCAGCTTCGACGGCTCGGACGTGACGCTGGCAGAGGCCTTCGGTGCCCAGGCCGGCGTGGCCCTGCAGCGGGCGGGCCTGATCCAACACTACCAGCAGAAGATCGCGATGGAACGGGCATTGTCATTGGCCCGGGAGATCCAGCAGGGCCTGCTGCCGCAAACCCAGCCGCAGGTGGAGGGCTTCGACCTGGCCGGGCGGACCAGACCAGCCGACCGCACCGGCGGCGACGCGTTCGACTTCTTTCAGCTGCCCGACGGACGATGGATGCTCCTGGTCGGCGACGCGACGGGACACGGGATCGGACCGGCCCTGGTGATGACCGAAACCCGCGCCATGCTCCGGGCGATCTCCCTGCACGGCCGCGCCGACTGCTGCGAGGTCCTGGCCGCCGTCAACGACCTGCTGGAACTCGACCTGAACAGCGCCCGGTTCGTCACCTGCTTCTACGCCCTGCTGGACAGCCGGAACGACCGCCTGGATTACGCCTCAGCCGGGCACGGGCCGAACCTGCTCTACCGCGCAGAGTCGGGCCGCATCCAGACGCTGCCGGCCTCGGGCCCCCCGCTGGCCGTCGTGGCGGGAATGAAGTTCGACTGCCCCGACCCCATCCGAATGCAACCGGGGGACATCC
Organism: Phycisphaerae bacterium; assembly: GCA_046541415.1. GTDB lineage: Bacteria > Planctomycetota > Phycisphaerae > SM23-33 > SM23-33 > CAZOVB01. The sequence continues at coordinate 212 of JBKHDI010000144.1, read as the reverse complement.
TGCTGGTCCCCTCCGACGGATTCGCCGAGGCCAAAAACCCCCTGGGCGAGATGTTCACCAACCAGCGCATCGAATCGTTGCTCAAGGACCACGCATCGGACCCGGCCTGCCGGATCGTCGAGACCCTCTTCCAGCAGATCGACCGCTTCGTCGGCCCCGGAGCCCAGGAAGACGACCTGACCGTCATCGCGCTGAAAAAGACCTGATCGGCC
>JBKHDI010000143.1:0-4344 GCA_046541415.1 Phycisphaerae bacterium | reverse complement strand
GTCGGGCGGATCGACAAGGTCGCGCTGGAGGGCATGGAGAAGCACCCCTGGGCCAAGCGGGCGTGGTTTCACCTGGCCGTGCCGAAGGACTACTCGGCCGAGAAGGCCTGGCCGCTTTTTGTCGTCCTGCACGGCGGGCCCAACGGCTCGCCCGACCAGATCGTCTCCTACTTCCGCGGGGGGCTGATGTCCCAGGGCGGAATCAGCGTCTACCCCAATGCATTGGTCAACCAGCTGCTGGACTGGAACTATCCGCATTCGGGCCAGTACATCCTCTCGATCATCCAGCAGGTCGCCCGGACCTACAACGTCGATACCAGACGTATCTATCTGACCGGCGTGTCGATGGGCGGAGGCGGCAGCTGGGTCCAGGGTGCTCTGCTGAAGGACGTCTTCGCCGCGATCGGCCCGATCTCCGGCTGGTACGGCGCCAGCCAGAGCCCGGACGTCAAGCTGCTCAAGGACATGCCCATCTACGCCATGCACGGCAAGAAGGACAGGGCGGTCCCCTCCACGCGCAGCCGCATGGCCCTGGGCCAGCTCAAGGCCATCGGACGCAAGACCGCCGTATTCACCGACGAGCCAAGCAATGAAGACCTGACCGGCCAGGACTGCATCCTTCGGGAAATCCAGGAGGCAGGCCACAACTGCTTCGAGCCGTGGAAGAAACGCGGCTCGGTCGAACTGGGCAGGATGACCGGCTGGATGCTCGCCCAGAAACGCGACGAACCCGCCGACTTCGAGGCGGCGGGCAAACTCCTGGCCGCACACGGCCAGCGCTTCGGCTGGAAGCCCGGAGGCAGCCCGATCGGCCAGTTCGTCAGGCAGCCCCGGCAGGAAAGTTCTTCCCGCCGCTCCAACGGCAACGTCGCCGGGCTGCCCGAGGCCCCTCCGGTCAGCGAGGCAGAGGCCAAGAGGATCGAGAAGCTCGTGGCCGATCTGGACAGCCAGGAACTGACGGACATCATGTCCGCCCACAGCCAACTGATGGCAATCGGCGTCCCGGCCATCCGCCCGATGATCGCCATGGCCCGCCAGAGCCGCTCCCGCACCACGCGCGTGCGTGTGCTGATGATGATCCGGGAAATCATCAAACGCAGCAAGGAAGACCCGCCGCCCGAGACAGTCGACAAACAGGCCAAGTGGACCGAGCCTGTCGAGGGAATCGCCATGCGGCTGTCGCTGGACCGCGACGCGTACAAGCCCGAACAGCTGATCTGGCTGCGCGTGGACTTCAAGAACATCGATGACAAAAAACGCCCCTTCGCCCCCTTGACGCGCCTGAATCTACCCCGCGCTTCGGGCGGAAAGATCGAGGCATCGTTCCTGTCGGACAACCCCGACGCCGCGCCTCGACAGGCCAGGCAGGCCGAGTACAAAGAGCACCCGCTGCTGATGCAGCTCGAGCCGGGACAGGTGGTCACCTACCGCTTCCGCCTCAACGAGAAACTCGGGATGCAGTACAAGGTCATGCTCATGCACGACATGATCAACAACCAGCGGGCCGGGCTGCCTTTGGCGGATATCACGAGCATCGACTGGCTCTTCCCGCCGGGCAAGACCAACCTTCGAGTCACCTACTACGCCGCAAGTCGTGGCCTGCTTAAAGGCGCCGACAGCGACCTGTCGGCCGTGGTGACCGTCAACGTCGAAGCACCGCAAGGCGCGAAGGACACAACCGCCGAGCCACAGCAGCAGACCAGGCAGGAAAAGCAGGCCGGGAACAGACAGCCGGCCCCGGACGATACGCCGGTCGAGCTGGGCCGAATTCCGTGGCTGCGGGACTTCGAAGCTGCCAAGGCCGAGGCAGCCAGGAGCGGCAAACCGCTGCTGGTGCTGTTCGATGAGATTCCCGGCTGCAACGGGTGCAAGAAGTTCGGCCGCGAGATGCTCAGCCATCCGCTGGTGGCCGACGCGGCGCGAGAGGCGTTCGTGCCGGTGGCGATCCGCAACAATTCCAAGGGCGACGCCGATGCGAAACTTGTCAAGCAGTTCGGCATGCCCGCGTGGGCGTACCCGGAAGTGCGACTCCTGGCTGCAGACAATCCTGGTCCGAAGGGAGACCTGGTCGCCCGCGAGCCAAAGGGTTGGCAGAAGACGGTGCTGCCGATGCGGATGGCTGCGGCGCTGAAGCAGGCCGGGCGGGACGTACCGCCCTACCTGGCCCTGCTGACCGAAGAGCTCCAAGGCGACTCGCTGCAGACCGCCTGCTTCTGGATGACCTGCTACTGGACCGGCGAGGCGAACCTCGGCAAGCTCGACGGCGTCAAAGCGATGCGTATCGGCTGGCTAAACAAGAAGGAGGTCGTGGAGGTCGACTTCGACCCGGAAGTCGTCAGCTTCGAGAAGTTGGCCAAAACCGCCAGGGAGTCCTGCGGCAGCAAGGTGGGCGTCTTCGCCCGCAGCGAGCAGCAGCTTCAGATCGCTCGCCAGCTGGATATGCCCGCCAAATCCAGCAACGCCCCGGCCAAGACCGACGACGTGCGCCAGAAGCGGCTGCTGATGGTCCGCCAGCCGGAGATCTGGTTCCTGGCCCTGACCGAACTGCAGGCAACCCGCCTGAACGCCGCTCTGGCCAAACGCGTCTCACAGGACGAGATCGATGCCCTGCTGAGCCCCACCCAGCGGGCCCAGCGCGACCGGCTCCGGCGCCTGGGAAGACAGATGGAACTGGTCAGCAAACTGAACAAGGAGATCGGCATCCCCGACCGCGGCTTCACCGGCGCAGCGGCATGGCAACGCAATCTCGACGCCTATCTGAAGGACAAGTAGGCGTCCCCCTGCCGTAGCCAGGCGGATCGGCGTGAGAGTTCTTCGTTGGGCCGGCGCTTCGGGGGCAGCGCCGGTCCAATGTTCTTCTGCCGTCGCCCAGGCGGGTCATACCGGCCAAGGGTCACTCGATCGGCGTGCTGGGCGGCAGGGTCGAGCCGAAGGCCTCATGGGAACCATCCGAACCGATCTGTCCGGCGCGGACCTGGTCAGACACCACGCGTTAATCATGTGAATCGCGGCCTTGTTGGTCGCCGTGTCGAAGCTGCGTCGCAGCGTCTTGCCGTCCACGGCGATCAGGCGTCCCTGGCTGGTCTGGTTGAGATGGGCCATCCACTGGCCGAAGCAGGCTTCGAAGGCATCCGGATCAAGCCGCGCGAAGACGCGGGCGAAGGTGTCGTGGCGGGGAATGCCATGAGGCAACTCCAGGAAGGTCTCGAACCATTCCTGTTTGCATTCGCCGAGTTCGGCGATGTCTTCCCAGCCGTTGGCGTCGCAGATCACGCCGGTGATGGCAATGGCGATGATGTCCAGAATCCGGTGGCGTCTGCCTTGGTTGTCGCGGGGGTCTTCCATGTTGGCGAAAAAGCGCAGCACACCACGCGGGGCTTGGGCGTCCATGCCGAAGTCCTTCCATGTAAAGGGAATCATATCCCTGCCTGGCCACTGCAGGCGTGTCGAGAGACAGCCTATCCGCTACCGAGCGAGGGCGCAACCCCAACGGCACCCGAACATCAAGAAAATTCAACTCTAAACAGAGAATGCGTTGGCCCTGTCCAGTTCAGCAAGACCCTTGACGCCGACAGTGAGGACCCGCAGAATTGTTGTGGCGACAGCACGTTCATCAACAGCGAGGAAGCCGTACCATGGTTGGAAAAACACTTATTGGTGACGTCATGAAGGCGGCGAGGGATTTCCACGCCCGCAAGCTCTGGAAGCGATTCACGAACTACGATTGTTTCGCCGTGTACCTGCCCGGCCGTGAGGAGCCCGTTCTGGCAAACGTAATGGGCGCCGCCGGCGAGCAATACGGCCTGATGCTGTTCCGCGGTGCCGACGCCGTCGACGGGTTCGAGGCTCTGATCGATCCGGACGGCCCGGGCGACGACGCGACCGAGGCGATGGACATGCTGAGCTTCAGCATGGAGATGTTCGGCAAGATCGCCCCCCAGATTCAGGCTTTTTACCGCCAGGCAGATATACATCCCAGGTTCCACGAAGAGGTCCCCGACATGCTGGTCAAGCCGTCGAATCGGCTGCCGCGGTTGCCGGACGAGGAAGATATGAACCTTTTGCTCCAAGTGGCCAGGGCGGCGGTGGTTGCCGACCGCCGGAAGTTGCTCACGCCGACCGAACTCGACGATGAAAAGGGCATCTGCGTTCTCCAGGTCAAGGACGACTCGCCGGTCCCCGAGGTCGCGGTCACGCGCGAGCGTCCCTGCCGAAGCTGTCCTCCGACGGCGCATCACTTCGCGGGATCGGCTGTGGACCTCTCGGGCCTGCCCCGTTGTGGCGGAACATGGCTGGTGGGGACGCCGCCCGTCCCCACCGGCGTCGAGGGGGACGACCGCAGCA
>JBKHDI010000142.1:0-4427 GCA_046541415.1 Phycisphaerae bacterium | reverse complement strand
AGCCCAGGGTGCAGCGAAGCGAAACCCTGGGGAACAAGTGCCCCCCGCGCAGCCGCCCTGTAGGGGCGGCTGGCCGGGTCAGTCCCAGACGTAGCGTTCGTCGTACTGGACGTTGTGACGGTCAAGGAATTCGCGGTATTCTTCCTGGAAGGTGCGGCGGTGATGGTGTTTGGCCTGATTGGCGATGTAGGCAGCAGCGTTGCCGAGGTTGGAGGCGGAAACCGAGAAGGCCCCGTAGCCTTTCTGCCAGGCGAAGCGGCCTGAGTCGATGCCCTGCTTTTTCAGCCATTTCGACGAACCGGTTTTGATTTTCTGGACCAGTTCTGCTGGGCACAGAGCTCGCGGCAGCAGGCAGAGGGCGTGGACGTGGTCGGCCGTGCCGCCGATGCGATGGCTGGCCGAACCCAGTTCGCGGATGATGCCGCCGATATATTCGTGAGTCGCGGTGAGTATATCCCCCAAGACGGGTCTGCGGTCTTTTGTCGAGAAGATCAGGTGCAGGTGGATCTGGGCCAGGGATTGCGGCATGGGCTTATCCTTTCCGGGATTCTTGGATATGTGATTATCCTAACATCTCAGGGGCGGGAAGGTAAGTCAGCCAGGCACGCAACACAAACCACCACATCCAGGCCTGCCGCCCCTACAGGGCGGCTGGGCGGGGGGCACCTTGTTTCCCAGGGTTTCGCTGCGCTGCACCCTGGGCTGAACGCACGACGCTCCTTCAGAGCGTCTTTCCGTACATGGCCACACCGACGACCGCCATGCCCAACATCGCAACCCGGGTAACACCCAACCACCACATCCAGGCCCGCCACCCTTAAAGATGCCCGCCGCCCTGAGGGGGGCGGCTGGCCTATAGCCCAAGGTGCAGGGGCCAGCGTAATCATGCAGGGGGCAAGTCAGGAGCGTTTTTTGAAGAATCGCTGGTAGTCGATGTCGAGCTTTTCGAGTTTGTAGCGGACCATGCGTGGGGTGATGCCCAGTTCACGTGCGGCGGCGGAGACGTTGCCGTTGGAGCGTTTCAGGGCGTCCATGATCATGTCGCGTTCGAGGATCTGGATGCGGGCTTTGAGCTCCCCCGGCGGTGGTGCGTCGGTGGCGTCGGGGGTCTGGAGGGTCGGCGGGAGGTTGCGGCCGTGGATCACGCCGTCGGCAGAGAGCAGGACGGCGTGTTCGATGCAGTTTTCCAGCTCGCGGACGTTGCCGGGCCAGTGGTAGGCCATCATCATGTTGATCGCCGGCGTGGAGATGCGACGGATGGGTTTGGACATCTTCTCGCTGAAGCGTTGTGCGAAGTGGTTGGCCAGCTGGAGGATATCGCCCTTTCGCTGTCGCAGGGGCGGCAGGCAGATGGCGAAGACGTTGATGCGGTAGTAGAGGTCGGAGCGGAACTGCTTGTCGGCGACGGCCTGTTCGAGGTCTTTGTTGGTCGCGGCGATGATGCGGACGTTGGCGTGGATGGTCCGGTTGCTGCCGACGCGCTGGAACTCCTTTTCCTGCAGGACGCGGAGGAGCTTGACCTGGATGGTCGGGGAGAAGTCGCCGATCTCGTCGAGAAACAGCGTTCCGCCGTCGGCTTCTTCGAGTCGCCCGGCCCGGGCCCGGGTTGCCCCGGTGAACGAGCCCTTCTCGTGGCCGAACAGCTCGGATTCCAGGAGGTTCTCGCTCAAAGCGGCGCAGTTGACCTTGATGAAAGGCCCGGCGGCGCGGGCGGAGGTATAGTGGATGGCGTGGGCGGCCAGTTCCTTGCCCGTCCCGGATTCCCCGCGGATCAGCACGGTGGTGTCGGACTGCCCGACGCGGTGGATCTGGGTGTAGACGTCGCGCATGGCCTTGGAGTTGCCGATGATGTTTTCCGGGCGGAACCGCTGGCCGAGCTGGTCGCGCAGGCGTGCGAATTCGGCCTCGGCGGCCTCGGTCTGGGCCCGTGCCGAGCGTCTGGCGCGGACGTCGTTGGCGATCATGGCCGCGACGATCCCGAGGACGCGCTGGTCTTCGGCCAGATCGACGTCCGGGTCGTAAGGCAGGTCGACGGAGATCGTGCCGACGACCTCCTGGCCGAGCATGACGGGCACGCAGATGAAGGAGAGTTCCTGGGCGTCGGCCTTGGATCGGCCGTGGATCCGCCCGTTGAAGTTGGGCTCTTCGGAGATCCGGGGTATGATCGCGGGCCTGGCGGTTTCCAGCACGCGTCCGGTGATGCCTTCTCCGGGGCGGTAGCTGACATGGTCCCTGGCGGACCGCAGGTCGCGGGCGGCCTCGATGACCAGTTCGGTCCCGTCTGTCGAGAGCAGCATGAGCGTGCCTCTGACCATGCCGAGCTTCTGCTTGAGCACGTCAAGGATGTCGGTGAGGATCTGCCTTTGTCCTGCGCGCGTAGCGAGGGCGTGGGCGATGTCCTCCAGCGCCTCGAGTTCCCGTTCGTGTCGTTCCTGGTGCGGCAGTCTTTTTGCCGGCTGCGGCGGCGGTGCCATGTTGACCCATCTTTCGAATCAGGTCGCCTACTACTGACGGCGGATCGGCCCGTGTGGCAGCCCGGCGCGGGCCGGGGCGGGCGGACCCAAGCCGGCCGGCCCTGGGGACCGGCAGGTACAGCAGAGACTTTGCAACGGATATGCCAAACGCCTGCCGTCGGGGGGGCCTGTGGCTCATCTTCCGGCCCAAACGCATGTCGGAACGAGGGTTACGGTTTGAGTTTGTGGGACCGGATGGCCGGCCCGGTAGCGCCGAATATGTCATTTGGCCGTCCTTGTGCTACATTTTTGTAGAATTCGACCCTACCCCTTCCATTTTGGTCTTCCTGGCGGGGCGCTTTGGGGGCAGGGACGGGAATTTCTGCAAGTGTGGCCAGATACCCTGTTGCTTTAACAGGAAACTGGGGTTATCTTTGTGTTTTCTGTGTCAGTTGGACGATAGACTACACAGAGACGAAAGTCCCAACCTGAACGGCAGGCGTCGGCCTGCCCGCCCAACCCTGGCCATGGGGGTCTGCATCGGCGCACTCTGCCGGTGCCAAAGACGGCTTAGTCTGGCCGGTTCACCAATGAACCTGAACCCTGCCTCGGGCGCACCCTACCCTAGTTTTGGATCCGCAAGGAAAGAGAACCCGCTTCAAGGCGACTGCAGCATGAAAACCAGAGGACTCATACGCAACATCGGCATCTCGGCGCACATCGACTCGGGCAAGACGACCCTGTCGGAGCGCATCCTGTTCTATAGTGGCCGCATCCATCGCATGCAGGAGGTCCACCATGGCAGTGCCGACGGCGGAGCGACCATGGACTTCATGGAGCTGGAGCGCGAACGCGGGATCACGATTGCCTCTGCCGCTACGCAGGTGACGTGGAAGGACAGCATTGTCAACCTGATCGACACGCCCGGGCACGTGGACTTCACCGTGGAAGTCGAGCGTTCGCTGCGCGTGCTGGACGGTGCGGTGATGGTCCTCTGCGCCGTCGGCGGCGTGCAGAGCCAGTCGGTCACTGTCGACCGCCAGATGAAACGCTACGAGGTGCCCCGGATCGCGTTTATCAACAAGATGGACCGCACCGGTGCCAGCGTCGAACGCGTCACGCAGGAGCTGCGCGAGAAGCTCGGGCTCAACGCCGTGCCGATCCAGCTGCCCATCGGCTCGGGCGACAGCTTCCAGGGCATGGTGGACCTGGTGCGGATGAAGGCCCTGTACTTCGAGGGACAGGCCGGCGAGAAGGTCGAAGCCCGCCAGATCCCCGAGAACCTGCTGGAAGACGCCCAGGCCGCCCGCCAGGAAATGCTCGAAGCCATCAGCATGCACGATGACGAACTGATGGAACTGCTGCTGGAAGAGCAGGATATCGACGAGGATATGATCACCGACGTGCTGCGCGAGGCCACCCTCGACCGCTCGGTCGTACCGGTCATGTGCGGCACGGCCTTCAAGAACAAGGGCGTCCAGCCCCTGCTCGACGCGGTCTGCAGCTACCTGCCCAGCCCGCTGGACCGAACCAACTTCGCCCGCGACCACAACAACGAAGGCGCCGAAATGCCTCTGGTCTGCGACCCGGACGCCCCGGCCGTGGCGATGGTCTTCAAGATCGTCGACGAATCCTTCGGGCAGATCAGCTACACGCGGATCTACCAGGGCACGATCAACAAGGGGCAGACCTACCAGAACTCCCGTACCAACCAGACCGTCCGCATCGGGCGCATCCTCAAGATGCACGCCAACGACCGCGAAGACGTCGACATCGCCAAGCCCGGCGACATCGTCGCCCTGGTGGGCCTGGACTGTGCCAGCGGCGACACTCTTTGCGGCACGGGCGCCAATGTCTCCCTGGAGAGCATCTTCGTCGCCGATCCGGTGATCAGCCTTTCGGTCAAGCCCGCCAGCTCTGCCGACCAGGACCGCATGGCCAAGGCGCTGAACCGCTTCATGAAGGAAGACCCGA
>JBKHDI010000141.1:0-4647 GCA_046541415.1 Phycisphaerae bacterium | reverse complement strand
CTTTTCGCCGCTTGCGGCGGTGCGAAGCGGGTCGGTCGACCATAGTACCCCCGCTCAACAGTCTCGACCGTATTTCCGAAGTCTCCTGGCATAGGGAGAGTTGGGATTGTGACCCGGATGCAGCGGCCATCCATCATACGTCTTGACGAACTCCCATTTCTGGATTCCACCGAAATGCTTGACCCCGTTGCCTTCGATGTAGCGGATTACACTGCGAATCGCTTCAGGAGAATCCAGAAAACCCAGGTGAACACCTTCGGACCAGACGGGATGATCCTTCGGCCATCGCCGCACTTCCAGCAACCGCCCGCGCGTCACGGATCGCAGCCAATACGCCATCTCCTCTGCTTTGTGCTTGTGCTTTCTCAACAGCAGGTGGACGTGATCCTGCAGGATTGCACAGCCGTAGCAGGTGTATACGTTCTCTGCCAGACAATCGGATACCGCGGCTGCGATGCAGGTTCTGTCCCGAGCTGAAAACTCCCGCCGAGGATGTTCCAGACGACCGTCAATCTGGTGAAGATATTGACGGAGTTCCTGACGGGTGGGCTGGTTCTTCCGCCGGCCGTGGTGGAAATCTCCAAGGGATTCCAGATGAACCGCCCGAACTTTGTGCGAAAAGCTGCCTCGGGGATCTACCGGCAGCCAACTGCCATAGGCGTTGAGAATGATGTGATAGCCGATTACAAGCGGTCTGGACATCGTGATATATTAACCTGGGTAGAGAAACTTTCCAGGGTGGACCCGCTCCGCACCGCCGCAAGCGGCGAAAAGGGATCACCGGGGTCAACATGGTCGACTGACCCGCCCCGCACCGCCGCAAGGGGCGAAGAGGGACGTGTTGGGGATCGGAATCAGTCGCTCTTGATCGACGCCCAGCAGGTACCGGTCTTGGACTTGTCGGTTGCGGGGTGTTTGCTGGTGTAGGTCCCGCCGGCGATGGGGCCGACGAAGACCCCTGTCGCCTTGAACTCGTAGGCTCCGGGGGTGACCTTGCCTCCCTCGTCGACCGTCGCAGTGACCCTGGCGGTCATCTGCCCGGTCTTCGGATCGATGTGGAACGTCCCGCCGCTGACCTTGCCGCCCAGGGACGTGTGGTTGTTCCAGACCCGACCGCCGGTGATCCTGCCGTCCTTGAAGTCAAAGCTCAGGAACGCCCGGTTATGGTACTTCGAGCCGCCGACCAGCGCGTTCTCGACCTTCAGCGTCACCTTCCCCGAGCGGCCGAACGACTCCGGCTCCGACAGGTCTCCGGCCAATGACCCCTGGACCTGTCGGCCCCGGGCTTGTCCCTGATACTGCCCCTGGATTTCATCGTGCGTGATCCGGGCTTCGATTTCCAGCGGGACCTGGAAGCCTTGGCCATCGGCAGGCACCCACGGGTCGGCCTGGACGGCGAGATGGACGGGGCCGACCAGCTTGCCGTTGCGGACTTTCAGGCCGGTGGCGTCGACGGTGTGGATGGCGTTGTTGAAGTTCGGCGTGGTCGCATAGCCGTGCAGGCCCTCCTGGCCGGGCCGAAGGAACAGCAGCATGTTCCGCCCGGGGCCCAGCACGTCCGGCAGGGCCAGCCGCATCGCCTTGTCGGACGGGTCGCCCGGGATGCTGGGGGAGAGGTCCGCCAGGAACACCCCCGTCGGCTCCTGGACCTTGCCGTCGACGGTCGTCTGGATCGTTCCTGCGGCCTTGTCGGCGATCGCCTGGCCCTCTATCCGCCAGAGAAGCCTTGTCTTGTTGCCCTTGTGATCCGTAATCAATCCCTCGATCCGGCCTGCCAGCTTCCCGTCCTCCAGAGACATCTCCGCCTTGGTGACCTCGGCCTGGTAGCTCATATCGACGATGCTGCCCCGCTCGTAGAGCTGGGCCCCTGCTGTCTTGTCGCTGGCAAGCGTGAAGGCTGCGGCGATCCGTCTGGCGCCGCCCTTTTTGGAACCCGGCAGCAGCAGTGCGTTCTCCCATTTCATCTCTACCCGGACAGGAGGATTGGGTACCGCCTTGAGAATGACCCCATCGACCCTGCCGCTTCTGCGCCCCTCGACCCACTTGCCGACGAAAGTAACGCCCTCGCCCGAGGCCGCTTCGCGAGATACGATTTCCAGCGTCAGCCGATAGGAGGCCGGATCTCCTTCTCGCGGCACGTAGCCGTCACTGCGGATCTCGACAGCGATCTCCATCTCCACGACATTGCCTTCTTTCTGCTTCCACTTCTGCACCTGCGTCTGATGGACCATCCGGTTGTAGCTCGGGGCCCAGGAGAAGCAGGTGACTCTGTCGGCGCCGCGGTGAGCAACACGCAGGAGAAGGTCTTTCTCGCCTGGCAGCAGGCCTTGGCAGACCAGGTGCAGCGAGAGAAAGTCTTCGGCCCGGGCCATGGAACCAGAGAGAACAGGAACAATCAGCAGAAGGCTGAGAACCGTAGATCGTTGCACAGCGCGCATCGGACATCTCCCGTGTCAGGGCCGGGTTGTCTGGGCCCGGCGTTTTGTAAGCCCCCGGTGTTGAAACGCGTCAGGTCAGGCCTTGGACTGGACTTCCTGCTGTTTTTCGAACCACTTGGCCTCGCGGATGCGGCTGGAGACCCAGAAGCCCGCCAATGCGCCGCCGGAACCGAGTGTCGCCCAGTCGATCGGCAGGGCGCGGGCGGAGATCGGCAGCTGCGCCCAGCCGCCGAAGGTGTGCACGACGGCGGTGGTAGCGTGGAGGTAATGGCCCATGCCGACCAGGATCGGCAGCAGCGCGAAGGCGGCGAACATCCGCGTCGGGAACATCAGGTTGCCGATCAGCACAGCCAGGAAGAAGCCTGCGCCGATGGCGAAGAGGATCTGCCCCCGCTGGTCCGATCGGGCCAGGATGAACTGGAACAGCTGCGAGGCGATCAGCGTCGTCAGCAGGGCCAGGCCCAGCTGGGCCCAGAGCCCCGCCTTCGAGCGACCGTCCGGGTCTTCGACCGTCCGGGCCCGGGGGGGGCTCTGCCAGAGCGGCGAGCCGGTCAGCAGGGCATAGACGCGGGGCAGCCATCCGGACAGGGACTGGCTGTCGCTTTCCACGTCGGCAGAGAGGCAGTCCAGCGGGCTCTTCCACAGCCACCCGGGCCGGGTCCTGGCCAGCAAGGCCCTGCCGGCAGCGGCGGCCTGGAACGCCAGCAGCACCACGCCCAGCAGGAAGATCAACTCCCCGACCAGCGGCAGGAACGTGCCCCCGCCACCTGGGCCGTTCCGCCAGAGCAGGACGTTGATCTTCTCGGATCGCAGGCTCAAAGCGCCCATCGCCAGCAGGGCGGTCATCGGACCGGCCGAGGGGCGAAGGTGGATCGTCAACGCCCCTGCCAGAAAGCCCAGCAGGCAGAAGCAGGCCGCGACAATCAAAGCCGCGCCCAGCCCCGAGACGCTCAACAGCGACAGCGGGGCCATCGAATCCGGCGGGGCGACCATCGGCCAGAGGCCCACGTAGACCGCCAGGCCCAGCAGGCCGACGCCGAACTGCACCTGGAACTTCTCGAAAAGATGGCGTTTCTGATGGTCCATATTATCGCTGATCCGTTGCCTTTTTCGCTTCGATGGGATAGGCTTCTACGCCTGCAGATGGGGTATCCTACCGTCGAAGACAAACAAAGGCAATGACATGACCTGCACCGTCGTCGAGAACATCACCAAACGAGCCGCCGAGATCACCAAACGCATCTGCCTGCCGGAAACCGAGGACGACCGCGTCGTCCAGGCAGCCGGGCCGATCATCGAAAAGAAATACGCCCAGTTGGTCCTGCTGGGAGAGGAGTCCGAGCTGAAAACCCGGGCCGAAAAACTCGGCGTCAGCCTCGACGGGGCGGAATTCGTCAACCCCGAAACCGATCCGAACCGCCAGAACTACATCGACGCGCTGGTCGAGAAACGCAAGCACAAGGGGATGGATGCCGACAAGGCCGCCGACCTGCTGGGCCGCGGCGTCTACTACGCCGGACAAATGGTCGCCGCCGGGGCCGTCGACGGCATGGTGGCCGGGTCGAACTGCCCCACCGCCGATACCGTCCGCTCTGCCCTGTGGGGCCCGGGCCTGGCCGATGGGTGCAAAACGGTCAGCTCCTGCAGCATCATGAACACCATCGTCGAGCAGTTCGGCGTCGACGGGTCGGTGATCTTCGCCGACACCGGCGTCGTGCCCGAACCGACGGCAGAACAACTGGCCGACATCGCCATCGCAGCCGGCAAGTGCTGCCGCTCCCTGCTGGGCGTCGAGCCGCTGGTAGCGATGATCAGCTTCTCGACCAAGGGCTCTGCCGACAGCCCCGCCGTCGAGAAGGTCCGCGAGGCGACGAAAATCGCCCAGGACCGCGACCCCGGCTTCGCCATCGACGGCGAACTGCAGGTCGACGCAGCCATGGTCGAGTCGGTGGGCAAGAAGAAGGCCCCGGATTCCCCCGTGGCCGGCAAGGCCAACGTGCTGGTCTTCCCGGACCTCTCCTGCGGAAACAGCGCGTACAAGCTGGTCGAACGCTTCGGCCGCGCCACCGCGCTGGGGCCCCTGCTGCTGGGCCTGTCCAAGCCGATCAACGATCTCTCCCGCGGCTGCAGCGTCGACGACATTGTCCTGGTCACTGCCATCACCGCCTGCCAGCTCGACTGATACCGATTGCGGATTGCGGATTGCGGA
>JBKHDI010000140.1:0-4883 GCA_046541415.1 Phycisphaerae bacterium | reverse complement strand
ATTATGCGCTTGACACGGGGTTTCGGGCGATGCGGCCAGGGGGGCGGCAACCGTGTAAACACGACCCGAAACGCGCCTGCGGCCTGGGAGATCCCCGATCCCCCCGACGCGTTTTGCTGCCTTTTGGCTCCGGCGATTTTTTGGGCCGGAAATCTTTTTTTCTCTCGCGGTGTTCAGCGGGCATTTCCGAACGTGCCCCACCCGTCGGATTTCCCGCCGAAGGGGCGGGCCAGTTCGTCCAGGGCCTGCTGGATGCCGAGCAGGTCGTCGTAGTGGGGGACCATCGTCAGGCTGCACTCGCAGATCCATTCGGAGGTCTCTTCATCCTGCCAGACGTCGACGTCGAAGTCCTGTTCCATCGCGGCCGCGGCGATGTCCAGGGCGGTTTCCTGGGAGGGACAAATCACGGGGAAGTTGATTTCCATGGGTTTATCGAGTCGCGAGCCGTCTTCGGCGAGTTGTCGCAGGGCGTCGCCGTCGGCGTTGTCTGGCAGGTTGTCCGGTTGCGTCATGTAGGTCTCCGGGGGCAGGAGCGGGTCTATCAGGGGATGGATTGTACGCCGTTGGTGTCTCTGGGCCAAGCCCGTGCTGGCCCGGGCGGGGGCGATTCGGTAGGATATCCGGCCATGATGGATCACGGACAGATCGGTCGTCGGCGGGTGCGTCCGCCGCGTGGGGCGTATGCGGCGGGATTCGCGTTGATGCTCGCGGCGGGCTTGGCTGCGCGGGTCGAGACGCTGACGGACTGGGACAGCTGGGACTACGCGTGGATGGCGATCCGGAAGCAGCCGTCGGGGTTGTGTCTGGGTCGGTGGTGGTTTATCGGGTTGATGCGTCTGGCGTGGCTGGGCGGCAGTGCGTTGGGGTTGGGGCGGGCCGATGCGTACGTACCGATGCAGCTGGCGGTTGCGTTGATGACGGCGGGGGGTCTGGTGGCGGTGATGCACTGGACGTTCCAGCTGACGGGTGAGAGGTTGTCGGCGATCTGCGCGGGTCTGGTGGTGGGTTTGAGTCCGTCGTTGTTGGCGTATTCGTCGGTGGTGATGACGGAGGGCCCGACGATATTGGCGATGGCGGCCGGGTGGATTCTGTGGCAGCGGGCGCTGGGTTTGGTCGAGTCGCGGGGCCTGGCTGGTGCGGGGGGCCTGGCCGTGCTGGGCGGGGTGTGCTTCGGCGTGGCGGTCTCGATGCGTGAGCCTGCGTTGCTGTTGGGTGCCTGGCCCGTGGCGGCGTGCGTGGTGGGCCGGCAGCGCCGGCGTTGGGGTTTGCTGGGCCTGGCGGTGGCAGGGACGGTGCTGTCTGTGGGTCTGGCTGTGCTGATGGCGTGGCTGTGGTCGGGCGACAGTCCGGTGGTGATGATGGCGCGGTATTCTGCGTACATGAAGACGGAGCGTGCGACGTACGGGTATGACGAGCTGGCGAATGTGCAGTTTCTGGTGATGCACTTCGTCACGGCGGCGCCGTTGGGGGCGTTGGCCTTGGCGGTCGCGGCGGTGCTGGGCGTGTGGCGGACCGTGCGGGCCGGGGGTCGGTGGCGCGTGGTGCGTGAAGCGCCGGTGGCGGATCCGCGGGGCGTGCGGCGGGTGTTGGCTGCGTTGGCGATTTCGGTGGTTCCGTACGTGCTGATGACGTGGTGGAACCCGGACCTGTCGTTCAACTATCGCCTGCTGCTGCCGCTTACGGCGATGCTGGCCCCGGTGATGGGTTGGATTGCAGCGGGGTTGTTGCGCCGGCTTGGAGTGGCGTGGGGAGGCTGGTCTCGCCCGGCCAGGCGGGGGTTTGTGGTGATGGCGGTCGTAACGCTGGGGTTGATGGGATATGGTTCCTACAAGCGGCTGGGGTACCATTTTGCCTCTGCCGAGCAGCAGGGGGAGTTGCTTTCGGCGATGCAGCAGTTGCCTGCCGGTTCGGCCGTGTACCCGGGCCCGGGTTCGGGGATCGGGTTGTACCTGGTCAACAGTGGGGCCAAGCCGTACTGGCAGCTGCATCCGACGCGGCCTGCTGCGGCGAAGTGGACTCCGGAGTCTTTGGCGGCCGAGGCCCGGCGGGTCTGGTCGCGTGGGGGCCAGGTGTACGTAAACGCCGTCCGCCGCGGGTGGATCCGCGCCCACGGGCCCAGCCCGGAATGGGACGCGATATCCGGGTTCCTGCGGCAGGGGCGTTGGGTCGACGCGCCGGGGCCTTTCAAGCGGCTGGTGGAGCTTGACGGCGGGGAATCGGAGCTTGCACAGCCCTCGTCGCCGCGGTAGAAACAAGTAGCGAGAAAGGCGTAAGGTATGGCTGGCATGATTTCCAGGTTGGGCGCGAAGACGATCGACGGCGTCGAGTCGTTCGGCGACTTCTGCCGCTTTTCGGGGCGGGCATTGCTGTCGCTGGTTACGAGCGTGCGCAGGCCGCGGAACTGGTCGCTGGTCTTGCCGCAGATGTACGAAGCCGGCTCGCGGTCGCTTCCGGTGGTGATGATCACCGGTGCGTTCGTCGGTATGGTCCTGGCCGTGCAGACGGTTACGCAGTTTCGTGCGATCGGGATGGAGTCGGGCCTGGGTGCGGTGGTCAACAAGTCCGTCCTGCGTGAGCTGGGGCCCGTGCTGGCGGGGATCATGATCGCCGGCCGCGTCGGTGGGGGCCTGACGGCCGAGCTGGGCACGATGAACGTCACCGAGCAGATCGACGCCCTCCGCGCGATGGGGACCGACCCGATCCGCGTGCTGGTCGTGCCGCGGTTCATCGCCGCCTTCCTGCTGACGCCCCTGCTGACGGTCTACGCCGACTTCATGGGCATCCTCGGCGGCTACGGCGTCAGCCGGTTCGTCTACGGCATCGCCCCGCAGGAGTTCTGGCGCCTGGCCGAGTCCACCGTCGGCATGTGGGACGTCTTCTACGGCATCATCAAGAGCTTCCTCTTCGGCGGCGTGATGGCCCTGGTCTCCTGCTACAAGGGCTTCCGCTGCGAGCCCGGTGCCGCCGGCGTCGGCCGGGCCTGCACGCAGAGCTTCGTGGCCACCTGCATGGCCATCCTGGGCATCAACTTCCTCAGCGGCATGCTGATGAACACCATCCACACCCACCTGTTCGGCGCCCAGTCCTGGTTCAGGATGTAAACCCCATGCCGGGCAAACCCTTTGAAAACTGGCTCAGCCGCCACCGGAATCCGACCAACTTCTGGATCCACATGATCGCGATTCCCGTCACGTTCCTCCTGCCGATCCTGCTGGCAGCGTTGGGACATTTCCTCCTGGCGGCCGTCTCGTTTGTCCTGGGTTACGCCCTTCAGTTCGCAGGCCACCTCGTCGAAGGCAACCGCTCCGGTGAGGAAAACCTGGTCCGTAAGCTGCTCTCGAAAAATTCCTAAGCTCCTGCCACTAAATCAGTAGCGAACGGCCTGTGCGGCCGGACCGGCTTGCTGGCTCTACGTGGTCCGACAAGGGATTCCCCATCTTCCCGGCCACCACTCGGACGAATGAGAGTTTTTTCTGAATAAAAGATTGAAAAGTGGGGCAACTTATGGGATAACTACTCTCGTTACCTCAAACGCCTCGCTGCTGGCCGGAGA
Source organism: Phycisphaerae bacterium (assembly GCA_046541415.1). Taxonomy (GTDB): domain Bacteria; phylum Planctomycetota; class Phycisphaerae; order SM23-33; family SM23-33; genus CAZOVB01. The sequence goes on along the minus strand of JBKHDI010000140.1, from coordinate 1,330 downwards.
CACACAGCAGAATACCCAACGAGGTTTACCTACAGGAGAGGACCGATGACCGCGACAGCAAAACACAACGCAGAGAGTCACGACAACAGCAGCGTCCCAGTCTGGCTGCGGGAACTGAGCGAGCAGGAGCGGGAAACCTACGAACTCATCCCCGCCGAGATCGACTGCATGTTCCACGAGTCGTTCGAAGACAAGGACGCCGAGCAGACGTACTTCGGCCACGAGGCCCGGCAGGTCGACGTGCCGGCCTGGAACCACTTCCCGGAGGTGATCGACGATACCGTCACCACCGCGGCCAAGCGGACCAGCCTGAACAAGAAGGACGAGCAGGCCCTGTTCCTGCAGTACAACTTCGCCCGCTTTACCCTTGGCAAACTCCTCGAAGCCCAGGCCAAGCGAAAGACCGCCAATCGTGCCAAGCAGATGGTGATGTGGTATCGCCGGGCGCTGAACGCCCGCTCGCGGCTGGTCCGGGCGAATATGGCCCTGGTCCTGGCGATGGCCAAACGCACCCGAATCCCCAACGTCGAATTCTCCGAGATGGTTTCCGAGGGCAACATGGCCCTGTTGCGAAGCGTCGAGAAGTTCGACGTCGCCCGCGGCTTCAAGTTTTCCACCTACGCCTGCCGCGCCATCCTCAAGAGCTTCAACCGCCTGGCCACCAAGACCGGTCGCTACCGCCAGCACTTCCCGACCGAGTTCGACCCGGATCTGGAACGCAGCGACTACGACGTGATGAAGCACGAGATGCAGCGCGACGATTCGGTCGAAGCACTCCGCGAGATCCTCAGCCAGAACCGCGCCGCTCTGTCCGACGTCGAACAGGTCATCGTTATGGAACGATTCGCCCTCGGCCGCGACGGGCAGAAGGGACGCACCCTGGCTGAAGTCGGCAAGATGGTCGGCCTGACCAACGAACGCGTCCGTCAGATCCAGAACCTCGCCCTGGGCAAGATCAAGGCAGCCCTCGGCAAGGACTACCTCGTCGCCTGAGCAGCACAGGGCGCGACAGACCTGAGACAGGCCGCGCACCCTCGCGACCTACGGGCCGGCAGGCGAACATCGATCCCGCTTTGCCGGCCCGCCTTGTTTCGCAGCCGCCGCCTGGTGCCGACATTCCCCTCCCTGCACCTTCGGGATTTGCCCGGCCAACACCCCTTGCCAAACCCGCCCGCTCCCGCTACTATACCCGCTTGCACAGGGCGTTTAGCTCAGCTGGTTAGAGCGCTTCCCTTACAAGGAAGAAGTCACTGGTTCGAATCCGGTAACGCCCAATCCCGGCCGTCCTGGCCTGCCTGCATATCCCCTTGTCAGAAAGACGCTGGTCCCG
>JBKHDI010000139.1:0-4939 GCA_046541415.1 Phycisphaerae bacterium | reverse complement strand
TGGGCGTATGTTGTGGATGCAAGCACGGGCACCATCGCGTCTCCTGGAACTCGCCCTTCTGCCGTGATCGTCTCAGTGGTCAACCTCGACAACCACGTGGTCCGGGGCGACGCAATCCTCTCAGCAGAACAGGAGCGGTTTCTCAAAGGCATCGCCCGGATCCGCTCACTTTTCCCCGACACACCGATGCATTTTGCCATTCCGCAGCCTGACTCGGAGCTATCGCGCCGGCTGATTGCGGAACTACCCAGCGATGGCAGCGTTTCCCTGCTGCGTGTACCGATGCGGTATGGCCTGGACAAGCCTGCGATACTGGCCCGAATGGCGGGATGCAAACCATCCCGGGAGCCTGTTTGGTTCATCCGGGCCGAGGGCGTGGTCGCCATTGAGAACGCCTTGGAGAGCCGACGACCGGTCACAAGACGAATCTCAGCCATCGGCGGTCCGGGAGCGAATGCCCCCCGACACATCGACGTTCTGCTGGGCCATCCGGTCGACCTGCTTGTCAAGCCGTCGCCCGACTATCGCATAATCCGCGGGGGCGTGATGCAGGGCGAGATCATCACCAGCGGCACGGGAGTCGCGATCGGAACCCAAGGCCTGACCGTCCTGCCCCACCTGCAGGAGCGGAAGCTTCTGGGCTTTGCCAGGCCCGGTTGGAGAACCCGTTCCTGTTCGAGGTGGTTTCTCTCCGCCCTCAGGCGGTGGTTTCCTGAAGACCACACAACCGGCCTGCGAGGAGAACGGCGGGCCTGTGTGGCCTGCGGCCTATGTCGCAAAGTCTGCCCGGCCGGCCTTTGGCCCCAATGGATTCACAAAGCCTTGTTCTCGGGCGATGTGGCGGAAGCCCAGCTACTTGGCCTGGACCTCTGCGTCGGCTGCGGCCTGTGCACCTACGCCTGCCCGGCGAAGCTGGAACTCTCCCGGGATTTCCGGGACGGCCAGGATGGTGCGGCCAAGGAAGCTTCCTCCACTGGGGCCATCTCGTGAAAAGGCTGGAGCAGTTCTTTCGCAGAATTGAGAGCACTTGTCGGCGCGGACCTCTGCGTTTGCTGCTCCCCTTGCTACAGGCCACCGAGATGTTCTTCCTGGCCCCCGCCGATTCAACTCATACCTGGCCTCACATCCGTGACTGCGCCAACGTCAAGCGATACATGTCCTTGGCCATCGCCGCCCTTTTGCCCATCCTGGGTGCCTCCATATGGTTGTTTGGGTGGCGGGTTCTTGCCATCGTCGGCGTCACATTCGCCGCGGGATTGTCCGTGGAGATCCTCTTCGCGTCGATCCGCAAGGAACCGATCAACGAGGGTTTCTTTGTCACCGGACTGATTTACCCTCTCATCCTGCCGCCGAACCTGCCGCTCTGGATGGTCGCACTGGGCATCGCGTTTGGCGTCTTCTTCGGCAAGGAACTCTTTGGAGGCACGGGGCGGAATCTTTTCAACCCGGCACTGGTCGGCCGATGTTTCCTGGCCCTGGCCTACCCCAGCGCAATGGTGCAGGCATACTGGGCCCAGCCCGGAACCGGCCTTTGGGGACATCTTAATACCTACGCAGCCGATGCGGTCACGGGAGCCACCCCTCTGGGCCAAGCAACCCACGGCCAGTATGAAACACTCTCAAGTCTCTGGTGGGGTACGACCTCGGGCAGCGTCGGGGAGACCTCGGCGGTCCTGATACTCATCTCCGGGGCGGCGCTCCTGCTGACCGGTGTGATCAGTTGGCGAACCCTTCTGGCGGTCTTCATCGGATTCTGCGGGCTGGGACTGGTTGACCATTTGGCTGGCAACGGACAGCCGATCCTCTGGCACATACTGGCCGGTGGTTTCCTGTTCGGGGCCGTCTTCATGGCCACCGATCCGGTCACCTCTCCGACCACCAACCTGGGACGCTGGATCTATGGCCTGGGAATCGGGGCAATCACCTGGCTGATCCGCACACGCACCGGCTACGTGGAAGGCATCATGTTCGCGATCCTTCTGGGCAACATTGCCGCTCCCCTGCTCGATGAATGCGCGGCCCAGCTTTACGTACGGAGGCTTCGTCGTGAGAGATAGCCTCGGTCGATCATTGCTGTTCATCTCTGTCCTGGGGGCGGTATGCGCGGCGATACTGGCCGCAACGGCCCAATGGACGGCCGATCGAAGGTCCGCCAACCAGGAAGCCGACAAGCTTCGCCACGTGCTGGCCGTACTGGATATCCCCTACCCGCCTGACGCCGATCCTGAGTATTTGCAGGCCATTTTCCGGGAGAATGTCCATATCGAGACCCGCCATGGCCATCGCTACTACTGGACGGCCGACCGCAATAAACCCGGCGCGGTGGCCAGCGAGTTTACCGGCCGGGGTCTCTGGGGACCCATCCGCGGCATTATCGCCCTTCGGGAAGATCTTGAAACCGTTTCAGCAGTGAGTTTCTACGACCACCAGGAAACCCCGGGGCTGGGCGGACAGATCTCCAGCCGGGAGTTTCTGGACAGATTCAGGAACAAACACGTGGTCGGCTCGTCCAGCCAGTCCCAGTTGATCATCCGACCCGCCGGCGAAGCTGACCTGGCCGACAATGAAATCCATGGCCTGACCGGCGCAACCGAAACCACCCGCCGCGTCCAGGACATGCTCAACGAAACCATCAACAGAATCCGCCGGGACCTGCAGGATGACTGAACCCCACAGACATTGCGGCGCGTGCGGCCCGACCGCCAGATCCACCCTCCTCGACGGCATCTGGCGGATGAACCCGCTGGCTGTCCAGATGCTGGGGATCTGCTCGGCCCTGGCAGTGACCACCAGGCTGGAGAACGCCGCCGTCATGGCCGGGGCGCTGACCTTTGTGACGGTCTGCAGCAATGTCACCGTCGCGATCCTCGCCCGGCTCATGCCTCGCCGAATCCGCATGATCGCGGAAGTCACCATCATCGCCACTTTCGTCATCTGCTTCGACCTGCTCCTGCAGGCATACTACTGGCAGATGAGTCGCCAACTCGGCCCCTACGTCGCCTTGATCATCACCAACTGCGTCATCATGGGTCGGGCCGAGGTCTTCGCCCTGCATAATCGACCCGCACACGCAGCCCTGGACGGTCTGGCCCACGGCCTGGGCTACGCCATCGCCCTCGGCCTGGTCGCGGCTGTTCGCGAACTTGCCGGGACCGGCCGATTGACCTGGGCTAGGAACGTATTGATCGAATTGCCCAACTGGCAGCCCAACCAATTGGCGATCCTGGCTCCCGGAGCATTCATCATCCTCGGCCTTTGGATCGCCTTGTTCAAATGGCTTGCCTCACGCAAAGAACAAGGAGGCGAATGCAGATGAACGATATCCATCCGCTGTGGATCCTCCTGGCCGCGATAACCACCAACAACATCCTGCTTGCCCATTTCCTGGGGATGTGTTCCTTCGTCGCCTGCTCCAGGCAGATCCGCACCGCCATCGGACTCGGAGCCGCAGTGACGTTCGTGCTGACTTGCACCGCCCCGATCAACTGGCTGATCTACTACGGCCTGCTGAACAACCCCGCTCTGCTTGCAGGCAACCTGTCCTTCCTGACCTACATCGTCTTCATCGCCGTCATTGCTGCCTTTGTGCAACTGGTCGAGATGATCCTCGAACGGTTCGCGCCGCACCTGCACCAGGCCCTGGGGATCTTCCTGCCGCTGATCACCGTCAATTGCGCCATCCTCGGGGCCTCCCTGTTCATGGTCATCCGCCAGTACTCGTTGCTCCAGTCCGTCGCCTTCGGCCTGGGCGCGGGCCTCGGGTGGTCCTTGGCCATCGTTCTGCTGGCTGGCCTGAGCAAGAAGATGCGATACAGCAACATCCCCAAACCCTTCCAGGGCCCTGCCATCATCATGATCGTAACCGGTATCATGGCGATGGCATTCCTCGGATTCGCGGGGCTGCAATGATCCTCCTGGCAGCCATCGTCCTGCTTGTCGCCCTGCTGGCCGCCTTGGCTGCCGGGCTCATCCTGGCCGAGAGATGGCTGATCTACACCGGCCCCTGCCAGATCCACATCAATGGCGGCGAGCTGATCATAGACACCCAGGCCGGCCAGTCCCTGCTCCAGGCCCTGCTGGACAGCGAAATCTACCTGCCCTCCAGTTGCGGTGGCCAAGGCACGTGCGGCCTTTGCAAGCTCCGAGCGATCTCGGGGGCAGGGCCGCTGCTGCCGACCGAACAGGGCTTCCTCTCCCGCCACGAGGTCCAGCAAGGCCAGCGTCTGGCATGCCAGATCAAGCTCCGCGGCGACGTCGAAATCTCCCTGCCCGAGCAGATCCTCAATGTCACCATGTACCAGGCAACGGTCGTGCACGTGCAGGATCACAGCCCGACCCTCCGCGAGATCCACCTCCAACTGCCGGCCGAGGCCGACTGGCCCTACCAGCCCGGCCAATACATCCAGATCGAGGCCCCCAGCCCCGATGGCACAGTATTCCGCGCCTATTCCCCCTGCCCGGTTACGGAGGACTCATTGCGGCTGGCTATGCTCGTCCGCCTCGTGCCCGGCGGCATTGGGTCAACCTACCTCCACAGCCTCACCATCGGCCAGCAGGTCCGGTTCACCGGCCCCTACGGCCAGTTCGATCTGCAGGATGACCCCGACGCCGCCATCATCTGCGTTGGGGGCGGATGCGGCCTGGCCTCGATTCGCAGTATCGTCGACGCTGTCTGCCAGCGCTGGCCCCACCGTCACGTCCAGATGTTCTACGGCTGTCGATCCCCGCAGGAAGCTGTCTGGATGGATCATTTCACCGCCCTGGCCGAGACGAACCCCGGCTTCCAGTTCCTCTACGCCCTCAGCGACACGCCCCCCGCCAACTGGACCGGCCCGACCGGGCAGATCCACCACATCCTGGCCCAACAGCTCCCCCCCGCTCCCGACGCCCACGCCTTCCTCTGCGGCCCGGAACCCATGATCCAGGCCGTCCGCCAAAC
>JBKHDI010000138.1:0-5101 GCA_046541415.1 Phycisphaerae bacterium | reverse complement strand
AGCCCACGGCACCCCTTCCACATAGTCCGCGGCACGCCACTTCGCCTGAGAGTGTGTCAGTCAAGGTAGCGGAACTTGCGCTGGTAGGGCAGGTCGAGGGCGGAGGTGTAGTCGAGATAGGGGATCAGGCGGCAGGTGACGGATCGTTCCAAGGCGTCGGAGAAGTGGTCCTCGAAGTGGTGCTGGAGTTCATCGGTCGGCTGGAGGTCAGGGTTCAGCTGCCAATCAATTGTCAGAGCGTTTGCCTCAGCATCCATGTGGAAGCAGGCCGTGGTGGCTGCGGCGATTGATGCGTTCTGGTATAGGGCTTCCTTGACCTGCTCGGGGTAGATGGATCGGCCCGCGATGTCCAGGCTCCGGCCGCGGCCCCAGAGCAGCAGGACCGGCAGGGCCCAATCGGGCGTCAGATCTTCCCTGCCTATCGAAGCCAGGCGCCGGCGGAGCTGGTCGTGGCCGACCACTTCAGCCCAGTCCCCGGTATCGTAGCGGATCAGGGGAATGACGCGGTCGCGGTCGCAGGTGGTGACCGTCAGTCTTCCCCGGCCTGTCTGGTCGGTGGGCGTTTCGATGTAGAAGGCCGAGGGTATGAACTGGACCATTGTCGGCAGGTAGGGACTGTCCCCGAAGACGGCCCGGGCCAGCTGCTTGTCTGTCGCCGCCAGTCGGCGGATGCGTCGGCAGGCGTCGGATTCATGTCCGATCGTCAGGCCCACCTCGCTGATGCCGGTCGAGACGAAGATTCGTCCGGTCTCGGGGGCCTCTGGATCGTGACCCAGCAGACTACCGATGTAGCCTCGGTACGATTCGGGCATGGTCTCAGCCCCGGTGACCAGGCTGACGTTGCACGCAGGCCAGTTCAGGCCGGCTGCGGCGCCCTCTTCGATGATCCGTTTGAGGAAGGGATGTTCCCCGACGATCACCACGTGGCGGAACCGGTTGTGGAGTTTGTCGATTACGGCCAGGACGCTGTCGTAGCGGGTCGAGGCATCAAAGACTACCGGCAGCTGGGCCCCGACGCGGACGCCCATCGGCAGGGCGTTGACCAGCAGCGTCCGTTGACGGCTGGCCGAGAGGTACATCTCGAGCATCAAGTCGAGACTCTCAGCCCCGCGGGCAACGTCCTTCAGGGTTTCCAGCCCAAAGCTGAACGTCTTGGAATAACCGCTGGAAGTATAAACCGTCGATACATCGCCGGAGTCGGGCAGTTGGAGGTCTTCGATGGGCGATGCGGCAAAGAGGCTGTGCTTGTCGGTGGTCGGCAGGGAGGCGAAGTCCTCCGGCGAGCGAATCGAGGCCGGATCCGTGTCATGGTCGCGGAGAATCCGCCGGTAGGCAGGCATCTTCTTCGCAGCCCGCTGAAATGCTTTGATTGCCGCCTTTTGTCCCTGGTGCATGATCCGTCCCGCGTCCATCCGGCGCAGGGATCGACGAGCCAGGCGGGCCATTGTGCGAATCTTCCAGGTTCTCCAGGCGGTTCTGTAACTCATCGATACGTCCATGTTTGCCCCGGGACAGCAACGTCGGCATCATAGGCGGCGTGCCCGGCTGCGCCAAGCTGCCGGATGTCGAACTGGGCCCCGATTGCCTTACAGCCCCGCAGCAGATCCCCGAGGGGGTTGGCGGGTTTGTCTTCATCTTCCTCGTCGGGATCGTCCGAATCCTGCGTTCCTTGGGAGTCGGTTTCTCATCCTTCCTGCCGCCTTCGAGGATACCGCCGAGAATGTTTGCCGCATCGCCGCCGAGGTGTTGAACTGGTCGCCGATGATGTTCGCGACGATCTGGGGCGTCAACTCCTGAATGGCTGCGAAGGTGGCCTGTGTGTCGACCATCGCAGTCGGTCGGGTCAGCGTGCCGCCCGGAGGCAGGACAACGGGCCTGGGTTCCGGACATCGGCGCCTCAGGCTATTTCGTTGGTGGCCTTTTTGACGTTGCGTTCGAGGTAGGGGTTAATCGGGTTGGCGTTGCCGGCGAAGGCGTCGCGGAGCTTCCGGACCGAGAGCTGCTGGACGCTTTCGTAGCAGACGTCGGCCTGGGATGCCTGGTCGCCGATGCCGACCGAGACCATTCCCGCCCGCTGGATGGCCTCGACGCCGGAGGCGGCATCCTCCACGCCGATGCAGTTCCAGGGCAGCACGCCGAGGCGCTGGGCGGCCGTGTAGAACCCCTGCGGATCGGGCTTGGCATGGGTGACGACCGAGCCGTCGACGATGGCATCGAGCTTCTCGGCCAGGCCCGTCAGCTCCACCACGCGGGGGGCATTGCGGCTGGCCGAGGCCAGGGCTGTCTTGATCCCCGCCTTTTTCAACGCATCGAGCAGTTCAACGGCACCGGGCAGAACGTCGGATTCGTCCATCTGGCCGATCAGTTCCTTGTACCGCTCGTTCTTGCGGGTCATCTGCTGGAAGAAGCTCTCGTCGTCGGGCAGCTTGCGCTTGTTGTGCGCGTAGATGCGCCGGAGGGATTCTTCCCGCGACACGCCGCGCAGCTGGTGGTTGACCGACTCGTCGAACTCCATATGCAGTTCGTCGGCCAGTTCCTTCCAGGCCAGGTAGTGGAAGTGGTCCGTGCTGACCAGCACGCCGTCGAGGTCGAAGATCACCGCCTGGAGGGGCTGGTCCTGCCATTGCGGCTGGACGGACCAACTGTGGCCGTTGCCGGGCTCGATGCTGACGGCCTGGTTGTCGATCCAGACCGTCGCGGCTGCCTGTCCGGCGTTCTTGACCGTCGCCTGCTCGGGCTCGACGGTCACCAGCAGGGGCTGGCCCTTGCAGGTGAAGCGATACTTCAACGACTGCCACTGCCCCGGCAGGCGGGGGGCGATGTGGATCTGCCCGTCGCCGCGGACCTGCAGCCCGCCGTAGCCGTGGACGATCGCCAGCCAGATCCCACCCTCGGCCGCTCCGTGTATGCCGTGACACGTGTTGCCTGCCTGGTCGGCCAGGTCAATGCCGATCGTCGTCTCGAAGTACCGCTGTGCATCGCGGGCCAGGCCCAGGCGGGCGGCCAGCAGGGCGTGGGTGCACAGCGAGAGGCTGGATGTCTGGTGACAGAGGGGGGCATAGGTCTGGTAGCAGGCAGCGACCTGGTCGGCGGGCATGGCCCCGGGCAGGGCCTGGAAGATCATCAGCGTGTCGGCCTGCTTGTTGGTATTGTCTCGGTCGTGGCGGTCGCCTTCGCGGTTCAGCGCGGGGTTGGGTTGCGGGGCGTCGGCAAAGCCCTCGAACTGGGCCAGCGTGCCGTCAGGCAGGCGGGGCAGGGCGATGCGGTCGGCAGCGGCCATCCAGTCCTCGAAGTTGGCCTGGTCGAGCTCGACCTCGGCCAGGATGCTCTCGACGACTTCGGCGTCGACCTGGCGAAGGTGCTTGACCATCGCCACCGCCCGTCGGAGGACGAAGGCAGCCAGGCGGTTGGTGTAGGCGTTGTCGTCGACGGACTTGTGAACCTCGTCGGGCCCGCAGACGTTGCGGATGTGCAGCTGGCCGTCGTCGCCTTCTTCGCAGCGGCTGAGCCAGTACTTGCCCAGTTCCAGCAGCAGTTCCAGGCCCGCATCGAGCATGAGCCCGTCGTCGCCGGTCAGGCTGTGGTAATGGCAGATGCCCCATGCCACGGCTGCGTTGAGGTGCACCTGCTGGTAGAGGAACCCGCCGATGACGGGGGGCTCTTCCAGGCCCGATCGGTACGACTGCCACGGGAAACGGGCGCCCTGGTAGCCGTCCTGGGCGGCCAGGGCCCGGGCCGAGTCGATCCGGTTGGTCCGATAGAGGATGTGGTTGGCAGCCAGGTGGGGCGCCACCGCGGCGAGCATGGGCAGCTGGAACATCTCCATGTCCCAGAAGACCGCGCCGCGATACCAGTCGCCGGTGAGGTTCTTGGCCCCGATGGAAGATTCTCCTTCGTCTTCGGGCGCGGAGATCGCGGTGGTGTACAGCGCGAACCGCACGGCCCGCTGCGCGGCGGCATCTCCGGCGATTTCCACGTCCGCTGCTTCCCAGAAGTCGTTCCAGTGGGCAGCGTGGGCATCGCGCAGGCTGCGATAATCCGACTCGCGGGCCATCTGGAAGATCTCGTCGTAGACTGTCGACTCGTACAGTCCCAACGGGTCGTGGCCGTGATACGGGTACAGGAAGGTCTGCTTGAGGAAGGTCAGGCTCGTGCCCGGCTGGAGCGATTCGGGCAGATCGATGACCGCCACGGCCTGTTCGTCGTCGACTTCGTAGCGGATGGGCAGTTCCGGCCCGGCGGTCTGGCGGACGAAGGCCACCGCCTCGACGCCGCTGCCGGACTGGCGGGACTCGATGGCCACTTCCAGGGCCCCGTCGGCGGCGCGGCAATGCTTCACGCGGCTGAGGCGCAACCCCTCGGGGCTGCAGTTGGGCAGTTGGCCGATCTTGTAGTACTTGGCCGGGTGGTTCCGCGTCTGGCCGTCGAGGGCCAGATGCAGCCGAGCGCCGGGACCGGCGGAATCGACCGACACCTGGATCTGCTGGACCATCCGATTGGCCACGTCCTGGGAAGCAAATCGCTGCTCGCGGAGGGAGAGCTTGACCTTGCCGGAGGTGAACTCGGCTGTGCGGTGCAGCACGGCCTCGCGCATGTCCAGCAGACGTTCGGAAGCGGTGCGACTGGCCTTCTTGCCGCCGACGTCAAGCCAGGTCGACAGCCAGTCGGGCCCGGCCAGGAAGTACTGCAAACCGTAACCTGCCTTGGTGAACAGCCCGGAGATATACGTCCCGCGGAAGCTCTCGTGACGGTCTTCGGCCAACGAGCCTCGGGTGCAGACCTGTCCGTTGCCCACACAGAAGAGCGTGGCCAGGGCGTTCTCGTCGGTCAGGGCCAGGTCGGTCTCGCTGATTGTCCAGGTCATGGCAGGTTCTTTCCGGCAGTAGGGGAATCAGTGCACAGGCAGAGAGTTTACCGCCGCCCGGCCCCCCCTGCAATGCTCTCGGCCCGGTGCGCAGAGCAAACGCATTCTCTGATCAGGGTTGAATTATCTTGATGTTCGGGTCGCCCTCTGCTTCGGCGGCCGAGGCAATCGGGCCCAGGATCAGCCACTGCTTGAGGAATCCGCCCGAGTCCGGCTGCCAGGGCATGCGCATGGGCA
>JBKHDI010000137.1:0-5324 GCA_046541415.1 Phycisphaerae bacterium | reverse complement strand
CCGTCGATGGTCTGCCACGGCTCGGACTGGCGGACGAGGATTTCGATGCCGTAGAACCCGGGCCGCTCGAACATCTCCAGGAACTCCTCCTCCCGCATCGCCCCGGCGATGCAGCCGCTCCACAGGTCGGGATCGGCCTTGATCTCCGGCGTCGGGTCTTCGTCGCAGACAATGGACGAGATCACCGCCCGGCCGCCCTTGCGAAGTACCCGGTGCATCTCGGCGAACAGCTTGCCCTTGTCCCCGGGCCGGGCGAGATTTGCATGGGTGTCGTTGCCGGTTTGGTTGTTCTCAGCGGAATCGCAACCGGCCACAAACAGCGCCGTAACCGCTGTGGCGAGGAGAATCGTCAGTATCCACCGCATGATGGGGTTTGCTTTCTATGCGGCCCTGTTCGAAGGACGCAGTTCCAGTGTTACTCGCAGGGCCTTGAGGCATTCCCGCATCGGGGACGGGTCGTGTATCAGCCTGGACTGCATGATTCCACCCTCGATGGTTGCGATCACCTGCCTGGCCAGAATCCCGGCCGAGACATCCTTTCGCACCTGTCCGCAGGACTGGGCCTCGACGATGACTTCCCGGATCATGCCGCTCCAGGCCTCGAATACCTCGCGAACCACCTCGACGTACCGCCCGTTGCCGTCCGTGTCCGACATCTCCAGCGCGGTGTTGCCCCACAGGCACCCGCCGACGAACCCGGTGGACGAGTGGGCCTCCAACGCCGCCCGCAGGAAGTTGTCCAATCGCTCGCCCGGCGTGGAGCCGGCCAGAGAGTCCCGCACAAACGACAGGAAACGCTCCTTCGCCCGCTCCAGCACCGCCACCCCCAGGTCGTCCTTGCCGGGGAAGTGGAAGTACAGCGACCCCCGGTTCACGCCGGTGGCCTGGACCAGGTCGTTCACACTGGTGGCCCCAAACCCCCGGCGAACCACAAGCTCGGCCGCCCGCGACAAGATTCGCTCTCGGGTCTGTTCGCCTTTGCGCGTCATTTCGAATCTCCTGAACTAAACCGACCGTTTGGTCTATTCTAGCGCGAGACGCGACCGAAGGTCTGCAGGACCCGCAGAAATCTTCCCGTCGAAGGCGAGGTTGGTGCCCAGAACCTCTGTAACTGTTGCTTCTTCGTCACATGGCGGCCTCCGATCCTGAGCGACTTGGTCCCTTCCCGGCCAGGCCCTTTTCATTCCGCCAGAAAAAGGGCCTTGTGCCCACATGCTCCAATCGATAGTATGTGAGCGTACAGTCACCCACTCAACAAGGAGAAGCGTTGATGGATGTTGACCAAAAGAGGATGTACAAGCTGATGGCGCAAGTGATTGCGGCCGCCGGGCACGAGATTCGCCTGGCCATTCTGGACTATCTTAAGGATGGCGAGCAGTGCGTCTGCGATATCGCCGAGCACGTCGAGGCCAACCGGTCCAACGTATCGCGACATCTCTCGGTGATGCTGAACGCCGGTCTGGTCGCCCAACGCAAGGACGGCCTGAAGATGATGTATTCCTTGCGAACTCCTTGCATCCTGAACATCACCAACTGCGTCACGGGCGTTCTCAAGGAACGCGCCCAGGAAACCAGCGAGATTCTCGGCAGCCTCGGCTAGAGGCTGTTTTTTGAGGCCATTGCGTGAGTATTTGGTAACGGACTCATAGATAGAAGGCGGAACGATGGCTGACTGGAAAATCGAGTGGAAAAAGCTGCTGTGGATCGTCGCGGTGTTCCTGCTGTTCTTCTGGCTGCCGGTGGGCTGGAAGCGGCTGGGCGACGGCATCATGGAGGCGCTGCATCTGGCCAAGTGGTACGCACGGGAGCACGTGCTGCTGTGTCTGGTGCCCGCCTTCTTCATCGCCGGGGCCATCGGCGTCTTCGTCAGCCAGGCCTCCGTGATGAAGTACCTCGGGGCCAAGGCCAACAAGGTGCTGGCATACGGCGTGGCCAGCGTGTCGGGGTCTATCCTGGCGGTATGCTCCTGCACCGTGCTGCCGCTGTTCGCGGGCATCTGGCGAATGGGCGCGGGGCTGGGACCAGCCACGGCCTTCCTCTACTCCGGCCCGGCGATCAACGTCCTGGCGATCATCCTCACGGCCCGCATCCTGGGGCTGGAACTGGGCATCGCCCGGGCGGTCGGCGCGATCGGCTTCAGCGTGGTCATCGGCCTGATCATGCACTTCATCTACCGCAAGGAAGAATTGGAGAAGGCCAATGGTCAGCTCGGCATGCCGGAACCGGAGGTCTCCCGGCCGCTGTGGAAGAACGCGGTGTTCTTCTTCGTGATGGTTGGTGTGCTGGTGTTCGCCAACTGGGGCGCGCCCGGCACATGGGACTACCAGACCCCGGCCGGTAAGACGGTTCGCGTGGACATCGCCGAGGCCCCGTTCGATCCGCATCAGCCGGACGCCGCCTACACATTGCGTCCCGAAGGCGCGCCGGCGGACGGATCGAAAGACCTGGTTGTTCCGGCCGAGAGCTTTCTGGAGAACCGCCAGCCGGCGCCCGGTTTCTGGTCCGGGGTGTGGCAGAACAAGTGGCTCATCGCCTCGGTTTTCGGCGCCGGCTTCGCCCTGGTACTGATCTTCTGGTTGGGCGTCGCCTGGTGGAAGGTGATCCTGGCGACGATTCCCCCGATCATCCTGGTCTTTGCTCTGCCGACGCAAGGCCTGTGGGTGTTGCTGCCGTTCTCGGCGGCGGTGGTAGGCCTGTCGGTGGTTTTGGAGACCAGTAAAGGCGAGGGCGAGGAGTGGTTCAGCGCCACGTGGACCTTCACCAAGCAGATCCTGCCGCTGTTGTTCTTCGGCGTGCTGATCGCGGGGTTCCTCCTCGGCCGTCCGGGTCATCCGGGCCTGATTCCGAGCAAGTACGTCGAGATGCTCGTCGGCGACAGCCCGGATGCGATGCTGGCGATCACCGGCTGGGGCGGCGGAGGCTTCGAGAGCATCGTGCGCAGCGCCTGGCCGGTGTGGACGAACTTGTTCGCCAGCATCTTCGGGGCCTTCATGTACTTCGCCACGCTGACGGAAGTGCCGATCCTTCAGGGGCTCAGAGGCGCGGGCATGGGCGACGGACCGTCGCTGGCGCTGTTACTGGCCGGTCCGGCGCTGAGTTTGCCCAACATGCTGGTCATCCGCAGCATCATGGGTACGCAGAAAACCATCGTCTTCTGTTCGCTGGTGGTCGTGATGGCCACGATCTCCGGCATGATCTTTGGAACTTTCTTCTAGGAGAACCGACATGAGCGATTGCTGTGGAACCCCCAAGTCGAATGACGCCGCCAGTTCGTGCTGCGGCGGCAGTGGAGACAAGGTTGTCCTGCTGTATGCCTGCAGCGGCGGGGCCAACGTGGGCGAGATCTCGGACAAGGCCGCCCGCGAGCTGATGTTCGAGGGCAAGGGCACGATGTTCTGCCTGGCCGGGCTGGGCGGCGACATCCAGGGCATGGTCCAGACCGCCCGCGATGCCGACGTGAACCTGGTCATCGACGGCTGTCCGATGGATTGTGCGAAGAAGGCCTTCGACCGCCACGGGATCACCAACTACACGCAGATCAAGGTCACCGACCTGGGCATCGAGAAGGTCAAGGGTGTCCGCTGCACCGACGAGCAGGTCGGACAGGTCGTGGTCGTCGCTCGTGAAAAGCTGGCCGAACAAAAGGTGTAATCATGCTATCGCACATGACATTCTGGCCGATGCCTTGGCCTTGGATGCTGATCTTCCCGCTGGTCGGGTTGGTGATCATGGTCCTTCTGGCCATCCTTTGCTTCCGGCGCGGCGGGTGGATGTCTCGTTGCATGGGTCGACAGGAGAATACGGACGCAGGCTCCGACCGCCGTGAGTCTGCCATGGACGTCCTCAAACGGCGCTATGCCGCTGGGGAGATTTCGCAGGAAGAGTTTGAACGGATCAAGCAGGACATTGAGTAGCACAAACGGCTGGAAAGGACAAACACCATGAAGAAGCTGCAGATTCTGGGCACCGGGTGCCCCAAGTGCAAGAAGCTGGCCGAGAACACCGAAGCCGCCGCCAAGGCGGCCGGGATCGAGTACGAACTCGAGAAGGTCACCGACATCAACGAGATCATGAAGATGGGCGTGATGATGACACCGGCCCTGGCCATTGACGGCGAGATCAAAGTCGTCGGCAAGGTGCCCGATGCCGACGCCATCAAGCCCATGCTTCAGTAAGCCGGTTGAGGCGAAGGCGGTCTTCGCCCGGCGACATCGCATTCTGCTGTGAGGAAAGGAACGCACCATGGCGGACAAGAAAATCGGATTCATCGGTGGCGGTCGAGTTACTTCCATCCTGCTGAGCGGTTGGCGTCGCGCGGAGGCGATGCCCGGCAAGGTCACCGTCTTTGACTGCAGCCAAGAGGCCCTGACCGCCCTGCAGGCCAACACGCCCGGCATCGAAACTACAAGCGAGATGGCCACGGCGGCTTCGCAGGACGTGGTCTTCCTGGCCGTGCATCCCCCGGTCATCAAGGACGTCCTGCCGCAGTTGAAGCCGCATTTGCATTCGGGCACGGTCCTGGTGTCGCTGGCCCCCAAGTTTACCATTGCCAAGCTGTCGGAAATGCTCGGCGGCTTCGACCGGATCGTGCGGATGATCCCCAACGCCCCGTCGGTGGTCGGCAAGGGGCTGAACCCGCTGGCCTTCGCCCCGGCCATCGAGGGCGATGAGCGCGAGGCGGTTTTCCAGATGCTCCAGCCTCTGGGGGACTGTCCGGAAGTGCCGGAAGAGCAGCTCGAGGCCTACGCGATTATCGCGGCGATGGGGCCGACCTACTTCTGGCCGCAACTGTACGAGTTGAAATCCCTGGCCGAGTCGTTCGGTCTGTCGGAGCAGGCGGCCGTGGAGGCCGTGGACAAGATGCTCTGGGGCACGGTGGCGACGATGAAGGACTCGGGCCTCTCTCCCGAGCAGGTCCAGGACCTGATCCCTGTCAAGCCGATGGCTGACGAAACCGCCTCCCTGGTGGCTGCCTATCGCCAGAAGCTGACCGGCCTGATGGAGAAGATCAGACCGTGACAGACTCCTTGGCGAAGATCCTGGCCCAATGTCCTTGCAGTGGCGGCGGAGGCGGCTCCGGCGGCGGCATGAGCCAGTTCGCCTGGCTGACGCTCTTTGTGTTGGCGTTTGGTCTGTGGCAGGCCGTGAAATGGACGCGAGCAACCTGGAATACAAAAGGAACAAACACTATGTCGAGATTCATGAAACTTGGTCTGATCCTGGTGCTCCTGACCAGCATGGGCGCAGTGGTGGGCACGCAGTTGATCGCAGCCGACGAGGCCGATGCGCCTCAGGGCAAGGCAACGACCGAAACCAGCGGCGTG
>JBKHDI010000136.1:0-5491 GCA_046541415.1 Phycisphaerae bacterium | reverse complement strand
AATCAGCCGGATCGGAGGTCGGTGCATCGAATCGATCGGTCGTCAGCCTGAGGCGGGCGGCTCGATGTTCGCGCCGATGGTCATCACCGCTGCGATGGTGGAGGGGGCCACCTTCTTCGCCATCCTGGTCTGCCTGATCGGCGTAAACAAAGCCTGAGGGGCCAACCGACCGCCACGAACCGGGAGAATGCGAACATGGCCAGCTGGGTAAGAGCAAGAAGGCCGATGCTGGCCATCGTTTTCCTGGCCTGGCCGGGCCGCGCCTGGGCAGAAGACGGCAAGGCGAGCTTCTATCCCGGTGACATAGGCCAGGCCATCGCGGCCATCCTTGTGTTCGTCGTCCTGCTTGCGATCCTGCGGAAGTTCGCCTGGGGGCCGATCATCGAGCAACTGCGATATCGCGAAGAATCCGTCCAGAAGACCATCGACAACGCGACCAAACGCCAAAGAGACGCCCACCGCCTGCTCGAGGAGTACAAGCAGCAGCTGGCCCGGGCCGAGGCCGATGCCCAGAAGCTCGTCGAGAAATCCCGCGCCCAGGCTGCCAGGGATCGCGCGGAGCTGATCGAGCAGTCCCGCATCGAATCGGAGAAACAGGCCGCCGCCTCCCGCAAGGCCATCGAACAGGCCCGGAGAGAGGCGCTGGAGCAACTGCACCAGCACACGGCCGAGCTGGCCGCCGAAATCGCAGGCCAGGTCATCGGCTCGAGCCTCGATGCGCAGACCCACGAACGACTCGTCGCCCAGAGCCTCGCCGAGATCCGCAACCGACACCAGGAGTTCGCCTCGTGAAGGCCGTCTCCCTCCAGCCACCCAGCGTGATGGATCCGGTCGGCCTGTCGCTGGCCGACGTCTACGCGGGGGCACTGGCAGGGCTGCTCGAAGACGACAACGCCGCCGAAACCATCGACAGCTGCCTGGCAGAGCTGATCGAACTGATCGACTCGATCCCACAGGCCCACCAGCTGCTTTCCAGCCTGCGGATCAAACCCGCCCAGAGACAGCAGATCGTGGCCGATGTCTTCGCCGACCGCCTGGAAGAGCCCCTCGAAGCCTTCCTGGCCGTCCTGGTCGGCCACGGGCGATTCGAACTGCTACCGGCCATTCGGGCCTCCTTTCACAAGATGCTCAACCGCCGACAGGGGCGAGAGGAAGTGACCCTCGTCTCGGCCCGGCCGCTTTCCGACCAGCAGCGCGAAACGATCGTCGAAGAACTGACCGCCGCCCTCGATGCCCGCCTGGCCGTGACGTGTCGCGTCGATCCGGACATGCTCGGGGGCCTGGTCGTCCAGGTCGGCGACCGCGTCTACGACGCCTCCCTGGCCGGGCAGGTGGAGAAACTCGCCGGCAGCCTGAAAGGCCGACGCTGGACCGACCTGCCCAAGGACCCATCGGAATAACACATGAAGTTCAAAGCTGACGAAATCGCCTCGGTCATCCGCGAGGAAATCCAACGCTACCGACAACAGCTGGAGGTCGGAAACGTCGGTCAGGTGCTGGAAGTCGGCGACGGAATCGCCCAGATCTACGGCCTGTCCGGGGCGATGGCCGGCGAGATGCTCCAGTTCGAGTCCGGCTCGGTGGGACAGGTGTTCAACCTCGAGGAATCCTCCATCGGCGCGGTGGTCTACGGCGAGTCAACCAACATCAAGGCCGGCGAAATGGTCCGCTCGACCGGCAAGCTGCTCTCCGTGCCGGTCGGCAATGCCATGCTCGGCCGCGTGGTCGACCCGCTGGGCAACCCGCTGGACGGCCACGGCCCGATCGGCGCAGACTCGCAGGTGCCCGTCGAGAGGCCCGCACCGGGCATCGCCGATCGCCAGCCGGTCAACGAGCCCTTCCAGACGGGCCTCAAGGCCGTCGATGCGATGACGCCCATAGGCCGGGGTCAGCGACAGCTGATCATCGGCGACCGGAAGACCGGAAAGACCGCCATCGCCATCGACGCGATCATCAACCAGAAACGCTCCGATGTCGTCTGCGTCTACGTCGCGATCGGCCAGAAGGACTCCACCGTCGCCGCCGTGGCCGAGACCCTCCGCAGCCACGAGGCGATGGGCCACACGGTCATCGTCTCGGCCTCCAGTTCCCAGGCCGCACCCCTGCAGTACATCGCACCCTATTCCGGTTGCTCGATCGCCGAGCACTTCGTCCGCCAGGGCAAGCATACGCTGGTGGTCTACGACGACCTGTCCAAGCAGGCGGCCGCCTATCGCCAGATCTCCCTGCTGCTTCGGCGCCCGCCGGGGCGCGAGGCCTACCCCGGCGACGTGTTCTACCTCCACAGCCGCCTGCTGGAACGGGCGGCCAAGCTCGCCGACCGCTGGGTGATCGCTCCGGCCGATACGCCCGATGACAAGGTCCTCGACGTGGCCGATGAGGATGTCTATGTCGGTCCACTGGGCCTGGGCCGGGCCAAAAACGCCCTCACAAGTCGCGACGAGAAGGACCAGCTGAAAGTCCACCGCCAGCCGAACTCCGGCGGCTCGATGACGGCCCTGCCGATCTGCGAGACCCAGGAGGGCGAGGTCTCGGCCTACATCCCGACGAACCTGATTTCCATCACCGACGGGCAGCTCTACCTCGAGCCGAGCCTCTTTTTCGAAGGCATACGGCCGGCGATCAACGTGGGCATTTCCGTCAGCCGTGTGGGCTACAAGGCGGCGATCCCGGCGATGAAGGCCGTCGCCGCCTCGCTGCGGCTGGACCTGGCTGCCTACCGCGAGCTGGAATCCTTCGCACAGTTGGGCATGGAACTG
Source organism: Phycisphaerae bacterium (assembly GCA_046541415.1). GTDB lineage: Bacteria > Planctomycetota > Phycisphaerae > SM23-33 > SM23-33 > CAZOVB01. Next base: position 2,732 of record JBKHDI010000136.1, on the reverse strand, counting down.
GACCCGGACACCCAGGCGAGGCTGGACCGCGGCAAGCGGATGGTCCAGCTGTTGATCCAGCGGCAGTATCGGCCCATGCCCGCACTTGAGCAGGCCGTGCAGATCTTCGCCGGAACGGATGGTCACCTCGACGACCTGCAGCTGGGCGAGGTGGATGAATTCCTGGCAGGCATCTGCGACTACATCCGCACCGAGCACGCGGACTTCTGGGAGGATTACGCCGGCGACCAGGCCCTGCCCAAGGCCCGACAGAAGCGCCTGGGCTTCCTGATCGACGAGTACAAGCAGTCGGTCTGGCGCGAGCGCAAACGTCCCGGCCGGCGCGTCGAGGACGAGAAACCCGACGGGGCCGAAGAGGAGTAGCCTGCAGCGATGGGCAAGTCCAGAGGCATCCTGAAACGCGCCAACACGGCCAGGAACATCCGCTCGCTGACGCGGACGATGGAGATGGTCTCGACCTCGCGGTTTCGCAAGTCCCACGTGCTCTCGGCGGCAGGGCGACCCTACACCGACAAGCTGACCGACCTTCTGGCCGAGGTCATCCGACGCGCCGACGACGAAGATGCCCACCATCCGCTGCTGGTCGAGAAGGAAGATCTCCAGCGGGACGTGCTGCTGGTGCTGACCAGCAACCGCGGGCTGTGCGGGGCGTACAACCAGGCGGTGGTCAAGCTGGCCGCCGAGCGGTACTACCAGATCGCCGGGGCCGGCTACGACGTGCTGGTGCACGTGGCAGGGCGCAAGGGCCTCTCGGCCGTCAGGGCCCGGCGGATGGAGATCGACGAAGCGATGACCGACCTGGCCGACGTGCCGGACTACACTCGCATCGGGCGGCTGGCCCAGCGATACATGAACCTGTACATCGACGGGGAGATCTCCGGGCTGGAGGTCGCCTACACCCGGGTTGAGCGGTCGGGCCAGTCCAGGCCCGTCATCGCCCAGATGCTGCCGCTGTCGGAACTGACCGACCCGGAAAACGCCAACATCGCCGAGGAGGAAATCGACTTCGATTTCTACCCCTCGATCCATGAAGTCCTGCGGAACCTCCTGCCGGCGACGATCCGCCTGCGGCTGTTCCAGTGCTTCGTCGATGCCTCGGTCGCCGAGCAGATGGCCCGGATGTCGGCGATGCGATCGGCCACCGAGAACGCCGACGAGATGATCCAGAACCTGACCCGAAAATACAACCGCATGCGCCAGGCGCAGATCACCACCGAGCTGACCGAGATCATGGGCGGCCGGGCCGGTCTGGAATAGCCCCGCATCAGACTTCCTTCGCACCCCCAGGAAAACAAATGCCCGCAACCGGAACTGTCATCCAGGTCATCGGCTCGACCTTCGACGCCGAATTCCCCGAAGAGCAGATCCCGCCGATCTACCACGCCGTGCGGATCGAATCGACCGACGGCTCGGTGGCCGTCAAGCTCACCGGAGAGGTCCAGCAGCATCTCGGCGGGGGGCGGGTCCGCTGCGTGGCCCTGGGCAGCACCGACGGGCTGGTCCGCGGGACCGAAGTAGTCGATACCGGCGGGCCGGTGACCATGCCCGTCGGCCCCGACGTGCTCGGGCGCGTTTTCAACCTGCTGGGCGAACCGGTCGACGGGCTCGGACCCGTCCAGGCCGAGCAGCGGCGCTCGATCCACCAGAAGCCCCCGGCCTTCGACAGCCTCACGCCGACCAGCGAGATCTTCGAGACGGGCATCAAGGTCATCGACCTGCTGGTCCCGTTTGTCCGCGGCGGGAAGATCGGCCTGTTCGGCGGGGCGGGCCTGGGCAAGACCGTCATCATCCAGGAGCTGATTACCCGCGTGGCCACCCAGCACGGCGGCTACAGCGTCTTTGCCGGCGTCGGCGAGCGGACCCGCGAGGGCAACGACCTGTGGCTGGAAATGCAGGACGTCGAGATCGGCCAGACCGGCCAGAAGCTGCTCAGCCGCACCGCCATGGTCTTCGGCCAGATGAACGAACCGCCGGGGGCGCGGCTCCGCGTGGCGCTGTCCGCCCTGACGGTGGCCGAGTACTTCCGCGACGCCGGCGGGGGCGACACGCTGCTGTTTATCGACAACATCTTCCGCTTCAGCCAGGCCGGCAGCGAGGTCTCGGCCCTGCTGGGGCGCATGCCCTCGGCCGTGGGATACCAGCCGACACTGGCCACCGAGATGGGCGAACTGCAGGAGCGGATCACCTCGACGAAGAACGGGGCGGTCACCAGCGTCCAGGCCGTCTACGTCCCCGCCGACGACATGACCGACCCGGCCCCGGCGACGACCGTTACCCACCTCGACGCCTTTACCGTCCTGGACCGCGGGATCGTGGAAAAGGGCATCTATCCGGCGATCGACCCGCTGGCCAGCTCCAGCCGCATCCTGGACCCGCAGATCGTCGGCGACGACCACTACGAAACCGCCCGCCGCGTCCAGCAGATCCTCCAGCGATACCGCGACCTGCAGGACATCATCGCGATTCTCGGCGTCGACGAACTCTCCGACGAGGACAAACGCATCGTCGCCCGCGCCCGGCGGATCGAGCGGTTCCTCTCCCAGCCGTTCTTCGTGGCCGAGCCGTTCACCGGCAAGCCGGGCAACTTCACCAAACTGCCCGACACCATCCGCAGCTTCCGCGAGATCTGCGACGGCAAATGGGACCACCTGCCCGAGCAGGCCTTCATGTACGCAGGCACCGTCGAAGATGCCGCCGAACAGGCCGGGGCCGCGAAGAAATAACCGGGACGA
>JBKHDI010000135.1:0-5727 GCA_046541415.1 Phycisphaerae bacterium | reverse complement strand
ATGCCAGCCGGACAACTGCGGACCGGACGGGTTTTGCCGGTCAATCTGCAGGTTGCGGTAACCTTCTCAGCCGCAAACTTGCCACCGCTGCCGGGCTTGGTATGCTGGTCTGCAGAAAGGAACCGCGATGAACGTGATTGCGTTTAATGGATCTCCCCGCCGCGAAGGCAATACGGCGGCGATGATCGCCAGGGTGTTCGCCAAGCTCCAGGCCGAGGATATCCAGTGCGAGATGGTCCAGCTGGGGGGCAGGCCCCTGGCCGGCTGCACCGCCTGCAACCAGTGCTTCGAGAACAAGGACGGCAAGTGCGTCCTGCCGGATGACGGCCTGAACGGGTATCTCGATAAGATGCGCGGGGCCGACGGGATCATCCTGGCCAGTCCTACGTATTTCGCCTCGGTGACCGCCGAGATGAAGGCCCTGATCGACCGGGCGGGCCTGGTGGCCCTGGCCAACGGCAGCCAGTTGCGTCGGAAGGTGGGCGCTGCGGTAGTCGCCGTCCGCCGGGCCGGGGCGGTGACTGCCTACGATACGATGAACCACTTTTTCGGCATCAACCAGATGGTCACGGCCGGTTCGCGCTACTGGAACCTCGCCATAGGCTGGGGCGTCGGAGAGGTCGAGTCGGACCAGGAGGGCATGGCGACGATGGATGTACTGGGTGAGAACATGGCCTGGCTGCTCAAGCGCCTGGCCGACTGAATCCGGAAAGGCAGAGACAGATGAAAGATCCCCGCGTAGAGAAACTCGCCCGCCTCATGGTGGAATATTCGTTGAAGATCCAGCCAGGCCAGCACGTGCTGATTGCCGGGCCCGCCCTGGCCGAGCCGGCCCTGCTGGAAGTCTATCGCGCCGCGGTCGCTGCCGGGGCCCATGTCGATGTCGACATCCAGGGCGAAGGCTTCGAGGAAATCTTCTATCAGCAGGCCGGCGACGAGCAGCTCCAGTGGGTCTCGCCGATCGCGAAGTTCAAGATCGAGAACCTCGACGCGCTGTGTCGGATCCGGGCTTCCAGCAACACCCGGGCCCTGACGGGCGCGGATGCCAAGAAGATGGCCATGGCCTCCAAGGCCCGCCAGCCGCTGATGAAAACCTACATGCAGCGCACCGCCGACGGCGAGTTCAACTGGGTGCTGACCCAGTGGCCCTGCCATGCCTCCGCCCAGGACGCCGATATGTCCCTGGCAGACTACGAGGAATTCATCTTCCAAGCGGGTCATCTCGACGACGAAGACCCCGTGGCGACCTGGAAGGCGATCAGCAAGGCCCAGCAGGCCCTGACCGACCACATGAACGCCGCCTCGGAAGTCCGCATCGTCGCCGAGCAGACCGACATCACCTACAGCTGCAAGGGCCGCAAGTGGATCAACTGCGACGGGCAGTTGAACTTCCCGGACGGCGAGGTCTTCACCGGACCGGTGGAAGATTCGGTCAACGGGACGGTCAGATTCAGCTTCCCGGCCGTGCACAACGGACGCGAGGTCGTCGATGCGAAACTGACGTTCCAGGACGGGCAGGTCGTTGACGCCCGGGCGACCAAGGGCGAAGAATTCCTCAAGGAGATGATCGCCATGGACGACGGCTCGAAGTTTCTGGGCGAGGCGGCCTTCGGGACCAATTACAATATCAAGCAGTACACCCGCAACACGCTGTTCGACGAGAAGATCGGCGGGACGATCCACCTGGCGCTGGGCGCGGCGTATCCGGAGACCGGCTCGGACAACAAGTCCGGGCTGCACTGGGACATGGTCTGCGACCTGCGCAGGGGCGGGCAGATCTATGTCGACGGCGAGTTGATCCAGCAGGACGGCCGCTTCCTGGACAAGAGCTACCCCCAGCCGACCGACTGAGACGGGGCAAGTCGGGGATGAGATGTTCGGCAGACTGCGAAGAAACAACAAGGTGCGGTTCATCGACCCGCCGGAGATGATCGACGGCGACCTGCAGTTGGTCCTCCACCAGACCCGCCCGGGCGACAGCCGCGGCTGGGTGCCTTCCTATTTCTTCCACATGGTCCATCCGGGCGAGCGTCAGCCCATGGGCTACATCTCGCTGCGGGTGGGCAACACGCCGCACATCGTCCGCTACGGCGGGCACATCGGGTATCGCGTCGAGCCGCCGTTCCGGGGCCATCACTACGCGGCCCGCTCCTGCCGCCTGCTGCTTCCGCTGGCCGCCGCCCACGGGCTCGACCCGCTCTGGATCACCTGTAACCCCGAGAACATCGCCTCGCGCAAGAGCATCGAACGGGCAGGGGGCGTCTACGTCGAGACCGTCGACGTACCGGCGGATACGGACATCTACCAGCGCGGCGAGTTTCGAAAGTGTCGCTACCGCCTGGACCTGCCCGGGGATCCATCATCAGTCTGATTCGTACTCGCCCCGGCTGCGGGCGGCCGCGGCGGCGAAACCGAAGGGCTGGCGGGGGCTTTCCTGCTTCAGCGTGCGGGTCATCTCCTCGTAGGCCTTCTGCATATCCGGGGTCACCGACGCACGCGTCTCGCCCAGTGCCTGGTTGAACAGGTCCATGTTGACCGTCTGCATCTGCAGATCGGTCCGAAGGGCCGCCAGGCCCGCGCGGCGGACGAGGTCTTCCAGGTCGGCCCCGGTATAGCCGTCGGTCTTCTCGGCCAGGCTCTCCAGATCCACGTCGTCGGCCAGGGGCATGTTCCGCGTGTGGATCTGCAGGATCTTGATCCGCCCGGCCCGGTCGGGCACGGGGACGTAAACCATTTCGTCGAACCGTCCGGGCCTGCGCAGGGCCGGGTCCAGCAGTCCCGGGCGATTGGTCGCGCCGATGACCACCACGCCGGTCAGTTCCTGCAGCCCGTCCATCTCGGCCAGCAGGGTATTGACGACGCGTTCGGTCACGGCCGGCTCGCCCAGGCCCCCGCCACGCTGCGGGGCCAGCGAGTCGATCTCGTCCAGGAAGATCACCGTCGGGGCGACCTGCCGGGCCCGCTGGAACAGACGCGAGACCTGCTGTTCCGACTCGCCGTACCACTTGCTCAGCAGGTCTGAGCTCTTGGAGGCGATGAAGTTGGCCTCGCTCTCGCGGGCGACCGCCTTGGCCAGCAGCGTCTTGCCCGTTCCCGGCGGCCCGAACAGCAGGAAGCCCTTGGCCGGGCGGATCCCCAGCCGCCTGAACGAGTCGGGATGTTTCAGGGGCAGTTCCACGCCCTCGCGCAGCTCCTGCTTGGCCTGGTCGACCCCGCCGATGTCGTCCCACCCGACATCGGGAACCTGGATCATGATCTCGCGCATCGCCGAAGGCTGGACGCGCTTCATGGCCGACTCGAAATCGCTCCGCTCGACTACGAGTCGTTCGAGCAGTTCGCCCGGAATCTCCTGCTGGTCCAGGTCCAGTTCGGGCAGGATGCGGCGGAGCGAGTCGATGGCCGACTCGCGACACAGCGCGGCGACGTCGGCCCCGACGAAGCCGTAGATCGTCCGGGCCACGTCGTCGAGATCCACGTCATCCGCCAGCGGCATGCCGCGCGTGTGGATGCCCAGGATCTGCCTGCGCCCGTCGGTATCGGGCACGCCGATGATGATCTCGCGGTCGAAACGCCCGGGGCGGCGCAGGGCCTCATCCAACACATCCACGCGGTTGGTCGCGCCGATGATCATGACATTCTGTCGCGGTTCCAGGCCGTCCATCAGCGTCAGCAGCTGCGCCACGACGCGCTGCTGGACCTCGCCGGCCTCCTGTCGCTTGGGCGCGACCGAGTCGATCTCGTCGATGAAGATGATCGACGGCGCCTCCTGCTGGGCCTGCTCGAACATCTTGCGCAGCCGCTCCTCGGATTCGCCATGGTACTTGCCCATGATCTCCGGCCCGGCGATGGGGAAGAATCTCGCGTCGGCCTCGGCGGCCACGGCCCGGGCCAGCAGCGTCTTGCCCGTCCCGGGCGGGCCGTGCAGGAGGACGCCTTTGGGCGGGTCGATCCCCAGCCGCTGGAAGAGCTCGGGGTGCTTGAGCGGAAGCTCGACCATCTCGCGGATCTGGGTGATCGTCTCGCCCAGGCCTCCGATGTCGTCGTAGGTCACCGCGATCGAGCGGGTCTGTTGCGGTTCGACGTACTGGGGCAGCAGTTCGATTTCCGTCTCGTTGCCGACACAGACGGCCCCGCGCGGGCTGGTGGAGGTGACCACCAGGCGGATCTCCTGCAGGGCGTAACTGGGCTGGCGGAAGAACTGGCGGAAGACATCTTCGGGGTTCTGGGCCCCGTCGGTTTCCGGCCCGGCGCGGTAGACGGAGGTGGAGACCACGTCGCCGCTGACCAGAGGCCTCTTGTGCAGCGTCCGGCGGAGGGCCTCGCCCGAGCCCTGCAGGCGCAGGTTCTTCTGGGCCGGGGCCAGCTGGATCTTCTGGGCCGTCCTGGGCTCGATCTTGCGAAGCTCGACGGTATCGCCCATTCCGGCCCCGGCATTGGCGCGCTGCAGGCCGTCGAGTCGCAGGATCGGCAGGCCCTCGTCTTCGGGGTAGGGCGGCAGGGCGATGACCACCGTGCTCCGCTTGCCCGTTACCTCTATCACGTCGCCTTCATGGGCGCCCAGCTTGTTCAGCGCGTCGTGGTCCAGCCGGGCTGTCGATTTGCCCATGTCCTCGGAGCGGGCACCGGCGATGCGAAGTCTGACTTCCTGATTCTCTGGCATGATATTCCTTCTCCTAGGTCTGATCCCGCCGAGCCATGCATGGCTGCGACTTCACCTGTACTGTATCTGCCTACAGGGCCCGGAACGAATCGGCGACTGCCAGACCCCGCCTCCCGGGCTGGTACACTTCCCTGAGAAGTCTGACGCAGAATCCCAAGGAGATCGAAATGTCCGATTCGTTCATCATCAAACCCGACCAGCGAAAACCCGCCGAACCGGTCAGCCGAAAGGTCTTCGTTACCGGCGCTGCCGGGAACATCGGGTCGTACTTCTCGGCCAATTCCGCCGACCGCTACGAGCTGACCCTCATGGTCCAGCGTGATAGTCAGGCGGAGATGGTCGAGCCGTATGGGCAGGTGGTCACCGGCGACTTGACGGACCTGGAGGCACTGAAACAGCACATGGCGGGCATGGACACGGTGGTTCACCTGGCCGCCCAGCCCTCGCCGGAGACGCTGTGGGAGGATGTCCTCCGCGATAACATCATCGGGACGTACAACGCGATGGTCGCCGCGGCGGCCGTGGATTGTCGCCGCCTGATCTACGCATCCAGCATCCACGCCGTAAGCGGCTACGACCTGGACCGGCAGATCCAGACCGACGACCCGGTCAACCCGGGCGACCTGTATGGCGTCAGCAAGTGCTACGGCGAGGCGATGGGGCGATTCATGGCCACCCAGCACGGCCTGGAGGTGATGTGCATCCGCATCGGGGCGTTCCACCCGCTGGAAAGCGCCGCCGGCGACGATGCATCCCTGGTGAACCTCTTCGTCTCTCGTCGCGACCTGACACAACTGATCCAGCGATGCATAGACGATACGACACTGCTGTTCGGCATCTTCCATGGCCTGAGCAACAACCCCTTCAACCGCATGAACATCGCAGACGGACGAGAGCTTCTCGGCTACGAGCCGGAAGATGACTTCGCCGCGGAGCATCCGCAGCTCAAGGATGTCAAGCTCAGCGACCGGATCGACCCCCACTCCGAATCCGGCGGCCAACAGAGCGGCATCCGCAAGGACTTGTAAGCAGTCCGACCGGGCATCCCGGCTGCGGATGTCGTAACC
>JBKHDI010000134.1:0-5795 GCA_046541415.1 Phycisphaerae bacterium | reverse complement strand
GCAGGGCCAGCAACCCCAGGCCGCCCAGACCCACCGGGCCGCCGCCACCGGTCGCGGGAAAGTTGGGATCTTGACAGCCGCCCGGCGAAGGCTAGGCTCTTGGTCAGTCCGACACCGCCCGTCAGGAGACAGACATGGCCAAGTTCACGGTTCTGGGTTACGGCGAGGTCCTCTGGGATCTGCTGCCTTCCGGCAAGCAGCTCGGCGGGGCGCCGCTGAACGTCATCCACCGGGTAAACTGCCTCGGTGACAAGGGACTGATGGCCTCGCGGATCGGACGCGACGAGTTGGGCGACGAGATCCTCAACCGCATGCTCGAACTGAATATCGACCCGGCCCTGCTGCAACGCGACGACACCCACCCGACCGGAACAGTCGCGGTAAAGCTCGATGAATCCGGCCAGCCGGACTACCACATCACCCCGGACGTCGCCTACGACAACATCGAACCGGAAGCTGCGTTGATTCGCACCGCCGCCGCGGCCGAGTGCGTCTGCTTCGGTACGCTGGCCCAGCGGTCGGAGGTCTCGCGGCGGACCTGCAGGCAGGTGCTCAACAACGTCGAGCACGGCCTGAAGCTGCTGGACGTGAACCTGCGCAAGGACTGCTACAGCCGGTCGGTCCTGGAGGCCTCCCTCTCGGCCGCCGATGCCGTCAAGCTCAACGACGCCGAAGCGATCGAACTGGCCGACATGTTCCAACTCGGCAGGACCGATCTGGACGCGATCGCCGCTTCGCTGATCGACCGGTTCGGGCTGAAGGTCTGCATCGTCACGGTCGGTGCCCGCGGGGCCCTGGCGGTCTCCAACGCCCCCCAGACAGTTTACGAGCCGGGCTTCCTGGCTCCCGGGCCGGGCGACGCGGTCGGCGCGGGAGACGGCTTTACCGCCGGATTCATCCACAAACACCTCCGCAACGCCCCCCTGGCCGAGTGCATCCGCTTCGGCAATGCGGTCGGTGCCCTCGTCGCCGCCCAGTCCGGAGCCACCGGCCCGATGGATGCCCGACAGGTCGAGAATTTCATCGCCTCGGCCCCCCAACGCAACGTCGATCCGAAGCTCAGCAGCCTGGTCGATTGAGCCCGGCCTGGCCGCCGTTCTGCTTCGGTTGGCCAAGCCCCTGTGTTCCCCGCCCAATCCACCGCCCGGCCGACTTCGTGTTTCTTTCCGGTAGAATACTGCATCGCGCGCCGGTGGCGCGGCGCGGATAGAAACCTCACATCCTCACGGAGAGACGATATGAATACCAACGCCCCACCACACACCGGGGGCCAGTCGAAGGCCGAGCAGGCCGGCGAGGCGCTGAAATGGGCCGCCCGGACCGGCTATGCCGCCCGTGGCGTAGTCTACCTGATGATCGGTGGCCTGTCGCTGATGGCGGCCATCGGATCGGGCGGCAAGACCACCGGGTCCCGCGGGGCCCTGCTGAGCCTGCGAGACGAATCGTACGGCCAGGTTCTGCTGATCGTAATCGGCCTGGGCATGGTGGCCTATGGGATCTGGAGGCTGTTCCAGGCAGTTCGCGACCCGGATGACCACGGTTTGGACGGCAAAGGCATCGCGATCCGCACGGGCCTGGCCGTCAGCGGTCTGCTGCACTTGTTCCTGGCGGTTTATACGATCAGCCTGGCGGTCGGCTGGGGCTTCAGCGCAGGCGGCAGTGGCGGCAGCAGTGGCGGCGGTGGAGGCGGCGGTCAGTCCTCGGCCCAGACCTGGTCGGGTCGGCTGATGTCGTGGCCGGGCGGCCAGTGGATCCTCGGTTTCATTGCCCTGTGTATCCTGGTTGCAGGAATCGCCCAGTTTGTCAAAGCGCATAGAGAGACCTACAAGAAACGCCTGAAGCTGGATTACGAGAAACAGCGCTGGGCAAACCCCGTCTGCAAGATCGGCCTGGTGGCCAAAGGCATTTCCCTGTGCCTGATCGCCATCTTGCTGGGGATAGCGGCCTGGCAGCACGATGAGTATGAGGCAGGCGGCCTGGGCAAGGCCCTCAGCGCCCTGCGGGGCCAGCCCTTCGGGGCCGTTCTGCTGGGCATCCTGGCTGCCGGCCTGATCGCCTTCGCCATCTACTCGTTCATTGAGGCCGGCTACCGTCGCATCCAGGCGAGCTGACTGGCGCCTTGTCCTTCCGATCGGTCGGCAGGACGTGGCCGCAAGCCGTCAACATCCGGGAGAAATTCCGCAATTCGGACAGCTTGCGCAGCGACTGGCGCGTCAACAGCAGAATCGAGACCGTCGAGGCGAGCACCGCCAGGTAGAGCCCCTGGGCCAACAGGAACGCTGAGAAGATGTCCCCGCCTTCCGGGGTTTGCCTGCCGGAGGTCGATGCGAACCAGCCGGCCAGCACAGGCACCGCCGCGCCCGAAACCACCACCGCCGCCAGACAGGCCAGCACGAGAATGCCCACCTCGTCGCGGTTGCGGCTGACCCTGCGGTAGAAGCCGGGGCCCTGGCCCTCGTCGCTCCAGAACAGCTCGGCCCGGTCGGTGTCGTCGGTTTGCTCGCTGCGGCGGAAGCGGTCGACCCCGACCGTCGCGGTGTACTGCTGCCAGCGGAAGTCGTACCGCCTGCGACCCTCAGCCGAGCGCAGCGTCCGATACGCCTGGCCGATCAACTTGAACTTCCGCTCCGCCTCGGCCCGGCCATCCTCTGGACAGTTATCCGGGTGATTCCGCAACGCTGCATCTCGATAGGCCTTGCGGATCGTGCGGAACGACGCGTTCCGCGGCACGCCAAGCAGGCGGTAGTAATCGGGCAACGACGACATCGTAGAGCAATCCTCCAACTCCGGTCCGGCGGGCCCTGACTGCGCCACCCGCCCGGGCCATCATAGCAGCCCCAGACCGTTTCCGGGGCTGACAAATTCCCTGTTCCGACACGACGGTGACATCCCGCCTGCCTTCGGGTACACTGCCCAGCGACCAACCCGCAGAACAAGGTACCCGCGCATGAAACGTCCGAACATCCTCTGGATTTCCTTCGAAGATACCAACCCCTTCTACGGCTGCTACGGCGACACCGTCGCCCGGACGCCGAACCTGGACCGCCTGGCCGGGCAGGGCTGCATCTGGCCCCGGGCCTACTCGACCGCCGGCGTCTGCGCCCCGGCCCGCTCTGCCGTCATCACGGGCATGTACCCGATCTCCATCGGCACCCACCACATGCGGACAGCCCACACCAACCAGGCCACCCCGGAGATGCCCACCCCCTACTCAGCCGTCGTGCCCCACTACGTCCGCTGCTTCTCCGAGTACTTCCGGGCCGCGGGATACTGGTGTTCCAACAACGTCAAGACCGACTACCAGTTCGACCCGCCTGTGACGGCCTGGGACGAGTTGAGCAACAAGGCCCATTGGCGCAACCGGCCCGATCCAGACCAGCCATTCTTCGCCGTCTTTAACCCCACACGCACCCACGAGAGCTGCCAATGGCCCGAGCAGACACCCCAGCCGACCTTCAACCCCGATGACATCCAGTTGCCCCCCTGTTTCCCCGATACGCCGGAAGTCCGCCTGGCCATGGCACGGATGTACACGCGGATTGAAGAGTCCGATACCGAACTGGGGCAGCTGCTGGCCCAGTTGGAAGAGGACAGCCTGGCAGAGAACACCATCGTCGTACACTGGTCGGACCACGGGCCCTTGCCGCGCGGCAAACGCTGGCCTTACGATTCGGGCATCCACGTGCCGATGATCGTCCGCTGGCCAGGGCAACTCGAACCCGGCAGCCGCAGCGACGACCTGGTCAGCACCGTCGACCTCGGCCCGACCATGCTCAGTTGCGCCGGGCTGGAGATCCCCCGTTACATGCAGGGACAGGCCTTCCTGGGCCCCGGGAAGGCCCCGCCGCGCCGGTACGTCTACGCAACCCGCGACCGCTATGATGAGTCGTACGACTGTGTCCGGGCCGTGCGGGACAAACGGTACAAGTACATCCGAAACAACTACCCCCTCTCCGAGCGACTGCTCTGGGTCCCTTACCGCAACCGTCACCCGATCATCCAGGAACTCTACCGCCTGGAGGCAGCCGACCTGTTGAACGAAGCCCAGAAGCTGATGTTCCGGTACCCTCGTCCCGCCGAGGAACTGTACGACACCGAAACCGACCCGCACGAACTGCACAATCTGGCCGGCAAGCCGCAACTCGCCGACACCCTGCAGCGCATGCGCGACGCCCTGGCCGACTGGATCGACCGCGTCGGAGACATGGGCGAAATCGACGAGGCCCAGATGGTCCGCCAGTGGTACCCCCAGGGCAAGCAGCCCACGACAGCCAGGCCCGTGGCAATCCCCATCAGCCAGGAAAATCCGGGTATCGAACCGGCCCAAGGTGCGTGCGAACTGGCCGGCCCGGCCCTGCTGCAACTGCACTGCGCAACCCAGGGCGCGTCGATCGCCTGGACTACCGAAACCGGCGACGATCCGCACTGGCAGCTCTACACCCGTGCAATCCGCCTGCAGGGCGGACAGACGCGCCTGCGGGCCAAGGCCATCCGCATCGGCTACGCCGAATCGCCCGAAGCAGCCTGGGATCTGCAGATCAAGGAGACATCGTGACCGAATCTGCCCCGAATATCGTCTTCTTCTTCACCGATGACCAGCGATGGGACACCATCGCCGCACTGGGCAACCCGCAGATCCACACGCCCAACCTCGACGCCCTGGTCGCAGAGGGAACCAGTTTCACCCGGGCCCACATCATGGGCGGGTCATCGGCGGCCGTCTGCATGCCCTCCCGGGCCATGCTCCATACGGGCAGGACGTTGTGGCATATCGAAGACCGCGGCCAGCAGATCCACTCCGCCCACGCCCTGCTCGGCGAGCACCTGCGGTCGCTGGGCTACCAGACCTTCGGCACGGGCAAGTGGCACAACGGGACAGAGGCCTTCAACCGCAGCTTCTCCGACGGAGGGGCCATCTTCTTCGGCGGCATGAACGACCACTGGAAGATCCCCGCCTGCGACTTCCACCCGGATGGCAACTATCCCGACCCGCGCGAACTGGCCATGCGATTCGGCGACAAGCGGTTCATCGGCAAGGCATCCTACGACTGGATCGACGAGGGCAGACACTCCTCGGACCTCTTCGCCGATGCGACGCTCGGTTTCCTCGACCGGCGCGACCCGGACACGCCCTTCTTCTGCTACCTGTCGTTCATGGCCCCGCACGACCCGCGCGAGACGCACGAGCAGTACCACCGCCAGTACCCGGCCTCCCAGGTCGAGCTGGGTCCGAACTTCATGCCCCAGCCGCCCTGCGACCCGGGCACGATGCAGATCCGCGATGAGAAACTCGCCGCCCAGCCGCGCAAGCCCGACGAGGTCCGCCAACACGTGGCCGACTACTACGCCATGATCACCCACGCCGACGCAGCCATCGGACGGGTTATCGACGATCTCAAACGGCGAGGGCTGTACGAGAATACGATCATCGTCTTTGCCGGCGACAACGGCCTGGCCGTCGGCAGACACGGGTTGATGGGCAAGCAGAACCTCTACGAACATGCCGTCCGCGTCCCGCTGATCCTTGCCGGGCCGGGCATCCCCGCCGGACAGCAACGCGACGGGCTGTGCTACCTGATCGACCTCTTCCCGACCCTGTGTGAGCTGCTGGGTTCCGAAACCCCGGCCAGTGTTGAAGGCCTCAGCCTGGCCGAGCATTTGGCCGACCCTGCCGCGGCGCCCCGCGAGCATCTTCTGCTGGCCTACTGCGACAAGCACCGCGCCGCACGCGAGGACCGCTGGAAGCTCATCGAATACGTCGTCGACGGCAGGCGACACACCCAGCTTTTCGACCT
>JBKHDI010000133.1:0-5799 GCA_046541415.1 Phycisphaerae bacterium | reverse complement strand
GACTCAACCCACCCCCGAACGCCCTGTTTTGGCCTCAAATCTCTCTCTTTCGCCCGAGAATCTCTGTTTGGCTAGGTCAACCCCCCAGCGCGTCCAAGGCTACGTAAGATCTTGATTCAGAAAGGCCTGCCTCAAATGTCGCATTTTGAGCTGAATCGGGTTCGAGATGACATGGCAGCTCATGCAAGTGCGACGGCGAACCGCTCGACACCAGACAACCGCCTTGCCGTCACAAGGGATGCAACGAGGTGTTCTGGCCCTGCCGTAAAAGCACCTCGACCCGATCTTCAAACAGGCGGTCTATGCTGGTCTTCTCTATCGGGCTTGCCTGGAACCGTCGGTCGCATCAAGCCGCCAACCATGCGCAGGCTGGCCGCCAAGGCCACGATTGCAGCGGACAGCAGCACAATGACGGCTCCGGTGGGTAGATCAGTGGCCGCCGATAGCAGGAATCCCCCCAAACCGCTGATCGCCCCAAAGAGGATTGCCAGCAGGATGGCCCGGCCGGTTCCTCGAACGAGTTGGAACGCGGCAGCGGCGGGGTTGGTGATGAGGCTGTAGATCATCAGGCCGCCGACCGTCTGGAAGTTCACGGTCATAAGCACGGCTGTCAGGATGAGAAAACCCGTCCACACGGCCGTGGCGCGGATGCCGACAGCTTGGGCATCCGTGCGAGAAAACAGTATCGCCCGCATCTCCTTGCCGAAGGCAAGCACGAACAGCCCGAGCGCGGCGCTCGCTCCGAGCATAAGCCACACGTCCGACCATCGGCAGTAGAGCAGACTCCCCCAGAGCAGACTACGGACATCGTTGTCGCTGCGGCCGAACTCCTGGAACAGTCCGAAGCCCACGAATGCCAGGCCCATGGTTACGGAGAACAGCAGTCCCATGATCACGTTGGCATCCATGTTGATCTTTCTGGGATCGGACAAGCCCAGCGCCAACGCCGTCACGGCTGCTCCTGCCAACGCAGGCAAGAGAAGCATTGACCCTTGCAGGCCCGCTAACGCGCCAAATACGGCACCGGCGAGAGCAGCGTGAGCCACACAGACGCCCAGGAACGGAATCCGCATGCCGACGATGTACACGCTCAGCAGCCCGCTGGAACCGCCGGCCAGCAGGCCACCCGCCATCACCGGAGCCCAGAACGCCAGATCAAGCATGGACCTGCTCGCCCGGCACGACGGCAAAGCGCCCGCCGCTGCGCACGATGGAGAGCCCCGGCCCGTATAGATCGGCAACCGTGCTCGTGGTCAGAACATCCTGCGGGCTCCCGTCGGCCCGCAGCCGTCCGTTTTCCAGCACGACGACACGGCCACACGATGTGGGCAGGACCTCCAGTTCGTGGCAGACCAGGACCACGGTCAGTGTCATGGACTCGAAAAGCTTGCCGATCGTCTCCACGATCCGTTCGCGCCATCCGAGGTCGAGGTTGGCCGTCGGCTCATCCAGAAGCAGCAACTCGGGCTGCTGGACCATGGCGCGTGCGATCAATGTCTTGCGTTGTTCTCCGCCGGAGATCTCACTGAAGCCCCGCTTCGCAAGCGTGGCCAGGCCGAGGCGATCAACCCACTCATCCACGATACACCAGTCCTCGCGCCGCAGCGGCCGTAGAAGCCCGGCTATCCCTGTTCGACCGATGGCAACGACCTCACGGACCGTGAGGGGCATTTCGCTGCGGGCTGGGAGAATCTGTGGCACGAATCCGATTCGTCGGCGGAGTCTGGCCAACGCACCGGAGGACAGCGTCCCGACGTCCGCTCCCAGGACGGAGACTCGCCCCCGAACAGCCCCCTGCATGCCAAGCAGACACCGCAGCAGCGTGCTCTTGCCCGCTCCGTTGGGTCCGAGCAGCCCGAGCAGTTCTCCATTGGATACGGTCAGACGACCAGGAACGTCCAGGATCGCACACCCGCCTGCGCGCACAACCAGGCTATCGCATTCGATGACGGGGCGCGTCATGGATTCGCCGCCTTGACCAAGGCGTCGACGTTGGCCTCGATCAGATCATCGAAGGAATTGTGACCACTGCCCAACGCCGGGAAGTTGCCGAAGACGACGACCTGAGCGCCGAGCCTGTTGGCCAGAGCGTCTGCCACGCGACGGCCTTCCGGCCGGTTCGCGATGATCAGCTTCACGCCGACCTGCTCGCCCTGGCGGACGGCGTGATCCACCTGCCCCACACCGGCGGAGTCGGCTCCTGCGAACACGGCTACCGGGCGAAGGCCCAGCCGCCGACAGAAGGCCTCCTGGTGGCTGCTGGCGATCACCGGCAGATCTTTCAGGCCGGCCACCTTTTCGCGGCATCGCGACGCGGTCTGCTCGATGCGGGCTCGGATGGCCGCAAGACGCTGATCAGCGGTAACTCGATCGAGCAGATTGGCTGCGATCAGGGCATCGGCCGTCTGCTGGCAAGCCGCCAGGTAGCTTTCCGGCTCACAGAGACCGCCCGAAATGCGTATCTCGGCAATACGCAGGCCGTCATCCTTCGCGCCGGCCAACTTCGTCTCGAGCGACTTCTGGAAGTCCAACCGCAGTAGTATGCGACAGGATCGAAGCTGCTGGACCTGGCTTGGACGGATGTCGAAGTGGCCGGGGCACATGCCGGGCTCGGCCAAACGCAAGACGGATGTCGAGTCGCCAAGCAGGTCCCTGACCGCGCACTCGAGCAGACTGTTCGTGGCCGCCACCGGCGGCGGGTCGTCAGGCTGGCTCTGGCACCCGCCCATGCACGCAACCATCGGCACAACGGCGATCATCAGTATGGGGAATCGCAGCATAGGCATTCTGTCCTACGGGCTCATGTGTATCTGACCGTTGCTGTCCTCGTAGTGAACGATGACGCCGGTGTCCGAAGCGTTCTTCAGCCAGTACTTGCTCGGAACCGGCAATCGGCCGGGAATGTCAAACTTCGCGGTTTGCGGGTCGGGGCCCATGCTATAGACGGCATAGCGGACAGGGCTCGTCCTGGGATCGCTGTAGTACTGTCCGGTTTCGGCGTTCCCGCCGGGGAATCCATCTGGAATCCACAGGCTGGCCGCATTGGGAATGATCGTGGACTCATTCACGATGGCCGGGCCGACCGCGCGGTACTTGTAGCACTCGGTCGGCGTGAACGGGTCAGGCATCTGAACGATGTCCAAGTCATTCTTCCGGCCGCCAGGCAGGTATGGCGTCAACTCCACCGGCAAGTCGTAGGCGGTCCGGCTGCTGCAAGAAAACCGTGTTGGCGGAATCTGTTGCTGGTTCTCATGCTTGTACATCTCCATCGCCAGCGTCATGCCGCGAAGCTCCGCGTGGGCCTTCGTGATCCTCGCCAGCGTCCGTGCCTTGGCCAGAGACGGCAGAAGGATGCTCACCAGCATCGCGATGATGGCGATGACTACCAGCAACTCGATCAAGGTGAAGCCCGGGATGTTTCTGTGACGGCTCATTCGTGCGCGATCAACGAAGTCAACGCAGACGCAGCACGTTGCCGAGCGTCGCCGTTGACGTTCTTCCGAGTTGGGTGCCTGCTATGCCTTGCGACGGCGGATCACAGCCAGCCCACCCATTGCCAGCAGCGCCAAGGTAGCCGGTTCGGGCACCGCAGTGAAATTGTCGGCATTCAGTGCCAGCAACTGGTAGCCATCCATCCCGTTGGCAGATGACTGATCCACGATGCCCGTCACGTTGAAGGGTTCGCCCGGCGCGAACAGCTCGGTTCCGTCGAAGCTTGCATTCAGCCCCAGGTAGACGTTGAACGTCCGAATGCCATCCGTGACGGTGATGTCCGTATCAGTCGTCCAGTTCGCCCCAGACGACACCCACACGTCCTGAAGCTCGACCAGCGAGGCTTGGTATCGCTCGCCGCCGGTCAGGCGGGCTGCGTCGAAGATGAATGTGTCGTCGGCATTCTTGAAGTCGCTCAGCGCCAGCGCCGTCGGCGTCGGCAGGCCGTAGTTCTTCTGCAAGACGACGATCTCAAAGTCGTTGGCCGGGGCGTTGCTATGGGCTTCGTTGACGTTCATCTTGCCGCCGTAGTTCAGCCCCATGCGGGCACGGATTTCGACAAGGTCGCCAGAGCGGATCGGATCGGTTACGCCATCACCGCCGTACAAGTTCAGCCGGCCCAGTTCCGCCGTCCATTCTGCGTCGGTGTAGCTGAACGAAGGGTCCTGCTTGGCGATGTGGTTGCCGTAGTTCTGGCCCATCCAGCAGAACACGCCGCCGAAGTCGCCCGGCTCGACAGCTTGGACGATCAGTTCCGACTGCCCGCCCATCTGCCAGAGATGTACGCCGGGGTCGTAGGCCGGGGTTGGATCGAGCCAGTCTTCGGTGTTGTTGATCACCACGCCGTACATCTTCACGGGGAATCCGCCCGAGTAGGCGCTGCCGCCGCTTCCATTGACGGCCTCGTAGGTCGAGATCGGGGTGTATGGCAGCGACGACCAATCCTGTGCAGACGCAGCCGATGTCGTCAGGACGGTTACGATCACCATGAGCCAGCCAAATCTGAGCATTTCTTCGCCTCACTTCCGGTCAAGCTGAGCAGGACACCGCAAAGGCAATGCTTGAACGGTTCCCAAGGGGGTATTACGATGGCGACAATCGTATGACAGACAATCGTATTACGCAAGAGGATTTTCGTATGAACTTCTCGGACCCGCGAATCGCATATTTCGACGCCCTGGCCGGTCACTGGGACGATGAGGAACCCTCCAGCCAGACCATGACCGACAGGCTCAGTCAGCATGCGGATTTGCTGGCGCTCAAGCCGGGGCAGTCCGTCCTGGAGGTCGGCTGCGGGACCGGCAAGACGACCGCTTGGCTGGCCGCACAGGTCGCCCCGGGGCGGGTGACGGCCATCGACTTTGCGACGGAGATGGTCGCACGCGCCAGCGCCAAGGGAATCGATGCGGATTTCGCCTGTCTGGACGTGTGCCGCGACCGCCTGGACCACAGCCGGTACGACGTAATCCTGTGTTTCCACAGCTTTCCCCACTTCCGCGACCAGCCCGCCGCTTTAAGCAACTTCGCCCACGCCCTGAAACCAGCCGGACGGCTGATCGTCATGCACCTCGCCGGCAGCGCCCACATTAACGGCTTCCACGCCGGTCTCAATGGCCCCGTCAGCGGCGACATCCTGCCCGTCGGCCAGACATGGGAACCTTTGCTCAAAGCCGCAGGCCTGCGCCACACATGCTTGGTCGATCGGGAAGACCTGTTCTTCCTGGACGCGGTTTGTGATGGCCGCTGCGCCGACTGAGCTTGAAAGCGGCGGTCGACCCTGTAGGATGATCATGGAAAGGAGGCGGCCATGTCCGACCTGGTCCGATTCACGGTCTCGATAGACAAACCCCTCTTCGACAAGCTCGAAAAGGAAGTGGCTGCTCACAACTACCGCAATCGCTCCGAATTCGTCCGCGACATGGTCCGCAACTACCTGGTCGATCAGGAGTGGCAGACCGGCGATGAGTCGCTCGGGACGATTTCGCTGCTCTATGACCACCACACGCGCGGCCTGACAGAACGTTTGACCGAAGAACAGCACCACTTCCATGGAGCGGTCCTGGCCACTACCCATGTCCACCTGGATGAACATCTCTGTGCGGAGATGATCATGGTTCACGGTGAAGGCAGGGAGATTCAGGCCTTGGCCGACCGGCTCGGCAGGGAAAAAGGCGTGCTGCACGCAAAACTGGCGACGGGTACCACGGGGGGATGTCTATCAAACAGTTCGTGAATCCCCCGGCTACGGCGGAGGAACTGGCGAAGCAGGCCGACGGCATCGGCTGGGGATACGGGGATTACGTGGTG
>JBKHDI010000132.1:0-5935 GCA_046541415.1 Phycisphaerae bacterium | reverse complement strand
GGGAGAGTGTGAAGTTCAGCGTGCCGTATTCGGTCTCGTAGACGCCTGGGATGAAGTTGTTCTCGGATATGCCCGGCCCGGCGACGAGGGTATCGCCCCGGACGGTGTAGAAGACGCCCAGTTTCGTGCCCGTTTCCGGCAGGTCGTAGGTCAGGTACAGGTTGTACAGGTGCTCGGGGGCGTTGAGCATGTCTCGTTTCTTCAGGGGGATCTTTACTCCGGGGTCCTGGAAAGCGTCGACTTCGTCTTTGGGCAGGGTTACCTCCGAGTCGATGAATGTCGCGTTGGCCCCGATCGCCAGTCCTGCCAGCGGCCTGAAGTAGGCTCCGAGGTCCTGGCGAAGCTCGAACTCCCACCCGGTCAGTTCGCCCTCCGGGTAGTTGACCGGTGTGGTGTAATACGTGAAGTTGCGGTACTGTTGGACGTATTCGATCGGGTCGGTGATCTTCTTGTGGAACCACGAGACCGAGATCAGCGAGCCCGGATTGGGCCTGTAGTCGAATCGCAGGTCGTAGTTCTTCAGGGCGCTGATCTGCAGCTCCGGGTTACCGATGAACACGTCAGCTCCCAGGTATTCCTGCTGCTGGATCGGCGTCAGTTCCTTGAAAGTCTGCCGGGCGATCGTCTCGGTCCGCGAGCCGCGTATCGTAATCTGATCGAAGGGCTGGAAGACAAAACCGAGCACCGGAAGGATGTCGTCCTGCTCGATGGCCACGTCGGCATCGCCCGGATTCAAGGCGGTCTGGCCCTGGCCGGGCGGGAACCAGGTCACGCTCGATTCGGGGATGTTCGTAATCGACAGTTCGGTCCGTTCGTAGCGTGCCCCGCCGATCAGGCGGACCGCCCTGCAGAGCGGCAGGTCGAACATGTGGTACCACGCGCTGATCTCCTGCTGGCCGATGTAGTCGGTGTCGAATTCAGTCGGGAAGATCGGGTGGTCCTGGTCGGGGAAGACATCGGACCAGTACTCCGTCCAGTCGGCCTGCCAGGTCGAGTCCGGTCCGGTGTCGTTGGAGTTGGCGAAAGTCTCCTGATCGAAGGTTCTGTGGACTTTGTCGCCGAACAGGCCGAACTCGAAGAACCCTCGATGCCCCGTCCACTGCCGGAAAGGCAGGCGGATGCTTACAGCATATTGGTCGCTCTCCTCAACGACTTCCTTGTACACGTGCTGGATGTTACCCAGGTTGATGTTCGCCGAAGGCTTCAACTGAGAGTAAGTCGCTGGAGATGTCGAAGGCGGGATGAACGGCGGGAAGCCCGGGTTGGCCCAAGCGGCCTGCCATTCCGAGCCGAACTGTCTCTTGTCCGGCTCGTTCAGGCTGGCCCGGCTGGTCGCCCACGACCAGTTGATTTCCGGAGACAGGAATACCCAGAAGGTGTCCAGGCCCACTTCAGGCCAGTGCAGGCCGATCTCCGGGATCGGCAGGGTGTGCTTGCCGCGGAACTGCAGCGTGCGCGTCTCTCGCTCTGTGTATTTCAACGTCTGCAGCCGCAGGTAGGGAGCGGTGTCTACGTCCTTATTGCCCTGGCCATCGGGATCGTACGGGTCGTACCCGGGATAGTAGTACTCCTTGCCGCGGGTGTCCTCTGCCAAGGCCACCTGGTTCTCGGCATCTCGGGTATAGAGGTACATCATTTGAACGGAGTGGCCGGGGATTTCGGCTCCCAACACCCCCAGAGCACCCCAGGCAACCGACTCGCTGGACCGGGTGACGTCATAGAGCGAAGTGTTGAAATCGTTGCCCGGGGCGGGAGAATCCGATGTCACCGGCGTCATCTGGGCCCCGGGGTCTGTAACCCAGTAGGAGTCGTCCACGCCGTCGCTGAAGTGCGAAGCGCTGCGGTCGTAGTAGAAGTTCGCCAGACCGCCGATGACCAGCCCGTTATTGAATTCGTGGCGTGTCCCGCCCAGCACCGACCAGTTGTACTCGGTCGGGGCGTCGACGGGCATGGAACCGACCGCTCCAGTCCAGTTCTGACCGAAGTTGTCGCGCTGGATATCGCGCTGCCCGCCGTCAAAGCCCCAGGTGTCCAGGTCCCCGCCCTTGTGGGAGAGAAACTGGTCCCGGTTTTCGTGGACGTTCATGTTCACGCCGTAGCCGACGCTGAAGCCCAGGATCTTCTCCCGCGGCACGCCCTTGATCACGACGTTGACCGCGCCGCCGGAGGCGTCCCCCTGCTGGTCGGGCGTGAACGTCTTGGACACCTGCACCGACTCGATGATATCGGAGGGGAACTGGTCCAACTGGACCGCCCGCTTCTCCGAGTCGGCCGTCGGCAGGCGAATGCCGCTCAGCTGCGAATTGACATACCGATCGGGCAGTCCCCGGATCACCGCATATTTCCCCTCCGCTACCGTCGCTCCGGCGACCAGGCGCAGGGCATCACCGGCATCACCGGCCCCGGATTGGCTGATGAAGTCTTCGCCGACCGAGTCCACCAGCGCCGGCTGCTCGAACCGGAAGTCCAGCAGAGAGTCCTCGTCGCCGCTGACTTCCAGCTCCTCGACGACGAACTCATCCATCTGTTCGACCTCGCTGTCCAGGTAAATCGTCACTTCGGTCACCTGTCCGGCATTGACAAGTACGTCGCCACGCATCGAGCGGCGGTACCCGGGTTTGCTGACTGCCAGCGTGTACCTGCCCGCAGCCAGGCCCGTGAACAGGAAGCTTCCCTCCTGCGTCTGGACCTGCTGTTGGCCCGGCGCCAGACGCACCGCAGCGCCGCTGACAGGCAGGTCGTAGTTCCGGTCGTACACCACGCCCCGGATCGAGCCCGTCTGCTGGGCCAGGGCGGTCGGCAGGCCCACGAACAGCACCAGCAGTCCAACCGATAACCATGCGTAATTCGTCTTCACCTACCGGTCCCCGAGACTCTCGCGGATCTGGCGCATCCGCGACCAGAGGGACCGATCGGGCAACACGCCGGTGGTTGCCATCGAGACCGCGGTGGCAACGAGGTCCTCGGCCCGAGGCCTGAGGTTCGGATTCACTGCCCCCTGTTCGACCGCCTGACTATATACCTCTCGGGCCTGGGCGGCCCGACCGGAGTCGACCAGCGATTCAGCGATCGTCCGCAGAATTTCCGCCCGATCAAAGTTCTGGATCTTCTCGAGGTTGTCGTTGAATTGGTTCAGCGACGCGGCAAACAGCGCGTCAGCCTTCTCTGCCTGCCCCGCCCCCTGCCATCCTTCTGCCAGTCGAGCGGTAATCCCAATGCCGAACCGCAAAGGCCAGCGGGATCCGTCCTTCAACGTCTGGGCCTTGGTCATCCACTCAGACGCAGCTTCTGAATCCCCCGCCGCCGAGGCGGTCTCGGACAGCTCCAGCAGCAGTTCGATCCGGATGAAGATCGGAATGCGACCCGCAGCCATGCCTTGCTCGATAGACTCGGCCAGGTACACACGGAGATCGGCATCGCTGTAATGTTCTTCCAGAAGCCTGGCTGCGGAGAACAGCAGGTTCCGGGTCAGGTCGAACAGCCTCTTCTCGGCGGCTGAGGCAATCTGGCCTCGAAGAGATTCCGCAGCCTGCATGGGCGTTTGATCTTGTGTGATCAGGCCGACGGTTGCGGCGACCTGCCCGGCCGCTTCGGGTTCGGAGAATTCGCCGAGAAGTTCCGTGGCCGCCTCCCGGTCCTGCAGGATTCCGCGTGCCCTCATCAGGCGGACGAGAATCTCATCGCGGCGCCAGCCGTTGTGCAGGTCGGCGATCTGCCTGGCCTCGATCTGGAGTTGCTTGCTCTGAGCGGCCTGGCCGATCCGGGCATGGTAAATCGCCAGTTCGGCGATCGCTGCCCCGCGCCGCCAGTTGCGGATCTTCCGGGCGTACTGCAGGCCCTGCTCGGGCAGCTTCGAGGCGATGCATCCCTCGACGACCTGCTGCTGGGCTCGCGCGCGGTCCTTGTGGTGGGGGTCCAGGGGGAGGGTTTCGGCCGAGGCGAATGCGAATTCCAGCAGCTCGCGTCGATCCGGAGCCGTCGGCTGGGCCTGCGTCTTCTGCTGACAACCTTGCCAGAGCAGCGGCAGGAGGATCGAACCGCCGATCAGGAAGTAGATTGCAATGCGTGGTTTCATGATGTTTTGTAGAGGTACTGCATGGGGACAGATTCGGTGGCAGGGGCGTGGTTCGCCCCTGCCACCGTGGACTGTCCGTCTGGTCCAGGATCCCTGGCGGGATCCTTCAGGTCAGTGAGGATCGAATCCTTACTGCTTGATGACCCGGTAGAACTTACCGTCTTCGAAGGTGTCCAAGTGCTCGATCGACATCGACGAACCGTTGCCGACGATCGTGTCGATCGGCGACCAGGTCTTCATGTCCGAAGACTTTTCGACGGTGTAGACGACGCCGGCTTCGGTATCGAAGCTGACTTCGGTGACAACCTTGGTCAGCTCGCCGGTAGCTTCGGGCGTTGCCGTGGTCTGCTCAGCCGGGGCGGCCAGGAAGCCGAAGGCGTCCGAAGCGCTCCAGCCGATCAGCCAGTTGTAGGTCGGGCTGAAAGCACCACGGTACGAGGCGGGGGTGAAGAACCCGTCGGCCGGGGCAGTCTTGACGCTGGTTACCGCATCGTTGGCCGCACACGGGTTCAGGGTGGTCACCGGCAGCATGTCCTTGCCGCCGCGGACGACAAGCGCGCCGCGCTGGATTTCCTGGATCGGCTGGTTGCCGGTCGGGTTGCCCGGGTCGTAGCTGGCCAGGACGTTGTTATTGGCTGCATCGAAGACGCCGCGGGCGGTCGCTTCGGTGTAGGCAGCTGCATCGAGGTTTCGCCAGAAGACGCTGTCGCTGATCTCGGCGAGCTTGCCATCGACCTGCGACTTGTAGAGGTTGTCGAGGTTCACGCCACCGGTATTGACCGTGGAATGGACGCCCGCATCGGTGGTCCAGGTCGCCGCCCAGCTGAGCGTGCCGTTGTGGGCATAGCCGTCGGCGCCGTCGCCGTCGATGTCGTCGAAATGGACGAGCTTCTCGCCCAGGTCCATGAAGATGCAGTTGCGGTACTGGATACGGGCGTTGTCGCGCCAGGCCGTACCGCCGTCGCCGGCGCCCGGGGCGGGCTGACCGATGACGGTGGCATTGTAGATCACAGCGGTGGTCACCGGCTGGGCATCGGAGTTTTCGGCACCGTCGGTCTCGAAAGCATTGTCGCCGACGCCGGAACCCTGGGAGGCATTGACGCTGTAGCCCTGGACGATCAGGCCGAACTGGGCCTTGCCCCGCCAGCCCTGGTCGACGTCGAAGCTGTCGTCGCCGATGTTCCAGATGCTGAAGTACTTGATCTCGACCGTACCGCCCCAGATCTCGATGCCGTCGTCAACGTTGTTCATGATTTCAACGTGGTTGATTTCGGTCTCCCGACCGATGGCGCCGAGGCTCAGGCCGTTCAGCTCGTTGGTCTTGCCGACCACACGCCCGCCGTAACGGAGCGACAGGTAGCTGATCGAACCGCTGTCGTCATTGTCATCGTTGCCGCCGTAGAGGACTTTCTGGTCGCCGGGGCCGTCTGCGACCAGACCTTCCATCTGCGCTTCGCTGGTCCCGTCGGGGGTGGCGGTGTTGCCTTCGTAGGAGTAGCCGATCAAGGCGTTGCCCATGATCGTCAGGTTGCCCCACTCGTTGGCCGCTTCGCGCCACGTGCCGGACTTCGGGTCCTTGCCGGTCGGGTGGCTGGGATCGGCCGCCCAGGTGGCCACGTCGTTGGTGGAGGTCATGATCACCGGGGCCTCGGCCGTGCCCTGCACATAGATCTTCGAGCCGCGGGAGACAGCCAGAGAACCCGAGCCATTGTCGCTGGGGGTCGAGGCGACAACCGTGCCGGCCTCGATGGTCAGCGACGCGCCGTTGGTGACGTAAATCTGCTTGGTCAGGTTGTATACATTGTTGGCCGTCCAGGTGGTATCGACCGTGATGTCGCTGCTGACATTGACATTGGCGGC
>JBKHDI010000131.1:0-5937 GCA_046541415.1 Phycisphaerae bacterium | reverse complement strand
CATTCAGGACCCGCGGCTTGCGGCCGGACAGCATCAGCCTTCGCCCGGGCAGGGCCTTTTGACGTCTGCCGCCGGCGTTGGTTCCGGTCGGATTTTCTCAGATGGATGCGAGGTTGGCGTCGGGCCCGATGACCACATGGCTGTCGGTCTCGTCCAGGCCTTCCGGGACGATCAGCACGTCGTGTGTGATCGGCCGATAGCCGGAAGCTTCGAGGATGATGCAGCGGCAGATCGCCGGCAGGCCGGATTCCAGATCCTTGCGTGTCTGCTCGTTCCAGATCGGCACGTCGATGGTCGCTTGGCCCCCGGGAGGACAACTGGCGGAAACATCCTGCCATCGCCGCATCTGGGCCATGAACCTTCCGCCCGGACCCATCATTGTCCGGAAGGTCACATCGGCCAGGTCCCGCGTATGGTAGAGGTTACGCACTTGCAGTTGCAGGCTCGCCTGGCCCGGCCGGAAGCTCACCCGCTCGGACAGCACCACCGGCCGATAGACCCGCCGCAGGGCCCAGAAGCTCGCCTTGGCCTGCAGTTCGTGGGTCACCACGCCCCAGTCGGCGTCCTCGCCCCAGAGCGTCCAGCCGAACGGTTGGCCAACGCCGGCGCACATCCAGGGGAAGAAGGCCCCGCCGAGGCAACTCGGGTCGTCGCGCATCAGCTGCCACTCGCCGCCCACGCGATCCAGGAACGTCTGCTGGGTGTTCTTGCCGGACAGCGGATTCTCCTTCCGGTCGGCGATGATCGACAGGTACGGTGCGTTCAGCAGGTCCGGATGGTAGTTGACCAGCCCCCATTCGCTGGAGAACCACACGCCCGACCAGCCGCGGTCGAGCAGCTGCTGCTTGCTGAGCGTCTGGAAGCTGCTCTCCCAGCTCAGCGGCTCGGTCAACTGTCCGGTTTCCTGGAGCTGTCGGACGTCCACAAAGCTGTAGTGCAGATCGGCGATGTCGCAGCAGCGGGTCTCCAGCATGTGCTTGATCTTGTTGGCCGGTCCCGGCGGGGGTACCAGCGTCCAGCTGTCCGGGGCCAGGCGCTTGACGCAGGCCCGGAACGTCTCCTGTGCCTGCCAGAACCTCTCGATGCCGTCGTCGCCGGCCGGCTGATTCTCGTTGCCGATACAGAAGGCGACCAGGCTGACGTGGTGGGCGTCGCGACGAACCGTCGCCTCGACCCGCTGCAGGGCCGGACCGAGATAGGCCGGTTCCCCCAGCCACTCGCTGACCCAGTCGATGGTGATCTCCTGGAGCAGGAAAAAGCCCATCTCGTCGCACAGGTCGGCCAGCACCGGCGGGGCGGTAAAATGCGTGCGGATGGCGTTGATATTGCACCGTTTCATCATCCGCAGATTCTCGATCAGCCACTGGCGACTGGTGGCCATCCCGCCTTCGGGGCTGAAGGTCAGCCAGTTGACACCCCGCAGCTTGCAGAACCCGCCGTTAAGCCGCGGCCGCTGGTCGATCAGCTCCATCCGCTTAAAGCCCACCCGCTGGTGCAGCCTCTGGCTGTCCTGGCCGGCGATGTCCAACTCGACGTGCAGGTTGTACAGCTCGGGCGTCTCGTCGGTCCAGGGGCGTACCGAGTCGACCGGCAGGCTCAGACAGAGGCTGGTCGATCCGCCGGCAGGGACATTGACGGGTTGTTCGGCCTCGGCTGCCTGCCGGCCGGACGCATCCGTAAGTCGCACCGTCAGCGAACCTTCGGCGGGGGTGTCCTGCTCATTGTCTACCGCGATCGATCCGCCGACGCGCCCCGAGGCGTTGTCGTCGTTGAGGATCGTTCGCAGATTCATCTCGCTGACGCAACAGGGGGCCAGGGCCAGCAGCATCGCGTCCTGGCTGATGCCCGCGAACTCCATCGCGTGGCGGGGCATGTCGAAGCGGACGTGCTCGTGCTTGCGAAGCAAACGGACGGCCACCAGCGCCTCCTCGCCGGGCTGGACGCAATCGGTCACCTCGGCAGAAAACGGGATCAGCCCGGCCAGGTGCTCGCCCAAGGGCTGTCCGTTGATGTAGAACCGCGCCCCGGGGTAGACCGCCCCGAACTGCAGCAGGATCTTCTTGCCGGCCCAACGTGACGGAACCCGCACCTGCTTCTGCAGCAGGGCACCGTCGTCCGGGTCGATGTGGTCCAGTCTCACGCGGTTCCAGTTCTCCACCGTCGACGGATCGGTCTGCGGGTCCTGGTAGAAGACCTTGCCCGGCTGAAGGACCGTCTCGACGGGGCCCCGGGGCATCGTTCCGGCCAGTTCCTGCTCGTCGCGGTCAAATGGCCATCGCCGGACGCTCCACGTGCCGTTGAGCCTGAGATGATCTGCCGGGTTGGCGGTGGCCCTGGCAGCCCTGGCCGGTCGTAGGGTGGTCTTGGCCCCCGCCAGTTCGACGGTCAGGGGTCTGGCGGCGTCGAACAGTTGGTCGATGATTTCCTGTGGTTGCATGGGCACTCCTCTGGCTGGTTGGGCCAACTGTACCAGATTGGCCCCGGCAGGCAAGCCGGCGGCGTTTCGCGGTTGCGGCGCCGGGGCCCCAGAGGTATTCTGGCCGGGCGATTGGACCGACTACACCTTCAGGAAGGCAGGGCGATGAAAGCGCTGATCACAGGCGGGGCCGGCTTTATCGGCTCGCACCTGGCAGAGAGACTTCTGGACCGGGGCGACAGCGTCGTGGCCGTCGACGATCTGTCCACGGGACGGCGGGAGAACCTCTCTGCCGCCCAGGGCAACCCGTCCTTCCGCTTCGTCCGGGCCGATGTCCGCGACCGCTCCATCCTCACGCCCCTGGTCGACGGCTGCGACGTGGTCTTCCACCTCGCCGCGGCGGTGGGGGTGCAGTTGATCGTCGATCAGCCCGTCCACACCCTGGAAACCAACATCCACGGCTCGGAGGTCGTGCTCTCCCTGGCCAGCCAGTTCGGACGCAAGGTCATACTCGCCTCGACCTCGGAAGTCTACGGCAAGAATACCAAGGTCCCCTTCGCCGAGGATGACGACACCCTGCTGGGCTCGACGATCTACACCCGCTGGAGCTATGCAGCCAGCAAGATGGTCGACGAGTTCCTCGCCCTGGCCTACCACGACCAGTACCACCTGCCGGTGATCATCTGCCGGTTCTTCAACACCGTCGGACCCCGGCAGAGCGGGGCGTATGGCATGGTCGTGCCCCGATTCGTCCAGGCCGCCCTGGCCGGCGATCCCCTGACCATCTATGGCAGCGGCCTGCAGAGCCGCTGCTTCTGCCACGTCGCCGACATCGTCGAGGCCCTGGTCAAACTCGTCGACTGCCACGAGGCGACCGGCAAGGTCATCAACGTCGGGACCAGCGAGTCGGTCACCATCGCCGAATTGGCCGAACGGGTCATCGAACTGACCGACTCGGACAGTCCCGTCCGGAACATCAGCTACCAGCAGGCCTACGGCAGGCCCTTCGACGACATGCTCGTACGCCAGCCCGATCTGACGCGAATCAAAAGCCTCATCGACTATCAGCCGACATACAATCTGACGCAGACACTGCAGACTGTGATCGATTACGAAAAAGGAAGGATGCACCCGTAATGGCTCGATATCTTGTCACCGGCGGGGCCGGATTCATCGGCTCGAACCTCGCCCGATTCCTGTTGGACAAGCAGCACGACGTGACTGTGCTGGATAACTTCGCCACCGGAAAACGCGAAAACCTGGAAGAAATCCTCGACCGGATCACCCTGATCGAAGGCGACATACGCGACCGAGACGCCGTCGATACCGCCCTGAAAGACTGCCTCGGCGTCTTCCACGAGGGGGCCCTCGGCTCCGTGCCCCGAAGCGTAGAAGACCCCGTTACCAGCCACGATGTAAACGTAAACGGCACCATCAGCGTCCTGGAAGGCTGCCGCGCCGCCGGCGTCAAACGGGTCGTATTCGCCGCCTCCAGCAGCGCCTACGGAAACCAGAAAACCTCCCCCAAGCACGAAGGCATGGTCCCCCAGCCGATCAGCCCCTACGCGGCCAGCAAAGTCTGCTGCGAAGCCTACCTCCAGGGTTACGCCGCCGCGTACGGCATGGAAACCTTCTGCCTGCGGTACTTCAACGTCTTCGGGCCCCGGCAGGACCCCAACGGGGCCTACGCCGCCGTGATCCCCGCATTCGTCAGCCGAATCCTCTCCGACCAGAGCCCCATCGTCTTCGGCGATGGCCAGCAGTCCCGCGACTTCTGCTATATCGATAACGTCTGCTCGGCCAACTGGCTGGCGATGAACGCACCCGCCGAGGTCATGGACGGACGGGCTGTCAATATCGCCTGCAACGAACGAACCAGCCTCAACGAAATCCTCCAACTGCTCGGCCAACTGCTCCACAAAGAAATCCACGCCGTCTACCAGGACGACAGGCCCGGAGACGTGAAGCACTCCCTGGCCGATATCACCCTGGCCTACGAATCGATCGGCTACAAGCCCCTCGTGCTCTTCGAGGACGGCCTGCGGCGCTCGATCGACTGGTACCGCGAAAACCTGGGCTGATCACGGACCACAGTCTTGCTCAAACGCGCGTTTGACATCCTCTCCTCGGCGGCTGTCCTTGCCATGCTCGGGCCTTGGATGGTCGTCATCTACGTCGCGATTCGCCTGGAGTCACCCGGCGACCCGATCTTCCGGCAAACCCGCGCCGGCAAGCAAGGCCGCCCCTTCGTCATGCTCAAATTCCGCACCATGCGGGCCGACGTCGACCCCTACGGCATGAGCCCGCACTCCGGCCAGGACCCGCGACTGACACGCACGGGCAAGCTATTGCGAGAAACCAGCCTCGACGAACTGCCCCAGCTGATCAACATCCTCAAAGGAGAGATGTCCGTCGTCGGGCCACGCCCGCTCTACCTGCGACAGGCTGCCCAGTGGGACCACCGGCAGCAACACCGCCTCGACGTCCTGCCAGGCCTGACCGGCTACGCCCAGGCGTTCGGCCGCGGCGAACTGCCCATCGAAGACAAAATCGAGATGGACCTCCACTACGTCCAGCACCGAAGCTTCCGGCTCGACCTGCGCATCATCTTCCGCACCCTCGCAAACGCCGCCGGCGGCCAGGCCGTCTACGAAACCCGGTACAGCCGCACCCGCACCCACGAACGCCACCCCGAGCAAGACCATGCCTGAAACCCCGGCCGTCATCTTCGACCTCGACGATACCCTCTACCCCGAGCGCGACTACGTCCGCAGCGGCTACAACGCCGTCGGGCAACTCCTGGCCCGGCTGACCAGACGCGACGAACCCTTCGCCGACTGGCTCTGGCAGCGATTCGAATCGGGCCAATCCGCAGGTGCATTCGACGCACTCAGCGACCAGTTCCACCTCCACCTCGACCGCGACGCAATCAGCCGCCTCGTCCAGGCTTACCGCAACCACCGCCCGCAGATCCAACCCCGTCCCGGTGCAGTCCAACTGCTCGACCGACTCCGGCACGCAGGCTGCAGGCTCGGCATCATCTCCGACGGCTTCCTGCCCGCCCAACAGCTCAAGCTCGACGCACTCGCACTGGCCGACCGCTTCGACGAAGTCATCTTCACCGAAACCCTCGGCCGCGAGTTCTGGAAACCCAACCCCGCCGCCTTCGAGCAGATCGCCCAACGCCTCAACACACCACACGCCGCCTGCATCTATGTCGGCGATAACCCCGCCAAAGACTTCCTCGCACCCAATCGCCTTGGCTGGCTGACCATCCAACTGCACCTGCCCGATCAGGTCCACGCCGCCAACATCCCCATCCCCGAAGGTCAACCCCAACTCCTCCTCCACAGCTTCGCCCAGCTCGCCGACTCCCTCAACCTCTGACCCAACCTCACCCCGCACGGGCCAAACTCCCTGCCAACCCCCCAACCCAAAGCGCAGGGTCTCCTGACCCTGCGCTCCGACCTCCATCCGGACCGATCCCCACATCCTCGGAACCACCCTCCGAATATCCAGGC
>JBKHDI010000130.1:0-6028 GCA_046541415.1 Phycisphaerae bacterium | reverse complement strand
GCCTGTCCAGCGGCGCGGCCCTGGCGACGGTGGTCGGTGTGCTGATCGAAGTGCCTGTCATGCTGATGCTGGTGAAGATCTGCCTGCGAACGCAGGGCTGGTTCACTGGCGGCGAGGCAGTGCCGGGCTCGCCAGCCAAGATCGAGGACGCCCCGCCCGATGCCCTGGTTCCCTAATCAGGAGCACAATAGTGTCAACCGACGCAAGCAAGACAAAGGAATTGGTTCAGAAGGCATACGGCGAGGTTGCACGGAAGCTGTCGTCCTGCTGCGGCGAGGGCAGTTCGTGCTGTGGCGACAACAATGGGTACACCGTGCCCGACCACCCGGTGCCCGACCACGCATACACCGTGGCCAACGTGTGCGACGATTCGTCCGCCCGCGAGGCCGCAACCGGATTGGGCGATAAAGCGACATCACTGGACGGCGTTGCGGCAAGCCTGACCATCCTGGCTATCAAATAGGGTTGTCAATCATGCATCGCAATCGGCTGAAGATGTAACCGGGCTCAGCCGCTTCCGCCGCGTGACCAGAGCGTACAGGCACGGCATGAAGAACAGGGCCACGATGGCTTCGGTGGCCAGGCCGCCGATGGCACCGATGGCCATGGGCTGGAGCATGTCCGCGCCCTCGCCGAGGTTCAGGGCCAGAGGTACGAAGCCGATGATCGTGGTGATGGTGGTCATCAGGCGCGGGCGCAGGCGGATCATCGCGGCCTGGTGGACGGCATCACGGCCGGATAGGCCCTGTCGCTGGTGGAGCTGCTCAGCGAAGGTCATCAGCAGCACACCGTCGTTGACGGTCAGGGCGATGACCACCAGGATCCCGATCAGCACGGTTGCGCCGAAGGCCAGGCCGGAGATGTACAAGCCGAACACCAGGCCGGTCAGGCAGAACGGGGCGCTGCCCAAAATCAGGGCCGGGAGTTTGACACTGTTGAACTGCACCGTCAGCACGATGAACGAGAAGAACACGGCGAAGGCGACGACCGCGATGACGGCCTGCCGCATGTCGGCCATCAACTCGGCCTGTCCACCAAAGTCGAACTCGTAGCCTGCCGGGCGGTCCAGATCGTTCAGGGCGGGGCGCAATGCGGCCATGGCGGCGGCCAGATCGACCCCTGCCGTGCTGGCCTCCACCGTGACCTGCTTGACCTGGTTCTGACGGACGATCTCCACCGGCCCGACGGCTTCTCGAACGTTCGCCACGTCGCGTACCCGGATGGCGTCGCCACCACTGCCGGAGACGACCAGGTTCGCGACATCCTTCCGGGACGTAAAGCCGCTTTCGGGAACCAGCATCCGCATGTCGTAGTACTCCCCGGCCTCACGGTAGCGGCTGACCACCGCGCCGGTGATCAGCGAGCGCAACGTGCCGGAGATGTCGCCGACGGAGACGCCCAACTCGGCCGCCTTGGTCCGATCCACCCGGACCTGGTACTCGGGCTTGGTGATGTCCATCGAGACCGAGACGTTACGGAACTGCCCAAGCCCTTCCATCGTCTGGGCGGTGCGTCGAGCCAGATCGTCGAGGACGTCCATGTCCTGGCCGCGAACCTCGACGAGCACGTCGGCGGCGCGCAGGCCCTTGATACCTTTGATGGGCATCTGGCGTGCCATGATCCGCCCGCCGAACGCGGGCACCTGGCCGACGATCGGCTGAAGACGCCTGACGTAGTCGGTGGTGCTGATGTCGCGGCGGGACTTCGGGATCAGCTGGATGTCGATCTGCCCCTGGTTGGCGACCTCGTAGGTGTACAGGCCCATGACCTGCCCGCCCGCGATGGCGAAGGTGCTCTCGATCAGCGGGTCGTCGGCGATGCGCTGCTCGATCTGCCGCAGCACCCGGTCGGTCTCCTGCACGGAGGATCCTGTCGGCATCATGACCTTGACCATGATGCGCCCATCATCGACCGGCGGCAGGAACTCACCACCCACCCGGCCCATCGCAAAGAAGGCCAGGCCCAGCACCGCGACGAACGCCACCGCCACCGCCCAGCGGCCGCGCAGGGCGAGATCGAGCAGCCAGCCGTAGCCATCGGTGAAACGGTCAAAGAACCGCTCGAACCGCGTGGCGCTGCGGCGCTGCCCGGCCCGGCCGAAGAAGATCGTGACCAGCATGGGCGTCAGCGTCACCGCCACGACCAGACTGATGATGACGATGCCCGCGATCACGAGGATCAGTTCGCGGAACAGCAGACTGGTCAGGCCCGGCACCAGCAGGAACGGCACGAACAGAGCCAGGAACGAGACCGTGGCGGCGACGATGGCCGGGCCGACCTCGGCCGTACCGCCGACCGCCTGCTTGTCGGTGGACCCGTCGGGCTGATCGTGCCGCAGTCTGCTGATGTTCTCGACCACGACGATGGAGTTGTCCAGCACCACGCCGATGGCGACGACCAGGCCGCCGAGGGAGAAGATGTTCAGGGAGAATCCGGCAACCTTCATCAAGCCGAAGTTGATAATCAGGGTCATCGGCAGCACCGCTGCCATGACGAGTACTTGACGGATGCTTCCGAGAAACAGGTAGACCACGATGACCAGCAGGACGAACGCCCCGATGGCCGCGTCACGGACGCCCGCCAGCGACCTGTCCACGTACTCGGCCTGGTTCTCTACGAAACCGAGTTCTATCCCCTGCGGAAGCGTCGGGCGCAGTTCATCCAGTTGGGCCTGGACCGCCCGGGCAACCTCGACGGTGTTGGCCTGGGCTTCCTTGAGGACCGACAGTTTGACGGCCGGATGGCCGTTGAATCGCGTGATGACCCGCACATCCTCGTGCGAATCGACAATATCCGCGATGTCCCGCAGGTAGAGCTTCTTACCGCCGCGCCGGTCGATGACGACCGAGCGGATCTGCTCCAGGTCGTCGAACTCGCCCATGGTGCGGGCAATGATCTCGCGACGGCCGACGGTGACGCGTCCGCCGGTCTGCTCGACGTTCTCGTCGGCCAAACGCTGCATAATCGTCTTCAGCGGTATCCGGTGCTTTTCCATCAGCAACGGATCGAGCAGAATGCGTATTTCCCGTTCCAGCCCGCCGACGATTTCGGTGCCCGCCACGCCACGCACGGCCAAGATGCGGTCCTGCAACCAGTTGTCGGTCCATTCGCGCAACTCCACCGGACCCCAGCGATCCGACCGGATCGTCAGCTGCATCACCGGTAACTGCGACGGGTCGGCCTTGAAGACGTACGGCGGGTCGATGTCGTCCGGCAGGTCCTGCTCGGCGCGGGTCAAGGCGGCCAGCACGTCCTGAAACGCCACGTCCACGTCTGCCCCGTATTCGAAGTTCACGTCAAGCGAATAAACGCCCTCGCGGCAGGTCGATTCCAGATCGTCGAGATAGTCCACCGTGGCCATCAGACGTTCGACCGGGTCGGCGATGTCCTTGTCGATCTCCTCGGCTGTCGCGCCGGGCCAGCGGATGTGGACCTTCACCAGCGGATAGGTCACTTCGGGCAGGTAATCGACGGGCAGCCGCCACAGGCCGTACAGGCCCAAGACGACCACCGCCAGCGTGATCGCGCCGGTAGCCAGGCGACGATGGACAGAGAGATCGGTAATCCTCATCGGCTGGCCCCCGCCTCCGGACGTGGGCCATCGGCTTGTTGATGGCCGCCAGGACCTTTTCCTCCGCCTTGGGGCTGCTGGCCGGGCACACGAACGGGCTGGCCGTCACGCAGCGCCGCCTGGCCCGCCACGACCACGCGCTGGCCCGGTTCCAGCCCGCCGAGGACCTGGATCGTCTCTTCCTCCTCGATGCCAACTTCCACGACCTGCCGACGCGCCTTGCCCTGGTTGACCACGAAGACGTAACGATCCCCCGTCGGGGCGGTCAGGACGGCCTCGGCGGGGACGAGCACGGCATCGTCGGCACGCCGCAATTCAAGCTTCAGCCGGGCGAACATGTGCGGGACGATTTCGGCCGGTTCGGTGAGTTTGGCTTCGACCGTGCGCGTGCGCATCGCCTCGTCCAGTTGGGGATAGACGCGCGTGATCTCGGCGTCGAACGCTCGTCCGTTGAGGGCGTCGAGCGTGGCTTGCAGCCGAAGCCCCGGCCGAACGGCCGAGCCCTGCGCCTCGGGCACGGAGAATCGGATGACCAGCGAGTCCGGGGCGTACATCTCCAACAACGGGCTTCGCGGCGTGGCCAGGTCGCCGGGGCGGACATACACGGCCGTAATCACTCCATCGAAAGGAGCGGTGACGACGCACTCGGACAGGTGCGCATTGGCCAGCGCCAGCCGGGCGGCCGCTTCCTTGACCGCCGACTCCGCGACGGCGATCTCGGTTTCGGTCGGCCCGGCCTCGAGCATGCGAAAGGTTTCCTGGGCGGCGGCCAGTTCGGCCTGCGCAACTTCCATCCGCTCGCGGGCCTGATCGACACTCTGCTGCGAGGTAAACTCGTCGGCGATCAGTTGCTCCTGCCGCTCGTGGGTTCTGCGCGCCTCGGCCAATGTCGCCTGCCAGCGCCGGACGTTGGCCTCGGCCTTCTGAACCTCCTCGGGCCGAGCGCCGGCATTCAGGTCGGCCAGTCTCGCGCGGGCGACCGCCAGCGTCGCCTCCGCCGTTTGGACTTCGGCGCGGTGGACCTCTCGGCTGATTTCGATGAGTCTTTCACCCGGAACAACCGTCTCGCCTTCGCGGCCAGGGCCCTTGACTTGGTCGCCTTCTCGCCACGGGCAGTACTCGATCGGGCCTTCCTTCGTCGCGGCGATGACGACCGAATCGGTGGCCACCACTTCCCCGCTGAGTTCCAGGCGCTGGACAATTTCGCCCCGTCGTACCGGTTGGACTTCCACCTGCAACGGCTTGGGTGTTCTCCCCGCGCTTTGCGGCGATGACTGGCCGTCCCGATTCAACAGGCCGTACCAGACGGCTCCCGCACCGGCTGCGACAACCAGCACCAGCACGATCAGCAGGATTCGTTTCGCGTTCTTCTTCAAGGTCACTCACTTTCTTCCGGCGCGAGCGGCTGGACCCGCTCAGTCAGCGACCGGCCCACGGCTCGTTCCAGCCGTGCGATGGCCGTGCGCCAGTCCAATCGAGCCTGGATACGCCGGTCCCGGGCAACAGTGCGTTGGGTTTGGGCGTCGATCAGGCCGATGATCGAGCCGGTGCCGTTCTTGTATTCGCCCTCGGCCACACGGGCGCTTTCCTCGGCGCTGGCGACGAACCGCTCGGCAGCGCCAATGGCCTGCGTGGCCTCGATGGCCTGCCAATACGCGGTCCAGACCTCCAGTTCCACGCCTTGGAGCACGATCCGGCGGGCGGCCAGGGCGCGATCCAGTGCTGCCTTGCTGGCATGAAGCTGGTAGTTGCGGTCGAAGCCGGTAAACAGCGGTAGATCAATCGCGGCACCGACGGTCCATTGTCGCTGGTCGGGCGGAAAACTCCGCCCGATCCAGCCCAGGCCTGTATCCACGGCCAGCGCGGGCCAGAATCGCGACTCAGCCAGCCGCACACCCGCCTCCTGCGTGCGTACCTGGGCCAGCGCGGTCTTGAGTTCAGGTCGGTTACGGGCGGCCTCGCCGAGCAGAGTCTGTACGTCGTCGAGTTGCTGTTGGTAGTGCGACTCGGGCAGGTCCGCGATCTGGAAGCTGGCCGAGACGGACACGCCCATCGCGGTCGCCAGACGCCCTTGGGCGACCTCGACCGCATTCCGCGCCCGCACCAGGTTCAACTCGACGTCGGCCTTCTCCGTCTCGGCCCGCAGCACGTCTGATTTGCTGACCACGCCCGCGCTATGGCGGGCCTGGGCGAGGCGAAGCTGGTAGTCGCGTTGGCGGACGGTTTCTTCGGCGAGCTGGCGAAAGCTCCGGGCCGCGAGCAGGTTGCAGTACGACTCGACCGTCAGCAGGGCCACATCCTGCAAGGCGGTGTTGTGCCGAAAGCCCGAAGCCAGCACTTCGGCCGTCGCGGCATCCACGCGGGCTTCCCGCCCGCCGCCATCGAAGAGCAGCCACCGCAGCCCGAACACGCCGTCGTAGCGATTCTGCGTACCGAGGTCGGTATCGCGGTCGAGCT
>JBKHDI010000129.1:0-6171 GCA_046541415.1 Phycisphaerae bacterium | reverse complement strand
TGTGTTTCTCCATGTACTCGGACATGTCGATCTGGATCAGGGCGTCCTCGTCGCCGAACATGAACTCGGCCAGGGCCTTGGACAACTCGGTCTTGCCGACACCGGAGGGGCCTGCGAAGATGAAGCTGCCCATGGGGCGGCGCGGGTCTTTCAGTCCGGACCGTGCCCGGCGGATCGACTTGCTGACCGCCACGATCGCCTCGTGCTGGCTGACA
Source organism: Phycisphaerae bacterium (assembly GCA_046541415.1). Classification (GTDB taxonomy): domain Bacteria; phylum Planctomycetota; class Phycisphaerae; order SM23-33; family SM23-33; genus CAZOVB01. The sequence continues at coordinate 5,956 of JBKHDI010000129.1, read as the reverse complement.
ACGCGCTTATGCAGCTCGTTTTCCAGTTCGAGCAGGCGCTGGGCTTCTTCCTTCTCCAGGCGGGTCAGAGGCACGCCGGTCATGCGGCTGACCACTTCGGCGACGACCTCATCGTCGACAATGCCGTTGGTCTCCTGCGTGGTCTCTTTCCACTCGCGCTGGATGCGATCCTTCTCGGCCCGGAGTTGCTCGGCCTTGTCGCGGAGTTCGGCTGCGCGTTCATAGTCGGCGTTCTTGACCGCTTCGTCCTTCTCGCCCTGGAGACGTTCGATCTCGCTTTCCAGGTCGGAGAGATTCGGCGGCTTGGTCATCGTCTTCAGGCGGACGCGGGCGCCGGCTTCGTCGATCACATCGATGGCCTTGTCCGGCTGGACGCGACCGGTGATGTAGCGGCCGGAGAGTTCCACGGCCCGCTCGACGGCCAGGTCGGTGATCTCCACGCGGTGGTGGGCTTCGTAACGGTCCCGCAGGCCCTTGAGGATGGCGATGGTCTGGTCCTTGGCCGGGGGATTGACGATAATCGTCTGGAAGCGACGCTCCAGGGCGCCGTCCTTCTCGATGTACTTGCGATATTCGTCCATCGTCGTAGCGCCGATGCACTGAATCTCGCCGCGGGAGAGCGACGGTTTCAGCACGTTGGCGGCATCGATGGCGCCTTCAGCTCCACCGGCACCGACGAGGGTATGCATTTCATCGATGAACAGGATGACGTTCTTGGCTCGGCGGACTTCGTTCATCACGGCCTTGATGCGTTCCTCGAACTGACCGCGGTACTTCGTGCCGGCAACCATCATCGCCAGGTCCAGGGCCACAATGCGTTGATCAACGAGGATCTCGGGCACGTCGGAGTTGACGATCTTCTGGGCCAGGCCTTCGACGATGGCGGTCTTGCCGACACCGGCTTCGCCCAGCAGCACGGGGTTGTTCTTCGTGCGCCGGCAGAGAACAGTGACGACGCGTTCGATTTCGTCTGCCCGTCCGATGACGGGGTCGAGCTGGCCTTCGCGGGCCAGATCCGTCAGATCGCGGCCGAAATTGTCCAGTGCGGGCGTCTTGGTCTTTCCGCGCCGCTGGCTGCCGGACTCGGAAGACGACTGCGACTGGCCGGCCGAGGGGGCTTCCTCGGGTTCCACGCCGGCGCCGAGGAGATTGAGCACCTCGTCGCGGACCTCGTCGAGCTTGAGCCCAAGGTTCATCAGGACCTGTGCGGCCACGCCGTCATGCTCGCGCAGAAGCCCGAGAAGCAGGTGCTCCGTGCCCACGTAGTTGTGGTTGAGATTGCGTGCCTCTTCGATGGCGTATTCAATGACCTTCTTGGCCCGGGGCGTCTGGGGCAGCCGCCCCATGGTGACCATATCGGGACCGGCCTTGACGAGCTTCTCGACCTCCATGCGGACCTTGTGCAGGTCGACGCCGAGGTTTTTGAGAACATTGGCCCCGACGCCGGAACCTTCCTTGACCAGCCCGAGCAGGATATGCTCCGTGCCGATGTATTCATGATTAAAGCGCTGGGCCTCCTGGTTGGCCAAAGCCATGACCTTTCGCGCTCTTTCTGTAAATCGCTCAAACATAATAAATTAGCTCCCTCTAAGTGCCGGGTGCCTGGGGGATTTCGTTTCCTGGTCTCTTCTCAGGACATTCTAGGAAAACCCGGATCGGCAATCAAGCTTCCCGCCCGGGCGATTCCCAGGCAGGTGGCAGGCATCCTTACTATCGGTTTGGAGGCTCTGGAAGTTCACGCCGTGTAAAACAAGTTGCAAAAGGATTCGCCCTCGGTCTTCTCAGCCGGGGCAAAGCACTTGCATTCCAGGCCTTGTACGCTATACAGGAAGGCAAGACAAGAACGCTCTTACAGCCGGTCACCCACCGGCCGGGACAGGAACCACCATGCCAGAATCCAGCTATCAGGACGACCTGGAATTTCTCCAGAAGCACGCAGACGTTATCCAACTGTCCGGGGCCGACGAAGCAACCATCGCCGTTGTGCCCGCCTGGCAGGGACGGGTGATGACCTCCAGCCTCGGCGGCAGCAGCACGGCGAGCTTCGGCTGGATCCATCGCGACTTCATCCAGGCCGGCCAGGATGACTCGACCTTTAACAACTACGGCGGCGAGGACCGGTTCTGGCTGGGACCCGAGGCCGGACAGTTCGGCCTGTGGTTCAAGCCCGGCGAACCATTCGACCTGAAGCACTGGAAGACCCCGCCCGGATTCAACCGGGGGGCCTTCGACGTGACCAGTCAGGGTAGCGATTCGGTTGCCCTGGCCGCCCAGATTGATGTGACCAACTACTCCAACACGACCTTCCAGTGCGCCGTGGGACGGACGATCAACCTGCTGGACTATGACGCCGCGGCTGAGCATCTCGGCGCGACCGTCGGAGATGACGCCCGCATGGTGGCCTTCGAGTCGCAGAACACCCTGGCCAACGCCGGGGACGCGGCCTGGAGCCGCGACAGCGGCCTGCTGAGCATCTGGATTTTGGGCATGTTCAAGCCCCTGCCTGCCGGCTGGGTCATCGTGCCCTTCCTGCCCGGCGACGAAGAGACCATGGGGCCCAGGGCCACGACCGATTACTTCGGCCCGATCGGCGAGGACCGCTGCAAGGTCCTCTCCGACCACGTTCTGTTCAAGTGCGACGGAGAGTTCCGCAGCAAGATCGGCATCAGCCCGTTCCGCGCCCGTCGCGTGCTGGGCAGCTGGGACCCGCAGGACAAAGTTCTTACGATCGTGCAGTTCAACCTGCCCGACGGCGCCACGCGCCTGCCCTGGGTCAACAGCCTGTGGGAGATGCAGGACGATCCGTACGCAGGCGACGTGGTCAACAGCTACAACGACGGGCTCCCGCCGGATGACAGCAAGCAGTTGGGGCCGTTCTACGAGATCGAGACGTCAAGCCCGGCGGCCGAGCTGGAGCCTGGGGCCTCGATCACCCATACGCACCGGACGTACCACTTTGCCGGCAGCAACGAGGCTCTTTCAGAACTGGCCAGAGCGGTACTCGGCGTGGACCTGGCCGAGGTGGGATGACCGCCGTGGTCAACTGCCTTCCGGCTGGCTGAGAAGCAGGCTGAAGCCCGTCCCCCCGCCGACATTGTTCAAGCGGATCAGTACGCGGTTCAGGCCTCGCCGGACGGTAAGCTTGCCGACCTGCTCGGTGGCGTTCCAAGCTCGATTGGTGTCATCGGACCGGTAGATTTCCTTGCCATTGACCCAGAGCGCGGATGTGTCGTCGAAGCCAAAGGCATAGTCGCGGACGCCGGCGGTATCGACAATAAATTCGGTGTAGAGGAACCACGTGCTGTTCCGGGCCGGCTGAGAGGCCTGCATTCCCGTCGGGCCCAGTTCGGCCACGGTCCAGGCATGGGATGTCTGGTTGATCTTGACCGGCTCCTGGAACGGGATCGGCCCCGAGGCCAGCTGTTTGCCGCTGGGCAGATCCGCGGCGGTGCTTTCGATCGGCCCCAGCACCCGCCAGGTTTTGAGGTACAGCCAGCCCTCGCCCTTGTCCGGAAGCCTGTCGGTGCCCCGGGCCGAGACGAGGTTCGCCTGCAGGACCGCCAGTTTGAAGCTGCCAAGCGGGTTCTTCAGACCTACGACATCGGCATACTCCGAGTTGGCCATCAGTCGACGGGTCAATTCATTAAGCTTGGCCTCGGCCCTGTCCTTGAGACCTTCGGCAGCGTTGGGGTTCTCAGCAAGGATGCGCCAACTGTCGGCGGCCTGGCCAATCAGCCATGTGCGGGCGTAGTCGCTCAGGTCGCTAACGTCGGCCAGCTTCTCCCAGGCCTCGGCCCTGCTCAGCACCTCGTCCGGGTCCCGGGCGCCCTCAGCCAGGACCGTGGCCAATGGCCCTTCCTGTCCGGCCGGCAGGATCTGTCGGGCCCGATCCGCCTCCTGCCACTCGGCCAGTTCCAGCAAGGCCCGGCGATGGCGGGATCCGGCGTCGTTCTGTTTGGACAGGCGATTCAATTCTGCCTGAACCTTCCGCAGAAGTTGAATCTGTCGATCCCACTGCCCGGCGGATTCGACGCTCAGGCCCGGCACGAGATCCTTCAGGGCCTGGGCCTGGGCGATCCTGGCCGCGGCCTGTTCCAGTTTTCGCTGGTCTCGCAGCTCGGCGGCCTGTTCGATCCGGTCGCGGAACAGGGCAATTCCCAGCGACATCACCAGCCCGTCCTGCAAATCCCGCTGAACTTCGGGGAACGGGGTCCGCTCTGCAAGCAGCCGGGCCGTCTGCATTGCCTCTACTGATCGGATCATCTTCAGAGCGGCGGTGAGGTTATCGACGCGACGGAGATACTCCGGCGACGGCTTGGCCTTGCCCAGTTTCTCCAGCACGATCTTCAGCCGCACAGCCGCCTCAAGCGAGGGGTTGTTCTGCAGGGCCTTTCGCACCATAGGCGCTGCGGGCTGGCCCATGAGAATCAGATCGGCCGTGGCGGCATCGCGGGCCTGGAACTTAGGATCATCCAGCTGGCGGATGCGGTCGGCCGCCCGATCCTGGTCGAACTCGGTCTCCCGGCGGATCTGCTCGCGTATGGTCGCAAGCGGTGGATCGCCGAGATTGGCCAGCTCCTGGGCGGCCCGGGGGCCCAGGGGGTCTATTTGCCCCAGCAGCGGCCAGAGCCGCCGGGCCGCCTGGGCAGCTGGCTCCTGTCCTGCCGCAGTAGCAAAGCTCAGCAGCAGAATACATGTCCCGTAAATATAACAGCGCCCCATACGACCTCCTCTATGCAATACCGGCCTCGTCGAGCCTCGACATCTGCTCGTCTGTCAGCTTGATCTCCAGAGCTGCGAGATTCTCATCCATCTGTTCTTTCGTGCTGGCCGAGAACAGCGGGATCACCTGCGGATCGCTATGGAGCATCCACGCCAGAACCAGTTGGTTAGGCGTTGCGTCTATGTCATCTGCCATCGATCGCAAGGCTTGCATCCGTTCTTCGCTGTCGGGCCAGTCCTGTCCTTTGTGGACCTTCTTGTCGTCGCGGACATACGCTCCGCCCAGCAGCGGCGAGTAGGCAATCACGGCCAGGTTGTTCATCTTGCAGCAGTGCAGGAACTCATCGGTCGCCGCCGGCCAGTGCTGCCAGTCGAACCCGGGCTTGGGCCTCAGATAGGTGTGACGCTGCTGGACTGCGATGTATCGGCTGATGTCCTTGTACTCGCTGATCGTCAGGGCCCGCGCCAGTCGCCAGGCCAGATAGTTGCTGGCCCCGATATATCGGACCTTACCGGCCTGGATTAAACCCGTGTATGCCTCAAGAGTTTCTTCCAAAGGGGTCTGGTAGTCGTCGTTGTGGGAGTAGTACAGGTCGATCGTATCGATGCCCATCCGTCGCAGGGACTTGTCGCACTCGGTCATGATCGCATCGGACCGGAGGGTCTTCTCGGCCCCGCCCAGCGCATCACCGGGATAGCTGAAGCCCACCTTCGTGGCGATGAACAACTCGTCCCGGTTACTTCGTTCGACCATCCATTTGCTCAGCAGACATTCGGATTCTCCGCCGACGTTGTCGCCGATCCAGTGGGCGTAGGTGTTGGCGGTGTCCAGGAACCTCCCACCGGCCTGGTAGTACTGATCGAGCATCGCGAAGGAGGTTTTCTCGTCGTCACGCGAGCCGAATCGCATGGTTCCCAGGCACAATGCACTGACCTGCTCACCGGTCTGGCCCAAGGGGACGGTTCTCATCTGTTCTTCTGCCTTTCCGCTCAAAGCCCCTGGTGTAGTATACCTCTCGCCGCACAGCAGCGACGCATGCTTTAGCGTAGGATGGTCGAAAGGATCTTACAAGGTCCGGGCCAAACAAAACCGCCGGCCGACGGGAACGAGCCCCGAGCAGGGACGGGTCGATCCGGATTCTGCTGAGGCTCACACCGGCGGCGAGGTTACTCGACTCGAAGGTCCAGTCCGAGACGATTCCGGCAGTCAGGCCGGCCAGATCGCCGACACCGC
>JBKHDI010000128.1:0-6250 GCA_046541415.1 Phycisphaerae bacterium | reverse complement strand
CCCGGCCGGGATCGGCTTGGGTATTCCGGGACAGGAGCGTGGGCAGGACAAGGGCTTGTACTGGCGCAGCAACGGCCGGCCGGGTAGTGTCGGGGAGAAGAGCAAGGACGCGGTCGGCTTGGTTTGGCTCGGCCGGTTTTCTATACTGTGGCCATGCCGCTGCGCCGCCACGCCGAGAAACTCGAAGAGATCTACCACCTCTACAACCGCCCGGAGTACATCAGCCCGGACCCGCTGGAGCTGGTGGTTCCATGGCAGGACCCGGCCGAGGCGGAGGTCGTGGGCCTGGTTGCCTCGTCGCTGGCCTACGGGCGGGTCGAGCAGATTCTCAAGTCGGCCCGGTGGGTGCTGGACCGCCTCGGGCCCAGCCCCCGCGACGCGATCGCCGGCGCAGCGGCTGAACATCTGGCCGATAGGCTGGCAGGTTTCAGACACCGCTTCCAGACCGCCGACGAGATGGCGTGTCTTTTGGAAGGTGCAGGCCGGGTGATTGCACGCGCCGGCTCGCTGGGCGCCGCCTTTGCCGACTGCCTGGACCGCGGGGCCGGGCTGGTCGACGCCCTGGCCGACTGGACGGGGCGGATCGACCCCGACCGCCGGTGCGGACACCTGCTGGCCGACCCGAGGCGGCGCAGCGCCTGCAAGCGCCTGATGCTCTATCTCCGGTGGATGGTCCGCTCCGATGCGGTCGACCCGGGCTACTGGGAGCGGATCGACCCGGCCCGTCTGATCGTACCGGTCGATACGCACATGCACGCGATTGCCGCGGGCCTGGGCGCCACGGCCCGGAAGTCGGCGGATCTGCGGACGGCGCGGGAGATCACCGCCGCCTTCGCCGGCATCTGCCCTGCCGACCCGGTAAAATACGATTTTGCCCTGACGCGGTGGGGAATTCGCCGCCAGATGGATCGAAACGACCTGCTGGCCCGTATGATGAAGTAGGAAGGATAATCCTGTGGAAATACTTTACGATATAGCGGTCGGAGCCTGGCAGACCCTGGCCGAAATGAGCCCGTACCTGCTGTTCGGTTTTGCCGTGGCGGGGCTGCTGAGCGTCTTTTTGTCCACCGTGTGGGTGGAGCGTCACCTCGGCGGGGGCGGGACGTGGTCGGTGGTCAAGGCCTCTGCTTTGGGCGTGCCGTTGCCACTGTGCAGCTGCGGGGTGATCCCCGTATCGGCTTCGCTTCGCGAAAAGGGCGCGGGCAAGGGCGCGACGACCTCGTTTCTGATCTCCACGCCCCAGACGGGCGCGGACTCGATCTTCGTAACCTACAGTCTGCTGGGCCCGTTCTACGCGATCTACCGCCCGCTGCTGGCCCTGGTCAGCGGGGTCATCGGCGGGGTCCTGACCAACTTCTGGGCCAAGGACAAGGCCGCACCAGATGCACAAACCCTTCGCCAAAGCGACGGGGAAGCCCAAGGCGACGGTTCATGCTGTTCGAAGATCCCTGAACCGGAAGAAAAGCCCCGCAGGCGCCTGCGCGAGTTCTGGCAGCACGGGTTTGTGACCCTGCCTCGCGATATCGGCAAGGCGTTGCTGCTGGGTGTGCTGATCTCGGCGCTGATTACCGCGCTGGTGCCGGATGATTTTCTCAGCGGGGCCCTGGGGACGGGATTTACCGGCATGCTGGTGATGCTCGCCGTGGCCGTGCCGATGTACGTCTGCGCCACCGCGTCGGTGCCGATTGCCGCGGCGTTGATCCTCAAGGGCGCATCGCCTGGGGCAGCCCTGGTCTTCCTGATGACAGGCCCGGCCACCAATGCAGCAACCATCGCGACGGTCTGGAAGGTCATGGGCCGACGAACGGCAATGATCTATCTGTTGACGATGATCGGCTGCGCCATTGCCGGCGGGCTGTTGCTGGATGCGGTCTTGCCGGTCGCCCAGATCCGCCAGCACGTGCCGCACGGCGAGATGGCCCTGCCGCTGTGGAAGATGGCCTCTGCGTTTGTACTGCTAGGCCTGTTGGGCTGGGCGATCCTGGGCCCGAAGCTCCGCCGGGCCCAACCGGACCAGCCGGCAGACCAGGCCGCCGAAGACCACAAGACCTTGCAGGTCGAGGGGATGACCTGCAGCCACTGCGCTGCCAGCGTGACCGAGTCGTTGCTGGCCCTGCCGGGTGTCGACTCGGCGCAGGTGGATGTCGACAGCGGCCAGGCCCACGTGGCCGGCAGGGACCTGCAGACCGACGCGCTGCGAGGAGCCGTCGAGGGGCGGGGCTACAAGTTGGCCGGCGTGAAGTGATCTCCAGCAATCCGGGAGCGACGAGATGTTGACGAGCAATATATTCATCGGGGGCCTGGTTGGCCTGCTGGTAGCGATGGCGATTCGCGGGGCATTGGTGTTGATCCGCCGCAGGCCCCTGCCGCCCGGGGCACCGGGCTACGGCGGGGCGGGGTTGATCGGCCTGCTGGCCGGGATCGTCCTGACGCTGTACGTCTTTCCCGGGGGCAGTTGGTCGGAATCGATGGCGCGGATGGAACCGGTCGAGGATTTGCCTGCCCTCGAGACGATGCTCAAGGAGTCCGACAAGCCGGTGATGGTGTACGCTTATTCGTCGACCTGCCCGCCCTGTCGGATGCTGACGCCGCGGCTGGGCGAGCTGGCCCAGCGGTACCGCGAGCAGGTAAAATTTGTAAAGGTCAATGGTTCTGCGGCGCCGGAGATTCTCAGTGCCTATCATATTAGAGGGTACCCCACCGTGCTGCTGTTCGCTCCGGGCCAGACCAGCCCAGGGAGCTTCTGGCTCGGTGTGCAGGATACCCAGGAGTATGCCGACGAAATCGAAGCCGTCCTCACAGAGGACCTCTCAGGGTGAAAACCGAGGAAAGGAAGACCATCATGCAGGAACGAACCGGCGTAATTACATTCAAGGGCAACGGCCTGACCCTCCAGGGCCAGCCGGTGGAAGTCGGACAGCAGGCCCCGGATTTCACGGTTATCGGCAACGACCTCTCGCCGGTCAAGCTGACCGACCATACCGGTTCGGTGGTGGTTCTCTCCTCCGTGCCCTCGCTGGATACCCCCACCTGCGATACCCAGACCCGCACCTTCAACGAGAAGGTCGCCGGCCTGGACGGCGTAAAGGTTCTGACCGTCAGCATGGACCTTCCCTTCGCCCAGAGTCGCTGGTGCGGCAACGCGGGCGTCGAGAACGTGGTGACCGTCTCGGATCACCGCGACGCGGACTTCGGGGTCAAGTACGGCATGCTCATCAAGGAGCTGCGCCTCCTGGCCCGCGGGGTTTTTGTGTTGGATTCGCAGGGCAAAATCGCATATATCGAGCTGGTCAAGGAAGTGGCCGAAGAGCCCGACTACGACGCGGCCCTGGAGGCGGTCAAACAGCTGCTCTGACAACGCCTGACCGGATTCCGCCCGGGCCGAGAAGCTGTCCCAACCGCGGAGGTCCGCCATGGCTGTCCAGCGACTGGAAATCTACAAGTGCCTCGTCTGCGGGATCGTCACCGAGATCCTCGATGCCGGGGCCGGCGAACCGGTCTGCTGCGGGCAGGTGATGCAGCACCAGGCCGAGCAGACGGCCGATCCTGCCGGGCAGAAGCACGTGCCGATCATCGAACACCGCGATGGCGGCATCCGCGTGACGGTCGGCTCGACGCCGCACCCGATGGAGACCAAACACTTCATCCAGTGCATCGAACTGATCGACGGGCAGAACGTCTACAGACGGTTCCTTTCTCCCGGGGACGAGCCGGTCGCCTGGTTCGACGTCGAGAGCACCGATGCCCGGGCCCGCGAGTTCTGCAACATCCACGGGCTGTGGGTCAGTTGACCGGCCCGCGGCGACAGGGGACCGCTTGCCTATAATGTAATAAGACCGAGCACCCGACCTGCAGTCGAACAAGGAGGCTGCAGCCGAAACCAACCTGACTGAAGAAACGGAAGGTCACCATGGCCAAGAGAAAACAAGCCGGCAAGAAGAAGACCGCCCGCGGCGGCGCCCTGAGCGACGCGATGGGCAAGGCCCTCAACGGGCAGATCAACGAGGAACTCTTCAGCGGGTACCTCTACCTGTCGATGTCCGCCTGTTTCGCCGCGAAGAGCCTCAACGGAATCGCCAGCTGGTTCCGCGCACAGGCCCTGGAAGAGCAGATCCACGCCAGCAAAATCTTCGACTTTATCCTCGAACGCGGCGGACAGGTCCAGCTCGATGCGATCAAGAAGCCCCAGATCTCCTGGGACAGCCCGCTTGAAGCCTTCCAGGCCGCCCTGGCCCACGAACAGCACATCACAGAGTGCATCAATGATCTCGTCGGCCAGGCCGAGGAACATAAGGACTACGCCTCCAAGGTCTTCCTGGACTGGTTCGTCAACGAACAGGTCGAAGAGGAAGACACCGCACAGGGCATCGTCGACCAGCTGGAACTGATCGGCGACAACGGCTACGGCCTGCTGATGCTCGACCGCGAACTGGGCCAGCGGGCTTTCGTCATGCCCCCCGCCGACGGCGAAGCCGGAGCCTGAGAGATGACCAGCTTTTCGGCTGTCGAGGTCTACGGCCTGGCTGAACAGATCGAACGCAACGGCGTGAACTACTACACCACCGCTGCCGAGAAGGCCGGCGGCCGGCTGAAAGACCTCCTGCTGGAACTGGCCGAAATGGAAGCCGACCACGAGAAGACCTTCCAGGCCATGCGCGAAGAGCTGAATGACGTCGAGTTGTCCCTGGATTCGGCCCCGGGCAACCAGGAGATCGGCGCGTATCTCCGCGCGATGGCCGAGGGACGGATCTTCGACCTCCGCAGCGATCCGTCGGCCCGGCTGGCTGACGGGTCGCTGACCGGCCAGGCCGTCCTGCGCAAGGCGATCGACATGGAGAAGGACTCGATCATCTTCTACCTCGGCCTGGAGGGGCTCGTGCCCTCGGAGAAGGGCCAACAGCAGGTCCACCAGATCATCCGGGAAGAGATCTGCCACATCGGCATGCTCTCGGACCAGCTCGTCAAACACTATGCCTAACCGTACAGCAAGAGGAACCCAAGTGAAGGACATCTTCCAGGCACAGAAAGTAACCGACAGGATTTACTGGGTCGGGGCCATCGACTGGTCCGTTCGCGACTTCCACGGCTATCTCACCAGCCGCGGGACGACCTACAACGCCTTTTTGATCCTGGCCGACAAGATCACCCTGGTCGATACCGTCAAGGCGCCTTTCAAGGATGAACTGCTGGCCCGCGTGGCCTCGGTGGTCAATCCGGAGAAGATCGACTACATCATCTCCAACCACGCCGAGCCCGACCACTCCGGATGCCTGGCTGCGGTGATCGAAGCAACCGAGCCCGAGAAGGTCTTCACCTCCAAAAACGGCGTCAAAGCCCTGGAAGCCCACTTCCGCATCGGCGACAAGCTCACCGCGGTGGAAGAGGGCGAATCGATCGACCTGGGCGGACGAACCGTCACCTTCGCCGAAACCCGCATGTGCCACTGGCCCGACTCGATGGTCTCCTACGTCCACGAAGACAAGCTCCTGTTCAGCCAGGACGCATTCGGGATGCACCTGGCCAGCTACGAACGCTTCGCCGACCAGATCGAACAGTGGATCCTCGACGAAGAGGCCGCCAAGTACTACGCCAACATCCTCCTGCCGCTGTCGAACTTCGTGGCCAAGAGCGTCGAGAAGCTGGCATCGCTGGAGCTGCCCATCGACTACATCTGCCCCGACCACGGACCGATCTGGCGGGAAGAACCGCTGAAAATGGTCCAGCAGTACGCCGACTGGGCCAACCAGAACCGCACGAACAAGGCCGTCGTCCTCTACGACACCATGTGGAATTCGACCGAACTGATGGCCCGCGCTGTCGGCGAGGGACTGGCCTCTGGCGGAACCCACACCGTGCTGATGAGCCTCAAAGGCGCCCATCGTTCCGACGTGGCCACGCAGATCCTCGATGCCGGCGCGCTGGTCGTCGGCGCACCGACGATCAACAAGGAAATGTTCCCCACCCTGGCCGACTGCATGACCTACCTCAAGGGCCTCAAGCCCGCCGGCATGATCGGCGGAACCTTCGGCTCCTACGGCTGGGGCGGAGAGGCGCCCAAAGACCTGGCCGCCATGCTCGACGAGATGAACATCGAGCAGATCGGCGAGCCTGTCCGAATCAACTACGTCCCCGACTCAGACTCTCTCGCCGCCGCCCGCAAGCTTGGCCAGGATATCTCGTCCGAGCTGGCCAAACGCACCGCCTGACAGGCAACCCCCCACCAAACCCAAGCCCCTGCCGGGTCCGCTGC
>JBKHDI010000127.1:0-6255 GCA_046541415.1 Phycisphaerae bacterium | reverse complement strand
TCAGTCCGCGTCCGGATTCACCTTCCGATCCCACCGTCCCGGGTGTGGGATTCGAACACACTCTTCGACCAGCGCAGCGCAGGCGAAGCCCCGTGGGTTCGACGACACAAGCGCAGCGTATGGCGCCGCGCAGCGAATCCCACCCCTACCGTTGTTAAACCCACAGGTCAGTCCGCGTCCGGATTCACCTTCCGATCCCACCGTCCCGGGTGTGGGATTCGAGCAAACTCTTCGCCCAGCGCCGCAGACGAAGCCCCCGTTTCGCCGCTTGCGGCGGTGCGCAGCGAATCCCACCCCTACCGTTAGTCATTTCCTGAAGATGGTCCACGTCCCAACTCCCCTTCCTCTGTCGCCGCGCGATCGCGACCCCGGTAGCACCGGCCGGGTTACGCCTTCGGCGTGAACCCGGGCACCTTGTTCAGAGTAAGGGTTTGTGGTTCTCCTCTGCGCAGGCGGGGTGGTTCTGGGATAGGTCAGGGGTCGGGACGCTTCGACCTCGGCCATGATGGCGTCGAAGTCGAGCTGGCGGATGAAGTCGCGGAGGACCTTGAATTCCTCCGCCCATGGCGGTCGCGGCCAGGACGATTGCCAGAATCCGTCGTTTCAGCTTCACCGGGCCAGGGCGGAGATGATCATGACCAGCAGGATCAGCCCGAGCAGGACGACCATGGGGATGGCCATGCGGCGCATCTGCTGGTTCTCGCGGATGATCGTGTCGGTCAGCTGGTCTTCGCCGGCTGCGAGGTGGTCGCGGATCTGTTCCATCAGTTCGACATGGGCTTTGTTGGCCTGCTGCATGGTTTCGATGGCCTGGCTGAGCCGGTCGGCCGCGGCAGAGCCCTGCACGGCAGCTTCGGCGGCCCGGGCGGTGTTCTCGCGGATGTTTCCCAGCAGGTCGCCCTGGACGGTCATCTTCGCCTCGATGCTGTGGATGTCGTTGCCGGCGGGGGTGTCGGCCTCGCTGATGGCCTTGGCCAGTCGGTTGGGCAGATTGGCGTTGGCGTTGGTGACCGCCTGGGCAATGGTCTCAGCCAACTGCCTGCGCAGGGCCTGGATCTCCTCCAGCGCCTGGCTGCGGGCCTCTGCCTGTGCTTCGGCCTGGGCGAGCAGGGCGTCGAGTTTCTCTGCCAGTTCGGACGTGTCGATTTTGGGGGGGCTCATTCCGGACTCCGTGGTCTTGCTGTTTGCGGGCGATGCTTTCGGCGGCGCCGGCGGCATGCGGGGGTTGTTCTTCCGGGCCGGTGTTTCGGATGGCTTGTCGTCGTCGGTGCCTGTCTGGACCTGGCACTCGAACTCGCCTTCCTTGTCGGAGAAGCTGTAAGCGCAGGTGGAGGGCTTGTCGCTGTCGTTGGGCTTCGTCTCGGGTTCGGGTTTCTTTTCCGGCCTCTTGCCCGGGTCGCGATCCGATAAGCTATAGTCAGCTCCTGAGGATTTGCCCCCGCCGGGCGGCTCAGTCTGCGGGCCGGACTCCTGGCCGGGTTTGGGCTCGGGGCCGAGCCAGTTCATGAACTTCTCAAACCATTGTTTCAGTCCCATGTCGGTCTCCGGTTTCGGCGGTCGGCTTGACAGATCCGCCGCACGGGGCGTAGTATCGCGCCTGTCTACAGTATACTCGGAAGGCCTGGAATGAAACCTTGCATCTCATTGTCGGTTCTGGCGATTGCGGCGATGGCATTGCCTGGCTGTCGCGACGAAAGGCCCCTGCCCGAGGCAACCGAGCCGCGCGTGGTGACCTACAGCCCCGCCCTGACGCGGATGGTCTTCGACCTGGGCCTGGGCGATCACATCGTCGGGGTGACCGACTATTGCGACCTGCCCGACGGCTCGGAAATCCCCCGCGTCGGGGACATCAACGTCGTGGCCGAGAAGATCCTCGCCGTCGAGCCCGAGATCGTACTGACCCAGCAGGCCGGGGCGTTCGAGGCCTTCGCCGATCAGCACAAAGATCTCCGGGTCATCCACGTGGAAATCGACAGGCTGGCCGACATTCCCGAAGCGGCCATCGCCGTCAGTGCTGCCATGGGCGACGCCGCGACGGGCCAGACCCGGGCAGATCTGTTCAACCGCGCCCTGCAAGAGACCCGTCAGGCCGTTGCCGAACTGCCTCGCCCGCGGACGCTGTTCCTGGAGGGCACGGATCGGCCGGGCGTTCACTCCGAGGGTTCCTTTATCGATGACATGATCCAGGCCGCCGGCGGGGCCCCTGCGGCGCGGGAGATCCCGGGCAACCAGTCGTGGCGGAAGACGCGGCTGGAGCGGATCGTCGCCGCCGGCCCGGAGGTCCTTGTCGTCAAAACCACCGCCGCCGACGAGGCCGCCGACCGGGACTACTGGATGCAGTGGAAAGACATCCCCGCCGTCAAGGCCGGACGCGTGCACATGGTCACCGACGACGCCTGGATGCGCCCGGGCCTGCACATGGCCGAGCTGACCGCTCAGATGGCGGCGATGATCCACCCGGAGTTGGCCCCGTGAGCGAGGCGGCGCGGGAGCGACCCGCCGGGCCTACGGGCCGGTCGCTGGGGCTTCTGGCGGCCTTGCTGGCCGCGGCGCTGGCCGCGACGGTGGGCGTCTGCAGCCTCTTCGGGCCACTGGGCCTGGGGCAACTGTCGCCGCAGATGTACCTGGCGCGGCTGAGCACGCTGCTGGCGGCGGCCACGGCCGGGGCGGCGCTGGGGGCAGCGGGGCTGGGCTTGCAGGGCCTGCTGCGCAACCCGCTGGCCGAGCCATACATCCTGGGAGTGTCCAGCGGGGCGGGCGTGGGCGTGCTGATCGGCCTGGCAGTGGGGGGGATCGGTTTCCTGCCCGCCCTGCTGACCACGCCGATTCTCGCCTTTGCCGGTGCGATGGTCACCTGCCTGGCCGTCTATGCCATCGCCCGCCGCCGCGGACGGCTGGACCCGTACACCCTGATTCTCGCCGGCGTGGTGGTCAACGCGTTCAACGGCGCGATCATGCTGCTGATCCACCTGTACATCGATCCGCACCGGATGGCCCGGTTCATCCGCTGGTCGATGGGGCAGGTGCCCGATGTTACCGACTTCTCCCGCCTGGCCGTGGCGGGCGGTGCGGTCGTCGCTGCCTGGGCCGGGCTGCTCTGGCGGGCTGCGGCAATCAACACGCTGGGCCTGGGCGACGCGGTGGCCCTCTCGGCCGGCGTGGCGGTGCATCGCCTGCGGATCGAGATCTTCCTGCTGGCCAGCCTGGCCACGGCCGCAGCGGTCGCACTGACCGGCCCGATCGGCTTTGTCGGCCTGATCGTCCCGCACATCTGCCGGTCGCTTCTGGGCCCGGACCACAGGAAACTGGCGATTGTCTCGGGCTTCGGCGGGGCGATCTTCCTGACCGTCGCCCACACGATCTGCGCCAACATCGGCCCCTGGCTGAACATCTCCGACATCCCCGTCGGCATCCTGACCGCCCTGGCCGGCGGGCCCTTCTTCATCGTCCTGCTCCGCCGTCGCAGCCGGGAGATCCGCATATGAGCGACCTGCCCGACAACCAGCCCGTGCTGCGGGCCCGGGACCTGCGGTTCGGCTACCGCGGGGCCGAGCCGGTGCTGCGCGGCCTGGACCTGTCTGCCGGCTCCGGCGAGTTAATCTGCATCCTCGGGCCCAACGGCTCGGGCAAAACCACGCTGCTGCGCTGCCTGCTGGGACAGCTGGCCTGCGACGGGACGATCCAACTGGACGGGCGCGACATCCGCCGCTGCCGACAGGCCGAACTGGCCCGGAAGATGGCCTACGTCCCGCAGATCCCCCAGGTCAGCTTCGCCTTTACCGTCCGGGAGATCGTACTGATGGGCCGGTACGTCTACGCCGGGCCGTTCGGACTGATCGGACAGAAAGACTACGACGTGGCCCGCCAGGCGATGGTCATGACCGACACGCTCGGTTTTGCCGACCGGGGCCTGGAATCCCTCTCCGGCGGCGAGGCCCAGCGGGTGATGATCGCCCGGGCCCTGGCCCAGCAGCCCACGCTCTGCCTGCTGGATGAACCGACCAGCCACCTGGACATCGCCAGCGAGATGACCATCTACCGCATGATGCAGCGTCTGGCGCACGACTGGAACATGGCCGTAATCTGCGTCAGCCACGACGTGAACCTGGCGGCGCGGTTTGCCGACCGCCTGGTCGTCATGCGCGACGGGCAGGTGCTCGGCGACGGTCCGGCTGAGCGGATCATCCAGCCGGAGCTGATCGAAGCTGCCTACGATGTCAAGGTGCAGCTGATCGACTTGCCCGATCAGCCCGTTCCGCTGATTCGGGTGGTCGATGTGTCGATGGACAGTTGAGACCGCCGGCGACAGCGGCTAGGATACGCGGTCTACCCTGTCGGAGACGGACGGTTAGAGGAACCATGGACATACGCTGCTACAGAGGACTCTCGCGCCTGCCTGACTCGCTGCGCCGCTGCGCGGTGACGATCGGCAATTTCGACGGCGTGCACCTGGGCCATCGGCGGATCCTGAAGGTCTGTCGCGAAAAGGCCGGGCCGAACGGAAAGGTCCTGGCCATCACGTTCGATCCTTCACCCGAATCGGTGCTGCGCGGCGGGATCGACCTGCCGCGCATCGACCCGGTCGACGCCCGCTGCCGTCTGCTGCTGGCCGCCGGGGCCGACGCGGTGGCCATCGTCGCCGCCAGCGAGACGCTGCTGGGCATGACGCCGGATGAGTTCATCCAGAACCTGCTGACGCGGAAGGTCGACCCGGCCTGGGTGGTCGAGGGGACCAATTTCTGCTACGGCGTGGGGCGAAGCGGCAATACCGCGACGCTCCAGGCAGCCGGGCGGACGTACGGGTTCGGCGTCCAGATCGTCCCGCCGGTGCAGGTCGAACTGGACGGTCAGCCACAGCGCGTCTCCAGCACGCTGGTCCGTCGGCTTGTCTCGCTGGGCCAGGTCGAGCAGGCGGCGAAATACCTGACCCGCCCCTTCGCGCTGTACGGACGGGTCATCCACGGCGCGGGCCAGGGACGCAGCCTGGGTTGGCCGACGGCGAACATCGACCCTGGTTCGCAGATCCTGCCACAGGACGGTGTGTACGCAGGCTTTGCCCTCCTGGGCGAGCGGAAACTGGCTGCGGCAATCAGCATCGGCAGCCGTCCGAGCCTCCACGGCCAGGGCATGACCGTCGAAGCCCACCTGCTGGATACCAACGAAGACCTGTACGACCAGCCGATGCAGCTGGATTTCGTCCGCCACCTGCGCGAGCAGAAAACCTACGCGGACCTCGAAGACCTCAAACACCAGATTGCCAGGGACATCGAAAGTGTGCGCCGTATCTGCCGAACCTGATCTTCTCGCCGTGGCCGACCGGACCGACGCGGCCGAGACGCTGCTGCTGGTCACTCACATCCATCCCGATGGCGACGGGCTCGGGGCCATGATCGCCCTGTCCAATGCAGCCTCCCAGCGGGGCAAGACCGTCCAGCTGTACCTGCCCGAAGGTGCGCCCGAACGCTACGCGTTCCTGATCGAAGGACGAAGCTGCATCGGGGATGATCAACTGGCCGAGGCGGCCGCGGTCGCCGAAGCGATTGTCGTGCTGGATACGTCCTCGCAATCGCAGCTGGAGGCCGCCTGGCCGGTGCTCCAGAAGCACGCCGAACGAACCGTGGTGATCGACCACCACCTCGGCAGCGGCCCGATCGGACAGGTCGGTTGGGTCGACACGGCCGCCTGTTCGGTCGGCCTGATGGTCCAGGAACTGCTCGAACAGCTGGCCTGGCCGATCTGCGAAGATTCCGCCCGCGCCCTGGCCGTGGCGATCGCTTCGGACACCGGCTGGATGCGATTCGAGAACACCGACGCCCGCTGCCTCCGCGCCCTGGCGAGGCTGCTGGATATCGGGGTCCGCCCCGACCAGCTCTACAGCCGGCTCTTCCAGGCGGACCGTCCCCAGCGACTGGCCCTGCAAGCGCGTGCCCTTGAGAGCATCGAACTGCATGCCGAGGAGAAAATCGGCACGATGCAACTGCTGGCCGCGGATTTCGAGAAGACCGGGGCACGCTCCGACGAGACCGAGAACCTGGTCAACGAACTGCTCCGCGTCCCGCAGGTCGAGGTGGCGATCATGCTGATCGAGAACGGCGGGAACATCCGCGTCAATCTCCGCAGCCGGGGCAGCGTCGACGTCTCGGCCATCGCCCGCAAGTTCGGTGGCGGCGGCCATGCCCGCGCCGCCGGCCTGCGCAACCAAACCCCCCTGCCCGAACTGAAAAACCAACTGCTCGCCGAGGCCTGCCAAGCCCT
>JBKHDI010000126.1:0-6497 GCA_046541415.1 Phycisphaerae bacterium | reverse complement strand
CCGGCTGAGCGAAAGGTCTTTTTGCTGGCGGATGGCGGGGGGTTTTGCGATAATGGCCGTTTTGGGAAAAGCCCCGTCCCCAGCCACTGAAACGGCCTGATCGAGGCCCGGGCGCATGGGCGGTTTTTGGATTTCAGCTAGACAAGGAGTCACATCCAGTGGCCAAGGATACGGCCTTGCCGAAAGACGGAATGGGCAAGTACGACGAGAACCAGATCAAGGTCCTTCGCGGGATGGAGGCCGTGCGGAAACGCCCGGGCATGTACATCGGCGATACGACCAGTCGCGGGCTGCACCACCTGGTCTGGGAAATCGTCGACAACGCCATCGACGAAGCCATGGCCGGGCGATGCAGCAACATCGCGGTGACCGTCCACGCCGATGATTCAGTCACCGTCTCCGACGACGGCGTGGGCATTCCGGTCGGGCCTCACCCGACCGAAAAGGTCTCCACGCTGGAGGTGGTCTTCTGTCACCTGCACGCCGGCGGGAAGTTCGACCACGGCGTCTACAAGGTCTCCGGCGGCCTGCACGGCGTGGGCGCCTCGGTCGTCAACGCCCTGTCGGAATGGCTGGAGGTCGAAGTCTGCCGCGACGGGGTCGTCTATCAGATGGAGTTCGAACGAGGCCGCAAGGCCACCGATCTCAAGGAAATCGGCAAGCGCAAGCGCAGCGGAACGACGGTGACCTTCAAGGCCGATTCGGAGATCTTCCCCGATACGCAGATGAAGTACGAGGTCCTCTCCAGCCGTCTGCGCGAGCTGGCCTACCTCAACGAGGGCGTCTGCCTGAAACTCAAGGACGAACGCTCTGAGAAGGAAGAGACCTACCAGTACAAGAAGGGGCTGCTGGCCTTCCTGAACCACCTGACCGAGGGCAAGCAGACCTTCCACAAGCCCGTGCAGATCAGCCGCGACGACCAAGAGCAGCAGCTGGTCGCCGACGTGGTCTTCCAGTACACCACCGGCTACAACGAGACGATCTTCACCTTCGCCAACAACATCAACACCATCGAGGGCGGGGCGCACCTGTCCGGCTTCCGGGCCGCCCTGACGCGGACGCTGAACTACTACATGCGCAACGCCAAGGGCATCAAGACCGACAAGAACGGCAAGATGCCTTCCGGCGACGACCTCCGCGAGGGGCTGGTGGCCATCATCTCCGTCAAGGTCCCCGACCCCCAGTTCGAGGGCCAGACCAAGACCAAGCTGGGCAACAGCGAGGTCGAAAGCTTCGTGACCACCGTGGTCAACGAACTGCTGGGCCAGTGGCTCGAAGAGAACCCCTCCGAGGCCAAGAAGATCTGCCAGAAGGGTCTCCAGGCCATGCAGGCCCGCGAAGCGGCACGCAAGGCCCGCGACCTGACGCGCCGCAAAGGCGCCCTGTCCAGCGGCTCGCTGCCGGGCAAGCTGGCCGACTGTCGCAGCAAGGACGTCCAGACCACCGAGCTGTTCCTGGTCGAGGGCGACTCTGCCGGCGGGCCGGCCAAGCAGGGCAGAAACTCCGCGACCCAGGCGATCCTGCCGCTTCGGGGCAAGATCCTCAACGTCGAGAAGGCCCGGCTGGACCGGATCCTCAACTTCAATGAGATCCAGACGATCATCTCCGCCCTGGGCTGTGGGATCGGCGATGACGAGTTCGATCTGGCCCGCCTGCGGTACGGCAAGATCATCATCATGACCGACGCCGACGTCGACGGCAGCCACATCCGTACGCTGCTGCTGACGTTCTTCTTCCGCTACATGAAACAGCTGATCACCAACGGCAATGTCTTCATCGCCCAGCCGCCGCTGTACCTGGTCACGCGCCGCCGTCACAAGGAATACGTCCTGGACGAAAAGCAGATGCGCAAGACCCTCGCCCGCCTGGGCCTGGACGGGACCACGCTGGAAATCCGCGACGTGACGGGCAAGCAACCCAGGCTCATCAGCGACCACAAGGGCGCCAAGCTCGAAGAACTCATCGAGATCCTCGACCAACTGGCCGACCGGATCGGCATCGTCGAACGGCGCGGTATCACGTTCCAGTCGCTGCTGGACGCCCGCAAGGACGGCAAGCTGCCGACCCACTGGCTGCTCTACCGCGGGCGGAACATCTTCTGCCACTCCGCTGCGGAATACCAGGACAAGCTCGTCGAACTCAACCCGACCGACCAGCACCCCGACGACGCCTCGCCCACCAACGGCAACGGTTCAAACAACGGCCACGGCCAGTCGCCCATCCGCAAACGGGCCGAACTGCACGAAATCCGTGATATCGACAAGCTCCTGGCCAAGATTGCCAGCCGCGGGCTGGACATCGACGAATACTACATCCGCCGCGAAGAGTCCGTCACCGGCGAAAAACCCCCCGCCAAGTACGTGCTGGTCAACGAGGGCGAAGAACACGCCCTGGACAACGTCTCGCAGATCGCCCCGGGCATCCGCCAGATCGGCTCGAAGGGCATGGAGATCAAACGCTTCAAGGGCCTGGGCGAAATGAATGCCGACCAGCTCTGGGAGACCACGATGGACCCCGAACGCCGCGTCCTGCTGCGAGTCCGGGCCGAGGAAGCCGAAGAGGCCGAACGCATGTTCTCCCTGCTGATGGGCGACAACGTCGAGATGCGCCGCGAATTCATCGAGAAACACGCCCTGGATGTCAAGAACCTCGACGTCTGACCCATTGCGGACCCTCCTTCGCCAAGGCTTCGGAGGGCACGTTGCGGATTGCTTGCCTCGCCATAGGCGACGGCGGGCCGGATGCGGAATTGGCCGAAGGCAAGTCAAGCTGACCGCCTGACCGCCTCGGCCCCGAAGCTCGACCCGGCCAGCCTGGCCTACCCCGACGCCCTGGGCGCCCTGCCCGCACGTGTCAAGACCCTCGATAAAGGCAAACTGGCGTCGAAGACCATCCTGCTTGTCGCCCCGATCGTCCGGGGCCGCAAGCTCCAGACCCCTGCCGGCTGGGAGTCCGGCACGCAATTGCGCGTCCGCCTCCAGAACGCCATCCCCCCAGCCCAGACCAGCTGGATGATGCTCGACGAAACCGACGACCTGACCACGCCGATGCTCTACGTCCACTCCGCCGAGCTCGTCCGCTGAGAAGATTCCGATCTGGGCTGACCTCCCCGGCGCAAAGCAATCCCGGCCGGGGCAGGCAGGAGGCCCCAGCCGGGATCTGGGCAGCAGGCAGGAGAGAGTTTTCTGGCGGTTCTGGGGTGCGTTACTCTTCCATGCGGGACAGTTCGCGGCCCATGCTTTGGTAGACGCCATCCAGGGCGTGTCGGAGCACCCAGGCCTCGCGGCGGGCGTGGTCCATCCGTTCGACGCGGGCCAGGGCGTGCTTGAGGTTGCGGCGGTCGGCGCCCTGCACGGCCTCCATGGTCAGCAGCGACTCGGCTGCGACTTCGTAGACCGCTGCGCAGGCTTCGGCATTGCCCTTGTTGAACATCGGTGCACCGCGGGCGATGGCCTTGCGGATCAGCTCGCGGGCCTGCTTGGGCCCGGCCTGGTGTTCGTCGGCGGCCTGGGCCTGTTCCATTTTCGGCAGCAGGACCCGGCCGATCTGGTGGATCACACCGTTGGTGGTGACGATGTCGACCTGTTCGATCTTCACTTCGTTGACCTGAATGTCGGCTGCGGCGATCTGAAGCGACTGGGCCTGCAGCGTGGGCAGCGACGTGGCGGACAGCAGCTTCTGCCCGGCCACGACGTGGTACTTCAGGATCGCGGCGAGCTTGTTCTTGTTGCCCGGTTCCAGCAGCGATTCGACGGTCCCGGCCGGCAGGGCCGCAAAGGCCTTGTTGGTCGGTGCGAAGACCGTCAGCTTGTCCGACCCGGCCAGCGGGGCGACCAGGTCGGCTGCCTTGGCGGCTGCGACAAGCGTGCTGAACTGGCTGTGCGAGCTGAGTCGCTCGGCGGTGTTCTTGGGCAGGATGACCGAATCGATTACGTGGATGACGCCGTTGGAGGCCTGGATATCGGTCTGGATGATCTTCGCCTCATCGGCCATCACCTCGCCTTTGGCGGCGCTGAAGAGGATGGTGGGTCCCAGCAGCGAGTCGGCCCGCTTGGCCCGCAGGACCTGTCCGGAGCTCACCTTGCCCGCAACCACGTGGTACTTGAGGATGTCGGCCAGCTGCTGCTTGTTCTCGGGTTTCAGCAGGCTCTCCACCGTGCCGGCCGGGAGTTTCTTGAAGGCATCGTCGGTCGGGGCGAATACCGTGAACGGCCCGCCCTCGGCGAGCGTCTCGGCCAGCCCGGCTGCCTTGGCGGCAGCCAGCAGGGTGTTAAAAGAGCCGGCCGACTGGGCCGTCTCGACGATGTTGGCCTTCTCGGCGGCCGCCGGAGAGGCCAGCAGGACAAAGCCAGCAAGGGCGATAAGGGCAAGTCCTGTTTTTGTCTTGGCTTGGAGTAACATATGTACTCTCCTTTCCCCCGTAATTCTCAGGTTGGATTGTGGTCCGCCACACGGCGAACTCGTTTCGTTCATAATGAAGTCTAGGACCGCTGCAGAGGACCGGACACTCTCAGAATCCGAAGAACCCGCCTTCCAAATGCGCAGGTGCGTGCAATTCCGGTCTTCTGGCCCCTTGTCAGCCACGCGCGGAGCAAGTAGAGTCGACGGGGCAACACGAGGAGACTCCATGAAAACCATCCTGCTGCTGCTCGACTCGCTCAATCGCCACATGCTGCTGGCGGACAAGCTGACCGAGCTGCTTGACCGCTATGACGCCCCGCCCTGCCAGTTCACCCGCACCGGCCTTGGAGAGTGAGACCCCAGCATGACCGACGCCCGCACGAACATTCTGCTGATTACCTGCGACCAGCTCCGTCATGACTGGCTCGGCTGTCGCGGGGCCGACTGGGTCCACACACCGAACATTGACGCACTGGCCGGACGCGGAATGGTCTTCACCCAGTGCAGCAGCAACTCGCCCATCTGCACCCCGGCCCGGATCGCCCTGGCGACCGGCCAAATGCCCCACCAGGTCGGCAGCCTCGACAACAACTCCTACCTCCGCTTCAGCGACAGGACGTACTACCAGCAGCTCCGCGATGCCGGTTACCGCGTCGGCTGTGTCGGCAAGCTGGACCTGGCCAAGCCCGAACTGGAATGCGGCAACGGGGCCCTGCCGCGCACCTTCGCCTGGGGCTTTACCCACCCGGTCGAGCTGCTGGGCACGATGGATTCGGTCCGCCGGCCGCCCAATCCCGACCGGCAGGTCCCCGAGTCGCTGACGCCCAGGCTGGCCCCGGAGATCCTGGCCCGACACGCCGACGGGCTGCCCGACCCGGGCTGTCCCTACGGACGATGGTTGGACGAAAACGACATGTACGAGACCTTTCTTGCCGATCTGCTCGCCTGCAAGGGCAGCGACTGGCTCGACCGACATGCACACGTAAGTGACCTGAAAGAAGAGTATTACGAAGATCGCTACATTGCCTCTCGCTCGGTGAAATGGCTGGAGGAGATCCCGAAAGATCGGCCGTGGCACCTGTTTGTCAGCTTCGTCGGGCCCCACGATCCGTTCAATGCGCCCGAGCCCTACGCTTCGCAGTTTGCCGGCGCGGCCATGCCCGAACCGATTCCCCCGGCCGGGGAAGGCAAACCCGCCTGGATCCGCAAACGCGCCGCCAACACCGGCGACGTCTCGCGGGAAACCATCCTCCGCAACCGCCGCCAGTACGCCGCCCGCATCGCTGCGATCGACAAGGGCATCGGAGAGCTGATGGACCAACTGGAGGCCATCGGGCAGGCCGAAAATACCGTCGTGATCCTGACGGCCGACCATGGCGAGCTGCTCTTCGATCACGGCCTGATGGCCAAGCACTGCGCCTACGAGACCTCCATGCGCATCCCGTTGATCGCCGCCGGGCCGGGCGTGGCCCGCGGCCAGTCCCACGCCTTGGTCGAACTGATCGACGTCGGCTCGACCATCTGCGACCTGGCCGGGGCGCCGCGAACGGACCCCGTCGACGCCGAGAGCTTCACCGCCGTTCTGGCAGAACCTGCCCGGGCCCACCGGTCCGAGTGCGTCTGCATCGAAGACGCCTACCGCGCCATCCGCACCGACCGCTGGAAGTACATCGTCAGCCTCAACGACACCAACGAACTCTACGACCTGCAGGAAGATCCGACCGAACAGCACAACGTCCTGGCCGAGAACCGCGACATCGCAGCCCAGCTCCACACCCGCCTGACCAACCGCCTCATGCACCGCGGATGCAGACGATAGAAACCAAACAAGGTCTTGCCTCGCCCCGTATAATTCATAAGGTCCGGGCAACAGCCTATGCCGATAACCGTCTATAGTATGGCACGAAAAGATCTCGGGGAGGGAGGCCAGAAGATGCCGGGAACAATGGACAGAGTAGAGCAGTTGCTTGGAGTAGGCTTGTATTCTCAAGCCGAAGCGGCTCGCTATGCGCGCATCTCCTCTTCCCAGAAACTGAGCAACTGGTTGTTTGGCACTAGCAAGCGTCCTCCTGTTCTCAAGGCCCAGTTTGAGGGTC
>JBKHDI010000125.1:0-6520 GCA_046541415.1 Phycisphaerae bacterium | reverse complement strand
AAAAAACGCCACCATTAACCGGCCGCACCCTGTTGTAAGACCCGACCGCCAAAGACTGGCAGGGCCCTGCCGCTTCGGGTACACTACCGCCCTTTTGGCCGCCAGACTGCTTACAGGAGCGCTGACAGATGAAGGTTCTGCTGATCGGATCCGGAGGCCGGGAACATGCCCTGGCCTGGAAACTCGCCCAATCTCCCGATCTGGACAAGATGTGGGCTGCGCCGGGCAACCCCGGAATCGCCCAGCACGCCGAGTGCGTCGGCATCTCCGTCGACGACAACGACGGCATCGTCCAGTTCGCCAAAGACAACGGCGTGGACCTGGTGGTCATCGGGCCCGAAGACCCGCTGGCCAACGGCCTGGGCGACGCGACCCGCGCCGCGGGGATCCTGACGTTCGGCCCCTCGGGCCAGGGCGCGCGGATCGAGGCAGACAAGGCCTACGCGAAGAATCTCATGCGGGCGGTTTCGGTCCCCACGGCCGAAGCGCGCATCTTCGACGACTTCCAGCAGGCCAAGGACTACGTCCTCTCCCGCGACCACGGCGTGGCGGTCAAGGCGGCCGGTTTGGCCAAGGGAAAGGGCGTGATCATCTGTCCCGAACCCTACCAAGCCGTCAAACCCCTGGAAGAGATGATGCTCGAAAAGACCTTCGGCGACGCGGGCAACACCGTGGTCATCGAGGAGATGCTCACCGGCCAGGAAGCCACCGTCCTGGCCCTGTGCGACGGCAAGAACATCTTCGTGATGGAACCGCTCCAGGACCACAAGCCCATCGGCGAGGGCGACACCGGGCCCAACACCGGCGGGATGGGCGCCTACAGCCCCGTGCCCGTCCTGGACGACGCGACGATGAGCAAGGTCGAACGCGAGATCCTCATTCCGATCATCGACGGCATGCGGCGCGACTTCGGCCGCTACGAAGGCGTGCTCTACGCGGGCCTGATGCTCACCGCCGCCGGGCCGAAGGTCATCGAGTTCAACTGCCGCTTCGGCGACCCCGAGTGCCAGCCCCTCATGATGCGACTCAAGGGCGACCTGCTGGCGGCCATGGTGGCCGTGGCCGAACACAAACTCGGCGAGGTCGAACTGTCCTTCGATCCCCGCCCCTCGGTCTGCGTGGTGATCAGCTCGGGCGGGTATCCGGGCAGTTACCAGAAGGGTCACGAGATTACCGGCATTGCCGAGGCAGAGGCGATCGGCGAGGTCAAGGTCTTCCACGCCGGCACGGCCAGGAAGGGCAACAAGCTCATCAACAGCGGCGGACGCGTCCTGGGCGTCACCGCCGTGGGCGATACGATCGCCGAGGCCAAGGCCCTGGCCTACCAAGCGGTCGAGAAGATCTCCTGGAAAGACTGCTACTACCGCAAGGACATCGCCGACAAGGCCATAGCCGCACAGAAATAGCAGGCGCCCCCGCGGCCTGCGATCCTGCAAAAAACGGAACCCCGGATAATCCAGGGTTCCGTTCTTGTTTTTCAGCCACAGGTGCTATTCGGCGGCCGAGGATTCCGCCTGACCGCAGTTGCAGGTTTTCCGATCGATCTTGCGGACGGAGATCGCATCGGTCGGGCAGATGTTGATGCAGTTGCCGCACCGGATGCACTCGTCGGAGTTGATCCAGATGTACGTCGCATCGCCCGGCTGGGACTTGGGCGTCTCGGTCCACTTGACCGCCTGGCCGTCCTCGTCCAGTTCCATCTCGCCGACACGCAGGATGCACTGGCGGGGCGAGACGCGGATGCACCAGTCGCAGTGGATGCACTTGTCCTGGTCGATCTCGAACTTGTAGTTGCACAGGTAGCACCGCCAGGCGTGCTCGTCGGTCTGCCCGTCGGTGAAGCCCAGTTCGACCTCCTGGTCGCCGCTGCGCTTGTCCAGGTCCAGCACGTCCATTTCGGGGGGCATGACCAGGTCGTGATCGCGCAGGCGCCCGGTGATCTCGGCCTGCTTGATCTCCAGGACCAGTTCGCGCCGGCCATGGCCGGTCAGGAAGGTGTCGATCTCGTCGGCGGCCTCCTTGCCGTCGGCCACCGCGTGGATGACGTCGGCGTTGTCGCCGGCGAAGTCGCCGGCCACGAATAGCTTCATCAGCGTCGTCTCGTGCGAGCCGTCCCAAGTGACCTCGTCGGGCAGCATGTAGGTTGCCTGCTTCTGCCCGATCGCGAAGATCAGCGTATCGCAGGGCACGTCGAACTCGCTGCCCTCGACGGGCACGACTTTGGGCTTGCCGCCCTCGGGCGGGGCTTCGCCGAGGATGTTCCGACGGAACGTGACAGCCCGGAGCTTGCCGGCCTCCACCTTCGCCGCCACGGGCGTCACCAGCGTCTCGACGATCACGTTCTCGCGCCGCAACTCGTGGAGTTCCTCGACGTTGGCAGACATCTGGGCCTCGCCGCGGCGGTAGTAGATCCCGACCTGGTTGTCGCTGTCGGTGCCCAGCATCCGCCGGGCCGAGCGCGAGCAGTCCACGGCCGTGAACCCGCCGCCGATGACCACCACGTCGCCTTCGATCTCCGGCGGGTCGCCATCGTTGTACCGCTTCATGAAGTTCAACCCCTCGATGCCGATCCCTTCGGGCAGGCCCTCCAGCGTCAGGGCCATCGGGTCATTGGCCCCCGCAGCCAGCAGGACCGCGTCGTACTCGACGGTCATCTCCTCCAGCCTCGCCCGGTCGATGTCGCAGTTCAGCTCGACCTCGATGCCCGAATCGATGATCGCGTTGATGTCCTGCTCGACCACCTCGCGCGGCAGGCGGAACTGCGGGATGCCCATGCGGATCTGCCCGCCGAGGTAGGGCAGCTTCTCGAAGATCTTGACGGCGTGGCCGTAGCGCTTCAGCTCCCTGCCCGCGGCCAGGCCGGCCGGTCCCCCGCCGATAATCGCCACCGATTTGCCCGAATCCTCGAACCACGGCGCCAGCGGATCGGACTTCTCCACCCGATCGGCGGCCGAGCGTTTGAGGTGACAGATCCGCACCGGGCCGTGGATGTTCGTCCACTCGTGACGGCAGGCCGGCTCGCAGGGCCGGGTGCAGATGCGCCCGAGAATGTTCGGCAGGACGTTGTCTTCCTGGTTGATCCGGTGCGCGGCGGCGTAGTCTTCGTGGGCGATGTGGCGGATGTACTCAGGGATGTTGGTCCTGGCCGGGCAGGCCTCCTGGCAGGGAACGTCCTTGGCCACGACGCGCAGGTCGCGCCGGTCCCGGCCCGTTCCAGTAACCTCCGACAACTCCAGCGGATTGACCGCCTTGTCGTACTCGATGCCCAGCTTGGCGATCGCATCCATGTAAGGCTCGATGCCGACGCGGTCGACGTGCTCGGCCAGCGTCTCATCTTCCGGCGCACCGTCGCGGGAAGCCTGGAAAGTATCCAGCAGCGTGGTGAAAATCCGAACGCAGTCCTCGTGTTTCCAGTCGCCCAGGACCCGGCCGAATTTCGTCTGCGTTCCGCCCAGGCGGATCTCGTAGCCTTCGATCGAGCCCTTCTGCTGGCGAACCCGCAGCCCGCGGAAGCCGATGTCCGCGATGTACCAGGGCGAGCAGCTGTTCGGACAGCCGGTAATGTTGACCACCAGCTTGTCGCGAATGTCGGCGTACTTCTCGTCGTGTACGATCGGCTGGAGGTCGTCGTACAGCCGGTGCGTCGTGCTGACCGCCAGCGGGCAGTACGTCGTCCCGACGCAGGTGACTACGTCCTCCAGGCCGAAGAACCGCTCGGCCTGCAGACCGAGGTCGTCGATCTGCTCCCGCAACTCCCCCAGCCGCTCAGGCTTGACCCCGTGCAGTTCCAGGTTCTGCCGGTTCGTCGAGTAGACGTGCTTGTCGCCGTACATCTCGGCCAGGTCGGCCAGGCGGACCAGTTGCCCCGATTCGATTTCGCCCTTGTGGACCATGATCCGCTGGATCGCCCCACCGTCGGTGCCGATGGGCTTATCCGCCCGAAGCGGGCGCTTGGGGACTTCCGGGCCGATGTCCTGGACCGGCTCGACGATGAAATCGCTGGTATCCAGGCCCTCGGCCTTGCAGATCTCCAGCAGCTTCTCGCGGCAGGTATCGATGCCCAGCCGATGGACGACGTATTTCAGGCGGGCGTACATGCGGATGTAGCGGTCGCCGTTGTCGCGGAAAAACAGGCCGATGCAGCGGGACAGGCGGGCGATTTTCTCAGCCGGGACCCAGCCGAACAGAGGCTTGGCGACGAACGGGCTCCAGCCCATCCCGCCGCCGATGACCACGCCGAAGCCGTCGACCTCGCTGCCGTCGGCCAGGCGACGCCGGATGGCGATGTTGCCGACACAGTTGATGTGCGGCTGGCCGCAGTCGCCGCCGCAACCGGAGAAGGTGATCTTGAACTTTCGGGGCAGGTTGTCCAGGTTGCGGCTGGCGGCCATCAGGTCGGAGGTTTCCTTGGCATGTGGCAGCACGTCGAGACGTCTATGCTCGCAGACGCCGGCCCATGGGCAGGCGGCGACATTGCGGTTGACGTCGCCGCAGCCGTGGAAGGTCGTCAGGCCGACCTGCTTCAGTTCGCGCAGCAGCTGGGCGACCTCGGCCAGCTTGACCTGGTGGAACTGGGCGGACTGTCGGGTGGTAAAGCTGATCCGCTGGGGGGAGTATTTGGCCGAGAGCTTGCCCAGGGCCCGGGCCTGGACGGAAGTCAACTGCCCGCCGGGGATGACCACGCGGACCATCAGGTCGCCTTCTTGGCGGGAGTGGTAGATCCCATACCACTTGGCGATATTTTTCTGCTGGGCGCTCATCGAGCCCTTGCGGGCGAGCTCTTCGATGTCCAGGGTCAGGCCCCACTGTTTGGATTGTTCGTCGTCGCTGCGACGCTGGAAGTCCAGCTTGCGTTGCATCAGGCATCTCCGGGCACGGATCAGGCGGGAGTCCGTTTTGCAGAGTCAGGTCCTGCAGGACGGTGGCGCGAGCGACCCGCCTTCGGTCGAGAAAGCCTAAGATACCCGATTGGACTTGGCTCGTTCAAGCTCACTTGGCCCGCGGCGGGCTTTTCGGAGGCATTCTGCAAGCTTTGGCGACCTTTGGCCGCTTGCATCACGCCCGCCGGCAGGTAAAATGCAGAGCTACGCGCCACGGTCCCGCGTCTGCGGGGCATTCAGACAATCAGCCTATAGGAGATGACACCCATGGCCGAGTTCTTTGCCGGCATAGACAAGATCAAGTACGAAGGGCCCGATTCGAAGAATCCGCTGGCCTTCAAGCACTACAATCCCGACGAAGTCGTTGCCGGCAAGGCGATGAAGGACCACCTGCGATTCAGTGTGGCCTACTGGCACAGCTTCTGCAACGGCGGGGCGGACCCCTTCGGCGGAGAGACCCGCAACATGCCCTGGGCCGATGCCGGCGACCCGATGGCCGTGGCCGAAGCGAAGGTCGAAGCCTGCTTCGAGTTCCTCAGCAAAATCGGCGTGGACCACTACTGCTTCCATGACCGCGACGTGGCCCCCGAGGGCGCCAACCTGGCCGAGTCGCACAAGAACCTCGATACCATCGTCAAACGCCTCAAGGCCAAGCAGGACGAAACCGGCGTGAAGCTGCTCTGGGGCACCGCCTGCCTGTTCTCCAACGCCCGCTACGCCAACGGCGCGTCGACCAACCCCGATGCCAACGTCTTCGCCTACGCCGCCGCACAGGTCGCCAAGGCGATGGAAGTCACCCACGAACTCGGCGGGGAAGGCTACGTCTTCTGGGGCGGCCGCGAAGGGTACAAGTCCCTGCTGAACACCGACATCAAACGCGAGATGGACCACCTGGGCCGATTCCTCCAGATGGCCGTCGAGCACAAGAAGTCCATCGGCTTCGACGGGCAGTTCTACATCGAACCCAAACCCAAGGAACCGACCAAGCACCAGTACGACTTCGACGCGGGCAACTGCTTCGCCTTCCTGCAGCACTACGACCTGATCGATGATTTCAAGCTGAACATCGAGGCCAACCACGCCACCCTCGCCGGGCACACGTTCCAGCACGAACTGGAATTCGCCGCATCGGTCGGCCTGCTCGGCTCGGTCGACGCCAACCGCGGCGACCTGCTTCTCGGCTGGGACACCGACCAGTTCCCCACCGACCTGTACGACACGACCTACGCAATGCTGACAATCCTCAAGGCCGGCGGGTTCACCACCGGCGGGCTGAACTTCGACGCCCACGTCGCCCGCGAGTCGGTCGATCCGGTCGACCTCTTCCACGCCCACATCGGCGGGATGGATGCCTTCGCCCGCGGGCTGAAGATCGCCGCGACCATCCGCTCCGACGGCGTCTTGGACGACTTCGTCTCCAAGCGATACGGCAGCTACGACAGCGGCATCGGCGCCGAGATCGAAGCCGGCAAGACCAGCTTCGCCAGACTCGCCGATTACGCGCTGGACAACGAGGTCACCGGCACGACGTCAGGCCGCGTCGAGATGCTCGAAAACATCATCAACGAGTACATCTGACCCTGCTGCAATCCCCCTGCCCAAACGCACGATCCCAACCGGACCGTGCGTTTTTTTTTGTT
>JBKHDI010000124.1:0-7052 GCA_046541415.1 Phycisphaerae bacterium | reverse complement strand
CTGCCCGATCGGCAGGTCCGACTGGCCCAACAGGTGCATGGCCCGCTGCATCTGGATCCGGCGAATCTCGGCGCCCGGGCTGCGGCCGATTGACTGGACGAACCCGCGTTCCAGCCTCCTCCGCGAGATCGGTACCGCGGCCAGCACGTCGGCCACGCCGATTCCCTTGCAGGCGTTCTGCCTGACGAAACGCACCGCCCGGGCCATTTCGGCATCCTCGATCGACAGCACCATCGTCGACTCGCGCTGGATGACCTGCCCCGGCTGAATCTGCCACTCCGGGAACCCCGTCAACTGCCCGTCGATCAGCTCCTGGAGCATCTTGCCCGCAGCCAGACCGATCTGGAACGCGTTGTTGTCGATGCTCGAACAGGGCGGATCGCTGAACGCACAGGCCAACTCGTCGTTGCCGCATCCCAGCACCGCCACGTGCTGCGGCACGTCGATCTGGCAGCTGCGCAACACGGCGATGACCTCCGCAGCCAGCGTGTCCGAAGCACACATCAACCCCACCGGCCCCTGGTGCAGGTCCAGACGCTCGATCAGCGCATCGGCGGGATTGGGAGTCTTGTCCACCGAGGGGATGTCAAGTCGCTGGGCCCCGGCCTGTTCGACGGCCCGGCCGAACGCCTCGGCACGCTCCCTGTCGCTGCTGGTGTGTCTGCGCATCAAGAAGCCCAACCGCGTCAGCCCCAACTCCAGCAGGTGGCTCGCCCCCGCGGTGCCCATGGCAACATTGTCGACGCCCACCTTCGCGCAGGGCCGATCCAGACGGCGGCTGGTCGGGTTGACCATCGGAATTCCCAGATCCTGATAGGCCCGCAGGTGCGCCCAAATGGGGGAATACGCGATCACGCCGTCCAGTTGGGCCCGCCCGAGCCCGTCCGGGGCCTCGATCGCGTGAGACGGGTCGTCCAGGAATCGCCAGGTCGCCTGCGTCTGGGCGAAGGCCGCAATCCCTCGCAGCAAACCCTGCCCATAGGCGTTGTCCCGGGAAATCCGGATCGCGACACGGCAGGGGCGGGTTCTCGATGCGTCAGCCATACGCTGAAACTCGCCGATATTGCCGCATTTGTCAACATGAATGTCGCTATAATCCATTGCCCGACTCCCCGTACTCTGCGAACATGATGGAGCATGTCCCATTCGTTTTGCATGCGCTGGGAGCACAACAGATCTTAGGATGCTGCACCAGCCGGTGTCGCGGCCAGGCTATCTACAGCGGATACCGAGAAAGGATTTCTCATGTTCAGATCCAAACCATTTTTCCGACAGGGCTTTACGCTGATCGAACTGCTTGTCGTCATCGCCATCATCGCCTTGCTGGTCAGCATCCTCCTGCCTTCGATCAACCAGGCCCTGCACATCGCCAAGCAGACCAAGTGCTCCTCGAACATCCGCAATTTTTCGCAGGCAGCCCACCTCTACGCCCCGGAGAACAACTACATGGTGCCCACCGCCGACTTCGACGGGGCCAAGACCAAGACCTTCTGGGCGACCTGCTACGCCGACTACCTCGGCCGCAACGGGCTCAACGACACCAACCGGACCGACAAGGCCTTTGTCGAATCGTGGGTTGCCTCCCACGAAGCATTCAAATGTCCCGGGATCGACTCAACCGAGCCGGCCGGCATCGACTTTGCCGTCAACAACATGGACTGGCGGCGGTTCTACGACACCGGACAGTTCAAGGGCCTGGGCAAATGGGACGCCGCCAAAAGCCTCGCAGACATGAAAGCGGCCCCGTCCTCGGTCGCCTACATCGTCGAGTGTTCCCGACGCAACAGCATCGGGTTCAGCGACTTCCAGAGCCCCGGCCACCTGACCTACGACCAGAACGGAAAACCATCCGGCAAACGCATGATCAAGCACGACGACCGCAGACACCGCGGCAAGACCACCCTGGGCTTCTTCGACGGCCACGCCGAGGTCCGCGACCTGGCCGATCCCCAACAATTCCGCATGGACGTCTTCATCCCAAAGTACTACGAGTACGTCAACTGACGTAAGTTGAAATTCGCTGGCCGTCCGCTCGACTCTCCCGTAGACTCCGCCTGGAACACGTTCTGCATCCGGGGTCTGCAGCAAGGGAGTATCGCATGGCCAGAGAATGGTACCTCTCGATCGACGGCAAACAGTTCGGGCCGATGAACCTGAAGGAACTGCGCATCTGCGCATCGGAAGGCAGGTGCTCCATCGACGACTACGCCTGGCGGGATGGCATGGACGACTGGGTCCGGCTGAGCGACCTGGAGCAGCTGCAGGACATCGCATTTACCGAAGGCCACCTGCCCCCGCCGCGTCGCCGCCTGGATGACCCTCTGGTCCGGGATACCACCGACAAGAAGCTCGTCTGCGGGATCGTCGCGCTGTTCCTCGGCTCGCTGGGCATACACAAATTCATCCTCGGCTACAACCAGGCCGGGGTGGTCATGCTGCTCTGCACGACTCTCGGCAGCTGCCTGGTCATCCCCCCGCTGGTGATGTGGGTGATCGGCATCGTCGAGGGCATCAGCTACCTGCAGATGTCCAGCGAACAGTTCGCCCGCGTACACGGGTCCAAGACCAAGCCCTGGTTCTGACACCCCCGTTCATCGATACGCCCAGGCGGGGTCAGCCCCGGCGGCGACGCAGCAGGGCCCCGGCGCCGAGGCTCAGCAGCCCCAGCGAGGCCGGTTCCGGCACGGCCGCGTCCAGCACGCGGATCTCCCCCAACTCCACCGTCCCGCCCGCACTGGACGTGTTGTCGCCCAGGAAGACGAAATCGGTGTGACTGTACACGTCGTTGGAATGGGCAGAGTAGTCCCGCAGGGCCCCGGCCAGCAGTTCAGCACCGTCAGCATACAGCGTGTAGCCGCTGCCCAGGATCGCCAGTTCGTACAGCTTCATCGTTGCCGTTGTGTCGACCGCTGCGCCCTCGGCATGGGTAAAAGCCGCACCCGACTGGGCCCAGACCTCATCCTCCCAGAACCCCAGCTCGATGCCCAGACCGTCGCTGGCCAGCGCGATCACACTGAAGCCCGCACGGTCGGCGCTGGCGTGCGATTCGCTCACCAGCCTCGCGACGAAGCGGAGCGTGTACCCGTCACCCGACCGATCCAGCACCACCGGGACCTTCGCAGCGAACGTCACCGGGAAGCCGGCCACCGTCGTGCTCAGCCAGTTGAAGTACCCCGCCGAGGTCGCCTGGTCGCTGGCCAGCGTGGTCACCCCGCCGGACTCGCTCTGCGACGCGCCCGCGCCGTCGGCGAGGTAGTGCATATTCTGCGCCCCCGGCGTGCCGCCCCCAGACGACGCGTCATACAACACCACATCCGCCCCGGCCAGCCCTGCAGTCAGACAGGTCGACACCATCAGTAACTGCAATGATCTCATGCGAATCTCCTTTACGCTGCCTTCCTGGCCATTCTAGGCTCCAACCTGCCGGCTGGGCCATGAATTCTCCGCCCCACACCGGGCCAGGCGGTTCATCCTGCGTCAAAGCAACAGGCGGCCCGAGCGAGTGCTCGCGCCGCCTGGGCTTCGATTGGGCTTCGGCCTGTGCGGCCAGTTACCCCCGACTCCGCCGACGCAGGTAGCTGCCCGTGGCGCCGACGGCGCCGAGCAGGCTGATCATCGTAATTGGTTCGGGCACGGCCGAGGCCTCCGGCGGCCCGGCCGGCACGTCGATGGTCGTCAGGAAGTAGGCCACCACATCACCGGTTGCCTCGGTGTTGTCCTCGGTCCAGATCCACTCGGCCTGGTCGGAAATCCCGCCGATCGTGTTCCACGGGGCCACGCCGTTGGCCCCATAGCTGGTCGCCGCAGCCCAGCCGACGGGCACGAAGCCCGGCTGATTCCAGTTCTGCTGCAACTGCAGGCCCTGCCGACCGCCCAGGACCAGCCAGTCGCTGCCGGTATCGACAGTCTGGCCGGCAAAGGTGAATTCGCCCAGGAACCCCGCGGGATTGGTCCCCGACCAGGGCACATGGTTTTCCGCCCGGACGCCGATGATGTGCGTCCCAGGCTCCAATTCGGTTATGTTGGTTTCGGAAGTTTTCCAGCCGCCAACGCTGAACGTGGTCGATACGACCTCCGAGCCATCGATCCAGAGCGTGTACAGATTGTCCGCAGTGGTCGTGGACGTAACGGAGGCCGCCCCGGCCAGCCCGGCCGAGATGGCCAGTACGCCGGCCAGTGCGCAGAATTTGGTCAAAATAAGATGTTGGGTCACGGTTATTCCTCTCCTGTATGAAGGTGGCCTCTGGGGCCGTCCTCTCTGGTAAAAACCCCTGTGGGTCTGCCAGCCTCAACGGTCTATCGGAGAATTATATCATGGACAAGGGATCTGTGCGGAAAAAGGACAAAACCCGGCCAAATTAATGAGCTGAGATCTCGACCTGGTCATGCCCCGGCAGCAGGGCCCGTTGGCCACGTTTTTTTCCGATTTGTCCCCAAACCCCTTGACTGTTTCAACCGATGCGGTAAAGTAACCGATTCCTGCCCCCACCGGGGCCGGACCGACATTCCTCGATAGCTCAATGGTAGAGCGAGCGGCTGTTAACCGCTAGGTTCTAGGTTCGAGTCCTAGTCGAGGAGCTTAAATTTTAACGGGGTATTTCCCCGACCAAACAGTTAACGGAAAGCCCCGGAGCGAAAGCCGCCAGGGCTTTTCTGTAACCTATTGGAACCAAAGGGTTATGGCCAGTTTCGAACGACAACCCGATTCTCTGTTTCGCAAGAGACCAACTGGGGTCCGAAAGCAACCATCATGGTTGCTTTCGGCTGTGCGAAAATCCGGCCGCGAACTCTCGGACTCTCTCGTGAACAGATCGAGCCGGGTTAACAGCCAGGTTGCTTTCGGACCCCGCAGTATTTTCGAACTCGCTGACAAGCGAGGCTCGGCATGAACCCATCACAGCCCATCGACGCGCCTCGCGCCCTGATTCTGGCAGGCCCCAACGGCTCCGGCAAGACCACCTTTGCCACGGAATTTCTCACGGCCGAAGGCCACTGCCCGACATTTCTCAACGCCGACCTGATCGCCGCCGGTTTGTCGCCGTTTGCCCCAGAAAAGGCCAACGTCACCGCAATGCGACTGATGGCCGAACGTATCCGGGAGTGTGTTGAGCAACGGCTGGATTTCTCGGTCGAATCGACGCTGGCCGGTCGAACCTACGCCAACCTGATCCATGAATGGAAACAGGTTGGCTACGTCGTGAAGATCGTTTTCCTGCGTCTGGATTCTCCCGAGATGGCCGTCGCCCGTGTTCAACACCGCGTGCGAATGGGCGGGCACAACATCCCTGAGCCGGTCATCAGGCGGCGATTTGAACAGGGCTGGTCGAACTTTCAGAACACCTACAAGGCACTGGTGGATAGCTGGCAGGTCTACGATGCGACCAAAACTCCGCCGGTGCTCATCGACGAAGGAGGCCAGGCATGATGAATTGGTCTGACAAGAATAAAGATATGGCTGGCACGCAGGCGGCGATGCTTCGCGCCACGCGTAAAGCGATCAGCGAAGCCAAGCTGCGCGGCGAACTTGTCCCCCAGTGGCGCGACGGCAAAGTCGTCTGGGTACGCCCGGAAGAGGTCGAATTGCCCCCGGAGCAACAAGATCAAACCACGCCGCCAACTCGTTGATCAATCCGTGAGCAAGTCGCCGCCAATCCGCTACGCCATCTATACTCGCCAGTCGAAACAAGGGCTTGCCGATTTCTCCTCCTGCCAAGCCCAGTTCCACACCTGCCAGGAATACGCCAAACAATCCGGGGGACCCTCGCTCTACTGGACCGGTCAGCACTTCGAAGATGAAGGCTACTCGGGCTCGACACTGGACCGGCCCGGCATACGCAGGCTTCGAAAGGTCATCGATCTCGGCGCACTCGACCGAGTCTATGCCATCGCTTTCGACCGCATCACTCGCAACATGCACGATGCGGTTGTACTGCTGGATGAATTCGAAAAAGCTGGCGTCGAACTGTGTCTGGTTCATCAGCCGGAATTGACTTCAGCCCCGCAGAACCGATTTCTCCGCTACATGCTGGCGGCCTTCGCCGAGTTTGAGCGAGAGATGATCGCCTCGCGTATCGCGGAGACTCGCGCTATCTCAAAAGACACGGCCGACGCCTGGCAGGCAAGGTGCCCTACGGTTACGACGCCGATCCCGTCACCAAACAACTCGTGAAGAACAAGTCGGAAGCCCGTCGCGTTCGAGCCATTTTCCGACGAGCTGCCAATGGCCAAATACCCAGCGAAATCGCCAAACGAATCGATCATCTCGGCTGGCGAACGAAGCAATGGACCTCAAGGCAAACTGGTGAAACCTCAGGCGGTGGACGCTGGACGGCCCGACAGATTATCAGCCTGCTGCGAAATCCGGTCTACCTCGGGCAATTTGCTGACGGCGATGCCACACGCTCCGGCTATCATGAAGCCATCGTATCGCCGGAACTGTTCGAAGCCGCCAACCAGCAGTTGGATAGCCGTCGAAGCGCGGGCACGTCCACGCGACACGCGCGTGACTTTCCCTTGCGGGGCAAAATTGTTTGCCCCAAGTGCAAACGTCCGTTGTCCAGCTACGTCATCACCAAGAAGCAAGGCCCGCAGACCCAACGCGTCCTTCGATACTACCGATGTCGCTCGACCGCCGGTGGCAGGCCGCCATGCAAAGGGGTGTCTTTCCCCGCATGGGAAATCGAAAACTTCGTCCGGCAGCAACTCAGCGAGGAGACGACATGGGCGGAACTGGCAACGACCAATCGCTCCCTCCAAGCCGAGCCCATGGCCACCCTCTGGCAATCCCTCGACGAGCTTTCGCAGATGCAGATTCTGCCCCAGGTGGTCGAACGCATCGATTTTCGCCGCAAAAATACAGTGCTTCAAATTACGTTCGATGGTCGCTTGCGTGATATCCTAATCGATTGCAAATAATCATCTTACACATCTGTAATGTAAACCATTAGGTCGGCGGGAAGTCAGGGACAATTTGAGCCAAAATCAATCCGACGGAATCTGCCGTCGGTTACAGTTAACGGAAACGCCCGGTCAGGCAACTGGCCGGGCGTTTT
>JBKHDI010000123.1:0-7088 GCA_046541415.1 Phycisphaerae bacterium | reverse complement strand
ATTCTCATATTGCGTCGCATTTGTTCTTGCCTCGTCGGTAAATCCTGCGTAAACTGCTCTTGGTATATTGAGTCACCTTTCTTTTTGCTTCCGGGGGCGGAAACATGAAAAGGCGCACTGTAGCCCTGCTGGGCACCATGTTGTTGTTGTCCGCGGCCTCGTTGGCCGACACCATTCATCTCAAAGACGGCCGAAAGTACCAGGGCGAACTGGTGCAAAAGACCACGCGCGAGGTTGTCTTCCGCGTGCAGATGTACGGCGCGACGATGACCAAGACGTTCCGGCCCAACGAGGTCGACATGATCGTCGAGGGCCCGATCGTCCAGCCGAAGCAGGAGGCCAAGCCCGAGCCGAAGAAGGACGGCAAGCCCGAGGTCGGGGTCCTGCCCGATCCGCCGGCCGTTCCGGAAATCATCGGGTACGACCAGCCGACCTACTACCTGATCCCCCTGGACGGGGAGGTCGGCAAGACGTTCCTCAGCCGCGTGCTGAAGGAATCTCTGGCCGACGCGGCCAAACGCAAGCCCACCGTCGTGATCCTGCACGTCAATTCGCCCGGCGGGTCTGTCGAGGAGTGTCTGAAACTCATCAAGGCCATCCAGGAATACAGCGACCAGTTGCGGATTGCCGTCTATGTCAAGGACGCGATCTCGGCTGCGGCGATTACCTCCCTGGCCGCCCCGGAAATCTACATGGAGCCCACCGCGACCTTTGGCGCCGCCAAGGCGTTCCGCATGGGCATGACGGGCATCGAGGATGTCGACGAGAAGTTCTCGTCCGTCTGGCGGAGCAAGGCCCGTTCGGCCGCCGACAATGCCGGTCACGACCCGCAACTGGCCGAGGCCATGATCGACAGTTCCCTTGAGCTGCACTGGGTCGAGGTCGACGGGAAGATCGAGATCAAGAACGGCCGCGGGCCCAACATGGTCACCCGCAAAGGTCGCCTGCTGACGCTGACGGCCTCGGAGGCCAAGGACTGCGGCCTGTCGAAGGGCACGGCCAAGGGCCTCGACGAGCTGCGCGTGCTGATGGGCATCGAGTCCTGGGTCGAGTGCAAGGGCCACGGCACGCTGCTGGCAGAGTACTGGACCAAGAATCTCAAGCAGTTCACCAAAGACATGGACGAACTCCACGAGGAGTACACCGAGGCCATGCGCGGCGTGGAAGAGTGGCTGCCCTGGCGCTACCAGGGCTATCGCCTGACGCGCAGCGGATATTTCACCGCTGCCTCCCGCGGGATCTGGAGAGACCGCTCCAACCGCTGCAGCCGTTACCTGCTCCAGGCAGAGAAAATCGCCCAGCGGGCCTCTGACCTGGCCAAGCAGATCCCCGAGCAGACAGCCTACGGCGAGATGATCGAGGACTGGACCAAGGAGCTCAAGAACCTGCGGATGAAGTTCCTGCGCAACCGCAACGCCCGCGGCCCGCGCGACATCACGCTGTAACCGCCCAAGGTCTGTCGATGGAGCAGCCTGCCCACTCGCCCCAGCCGAACCCGCAGATCCCCTGGGAGCAGAAAGGCAACGTCCTGGTCCGCTACGCGCGGACCTGGTGGTGGGTCATCCGCCGCAACGGACGCATCGCCGATGCAGCCGACCATCCCGTCGACTGGAAACACGCCAAACGCTTCCGCACCATCACTCTGCTGCTGGCCCTGCTGCCGGTTACCTTGGTAATTCTCTGGATGCTGACCTGGTCGGGAATCTGGACGCTTCTGGACGTTGGACTCGAAGGCAGGACCCGTTTCGAGTTTCCCTTGGTGGGGGTCCTCATCTTCCTAGGCATCTGGTCGCTCTCGGCCGGGTGTTTGTGGCTGTTGACGGGCCTGGCGGGTCTTTTCGCCTCCCCGGGGGGAGATTTTCCGGAACACCGGCAGAGGCTGGGTGCCCTGGCCTGCTATCTGGCGGCCCCACTTGCGGTTCTCTCTGCCGGGTTGGTCCCAATCGGTCTGGCGATTGCAAAAGTCGAGGGGGTCGAGAATCTCCTGGGCCGTACAGGTATCTTTCCCGAATCCATCAGCCTGATTCAGAGGGGATCCGACCTGCTGGATACATTACACGATCCTCCCGCAGTAGTCGCTGAACGGCAAAAGGGAAACGGTAACTGGCTGACCGACAACTGGGGCATCCTCGTCGGCATATGGTGGCTGGAATTGTCTATCTTCGGGATTTGGCAACTGACTCGACGCAGCGGAGCCAAAGCCAGGCCTGCTATCCGGAGTGTCCTGTTCCTGCCAGCCGTCGTTGCCCAACTGGTTCTCATCTGGGCTCTGCCCGCCGCGATCATCATCTGCATCCTGGCCTGGGGATCGCTTACGCGTTGAAGCGGCCCGGGGCCGCCGGGGCCAACATGTCAGTCTTCGTCTTCGGCAGGTATGTCTTCTGCATTCAGCCAGAACACAGCAATGTCGTACCCCTCGGACTGTCTGGCCTGCTGAATCTGCCGGACCGATTGATATCTCGAAGACGCCAGAACCCGCAAGTCCCCCTCGACCAGAAGGTGCAGCTTTCCGCCGGTGGTCGGGTCCTCCAGCGGAATGGAGTACGCCTCGGCCAAGGCAGCCAGTTCCGGCAGCGGCTGACCGGGATGCTCGTAATCCCATAACCGCATCGCCAGCCACAACGCAGCCAGGCGCCGTTTGGCGCCAGTCTGGAAACGGCGCACAAAAACCCTGTCGTAGTCCGGCAGCATGATCCGGGTGATCGGGTGGGCCGCCCTTGCCAGTATGGAATCTTCCTCGTCTGGGAGCATCCGATGGTACGGGCCAAAGGTCGCCCGGGCAGCAGGCAGCGACTCTGCCTTCGCCGCAAGGATATAGCCGTCGTGGGTCTTCAGCAACAACGCGAGATCCAGGTCGAGCAGGGGTCCCAGAAGCAGCTCGGTCTGCCATGAACCGTGCCCGAGTTCCTTCCGCTTGCCTGCAGCCAGCCCGACCGTAAGGTGAAGGGCCCAAGCGCGATCACTCGCCATGGCAAGAACCAGGTCGCTACGAAGCGTCTGCTCCTCTGCAAGCTCTGCGATCAACGCCCGGATCTGTTCGGGACGGGCATGACCTGCCTCCAGCCCGATCTGCAGCCGTCCGGCCATGCGCTGGAGTACCTCCAGCCGCCTCTGCTCCAATGACTCGGCCACCAGGAAAGACAAAACCATCGGCCAGGTCGTGGCTGTTCGGGCCATGTGGCGAAGCTGCTCTGTCCGCTTCATCGCCTCGGCGAACTTTCCCGCCTTTGCAGCATCTACCGCGGCCAGGGCAACCAGGGTCGATACTTCACGCAGCGCGGGTAGATCCACGTTCGGCCAGGGCTCGTCGGCTGCCAACTGCAATCCACCTGGCCAATGTCGGGAGGCCTGATCGACCAGTTCCAGAGCGGGCGTGCAGATTCTTAATGTTCGTTGCCGCAAGGTTGCATGTTCGTTGGCACCCCGTGCATCTTGGACCAGCTCCCAAAGCTCCAGCGGTTGCTCGGATTGCCGGGTTCGCTCCCGCTGATCCTCGGGTTCCTGGAGCGTGTCATCCATTTTCCCCCGGGCCTGCATGTAGAGGCCGAAAGCCGGGGAGTTGTTGATCTCGGGCGGGGGGATGAAGTCCTGCCATGTCCAGGCGGGGTGGATTTCCTTGCCGCGGGCGACGGCGGCGGCGTACTGCCTGCTGGCATGCATGCCCCAGCCGATGCGCAGGGCCGTTGCCAGCAGCAGGAACACCGCCAGGGCGATCAGGGCGCGTTTCGTCCAGCGGAATGGGCGTTTGAGCGGTTTCGTCGAGGATGTATTCTGGTTCATCGGGACCCCCGGCCAGAGGAAGATGTCTCACGCAGCATCCCCTCTGGAGCAGCGGTTGTCAAGTGATCGGCTGGGCCGATGGCGGGCCCGGGAAGATGTCGGGGTCCTGCTCGTCGAGGCGGGGGACGGTGACATCCATTTCCAGGGGCACATGGGGCAGGTTCTTCCAGAAGCGGTAGGAGGAGTAGCTCCAGTCTTCCTCGGTCTCGACCAGTCCGGCCCGGACCGGGTTGTCGTGAATCCGCCGCATGATCTCGTGGACCAAGCGGACGTCTTCGGTTTTCTCGTGGAAGGGGGCGCCCATATCCCAGAATGGCGGGGCGGGAATGACGCCCTGCTTGAGTCCCGCGTTTTCCATGGGATCGCGGATGGCCTCGGCGATCTTGGCCATGGATGCTACATCCCGGTGAGGCCAGAGCAGCACGTGGACGTGGTCGGGCATGACGTTGAAGGCCCAGAGGTCCACGCCGATCTGGGTCCGGGTCCGGTCGAGGCAGCGTATGAAGCTGTTTTTGACCTTGTCCGAGGCGAACAGTTCCCATCCGGCGTGGCAGGCGAAGCGCAGGGAATGGGCCGGCCAGCGCATGCGGCCCCTGTACATAGGACGTACCAATTCGCTCATGGGCGCATTGTCGTTCCGTGCAGGGGCCAATGCAAGGACCGATCGGCCCCGATGGCAGCTTGCATTCCCCGCGGGCGGGGCGTAGGATGCTCCACGTACTTTCCGGAGAGGATACATGACCGAGAAATCTGACGGAATTGGTGTAGCCATAGTCGGTTGCGGTGTTGTCGGCGGCGCTGCGGCTGCGATCCTGACGCGCGACGCGGAAATCCTGGCTGCGCGCAGCGGGCTGGACGTTCAATTGAAGTACGTCGTCGACGTGAACTTCGACCACGCCCGCGAGATCGGGCTGGACGAGTCGCTCTTCTGCAGCGACCTGCAGCAGGTGCTGGACGACGATTCCGTCCAGGTCGTCTGCGAGCTGGTCGGCGGGATCGACCTGGCCAGGTCGATCATCCAGCGGGCCCTGGCAGCGGGCAAACAGGTGGTGACGGCCAACAAGGCCCTGCTGGCCCATCACGGCCCGGAGCTTTACGCCATCGCACGCGCCAACGACGTGGCCATCGCCTTCGAGGCCAGCTGCGGCGGGGGCATTCCCATCGTCCGGGCGCTTCTGGACGGGCTGATCGCCAACCGCTTCGACGCGCTGTACGGCATCGTCAACGGCACGTGCAACTACATCCTCACCGAGATGACCGAAGAGGGCAGGGATTACCAGTCCATCCTGGCAGAGGCGCAGGATGATGGACTGGCCGAGGCCGATCCCACCCTCGACGTCTCCGGCGGAGACTCTGCCCACAAGCTTGCGATTCTCTCAGCCCTGGCGTTCGGACAGAAGATCGACTTCGACGCGATTCCGGTCGAGGGTATCGACCAGTTGGAGCTGTGCGACATCGGCTTCGGGCTCGAGCTGGGATACGTCGTCAAGCTGCTGGCCATCGCCCAGGCCCAGCCGGCGGGGCTGTCCCTGCGGGTCCGCCCGGTCTTCATCGCCCAGGAACACCCGCTGGCCTGGGTCTCCGGGCCCTTCAACGCCATCAGCGTGTACGGCCACTCGACGGGCCACACGATGTACTACGGCCGCGGGGCCGGGGGCATGCCCACCGCATCGGCCGTCGTCGCAGACGTCGTCTCCTGCGTCCAGGGCATCTTCCCGCAGTTGTTCCGCCAACTGCCCGTCTGGCCCGACCGGACCGAGCCGGCCAACCAGTTGGCCATCGAGGACGTTCGCAGCCGCTACTACATCCGCATGAAGCTCTCGGACCAGTGGGGCGTCTTCGCCCGGATCGCCCAGGTCTTCAGCGACTGTCACATCTCCATCGCCTCGGTCCTCCAGCCGGAAACCGAGAACGAAGTGGCGGCAGACGGCGAGGCCAACGTCATCATCACCACCCACATGTGCAAGGAAGGTAACCTCCGCAAGGCCCTGACCCAGTGCAGCGATCTGGACGTCGTCCACGGCGAGCCGGTCTGCATCGGCATCCTCGACGAGCACCCCGAACGACTGATCCACGAAACCGAACCGATCGACTGACTCTCTCTGCAAGAGGCGCATCATGAAATACGCCATTATCATCCCCGACGGGGCCGCCGACGAACCGATAGACGACCTCAACGGGCGGACCTGCCTGGAAGCGGCCAAAATCCCCAACATGGACTGGATCGCCGCAAACGGAAAGTGCGGAACCGTAAAGAACGTCCCCAGGCAGCTGCC
Source organism: Phycisphaerae bacterium (assembly GCA_046541415.1). GTDB lineage: Bacteria > Planctomycetota > Phycisphaerae > SM23-33 > SM23-33 > CAZOVB01. The sequence goes on along the minus strand of JBKHDI010000123.1, from coordinate 1,032 downwards.
CCCCGGCTCGGACGTGGCCATCCTCTCCCTGCTGGGATTCGATCCGCGCGAGTACTACACCGGCCGGGCACCCCTCGAAGCCGCCGCACAGGGCCTTTCCGTCGAGCCGGATGAGTGGATCTTCCGCTGCAACTTCGTCACGCTCATCGAGAACCGCATGGAAGATTACTCGGCCGGCCACATCTCCACCGAGGAAGGCGCGGCGCTGATAACCGAGCTGAACCGCGTGCTCAGCGGCCCGCACCTGAAGTTCTATCCGGGCGTCAGCTACCGTCACCTGATGACCTGCAAGGCCGATGTCGAAGGGCTGAAAACCACGCCACCGCACGACATCCCGGGCAAGCCCATCGACTCTTACCTGCCCACAGGCCCCGGGGCGGAGACCATCGCCACGCTGGTCGAGCGGTCGTGGGATATCCTGCCCGATCACGACATCAACGTCGTCCGCCGCGACCTGGGGGAGAACCCGGCTACCAGCATCTGGCTGTGGGGCCAGGGCAAGATGCCCCAGCTGCCGACCTACAAGGAAGTTTACGGCCTGAAGGGCGCGGCGATTACCGCGGTGGACCTGGTGCGGGGCATCAGCAAGCTGATCGACTGGGACCTGATCGAGGTCGAAGGCGCCACCGGCTACCTGGACACCAACTATGCAGGCAAAGGCGCCGCCGCGGTGGAGGCCCTGGAAGAGTACGACATCGTCTGCGTCCACGTCGAGGCGCCCGACGAGGCAGGCCACATCGGAAACGCCGCCGCGAAGATCGAGGCCATCGAGCAGATCGACAAACACGTCGTCGGCCCGGTGCTCAAGGGCTTGAAGGCCAGCGGCGAAGACTGGCGCATCCTCGTGCTGCCCGACCATCCCACGCCCTGCAACGTCCGCACCCACACCCGCGACGCCGTGCCCTTCGCCCTGGCCGGCGAGGGCGTGATCAAGGTGGTGGCCACTGCTTTCTCCGAAAGCGCCGCCGCCGAGTCCGACCTGCACATCCCCCGCGGCCACGAACTGATGGAATATTTCCTGACCGTCCGAAC
>JBKHDI010000122.1:0-7111 GCA_046541415.1 Phycisphaerae bacterium | reverse complement strand
GACGTTTCGGGGTCGGGAACCTTTGTTTGCCTGAAATGGGCGGACCGTGGGCAGGGGGTGGCCTGCGGTCAAAGGGGCCTGGGGCGGCCGGGGGCTAGTCTCCCAGGCGATGGTAGGAGTAGTGGTAGACGATGCCGTCGCGGTTTACGAGGAAGGCGACGTCGAAGAGGCCCGGGCCTTCGCGGTCGGCGGATTCGACGTACTGGTATCCATATTCGCGGCCACCGTTGGTGAGCTTCCAGACGTGGTCGGGTTCGCCCCAGGCGTCCAGAACGCGGCTGGCCCGTTCGCCGACCCAGGATTCCATCATCTCGACCACCTCCGGGCGCCGGGAACGGCTTGGGGCTTGGCGATAGCGGTAGCCGTCAGCCTCCCCATCGCAGCCAGCCGATAGCAGCAAGGCCGTCAGGAGGCAGCAGAACAATGCGCGGCTCATGGATGTCTCCCGTGTAGTGAGCCGAGTCAAGGTTACCAACGTCGTAAATCGTGAAGCGAACCAATCTCCCATTCGCGCTGGCGCTGAACGCCGCACACTAAGCTGGTCTGTTTCATCCGGACGCCCATTCTCCTTTTCGTGGCTCGCTCGAAGGCGGCCAAGACGATCAATGCGGGCTGTCCGTATTCCGTGATTCACGACGTCACGAAGACCTTGTCGGGGACTCAAGTTGTCAATCTGTCTGGGCCCGGGCCAATCCCGGACCGTCATCTATCATTAGGCTTTTGTGCCGGAACTGATGCCCTCCCGGCAAGGCCGGACCTCATTTTCGGCTCCGGCGTCGGCGAGACAGGATTCCCAATCCGCTGAAGATCAGCAGCGAGGCCGTCGTCGGTTCGGGGATAACGTGGAAATCGCGCAATACCACGGATCGGCCGGAGTCGGCGTAGTAGTCCAGCAGGAACCGCAGATCGCCGATCTGAACGGTGGGTGCATCCCACTGGACCTCTCCGTCGGGCAATGAGGTGGATATCGGCGGGAGGTTGGCGAACCAGCCGTCGATGAACCCGGAGGCACCGTCGATGGTCATCAGTGTGATCACATCGTCGGGGGCGGGTTGGAATCCGTTGATGAATTGCAGGTCGAGCGTTCCGTCCAGGGTAATCTGCGTCGTGGCGGTCAGTTGGTCCAGATCGGCCGGCCCTGCGATCTGCAGTGCCACGCGGCTGTCCTGGGTGAAGCGCAGCACGTCGAAAAGCGGCTGGGCTGTCGGATCCGAACTGCTGCCGGGGCTGTAGCCGCCGGCGAGGGTGACATTGCCTGCAAAGTCGCCATGGCCGCTGAGATCGCCGGTGATCGTCAGGCCGCGGAAGGAGCCCGGGGCGCTGGGCCCGCGAACGACGCCATCATTGATCATCGAGTTGGACAGGCTCGCTGTGCCGCTGGCGGGCAGGGCGGAGGCATCAAACATCGTGGCCAGTTGGACGATGATTTCATCGCGGCCGGTGGCCAGGGCCTGTCCGATGGCCAGGGTTCCTTGCTGGATGACGGTCGTTCCGACGTAGGTGTTGTTCCCGTTGAGCAGCAGCGTGCCGGCCCCGGTCTTTGTGAATCCGCCGACCTTGAATGCCGGCGGGCTGCTGATCGGGCCATCGATGGCGACGGTTCGGCCGCCGGCGACAGCGAACGTTGCGCCGACCGCGCCGATCTGGATTCCTCGGTTGGCGTGGATTGTGAAATCTCCGGCGGTGTCCACCGTACCGCCGTTGATCTGCAGTTGGGCGGGTTCGGGAGACAGGGGCAACAGGCCCAGGTGGCCGTCGCGGTCGATCCGCAGGGTTGCTCCCAATGCGAGGGCGAAACCGGGGTGGGCGTTGTCTTGGGCGAAGCCGAAAAAGTTGATCGCTCCCTGGCCGCCCACGTAGAGTCTGCCTTTGCCGCTGATGTTGCCGTTGGGGGTGACCTGGGCCCCGTCGAGTTCGAGGATGTTCAGGTCGAAGGCGGTCATCGGTATGATGTCCAGGCCGGGCAGAGAGGTGGTGGCTGAAGTGGTGCGGATGGTCCCGCCTTTCATGGTGACCCTGCTGCCGCCTGCCAGGGCGAAGGGGTTGTCCGGCACGAGCGTGGCGTTGTCGATTACGAGACCGCCGGGGAGGCTGTTTGCGGTTTTCAGCGTCAGCACCCCGCCGCCGGTCACCGTCAGTGTGCCCGGCCCGGAGATGTTGAACTCATCGATGCGGGCGTCGTTCCCGTTCAGGTCGATGGTCCCGCCATCGGCCAGCAGCTGAACGCCGGGCAGCCGGATGTTGTTGCCCATGAGCTTCAGTCTGCCGCCGCCGAGCCGCAGCAGGCCGTCGTTGGCCATGTAGTCGCCTTCACTGAAGACCGCCTGGGTGGACCCGACCTCGACGGTGCCGTCTTCGATCTGCAGACCGGGGAAGAATTCGCCGTCGCCGTAGAGGCCCAGCGTACCGCGGCCGGTCTTGCGGAACAGGGTCAGGGAACTGACCCCGTTGAGCAGGTCCAGCCGTGCATCGGTGGGGATGACGTGGAAGGAGACCGTCTGCCCGGGGTCGCCGAAGGCATTGGTGAGTATGCGGTTGTTGATCGCGGTGGTCGAACCTGGGTCGGAAACGACGACGTTGCTCCCCGGCGGCAAGGACAGGGCGGCGGACCCGGTGGTTTGCGCGGCGCCGTTCAACAGGAGGTAGTCGATAATTGCCCCGTTCGGGATCTCCAGTTCGCCGTCGACCAGCACGGCTGTCTGCCGCTTCAACTGGAAAGGACCGCCCAGCGTCAACCGTGCACCGGGCGAGACGGAGACGGCGCTGGACCCGAGCTTGCCCTGCAGGTCCAGTGTCAGGTTTCCATGCTCAACGGCGAGCAGCCCCGTGAAGTTGTCGGCAAAGCCGGTGAGCCTCAGCGAGCCGAGACCTCGCTTGGACAACCTATGGCTGCCGGAGAGGCTTACCCCCAGCGTCAAATCGTTGGGCGTTTCGATGGCACCGTCGCCTGGACCCATCTGCATTGTGGCCCGAGATCCGGAAGGTGTGGACACCAGTGGCCGAAACGTGCCGCCTTCCAAGATCAACCTATTGAAGTTGGACGGCGTGTCCGTCTCAAACACGCCGGATTCGATCTTGACATTGACAAATGTGTTCTGGGAGCTGCCGGCCAGTGTGCCGCTTCCTCGCTTGACGAGAAACTGATCTGCCGCGAGAATCGGCCCGGGGGCGATTGAGGCAAAACTCACGCGATGCGGCCCGGTATCGAAGATGCCCAACTCGTCTTCGATACGCAGCGTGCCCGCCGTCTGAAGGGCGGTATTGGCCCGGATCGCTCCGCCGGACAGATAGAGTTCGGTGCCGCTGCCGACGGTGCCATCCAACTGCAGGGTCCCACTCCGGACCCGCAGTTCATCGCTGGTCACAGACGTGGTTCTCAGCGTGCCATTGCCCGTCAGTGAAAGACGACCGGCTCCGACGCCGCCGAGTACATTCAGCGTCGTTCCGGACGCAACATTCAGGTCCGCCTGGAAGTAAGCCGATCCATCGGAGCGGATCGCACCGGTGACATTCATCGAAGCGGTCGTTTCCAGGAACGCGGTAAGGCCCGGCGAAGGCTGGAAAACGATGTCGTGATCGATGACGTAGCCGCTGAGAAAGGGGGAAATACGAAGCTTGCCGCGCTGGATCAGGACGGGGCCACCGATCTGGTTGCCGGTGTTGCTGAGCACCAGTTCAGCCGGCCCGGTTTTGCTGAACCCGGCCGGAGCCGTCAACACCCCGCCGATCCGAAGAAAGCCCGTGCCGTTCATGTTCAGCACGCCGGCCTTGCCGAGCGTGACATTGCTGGAAATCAGATGGTTTGCCTCCACGCCCCCGGTATCGGATCGCGTGATGTTGCCGGCATCCAGCGTCAGCGTATCATCGCGCATCTGGAAGAACTGGGTCGTACTGATCCGCAGTTCGCTGACCCTGCGATTGCCGTTGAGGTCGATAATACCACTGTCGTGGACATCGCGGATCAGAACGCTATCGTCGGCGCCGGGCAGGAACTGCGGCGTCTGGCTGTTCAACTCCCAGTTTTCGTACCCGCCGGGATCCAGAACCGAGGGGGTCGAGAAGGAGTTCCAGTTGGTGGTAAAGCCATCACCGATCCACACGAACGTATCCGCCTGGCTCGACGCGACAAAAATGATTGATAGAGCGAGCACTGCGCGTCGTACCGTTATCCACATGCTGAAACTCCTCTGGGCTTACGCCATTTCATTTCCGGCTTTGAACAGACATCCAACAACCATCGTAGCCATGGAAAACCGGCCGGATCGCAGCAGAAAAAGGATTTTTCCCCGGTGGGTGTACTGGATCGTTCTGCCACCTCCACACTCGGGAGTGGATTCCATACAGCAGAGCGGAGAAGAAGGGGTGGTCAGGTGACTGTCTGGCTTCTTCTTCGCAGGTAGCCGGCCAAAGCGGGCAGCCCGGCTGTGATGGCCAAGGCAGTGACGGGTTCGGGGACGATGAGACGCTCGTTGTCCCAGCCGTCCCAGTCGCCACCGGGCGGAGCGATGAGGATGTTCTGTGCCCCGGCGGGCAGAACGAGAACAAGGATAAGCGAAGCAAACGCAGTGAGAATGGCAGGTCGCGGCATGGCAAGGTCCTCCTTTCGGCTAACGCACTATTCGGAATCCGCCCCCGCGGCGGCAAACCCCTTGCCAAAGGCGACCGTGGAACTCCCGCAACACCGTGCTGGCTGGGCGGTGGGGCTCTCAGCGGGTTTGGGAATGAGAACTGCCCGCCGGCGCAGATGCGCCGGCGGGCAGGGAGTTTCGGTAGGCTGTGGGCGGTCTAGCGTCTGCGGCCGAGGCGTCGTTTGACGAGTCGGCGGCGCCGGCCGAGGTGGCCGACGGACTGCGTGGCCGGTTCGACCTTGTTGCCCCGCGGGTGGATCGACTGGAACGGGTGCTGGTCGACCGAGTCGATGGGCTTGCGGATAAGCTTTTCGATGCTGTCCAGGACGGTACGTTCCTCGACGTCGCAGAAGCTCATGGCCAGGCCCTCGTTGCCGGCCCGCCCGGTCCGCCCGATGCGGTGGACGTAGGTCTCCGGTTCGTTGGGCATGTCGTAGTTGATCACGTGGGTAATGCCGTCGACGTCGAGGCCTCGTGCGGCAATGTCGGAGGCGACCAGCACGCGGGTCTTGCCGGCCTTGAAGTCCTTCAGGGCCTTCTCGCGAGCCTTCTGGGTGCGGTCGGAGTGGATAGCCTCGGCGCGGATGTTTGCGCCCTTGAGGTACATGCAGACGCGGTCGGCCCGTCGCTTGGTGCGAATGAAGACCAGGGCACGCTCGATCTGCTCGCTGTCGCTGAGCAGATGCTCCAGCAGCCGCTGCTTGTCGGCCCGTTCGACGAAGTAGACCTTCTGGTTGACCGTATCGGCCGCGGGGGCCTCCGGCTGGATGGTCACCTTGACCGGTTCGTCGAGGATCTCGTGGGCCAGCAGCTGGATTGACTGGGGCATGGTGGCCGAGAACATGAGGTTCTGGCGGACGCGGGGCAGGCGCCGGATGATCTTGTGGATGTCTTCGATAAAGCCCATGTCGAGCATGCGGTCGGCCTCGTCGAGCACGAAGGTCTCGACCCAGGACAGGTCGAGGTGCCGCTGGCCGATGAGGTCCAGCACGCGACCGGGCGTGCCGATGACGACCTCCACACCGCGGCGCAGGGCCTTGACCTGCGGTCCCTGGCGGACGCCGCCGACGATGCAGGTGTGCCGGTGCTTGAGGTAGCGGCCGTAGGCTTCGAAGCTTTCGTCGATCTGCTGGGCCAGCTCGCGGGTGGGGCTGAGCACAAGGACGCGCACGGGGTGCTTGGGTCCGCCCTTGCCGGTATCCAGCGGTTCGAGTTCCTCCAGCCTCTGGAGGATGGGCAGGGCGAAGGCAGCGGTTTTTCCCGTGCCGGTCTGGGCGCAACCCATGATGTCCTCGCCGTCGAGGAGGGGGTCGATCGCTTTTTCCTGAATGGGGGTCGGGTGGGTGTAGCCTTCAAACTGAATGGCTTCCAGCAGGGGCTCGATGAGCCCGAGGTCTTCAAACTTCATGAGAATCGAGAGCTTTCGGTAAGGGTGTGAACAGGACCCGATGCCCTGTTGGTGGTTTTTTGTTTCGTGTTCCGCAATTTTCCGCAACATTGTATCCGGATCCGTGCAAGGCGCCAAGGAAATTGTCCCGGCCCGACGGATCCAAAATTTCTATCGGCACGGGCGGGGTGAAAACTGAAACCTTGTCCGAATGCCCGTGCCCGGCCCTGGCCGATGCAGCCGGCCGGTGGGGCCGGAGGTGCATTCGCCCCGAAGATCCCTATACTACACCATCAGCCGCAATCGCAGGACGCTGGAGACGCCATGACATCCGATATCGAGACGCCGACAATCGACAAGCTCGCCGACGGGCTGTACGTCCGCCAGGAGATCGACAACATGGTCTGGGCGGACCTGGGCGGGACCGTGGTCGTCGTCGACGCCCTGGAGCATAGGGAAAAGAAGGGCGACGTCTTCGCCGCGATCGACGATACCCTGGGCGGCAGGACGGTGGATGTCGTCCTGAACACCCACACGCACTACGACCACGTGGCGCTGAACAATGCATTCGCCTCCGAGCATGGAGCCGAGATCGTCAACCAGGACACGCGCCAGATCGATCCGGACGAGGGGCTCTGGTTCCGCGGCAGCGACCGCAGCTGCCAGATCCTGCCCATGCCCGACTGTCACACCCCCGAAGACTGCATCGTCTGGTTCCCGGACGACTCGGTCCTCTGCATCGGCGACATCTTCGGCTGGGGGCTGATCCCGCTGGTGATGAATATCCGGCAGGACTCGGCCAGGCACCTGATGGCCACCTACCAGCGGCTGATCGACTACGGGGCCCGGACGGTCGTGCCCGGCCACGGGCCGGTGATGGGAACCGACACGCTGGAGCGGTACGTTGAGTACTTCCACTGGCTGCTGGACGAAGTCCACGCCCGCGTCCAGGCCGGGGCCGGCGACGAACAGATCAAGCAGGAACTGCCCCCACCTGCAGACATCCACCATTGGTGGCGCTTCACCGCGTGGAAGCACGCCGACAGCCTCGAAAAGATCATCAAGTCCGTCCGCAAGGGCTGGCTGGAACCGTTCT
>JBKHDI010000121.1:0-7112 GCA_046541415.1 Phycisphaerae bacterium | reverse complement strand
TCCGACATGGTCAGCCCAGTAGTATATCCGCCACTTGCCCCCTCCCAGCCGCCGAGCTGGGGATGGGCACGAAAGAGCATGAAAAGTCTTGGGGCAACATGGGCCAGGTCGTACAATACCGGTCTTATGAGAATTGACCCAAGATTCATCTGCGACGAGGGTGCGGAGATTTTCACCGGCAACGAGTTGCTGGTCAAAGGCGCCCTGGAAACCGAGGGGGGCGTCCACCTGATGGGCGGTTACCCGGGCTCGCCCGTCGCCGACTTCTTCGAGACGATGACGCGGATCAACGACCTTCTCAACAAAAAGGGCATCCGCGGCGTGATCAACAACAATGAAGCCCTCGCCGCGGCGATGATCAATGGCTCGCAGTTGGCCCCCGTCCGCGCGATGATCATTATGAAATCCGTCGGGGTGCACGTAGCCGCCGACGCACTGGCCCTGGCGAACCTGGCCGGGACGAACCCCGACGGCGGGGCGATTGTCGTCTACGGAGACGACCCCTGGTCGGATTCGACCCAGGTGCCCGCCGATACGCGATACCTCTCCAAGCACCTGTTCATCCCCACCATCGAGCCTTCGACCCCGCAGGAGGTCAAGGACTGGATCGACCTGTCGTTCAAGTTCTCCTGCCAGTCGGAGCTTTACGCGGGCTTTATCCTGACGACCAACCTCGCCGACGGCGGGGGAACCGTGCAGTGCAGGCCCAACCACTACCCCACGCTGAACACGCGCCAGAAAATGGTGCTCGACACTGCGGCCATCGACACCGACCGGCGCGTCCTGCTGCCGCCGAAAACATGGTGGCAGGAAGAGTCCCTGCCCCGTCGGCTGGACCAGGCCAAGGCTGTCGCCCGCAAGCTGGGCCTCAACCGCCTGCTCGTGCCGGAAGGCATGTCCGGAAAGGCGCCGGTCGGTTTTGTCGCCACGGGCCTCGGCCACGCCTACCTGACCCAGTCGCTGGCGGAGATGGGCCTCTCGGGCAAGCTGCCGATCTGCAAGCTGGGCCTCAGCTACCCCGTCGATGAAGGGATCATCCGCGAACTGGCCGATCTCTGCGAGCGGATCGTCGTGGTCGAGGAGCGGCGCGGCTTCATGGAAGAGCAGATCGGCGAGATCCTCATGCGGGATCGCCAGGCGGGCAGGCCTGCCGGCAACGTCGAACTCTGGGGCAAGACATTCCCGGAAGAGAGGCCCGGATTCCCGATCACCCGCGGGCTGCACCCGTCGATGATCATCGAGAAACTCGCCGAACTCTTCAGCCTGCTGGCCCGCCGCGGGGTGGACCTGCCCGGCTCGGCCGAGAAAATCGCCGCCGAAACCGCGGTCATCGAGAAGACCTCCACCACCGACGTCGGCATGCTGCCCATGCGCCTGCCGACCTTCTGCCAGAGCTGCCCCCACCGAGACAGTTCGAGCATCTGCCTGGAACTGAAGAAGCACTTCGCCAACCCGCACTACATGAAGAAGAAGCACGGTCGCAAGCCGGTCGACCTGATGTTCCACGGCGATACCGGCTGTTACACCATGCTGATGTACCCCCCCACCACGCCGCTGATGCACGACTATTCGGGCATGGGCCTGGGCGGAGGGACCGGAAGCGGCATCGACCCGTTCGTCCAGAACAAGCAGGTCGTCTTCATGGGCGACTCGACGTTCTTCCACTCCGGCTCGATCGCCATCAGCCAGGCCGTCAAGATCGGCCAGGACATCACCTTCATCATCCTGGACAACTCCATCACCGCCATGACGGGCCATCAGACCACGCCCGAACTGGACTACGACGTGCTGGGCAACGACACCGAAACCCAGGACATCGAGGAGGTGGTGCGAGGCATCCTCGCCGACACCGAAGCCCCGCTCTACCGGGTCGACCCCGCCCAGCGGCGCGACTACAAGGCCCTGCTGGAGAAAGTCGTGCTGATGGACGGCGTGAAGGTGATCATCGCCGACAAGGAGTGCGGCATCACCCGGATGCGCCGCAACCGCCGGGCTGAGCGGGCCATCGTCCGCGAACTGAAATACCTGCCCCGCAAAGACCGGATGAACGTCAACCAGGAGGTCTGCCGCTTCTGCCTGGCCTGCGCGGAACTGACCGGCTGTCCGGGCCTCAAGCACGTGCAGACCGACTACGGCCCGAAGATCGACACCGACCTGACCCTCTGCGACAACGACGGGGCCTGCGCGAAGGTCGAGGCCTGCTGTGCGTTCGAACGCATCAGCATCCTGCGAAATCAGCCCGCGCGAACCAAGATCCCCGAACTGGAACTCGACGAAATCCCCGAGCCGGAAATCAGGCCGGCCGGCGACCTGTGGCGCGCCTGTCTGACCGGCGTCGGCGGGATGGGCATAGGACTGGGCACGCAGGTGCTCGTCCGGGCAGGCCACAAGGAAGGCTACGACGTCATCTTCGTCGACAAGAAGGGCCTGGCCATCCGAAACGGCGGAGTTGTCAGCCAGATCGTCTACAACATCGCCGGAAAGGTCCCCACCACCGGCATCGTCCCCTACGGCAAGGCCGACCTGCTGCTGGGTGTGGACATCCTCGAAGCGGCCCGCGTGCTGGACCCCCGAGGCCGGACACGCATCGCCACCAAAGACAAAACCGCCGCGGTGATCAACTCGGCCAAGGTCCAGACCTCCACGGGCCTGCTGGGACGCGACGATTTCGAGATCGACAAGCTCGAACAGCTCATCCGCCAGCACACCCGCGAGCAAGACTACCTGGCCAAGGACATCTCGCGGATCTGCGAGGAGTACCTCGGCTCGAAGCAGTACGCCAACGTGATGATGATCGGCTTTGCCTTCCAGAAGGGCCTGATCCCCGTCTCGATGCACTCGATGGCCTGGGCGATCAAAGACACCATCAAGGGTGCGTGGAAGGAAAACCTCTACGCCTTCGGCATCGGCCGCAAGCTCTGCCAGAGACTGGACCTCTTCTCCGGACCCCCAAAACGCACCGGCTGGGTCGACACCCTCGATTCCAAGTGCCGCTGGACCATCCGCCGCTACCGCAAGGGCCAGGCCCTCGCCGACGAACTCAAACAAACCGTCACCGAGGCCATCGAACAGATGCCCCTGCTGGAAGAGAACGACAAGCGCGACATCGTCGTCCGCGCCTATGACTGCATGCGGCGCGTCGACCTCGACTATGCCCGCCGCTATCTCGACCGCGTCAGGAGCGTCTACGACAAGGACGACGAGCAGTACGGCCTGGCCGCCACGCGCTCGGTGATCCAGGGCCTGGCCGGGGCAATGCTGATTAAAGACGGGATCTACCTGGCAGAACTGTCGACCAGCCCCGAAAAATACGCCCGCGACCGCCGCAAGTACAACGTGAACCCGAAAAACGGCGACCGGATCAAGTACCGCCACTTGTGGCACTGGTCGTGGAAGATCGGCAAGCGGCGACTGGACCTGCGGATGACCGTCAAGGACTGGGCGCTGAAGATCCTCAAACGCCAGAAGTGGCTGCGCAGGTTCCTTACCAGGTGGCACAGCTTCGAGAAGAACTACCTCGCCCGGTACGAGACCTCCGTCGACAGCTTCGCCTTCAGCTCCTACGAGGACTACCAGGAAAAGATCCGCAAGCTCGGCGCCCCGCAGTGCATGACCTGCCTGAACCCGCGATGCAAGCTGGATGGCTGCCCCCTGCAGAATGCCGTCCCCGACTGGCTGGAACAGGTATATAAGGAAGACTTCCGCGCCGCCTACGACATCCTGGCCGAGAAAAACAACTTCCCCGAGTTCACCTCGCTGATCTGCCCGGCCTTCTGCGAATCCGAGTGCAAAAAGGCCCTGGCCGGCTACAGCGTCTCGATCCAGGAGATGGAGCGGACCGTCATCGAGAAGGCCTTCGAAGAAGGTTGGGTCACCCCGCAGAAGCCCGCAACGAAAACGGGCAGGAAGATCGCTGTAATCGGGTCCGGACCGGCCGGCCTGGCCGCCGCCCAGCAACTGACCCGACACGGCCACGCCGTTACCGTCTTCGAACGAGACGAACAGCCCGGCGGACTGCTGCGATACGGCATCCCGACACATCGACTCGACAAGGGCCTGATCGACCGGCGACTCGAACAACTCACCGCCGAAGGGATCCAATTCCGCTGCGGCGTCGATGTCGGCACCGACGTCCAGGCAGCCGAGCTGCGAAAACAGTTCGACGCGGTCCTCCTGGCCACCGGGGCGACCCAGCCGATCGACCTGGACCTGCCAGGCCGCCACGCCGAAGGCGTCCACTTCGCACTGGACTACCTCCGCCAGGAAAACCAGAAAGCCCAAGGCACCTACAAGGCCGAGAAGCAGATCGACCCCAGCGGCAAAGTCGTCGCCGTCATCGGCGCAGGGCTGACCGGCGAAGACTGTGTCGAGACCGCCCTGGCCGCCGGGGCTGCCTCCGTCCAGCAGATCGAAATTCAACCCGAATCCTCGCCCCAGGGCAACGGACATCACCACATGCCCGACCCGTCGAAAGTCCAGCGAAACTGGTGCACCGCGGCAACCAGATTCGAGGCCGGACAGGGCCATCTCGGCCAACTCGAATGCGTCCCCGTCCAGTGGCAGCCCTCGCCTACCGGACCGGTCATGAAACCAATCGAATCCAAAAGCTTCAAGGTCAAGGCCGACCTGGCCCTGCTGGCCTGCGGCTTCCGCTCGTCCCTGGCTGACAACATCGTCCAGCAGCTGTCCCTGCGGACCGACACCCAGAACCGCGTGATCGTCGAAGACCACGCCGCCAGCGTCGAAGGCGTCTTCCTGGCCGGAGACGTCGTCAACGGCTCGTCCTACGTGGCCACCGCCATCGCATCAGGCCGACGCGCCGCAGACCGCATCGAACAGTACCTCCATCGCGGCACCGACGCCAAACCCGACAGCCGCGCCGCAGCCGAGACCGTCTGAACAGAGCCCCTGCCATGCCTCGAGAAGCCAAGGCCGCAAGAAAAGCCCGCGCACACGCCATCGACGACCGCCTCGCCAAGCAGTTCCCCGAGGCAACCTGCAGCCTGGACTTCCAAAACCCCTGGCAACTGCTGGCCGCGACCATCCTCGCCGCACAGTGCACCGACCAGCGGGTCAACATGGTCACCCCCGAACTGTTCGCCGCCTACCCCGGACCGACAGAGATGGCCGCCGCAGACCCCGCCGACGTCGAAGAGCGCATCCGCTCGACCGGCTTCTTCCGCAACAAAACCAAGAGCCTCATCGGCTCGGCTTCGGCCATCGTCGAACACTACCACGGAAGCGTCCCGGATACCATGGAAGACCTGCTGTCCCTGCCCGGCGTCGCCCGAAAGACCGCCAACGTCGTCCTCGGCACCGCCTTCGACAAAAACGAGGGCGTCGTGGTCGACACCCATGTCAAACGCATCTCAGGCCGCCTCAAACTCACCACGCAGACCGACCCGACAAAAATCGAAAAAGACCTGATGGCCATCCTCGACCGCGACCGCTGGACCATGTTCTCCCACCGCCTGGTCTTCCACGGACGCATATGGTGCACCGCCCGCAAACCGGACTGCGACGGCTGCCCCATCAGCGACCTCTGCCCCTCGGCCGGAAAGGTCTGACGCCCATGGCCGCCAACCTCCTGACCGCCGTCCGCATGCTCCTGGCCGCTGGATTCGTGATCACCGTCGCCATCGCCGGGACCGACCCCATCGGCCTGGTCCCCTACATCTTCCTCTGGGTCTTCGGCCTGCCCGAGGAACTGACAGACCTCTTCGACGGATACGTCGCCCGCAAGACCGGCACAGTCAGCCGCTTCGGCGGCATCTTCGACCCCATGAGCGATTCCCTCTCCCGCCTGGCGATCTACTTCGCGATGGCCCTGGCCGGCTGGGTCCATATCGCACTGCCCCTGTTCATGGCCGGACGCGACATCGTCGTCGCCTACACCCGCATCGTCAACGCACTGACCGGCGGAAAAACCAACGCCCGCATCTCCGGAAAAATCAAGGGCCTCTCGCAATCCCTGGGTATCCCGGCCATCGGCACGCTGGCGCTGCTGTCCGCCGACGACTTCGGCGGCAGCGTCGCCATCGCCCGCCACATCACCGCAGGCCTCATCGCCGCGGTGACCTTCTGGTCCCTGACCGACTACCTCCGCCAGACCTGGCCCAACATCCGCAAACTCGCCTCCGAAAAACCCACCTCCTGAACCTCCTCCAACGCCAACGCAACCAAAAGGCCCCTCTTCGACCCCGGATGGGGTCGCAAGTCAGTAGACCAGGATGCCGCAGGCAAATCCTGGCAACAGGAGCAATCTCCTCTCCTTCTTCCGCCCCGCAGGGGCGGGGGTGCGGTTCGCTGGCCATCGGCTGACGGGGTGGCATGGCCAGCCCCGAGGCAGCGTAGCGAGGACGGATTTCGCGTCAGTCCTGGATGTCTTCGCCGACGTCCTCGACGTCTTCGCCGAAACCTTCCCATGTGTCACCGCAACCGGCCAGGGACATGCTGCTGAATACCGCGGCCAGGATGGCCAACATCAAAGTCAATCGCTTCATCATCTTTCTTTCTCCATACGTCTGAGGGGCTCGCCGCCGCGCCCCAGGTACATCCAGGGGCGGGTCAGGCCAACCGGTCAACTTCCGTGGGCGGCAACGGCCAAGCCGAAATCGCGGCCCGGCTGAACCGACCAGTGAACCCCGCAAGGAGCTCGACGAAGTATATCGATTCGCCCCCCCCATCCCGACCAACCCCGCGGATTTCGCCATCCCCCCGCGCAACGATCCCCCACCCTCCCCTGCCGATACGTAATGACTCTCGACCCGCCCAGGAATTCCGGGACCGAGCAGCAGGGGCGTGGATGCCTCCGACAGCGCAATATCCGGTCCGGACCCAGTCCGGTGTCAGGCCGGCCTCCGGTGCAGTTCCTGCCGCGCCGGGGTCAGCCAGCGCCGGGGTCAGGTACTTTTACGGACCCGAGGCCCTGCGAGGGTCGTAGAAAGTACCTGACCCCAAAGCCCACACGGTCCGAACGGTCCACCCCCACCCCAGCGCCTTCGGTGCCCGGGTTCGCGCCGTAGGCGTAACCCGGCATGCCTGCACCTTCCGCCATCGGTGCCCGGGTTCACGCCGCTTCGGCGTAACCCGGCGCGGCTCGACCTTCCACC
>JBKHDI010000120.1:0-7344 GCA_046541415.1 Phycisphaerae bacterium | reverse complement strand
GCTACACCCCGGGCTATGGTACCAGCGCCCCCTTCGGGGGCTTCAGCGGCCGCCCCAGAAGGTCAGGTAGGGCTCGTCGCCGGTGAGGCGCTGGATGTAGAGGGCCAGTTCGCGTGCGTGGTAGTCGCCCCACATGCTGGATTCGTTGCAGGGGACCTTCCGGCCGTCGGGGATGTTGTCCCAGCCGTTGGGCCTGTGGTAGACCGAGTGCAGCAGCAGCCCGTGGTGGCTGGTGTCCGTGCTCAGGTAGGGCTCGTCGAAGAGCGTCCGGGCCACGGTCAGGCCCGCCTGGGTGTACTTCTTGCCGTCCTCGGCCTGGCCCTGGTCGGTCAGGTACTTGCCCAGGCGCAGCAGGCCCTGGGCGCCGATGGCCGAGGCGGAGGAATCGACCGGTTCGTGGTCGTTGCAGGGCTCGGCGGGCCTGTCGAGGTAGTCTCCGAGTTTGTGCAGGTTCGGCGCGCCGGTGTCCCAGTAGCAGACGCCGTCGGTGGGGGTGTGGTCGATGTAGAAGTCACAGGTGGCGCGGGCGGCTTTGAGGCACGTGCCGACGACGTCATCCCGGCCGCCGAATTCGGCCAGTTCCCCGTCGCTGCGGGTGGCGAGGTATTCCAGTTCTTCGGCCATGCCTGTCATCACCCACGCCAGGCCGCGCGTCCAGGTGGTAAAGGGGCTGAAGCCCTGCTGGCTGTTGGGGCAGCGGAAGTTGCCGTCGTTGAGGTTGAAGACGCTCTCGTGGGCCACGCGGCCCCAGACGTCGTAGCTGTCGCGACCCTCGCCGTAGTACGTCGAGTACTTCGCGGTCGATCGCATGTGGCCGATCAGGCGACCCAGGAGGTTGATCACCACGTCGTTTTCGCCCTGCAGTACGTGGCCGAGCATGTGACTGACGGCCAGGGCACGGCAGGAGCGGATGGTGTCGGCAAAGAGCGAATGCGGGCCGTTGAAGGAATAGATGTACCCGCCGCCGTCGGCGATATCGGTCCATCGCCGTGCCTGGACGGCCCCGGAGGCCTTCAGGGCCAGTTCGTAGAAGTTCCGCTGCCAGGGGTCCTCGTCGATCTTGCCCTCGTTCATCAGCCTGCGGAGGTTGCCGTACGTGCTGACGTTGTTGAACCCGTGGTCGTGGACGCCGACGTGGGTGACGTGCGGGGCCATGACTTCGACGGTGTTCTTGCGGCCGATTTCGAGGAATTCCGCCTCGCCGGTCGCGTCGAACTGCAGCAGGGCCGAGCCGAACTGGAAGCCCTGTGTCCACTCGGTCCAGCCGCGCGTGGTGTATTTTCCGTCGATGGTGAACACCGGCGAGCCCTTGGACTTGTCGTATTCGGTTTCCAGGGCCTGGATCTTGGCGGCCGAGAGGTCCCAGAGTTTCCGGATCGAGGCCGACAGATCCGCCGCCTGGAGGGAGTGATCAATCTGTATCATCGAATGCGGTCTCCTGGTTTGTCTGCTGCCAGCAAGGCAAGTGGTGGGGAAATCACCCGTTTACGGCAGTGTAGGCGCGCCGCAGAGGAAACGGCGGGAATTGAGTGGGAGAGTCGGGACAGGGGGCAAAAAAAGTGCGGGCCCGCAGATGGATACGGGCCCGCGTCTTCAAGGGGATTGGCCGGTAGGGGGAGACCGACCATGTATTATTCTTGTACCGGAAGTCGTCGGTTTCGTCAATAGCGGATAGTCTGGATTCCGGCAAAGATCTAATGGCCGTTTCTAAGGTTCGTTATATGCGCAGGATAGCGTGACGGCTTTTTTCAGAACATTCCGGTTCCTGCCCCTGACCGTCCCGCTCGGACAAGATCTCCGGCGGGAATTGCGGCACCTGACAGGACCGGCGCTGGTGCCACGGCCGCTTGACGGCCGTGGGCGGATGGGCGCGAGGGTCCCGCACGGCCGTCAAGCGGCCGTGGCACCGGGTAATGGGGGAGGCCAGGGGGGTCCAGCGGAATCAGTCGTCCCAGCTGCCGCCGTAGCCTTCGGCTGAGGCCCCGCCGGCCAGGTCGGGCATGATGCAGGAGACCAGCAGGAAGAAACCGTATGAGGCGTCTGCCATCTTCCGCCCGGCGGCGCGCGAGCCGTCTGCCGCGGCCAACCAGGTGCGGCGGTCGACCGCCTTGCGGTAGACCATCGACGTGGCGGCTGAGGAAGAGTCGCCCGCGATGGTGTAGACGGTGGGCATGAACACTTCGCCCATCGAGCTGGGTCGGCCCGCCTGGCTGCAGCCGGCGGTCAGCAGGCCAGTCAACATACAAGAGGCGATCAGGGCAAGGCTTACGGATTTTCTGCACATGCGACGTCTCCCGAGACAGCAGGTAGGGGGCCTGGCTGGGCGCACAAGCCCCGCACCTGTATTGTCGCAGCGACGGCAGGGAACCTGAGGAGTTTGTTACTCGCCCAGTTCCTGGAGCACGTAGGCGTCGCGTTTGGAGACGTCCGGGTAGCCTTCGACCTCGCCGACGTCGGGCCTTCGCTTGCGTGACCGCTGGCAGAGCGGGTATTTCTGCCGGCTATCGGCCACCGCCACGTCGATGCGGTCGATGCCCTCTGCCGACTCGATCCGGGCGTAGCCCACCCCGAGCAGGTCCTCCAGCTCGTGGAGGTAGGTCTCGACCAGCTCGGCTGCGCCGCGGTCGCCGGCGGGGACTCGGAAGACAGCCTCGGCGTTGAGGGAGTTTTTCACGCCGGCGTTTCGCAGGGCTTCGAGCTTGTTGAGCCCTTCGTCTCGCAGGTCGAGCAGGGCATCCCAGATGATGCCCGGCCCGGCCTGGAGGACGTCCGTGGTGGCCGTGCCGTCATCGGGGTTGACCGGGCGGAGGTCTTCTGCCAGTTCGATGGCTTCCTCGTCGAACTCCGGCAGGGCAGCCAGGTGGACCGATTCGGGTTCGTCGTCGGTGCGGTTGGGGATGTTGGCCCAGGCCTCCTCGCAGGTGTGCGGCAGGATGGGGGCCAGCAGCTTGACCATCGTGACGAGCATTTCGTAGAGGACGGTCTGGCTGGCGCGGCGGCGGACGGCGTCTGGGGCCTCGCAGTAGAGGCGGTCCTTGACGGCCGACATGTAGATGCTCGATGCCTGGACGGTGCAGAATTCGTACAGCAGGCGCGTGGCGCGGTGGAATTCGTAGCGGTCGTAGGCCTGGCGGACCTCACGGATGAGCACCTGCAGCTCCAGCCGCATCCAGAGGTCGATACTGTGGTCGGCGGGGTCCTGGGCGTTGACGGCCGGGTCGAAGTCGTAGAGGTTGCCCATCATGAACCGCAGGGTGTTGCGGATCTTTCGGTAGGCGTCCTCGGCCTGGCCGATGAGCTCTTCGGAGCAGCGGATGTCGTCCTGGTAATTCTGGGAGGCGATCCAGAGTCGCAGGATGTCGGCCCCGCGTTTGGACAGCTGCTCGATGACGTCGATGACGTTGCCCAGCGACTTGCTCATCTTATAGCCGTCTTCGGTCACCACGAACCCGTGGGTCAGGACGGTCTGGAAGGGGGGCCTCTGGTGGGCACCCAGGGCGGGCAGCAGGGACAGCTGGAACCAGCCGCGGTGCTGGTCCGAGCCTTCCAGGTACATCTCGACGGGGATGGTATCGGCCAGGCCCCGCTGGATGGCCACGGCGAACCAGCTGCTGCCGGACTCGAACCAGACGTCGAAGATGTCGCGCGCCGCTCTCAGGCCCGCCGGGTCGAAGGCCGATGCGTCGTCGAGGTCCGGGTCGTCGGCGGGGTCGTAGTCGGCGAGGATCTCTGCCGGGCTGAGGGTGAACCACGCGTCGGAGCCCTTTTCGGCGAAGCACCTGGCCACGCAGCGGACGCTGGAGGGCGTCAGCAGCGTATCGCCGTTTTCGTTGAAGAAGGCCGGGATCGGCAGGCCCCAGGCCCGCTGGCGGCTGATGCACCAGTCCGGGCGCGATTCGAGCATGCCGGCCATGCGGTTGCGCCCCCAGTTGGGCACGAAGTCGATCCCGCCGTCATCGGCGTCTTTTGACGTGGCCTGCAGGGCCATCTGGCGCAGGGACTGGTCGCGGTCGCCGACGGGCTTGTCGACGGCGATGAACCACTGCTCGGTGGCGCGGAAGATCGTCGGCGTCTTCGAGCGCCAGTCGTGCGGGTAGGAGTGGCTGATCGTCTCGGACAGGACGAGTCGCCCGTTGCCTGTGAGGTGCTCGATCACCGCGGGGTTCGCCTGCCAGACCGTCTTGCCGACCAGCCAGGGGGGGGCTGTCTCATCGAACGTGCCGTCCGGGCGGACCGGGCAGTACACGTCCAGCCCGATCTTCATCGCCGTGCCGTAATCCTCCAGGCCGTGGCCCGGAGCGGTATGGACAATGCCCGTGCCGTCCTCGAGCGTCACGTAATCGGCCGCGACGACGGGGCAGAGCGTCTCCGGCTTGAGCGGTTGGCGATACTTCACGCCGGCCTCGATGAGCTCCAGGCCGCTGAGCGTGCCCAACGGCTTGTAGCTTCTCAGCCAGCCATCTCGCTTGGACTGGATGGCGTCGATCACCACCGCTGCGCGTTTCTCGGCGAGGTACCAGGTGAAGTTCCCGTCGGCCGTCTCGGCATGTACGGCCGCGTACTGGAACTCCGGCGAGACCGCCGCAGCCAGGTTGGCCGGCAGGGTCCAGGGTGTGGTTGTCCAGATCATCAGCGCCTGGGTGTCGCCCGCGACGCTGGGCAGGGAATCGCCGCCCTCGACGATCTCGAAGCCCACGTAGATGCTCGAATCCTCGCGGTCGTGGTATTCCAGTTCCGCATCGGCCAGGGCGGTGCGGTTTTCGATCGACCAGTGCACCGGCTTGAGCTGGCGGTAAACGATGCCCTGTTCGACGAGCTTGGCGAAGACCTCCAGCGTGGCCGACTCGTACCGCGGCGCCATCGTGATGTACGGGTCGGCGAAGTGGCCCATCACGCCCAGCCGCTGGAACTGCTCGGACTGCTTGTCGACGAAACCGCCCGCGTATTCGGCGCAGCGGCTGCGGATGTCCATCGGGTCCATCTGCCGGGCCTTCTCGCCCAGCTCGTCCATCACCTTCGCCTCGATCGGCAGGCCGTGACAGTCCCAGCCGGGCAGGTACGGCGCGTCCAGACCGGCCATGTTCTTGCTCCGGATGACCATGTCCTTGAGCACCTTGTTCAGCGCCGTGCCCATGTGGATGTTGCCGTTGGCATACGGCGGGCCGTCGTGCAGGATGAACCGCTCGCTGCCGTCCCGGGCGTCGCGGATCTTCTCGTAAAGCCCGTCCTCCTTCCATTGCTGCTGGATGGCGGGTTCCTTTTTCAGCAGTCCCGCCCGCATGTCGAAGTCCGTCTGCGGGAGGTTCAACGTGTCCTTGTAGCTGTTCTTCGAGCTGTTTTCGCCCATGGATATCGACTCCTTGGTCGCTGTCGGGCCGCGTGTTGTCGGCCCGGGATGTTCGGTGAATGAAAACGCCCTGAACGACGTGGCTCAGGGCGAGAGGGTCTCTCCAGGCCGGCAGGGGGCAGCCCGCTCCGGCTCAGCCCTGGGTCGCTTCGACCGCGGGGCCAATGATACCTGCGCGAACAACAACCGCCAGGCCCCTTGGGCCTCCGGGTCGATCCAGCTTGCGCCGTCTTGTTCGCATGGGGCTCCTTACGCTCTGCCGGGAAAGACAATCACCGGGCTGGCAGGCGATTATATCCCCCCAGCCGCCGGCGTCAACGAACTTCGTCCGCCTCGCCGCGACGCTTCCGGTCGCCCAACAGGTCGATCTGCCGCCACCGGCCTCGCTCGAACCGCCCCGCCATGAACAGCCCCAGCAGCACCACGTACAAACTCGACGCGATCCACGGGCCCAGGCTGCCCAGCTGCGGGGCCCACGTCGCCAGCGACCAGCCCACACCCAGCACCACCGACCAGCTGAGGATCATCGTCACCACCATCGGCCAGCGCGTGTCGCCCGCGCCCCGCAACGCCCCGATGTACACGATCCCCACCGCGTCCAACAGTTGAAAAACCGCCGCGCAGATCAGGATCTTCACGCCGATATCCATGATCTCCCCCCGCATCGCATCCAGCTGCCCCTGCGTCATCTCGCCCAAGGGCACGTTCTGCAGGAACACATCCACCATCTCCGCGCGGAACACCCAGAACGCCAGCCCGCACAGGCCCATGTACACCATCGCCACACCCAGGGCCGTGTGGGCACGCCGCCGCGCCACATCAGGCCGCCCCTGCCCGATGTGCTTGCCCACGATCGCCGTCGCCGCAATCCCGATCCCCACCGTCGGCATGAAGCTCAGCCCAAGGTACCGCATCGCGATCGTCGTCGCCGCCAGGGCAGCCCGCCCGAAAAAGCTGCCCACCAGCACCCCCGTAAACAAACTCCAGCACAGGATGTCGTTGGCCAGCTGCACCCCCGCAGGCAGGCCCGTTCGCAGCAGGTCCGCCACGTGCCTGCCCCGCAGGCCCCGCAGCCGCCGCGTCCGGAACTGCCCGTCGTACCGCCGCGAAACGAACACCCCGACCAACAGCCCCAACTGCAACGCCCAGGCCGCAACCGTCCCGATCGCCGCACCCTCCAGGCCCAGCATCGGAAAACCCCACACACCGAAAATCAACGCGTAATTCGCCGCCACATTGAACCCGTTGGCCGCCAGCGACGCCGCCAGCACCACACCAGGCCGATGAACCCCGTAGAAAAACTGCTCCAGCACTCGCGCCGACAACGTCATCCACACCGTCAAGATCATGTACCGGAAGTACATCGACTCCAGCTCGGCCACCCGCGCCCCGTGGCCCAGCAGGCCGAAAAAACCCGGCGCAACAACCGCCAGCGGCGCCATCAACGCCCCGGCCGCCACCGCGATGATCAACCCCGCCCAGGCATACGTCGCCGTCCGTGCCAGCCGCCGACGCCCGAAATTCTGCGCCACGTACGTGTTGACCACCGTCAAGATGCCCATCACGAACGACTCCGGCACGAACGACCACATCCCCGCCTGGAACTGCGCACTCATCGCGTCCGGGCTGACGTGAGAGACCATCAGCCCGTCGACGAACTTCAGCACCGTCGCGTTGAGCATCGTCAGGCTCGCCGGCCAGGCCAGCTTGATCACCTGGCCCAGCCCGCCGCCTTCGTCGTCGCCGCCGCCCGGCAGAATGGGGGTCGCTATCGTCATCGGGCCGACCAGTATGCCCCGACCGACCGGCCCGGTCACGTCAATTTCCTCCCCGTCCGCCGGTCCAGCCGAACCTCCCGCCGTCTCGTGCGACAAACCCTCCGGACTCAGCCGCCGGCCTACCGCCGAGACAGTCCGCAGCGGGGCCCGAGATCCCGGCCCCGCAGCCCGGGCCCTCGCCCCCGGCCGGGCGGGGGCCCAACCTATCGAATGCGGAAT
>JBKHDI010000119.1:0-7599 GCA_046541415.1 Phycisphaerae bacterium | reverse complement strand
GGCGACGAGGACGCCCTGATCCAGATCGACATGTCCGAGTACATGGAGAAACACAACGTCAGTCGCCTGATCGGTGCGCCTCCCGGATACGTCGGCTATGAAGAGGGCGGCCAGCTGACTGAACGCATCCGCCGTCGGCCCTACGCGGTGGTCCTGCTGGACGAAATCGAAAAAGCCCACCCCGATGTGTTCAACATGCTGCTGCAGATCATGGAAGAAGGCCACCTGACCGACTCGTTCGGCCGGAAGGTCGACTTCCGCAACACCATCCTCATCCTGACAACCAACATCGGTGCCGACCTGATTCGCAACAAGGGCGGGTTCGGATTCGGCAAACGCGATGAAGCTGCCACGTATGAGAAGATGAAACAGCAGCTGCACAAGGAAGTCGAACGCTACTTCCGCCCCGAGTTCCTCAACCGACTCGACGACATCATCGTCTTCAAATCGCTGACGCGAGAAGACTTGGTGACGATCATCGACTATGAACTGCGGAAGGTGCGCAATCGCCTGGCCGAGCACGACCTGGTGCTCGAACTCGACGAAGACGCCAAGGAATTCCTCATCGAGAAGGGCTACAATCCCGACTTTGGTGCCCGGCCGCTGCGTCGCGCGATCGAACAGCACGTCGAGGACCCGATCAGTGAAGAGATTCTCCGCGGCAGCTACACCGAGAAGGGCAAGATTTCCGTCTCGGTCAAGACCGAACAGCGCGAGGACGACGAGGAAGAGACCAAGCATCTCTACTTCGAAGCCACCGGTCAGAAGCCCAAGAGGAACAAGAAAGAAAAGTCCGACAGCGGCGACGAGCTGCAGGAAGTCCACGAGGGCACCTGATCAGCAGTTGCCCGCAAACCCAGACACCAAGGCCCGACCGGTTTGACCGGCCGGGCCTTTTGCTTGGTGCGTTGAGCAGGCAGCAGCAAAAAAAGCGCGACAGCCGGGGGCTGCCGCGCCAAATGGGTTCAGCAAGTCGACTCAGCTGTCGGATGACGAGGAATCGCTCGATCCGCTGTGGATGCCATGCAGGGCCTTAAGGTACTTCTGGTTGACCGCCGACCAGTCGACCAGCGACCAGAAGGCGTTGATGTAGTCTGCCCTGCGGTTCTGGTAGTTCAGGTAATAGGCGTGCTCCCAGACATCCAGCCCCAGGATCGGCACGATCCCGTACATCAGGGCAGAATCCTGGTTGGCTGTGGAGAGCACTTCCAGGTGGCCTGAACCGTTGACGCCCAGCCACGCCCAACCGCTGCCGAAGCGGCTGGCTGCAGCCTGGCTGAATTTCTCGCGGAAGTCCTCGGCGCTGCCGAACGACTTGCGGATCGCCTCGGCCAATTCGCCCGACGGGCTGCCGCCGCCATCGGGGCTGAGAATCTCCCAGAAAAGGCTGTGGTTGTGATGTCCTCCACCGTTGTTCCTGACAGCCTGTCGGATGTCTTCGGGTACGATACGGATATCGAAGAGGATTTCATCGAGACTCAAGGCGTGCAGCGTGCCCTGGCCTTCGAGGGCGGAATTGAGTTTGTTGACGTAGCCGGCATGATGCTTGGTGTGATGGATTTCCATCGTGCGAGCATCGATGTGCGGCTCGAGTGCGTCGTATGGGTATGACAGTTTCGGCAGTTCGTAGTGCATCCGAAACCTCCTTGCTTGGACGAATTCGGGGACAGCGGGCCCGCTTGACTATGATGCGGACCGTCCAGCGCCGCCCCCAATGAAGCATGATAGGCCGACAAAGAGGGGATCTCAAAAACCTGGCACGATTTCGAGGTACATTTCCTGAATCAGATGTCCGACTCGCCGCGACGGTGGTCGATAACCCGCTTGGCCTTACCCTGGAAACGGTCGAGAGTCTTGGGGGCGACCAGCTCGATCCTCGCCCGGATACCCGCCACGGCCTGGACTTCCCGGTCGATCCGGTTGCGAAGCGACTGCATCAGGCGCATCTCGTCGGAGAAATTCTCCGGGCGGACCTCGACACGGATGGTCACTTCGTCCAGAGCGCCGGGGCGCGAGATCTCGATCTGGTAATGCGGTGCCGTGCCGTCCACACGCAGCAGAGCCTCCTCGATCTGCGATGGGAAGACGTTGACTCCCCGGATGATCAGCATGTCATCGGTCCGGCCGATGACACGACTCATCCGGATACTCGTCCGTCCGCAGGGACAGGGATTGGGGTCGAGGCTGGCCAGGTCGCGCGTCCGATAGCGGATGACGGGCATGGCCTGCTTGGTCAGCGTGGTGAAGACCAACTCACCCTGCTGGCCGGGCTCGACCGGGCGGAGGGTCTCCGGGTCGATGCACTCGACGATGAAATGATCGTCCTGGATGTGCATGCCCGTCCTGGCGGCGCATTCGCCGCTGACGCCGGGGCCGATGACTTCGCTGAGCCCATAGTTGTTGAACGCCAGCAAATCCATCTCAGCCTCGATCTGTGCCCGCATGTCCTCGGTCCACATCTCTCCACCGAAGTGGGCGAAGCGGGGCGGCAGCTTGGCCGGATCGATCCCCGCCGAACGGGCCGCATCGGCCATGTACAATGCGTAGCTCGGCGTGCAGACCAATGCGTCGGTCTGCAGGTCCTGCATGAGCATCATCTGTCGTGGCGTGTTGCCCGAAGCAGCCGGGATCACACAGGCCCCGAGACGCTCGACACCATAGTGCAGGCCGAACCCGCCGGTGAACAGGCCGTAGCCAAAGGCGATCTGGACGGTGTCCTTGGGCTGCAGGCCACCGGCGAGGAGAAAACGGGCACACAAGTCGGCCCAGGTCGAAAGATCTTCGGCGGTATAGGCGACGAAAGTCGGCTTGCCGGTGGTCCCCGATGAACCGTGAATGCGGACGACCTTCTCTCGCGGCACGGCCAGGAAGCCCAGCGGGTAGTGCTGGCGCAGGTCTTCTTTCGTGGTAAAGGGCAGGCGCCGAAGGTCGCCGAGGCTGCGGATTGAATCGGGCCTGAATTTCCGTTCGGCGAAGGCCTGCTTGTAGAAGGGCACGTCGGCTACGTGACGGACCAACGCCTGTAGTCGCTCCAACTGCAGCGCCTGTCGGTCGGCAGCGGCCAAGGTTTCAGCCGCGGGATCGTAGATGCGGTTCTCGCAGACAAAGTCAGACATGCGGTATCCTGCGGCTGGGTCAGTTCGAGCCGTTGCCGAACAGTTCCACCGGGTCGATGACGTTGATATCCTTGGCCCGCAGGACCTCGACGGCGGCGTCGGGGTCTTCGAAGCGGAAGATCAGAATCGCCTTGTCAGCCCGGCGGAAGGTAAAGGCGTACATGTACTCGATGTTGATCTCGGCCGACTCGAGCGTGCCCAGCAGTCTGGCCAGGCCCCCGGGCCTGTCGTCGACTTCCGTGGCGACCACTTCGGTGACGTTAACCACGGACCCGGCGGCGGTCAGCACGTTTTTGGCCTTGGCCCAGTCCTCGACGATCAGCCGCATGATGCCGAACTGCTCGGTATCAGCCAGCGAGAGCGTCAGGATGTTGATCCCCGCATCGGCGAGGATTTGGCAGGGCTCGCTCAGGCGGCCGGGCTTGTTCTCCAGGAAGACCGAAAGCTGGGTGATCTTCATCTCTAGCGTCCTTTCTACGATGCGGCACCGCGTCAGGGCGGCAGCCGGTCTCAAAGCTCCCGTTTGTCGATCAGTCGTTTGGCCTTGCCCATCGAGCGTTCGATTGTGTGCGGCTGGACGAGACTGACCTTGGCGCGGATGCTGACGATGCGGGAAATCGATTCGACGATCTTGTGCTGCAGTTCTTCCATGGCCCTGACCTTGTCGGAGAAGAACTCAGGCGTCACCTCGACCTGCACCTCCATCTGGTCCAGCCCCTTGCTGCGGGTCAGGACGATCTGGTAGTGAGGCAGCGTGCCTTCGACGTTCAGCAGGGCCTCTTCAATCTGCGAGGGGAATACATTGACCCCGCGAATGATGAACATGTCGTCGCTGCGGGCCGAGATCCGGGCGACCCGGCGGATGGTCCTGCCGCAGCCGCACGGTTCGGGGATGATGCGCGTCACGTCCCTCGTGCGATAGCGGATCACCGGCATGGCCAGCTTGCTCAGCGTGGTCAGAACCAGTTCACCCTCCTGGCCGTCCTCGAGCACATCGTGAGTCTCCGGATCGATGATCTCGGGGTAGAAGTGGTCCTCGAAAATGTGCAGTCCGGATTGACACTCGCACTCGCTGGCCACGCCGGGGCCGATGATCTCGCTCAGGCCGTAAATGTCGTATGCCTTGATGCCCGCAGCCGCCTCCACGTGCTTCCGCATGGCGTCGGTCCAGGGCTCTGCCCCGAAGATGCCCGCCTTCAGCGGCAGCTCGCGGATATCGACGCCCATCTCCAACGCCCGTTCGACCAGGTGGACGAAGTAGCTCGGGGTGCAGCAGATCGCCGTGACGCCGAAGTCCTTCATGATCATGATCTGCCGATCGGTATTCCCGCCAGAAATGGGGATGACTGTGGCGCCCAGACCCTCTGCCCCGTAGTGGGCCCCCAGCCCGCCGGTGAACAGGCCGTAGCCATAGGCGTTCTGGATGATGTCGCCCTTGTGACAGCCGCACGCGGCGAACGTGCGCTGCATCACCTCGGTCCAGACCGCCACGTCCTGCTTGGTATATGCGACCACGGTCGGTTTGCCCGTCGTGCCCGACGAGGCGTGCAGGCGAACTACTTCACTCAGATCGCTGGCAAAGAGACCGAACGGATAGGCGTCGCGCAGGTCGGTCTTCAACGTAAACGGCAGGGAACTGATATCGGCGAGGCTCTCCAGGTCCAGCGGCGAGACGTTCCTGGTCTCGCATCGCGTCCGGAAGAGTTCCACGCGGTCATAGGCCCGGCGGACGATGGCACGCAGCCGTTTGAGCTGCAGCTGTTTGAGTTGTTTCACGGGCAGGTAATCGACAGCGCTGGTCGGGTTGAACCCGCCGTGGGCGGCCTGGCTGGAATATTCGGACATTTCGGTCTTCCTCTCTGTAGGGCCCGTGGCGGTCACCCCTCTGATTTCCCGTTGCGTCCGATTTCGAAGGCTTCGAAGTTCACTTCATGGAGCTTCTTCGGCAGGGCAGCGGCGATCGCCGCCTTCCAGTGCTCCTGGCCGATCGGCAGGAGCTTGCTCAGGGCGCCGAGCATGGCGACGTTGAGGCTCTTGGCGCTGGACAGGGCCTTGACGTCCACCGCGTCCGGGCCGATCAGCGTTCCGGACTGCGACAGGCGGTGGGAGTTGACCTCCACCTGGGTCGGTTCGAGAACGACAAGGAAGTCGGCCTGAGCGGCCGGGACCATCGGGCTGAGGACGTCCGAGCCGAACCGCACGTCGGAATGGACCGACCCGCCTCGCTGGCTCATGCCGTGGATCTCGGCCTTTTTGACATCCATCCCGGCGCGGAAGGCCGCCTCGGCGAGGATGTCGCTGGCTTTCAATACGCCCTGGCCACCCAGGCCGGCGACAACAACGTTGGTTACGGTACTGGCAGTCATTTTATTCACACCCTTCGGCAGCGGCCTGGTACTGTTTGATCTTCCCGGCGGCCAGGAGGCAGGGGCGCCGGCCGATGATCAGCGACAGTTCTCGACGTTTCAGTGCGGCGCGGACTTCCTCGGCGAACTTCTCGGTTTCGCTCGACGGGTTCATCACGGTTACGTTCTTGATGCCCATAGCCCTGGCGACGTCCTCGAAGACGACCTGGTTGGCCGGGGTGTGGTCGAGCTTTCGCCCCGTGCCCGGGTGCTCCTGCAGGCCGGTCATGGCGGTGGTGTTGTTGTCGAGGATGATCACCACATGGCCGGTTTCCGGCGGGTTGTAGACCATCTCGGCCAGGCCCGTCAGGCCCGAGTGGGCAAACGTGCTGTCGCCGATGACGCTGACGACCTTGGCTGCCTGCTCCTCGGGCAGCACGTGGCGCAGGCCCAGGCCCACGCCGATCGAAGCGCCCATGCAGACGCAGGTGTCCATCGCCTCGAACGGCGGCAGGACTCCGAGCGTGTAACAGCCGATGTCGCCGGCGACGATGCAGCCCTCGTCGCGGAGGATTTCGAAGACGTTGCGGTGCGGACAGCCCGGGCACAGTTGCGGGGGCTTGCCCTTCGGCGGCGCCGGCTCGGGGCTGGTGTCCCCGGCCAGAATCCGCGTGACGCGGTCGACCGACAGTTCTCCGAAGCGGTACATCGCGTCCTTGCCCTCGACGTCGATACCTTCAGCTCGGAGGGACTCGACCACCACGGGGTCGCCTTCTTCGATAACCACCACACGGTCGTAATCGGCGGCGAAGCTGCGGATGGTTTCGATCGGCAGCGGCCAGGTCAGGCCCAGCTTGCAGATACCCGCCTCTGGGGCCGCCTCGCGGGCGTGGACATAGCTGATGCCGCTTGTAATGATTCCCAACTCACCACTTCCCGGATGGATGGGATTGGGCCCCTCGGCCTCGTTCCACTCGGCCAGTCTGGCCAGCTTGTCGCGAAGCTTCTTGTGGGCGCCGCGGGCGTAAGCAGGGATCATCACCCGCGTGGGAATGTCCTTCTGGTAAGGTATGGTCGCCGGTTCAGTCGGCTCGGACCGCTGGACGATGGTCTTGGAGTGGCAGATGCGGGTGGTCATCCGGAGGATGAAGATCATCCCGAAGCGTCGTGACAGTTCCAGGCCCAGACGGGTCATGTCGTAGGCTTCCTGGCTGTCGGCCGGTTCGAGCATCGGCACGCCGGCGGCCCGGGCATAGTGGCGATTGTCCTGTTCGTTCTGGCTGGAAGCCATCCCCGGATCGTCCGCGGAGATCAGCACCAGCCCGCCGGTTACGCCTGTGTACGCGGCGGTGAACAGTGGGTCGGCCGCGACGTTGACGCCCACGTGCTTCATGGTCACCAGCACGTCGGCACCGCCGAAGCAGGCGCCCAGGCCGACCTCCAGGGCGACTTTTTCATTCGGGGCCCACTGGGCGCGGCCTCCGATTTCGCTGAAGTGTTCGAGAATTTCAGTTGAGGGCGTTCCGGGGTAGCCGGTTCCCAGGCCCACGCCGGCGTCGAGGGCGGCGGTGGCCACGGCCTCGTTGCCGTTAAGAAGCATACGTTCAGTCATGGTATCTCCGAGTGTCGGTCAAGCAGTTCCCGCAACCACTTGGGGGGGCGGATCGCCTTGCCGGCCGGGTCTGTTACGGCATGGACGGTCCAGCCTCGCGCGACGGGTCCGCCGCTGTTTTCGTGCTGGATGTCCATCTCGAACCTCACCCGGGCCCGCCCCTGCATCGATACGCTGGTGGTGATCGTCAGTGCGTCGTCGTACTGGGCCCGGCCGAGGTACTCGACATGGGCTTCGACCAGCGGGAGCATGGCCCCGCGGGACTCCATCTCGCGGTAGGGCAGGTCCAACTGGCGGAGCAGTTCGGTCCTGCCGACCTCGAACCATTCCAGGGCCCGGGAGTTATAGAACGTGCCCATCTGGTCGGTTTCACTATAGCGGACGCGGATGACGGTCTGGTTGTGCGTTTGGTCGCTCATGCGGTCGGGTGCGGGATCTGCAGGTACAGGCCCCGCTTGCCAGCGGGGCGACGAGCGGGCATTGTAACCAAAGGGGGTTGGAAATGGCAACCCCGGCCGCAGGATCG
>JBKHDI010000118.1:0-7658 GCA_046541415.1 Phycisphaerae bacterium | reverse complement strand
GGAAGGCCCGGCCGCGCGGGGTTACGCCGAAGCGGCGCGGGCCCGGGCACCGGTGCGAATGGGGCGGGGATGGACCGTGGGGGCTTTGGGGTCAGGTACTTTCTACGACCCTCGCAGGGCCTCGGGTCCGTAAAAGTACCTGACCCCGCGCTGGGCCGTGGGACGCGGGGGTCTGGCGCATTCGACGGAAAGCAGGGACGGGCACAACGCCTGCGCCCAGTGGCAGGGGCGGGTCCGTAGTCATACCGGACCCCGGCGCACCTACCAAAGCCGAATTCTTGAATGATTCGCCCGTGTACGCAAGGTGCGCTGAAACTGGCGCATACGGCGAACAGGCCATTGACTGTAGGGGAATTTCCCTATATATTAACGGTGTTATTAAGCCGTTCGAGTCCTTGGAGGAGGCCGAACACACATCAGGAGGCGCTATGTTTACGGGACAGATGCTTTTTGCATCGGCACTGCATGGTGAGCTGTTGGCTGTTTCGAGCCGGCCCCAGGTGGCAGAATCCGGATTGGGCATGGGATCGATCGCCGCGTTTGTCGTGATATCCGCGGTAGTCGGCGAGTTGTTTTTCTGGCTGCGAGCCCGGCGAAGACAGGACAAGCTCCCCGATTGAGAGACCGGGACGGACCCGCCATAGGAGCCCGCCCCGGTTTTGGTTCGACGGTTCGGAGGGCCTTCAGCCCCTGATGGACGCCAGACGTTTCGAGGCGTAGTCCCAGTTGGCCAACTTCATGAAGTTGTCGACCCACTGGCCGCGATTGTTCTGGTATTTCAGGTAGTAGGCGTGCTCCCAGACATCGCAGACCAGCAGGGGCAAGACGCCCCAGATCGTCAGGTTCTGGTGCTTCTCTGCCTGCATGACCAGCAGCTTGTTGGCGATCGGCTCCCAGGCCAGCACACCCCAGCCGGAGGCCTCGACGGCCTTGGTGGCCGCGGCAAACTGCGACTGGCAGGCCTTGACCGACCCGAACGAGCCGTTCATCATCGATTGCAGCTGCCGGCTGGGCTCCGAGCCGCCGGGCGTCATCGAGTTCCAGAAGATGGTGTGCAGCACGTGGCCGGACCCGTGGAAGGCCAGGCCGCGGGACAGGGCCTTGATCGACTCGAGGTCGCCGCTCTTGCGGGCTGCGTCTAGCTTTTCCAGCACGGAGTTCAGGCCGCGGACGTACCCGGCGTGGTGCTTGTCGTGGTGGATGCGCAGGGTCTGCTGGTCGTAGAGCGGTTCGAGGGCGTCGTAGGCGTAGGGCAGCTCGGGCAGGGAGTAGGTGCCCTGCTTGTCGATCGCCCCGGCCATGCCGGTCGCCAGGCCCTGGCCGGTTTTGATCTCCTGTGCCGAGCTGCATCCGGCGGAGGCCAGAACGACCCCCGCCCCTGCCACGCCGGCCAGTTTCAGCGCATCGCGCCTGGTGAGGTTTTCATGCATGTGTAGCTCCTTTCGAGTACGGGTTGCGTGCGTTCAGGATTCCCGGCCCGCCCGCCGGCAGGCTGTAGAGGTGTCTGGGTAGTATATCGGCTCGCTGGTCAGGCGAACCGGTCGTCGGCGAGGCTGCGGCTGGCGCGGGCGGCGTCGATCCACCCGCAGCGGTCCACGTCGAAGCGGTCGAACTTCGGGACATACGGCTTGATGTCCAGCAGCGGCGTGCCGTCGACGATGTCCACGTCGGCCAGCTCCAGCCGCCGGCCGTTGCAGGCAACCAGGCGGACGCAGCTCATGCCGATTCCGTTCGGCCGCGCGGGGCTGCGTGTCGCGAGGACGCCATGACTCTGCGTGTCCAGGAAGGGCGTAACCGTCAGCTTCATCGCAGAGGTCCGATGGAAGTGATAGATCAGCCAGATCCGCTCGAAGCCCTCGATGTCGCCCAGGCCCTCTGCGTAGGGCTCGAACAGGTCGACCCAGCCGCCGGCGCCCTCGGCCATGCGAGGCTGAATCGGCGTGCCCTGCGGTTGGTCCCAACCGGAATGAATCACGCCGATGGGCTGGAGTTCAACGGCCGCCTGCCCTTCGTCTTGCCTCATGTTCAAGCCTCCATTCGTTGGGTCCCACTCTACAGCCCCGTCGGAGGCTAAACAAGATTGTCCGTTACGCCCTTTGGCGGTAGCATGGGTATCCCATGGCCCCGAGAGCGTTTCACAGGCTGTCTTTGCTGATGATCCTCGTCGGTCTCTGCTGCGCGCCGGTTCAGGCAGAAAAAGCTATCCGCAACTGGGGCCAGGGCCGATCCGGCCTGCAGTTGTCGGAACTGATGCTCCACCCTGTCGGTCAGATGGGCACGGTCAAGATCCACCCGGCGATCCGCAATGCCGGCACCATCGCGGTCAACCTGCCGAAGGCGGAGAAGTTGACCTGTTTTTTGACGATCCTGCGCAGCCGGACAGAGGGGTTGGTCACGGCGCCGATCGCGCTGGAGGTAAAAGGGGACTGGCCGGGATCGATCGGGCCGGGCGAGACGATCGAGTTTGAACCCGTGGACCTCTCAGAGACCCCCGTTTTCGGCCCCGGGCGACAGGACGTGCTGGCGGCGATGGAGGCGATGGTCAAGGACCTGGACGAGAAGTTGCCCAAGGCGGCTGGGGCGCTGGCCGATGAACTCGAACCCGGACCGGCCAAGGCGGTGCTTTCCTTATACATTCGCCGGACCGGCGCGCCGGTGATCCGCCTGCAATCGGCCCCGCAGGATCTGGACATCGTGCCGCCGAACCTGCACAACGTCCCCGAGCCCAAGCGGAAGGCCTACCTCGATGCGCTGATCCAGCAGTTCGACCGGGATGCCTGGTCCGCCCGGGCCGCCCACCGGATCGCCGTGAAGCTCGGCCCCCCGGCCGTGCCGGCGCTGATCGAGGCGGCTGGTCAGAAACATCGCCCCCGCCACAGCCGCATGTGGCTGACGACCGCCCTGGCTGATATCCCCGATCACCGGGGCGCTGCAGCTCTGGTCAAACTGCTGAAAGACCCCTCCCCCGCCGTGGGGCTGGTCATCTGCTACCACGGGCCCAAGCAGGAGCGGGAGAATCTCGACGCCGCCATCGTCGCGGCAGCCACGGCCGAGCAAGCCCCGGCCCGACAGACGGCCCTGGCGCTGCTGGGTTACCTGGTCCATCGCAAAGATGTGCCGGAAAAGCTGCTGACTGTCGGGCTGACCAGTGGGGACCCGCGCGCGCGTTCGACGGCCGTCGAAGCCCTCAAGTCCCACGCCTCGGAATCGGCCGTCGCCGCGCTGGTCGGTCGCCTGGAAGACCGCGAGCCGCGCATCCGCGCCCTGGCGGCCGAGGCCCTGGAGGCAATGAATACCGACCCCGTCCGGACCTGGCCCGTCGCGTCCGCCCTGGTGGCGGCACTGGAAAAACCAGGCGAGCAGGCCAGAAAACAAATCAGCAGAACCTTGTCAACGATCACCGGAAACGACATCCTGTACGATCCTGATGCACCCCGGGCCGAGAGGGACAAAGCCATCGCCGCCTGGAAGGACTGGCTGGCCAAGAACCGTCCGCGGTAGCCGCGACCCTGATTCACAAGGAGCAACCCCGACATGGAACCGACCAAGATCCTGCTGACCGAAGACGAGATGCCACGCCAGTGGTACAATCTCGCAGCCGACCTGCCGACGCCCATGCTGCCTCCGCTGGGCCCGGACGGCAAGGCGGTCAGCCCCGACATGCTCTCGCCGGTCTTCCCGATGAACCTCATCGAGCAGGAAGTCTCCACCGAGCGATGGATCACCATTCCCGACGAGATCCAGGGCATATACAAGATCTGGCGGCCCAGTCCGCTCTACCGGGCCCGGAGGCTCGAGCAGCACCTGGGCACGCCGGCGAAGATCTACTACAAGAACGAGGGCGTCAGCCCGGCCGGGTCGCACAAGCCCAACACCGCCATCCCCCAAGCCTGGTACAACAAGCAGTTCGGCATTGAGCGGCTGACCACCGAGACCGGCGCGGGCCAGTGGGGCTCTGCCCTGTCGTTCGCCTGCAGCCTGGTCGGGCTGGAGTGCAAGGTCTTCATGGTCCGCATCAGCTTCGAGCAGAAGCCCTTCCGCCGCCTGATGATGGAGACCTGGGGCGGAACGTGCGTGCCCTCGCCCTCGCAGGAGACCCAGGCCGGACGCGACATCCTGGCCAGGACCCCCGACACGCCCGGCTCGCTGGGCATCGCGATTTCCGAGGCGATCGAGCAGGCCGTCACCGACAAGACCGGCAAGACGCGCTACAGCCTCGGTTCGGTGCTGAACCACGTGATGCTCCACCAGACCGTTATCGGCCTGGAGGCCAAGGCCCAGCTGGCCAAGATCGGCATTGAAGACCCGGACATCGTCATCGGCTGTGCCGGCGGCGGGAGCAACTTTGCCGGGCTGGCCTTCCCGTTTATCGCAGACAAGGTCAGCGGCAAGGAGATCACCATCATCCCGGCAGAGCCGGCCAGCTGCCCGACGCTGACGCGCGCCCCGTTCGTCTACGACCACGGCGACACGGCCGGGATGACCCCGCTGATGCCCATGCACTCGCTGGGTCACGCCTTCGTGCCTCCGCCGATTCACGCCGGCGGGCTGCGGTATCATGGCATGGCCCCGCTGGTCAGCCAGGCGGTCGTCGAGGGCCTGCTGGAACCCAGGAGCTACCAGCAGTTGGGCTGCTACAAGGCGGCCGTCACCTGGGCGCGGACCGAGGGCTTCATCCCCGCACCGGAGACCTCGCACGCGATCGCGGCGACCATCGAGGAAGCCGAGAAGGCCAAGCAGGAGGGCAAGGAGAAGGTTATCCTGCTCAACTGGTCCGGCCACGGGCTGATGGACCTGCTGGCCTACAGCAAGTACTTCGGCGGGGAGCTGGAAGACCACGATCTGCCCCAGGAAGAGCTCGACGCGGCCGAGTCGATCTTCGCAGGCTATCCCGAGGCCCCGGCCCGCAAGTCAGGCCGCTGGTAGGCAACGCCCCGGCCGCCCCCGGCTGAACAGTTCAGAGTCTGGAAACCGGACGCGCCCGGAACAGATCCTGGCGATCTGTCCCGGGCGTACCTCTATGCCCCATGCGGAACCGGGAGTGGAAATTCTGATTGGGCAAGAGCTTTGTGTTATAATTGGAATAAGGGCAAATACGCCCTGTTGCCGATACATATATAAGGTGGCTCTGCATGAAGCTCGTGATGACGGGACGCAGACTGCCCCGTGGTACATACATTGGTCAAGGAGCCTGGTATGGAATCTGCACTGACACACATCCTGATGGCTGGGGCACTTGCGACGGTTCTCTACTGCGTGGGACTGGCCCTGGGCCTGGCCCCGGAGACGATGCTGGAGACCGCCCGTCGCTACGCCTGGGTGCTGGTAGTCTTCCCGGTCAGCTGGCTGACCCTGAGATGGGTCCGTCGCCTGCAGGGCCAGAGCCGCTTCCAGCCCGGCGACCACGTGATCTACCTCAAGCAGAAGTTCTCCAAGAACCCCGGCCCGCGGGCTGAGCAGGTCGACGGCGCGCCGCGGGGCGAAGGCTTTACCTACGTCGTCCGCAAGCCCTGGACGGTCGTGAAGACCCCGGACGAGAAGACCGTCGAGGTCGTCACCAACGGCGGCAAGCACCACCTGCTGGACGCCGAAGACCCCAACCTCCACCACGCCGGGCTGGCCGAGACCCTCGCCATGCGCATCCGCTGGCGCAAACGCTTCCCGGCCGTCGACGGGCAGTAAGGCCCATCAATCCCCCGGTCGGATCTGTGGGGCCAAGCCACAGCAAGCCTCGCTTCGGGTCTGAATCTGCGGCGCGGTGGGGTCGCGTTGGGAAAGAGTGCAGGGTTCCCGCTTGAGGCATGACACTGTGCGCAACGGCCGTGAGAGATCCACATGGTTACGACGATCTCGGCCTTGGGCCTCGATCCCCGTGAACCATGGCACCGTTGAGGGGTGAGATGGGCAGCTCCGAAGCAGATGGCCCTGGGCGCAGCGCCGGTGTCCATCCCCGTAAACCGGGGCCGAGGGGTCAGTCTTTTTCGTCGGCCAGGAGTTTGTCCAGCGCGTCGCGGGGGGCGTCGAGTTTGCGCGCGTGGCGGGCGAGGTCGGCGAAGGGGTCTTTGCGCTGACCCATGCGTTGGAAGAGGTTGTCCATGGTATACGTGCGGGCGTCGAGGTCGGGGTTGTCCAGTTCGTCCCAGTCCAGCGGCGTGGCTACCGGTCCGCCGGGGCGGGCGCGGACGCTGTAGGGTGCCACGGCCGTCTGGGCGTAGGCGTTGCGGAGGTAGTCGATGAACACGCGGTCGTTGCGTTTGGCCTTTCGCTGTTCGACGGTCAGCGCATCGCCGTGTCGCCTGGCCAGCAGGCGTGCGACATCCCCGGCCAGGTGGCGGACCTGGTCGAAGGGCCACTCGCGGCGGATGGGCACGATCACGTGCAGGCCCTTGCTGCCGGTGGTCATCACGCCGGTGTACAGGCCGATCTGTTCGAGCAGCTCGCGCAGCCACTGCGCGGCGTCGCGAACGGCGGGGAACCCGGCTTCGGGCGGATCGAGGTCGAAGATCATCCGGTCGGGCAGGTCGAGCTGGTCGGCCCGCGACAGCCAGGTGTGCAGCGTGATGCAGGCCTGGTTGGCCAGGTAGACCAGGTCGGCCGGGTGCTGGAGCACCATCTGGCAGAGGGTGTCTTGTTCTGCCTGGACTTCGACGGTCTCGATCCAGTCGGGGAAGTAGTCGGGCACGCGTTTCTGGAAGAAGCGCCCCCCCTCGATGCCGTCCGGGAAGCGGAGCATGGAGAGCACGCGCCCGCCGGCGTGGGCGAGGATCAGATCCGCTGCCTTGCAGTAGTAGTCCACCAGGTCGCCCTTGGTCAGGCCCGAGTCGCCGAAGAGGACCTTCTCCTCGTTGGACAGCTGGATTTCGTGTCGGTCGATCGTCAAGGTACTCATGATGTCGCCTTTATTCAGTCCCGGCTGTCCTGGAAGCTGGTTTCCTCTTCCTGCCGGCGGATCTCGTCGAGGGTGCGGTCGGATTTGACGGATTTGTTCTGGGTGCTGGTGGGCTTTCTCCGGGCGTCGGCGTGCTCGTCGTCTTTCTTGATCAGCAGCCACGACTCTTTCCTGCCCCCCATCGAGCCGGTCTTGACCAGCACGTAGCCGCCGCGGATCTTCTCGCCCTCCAGCCAGATCTCGACCTTGCCGGCCTCGATCGCCTCGGCGATGGTCAGATCCTTGCCCTTGCCGCCGGTCGAGCGATTCTCGTAGAGGCCCATGTCCCAGATCATCACCGTCCCGCCGCCGTATTCGTCTTCGGGGATGTTGCCCTCGAACAGGGCATAGTCCAGCGGGTGGTCTTCGGTGGGCTGGGCCAGTCGCTTGACCGACGGGTCGGTCGACGGGCCTTTGGGCACGGCCCAGCTTTTCAGCACGCCATCGGCCTCCAGGCGGAAATCGTAGTGCAGGCGGGAGGCTTGGTGTTTCTGGATCACGAAGATCGGCCCCTTCCTGCCCACACCTTCCGGCTGCTTTTGGCCGCTGGGCTCGGGCGTCTTGCGGAAGTCTCTCTTGGCCTTGTACTTTTTGAGCTTCTTGCCGGATGACATGTCGGACTCCTTGATCGGTTGCGTTCGCAGAAGTATATCGCCCCGGCGGCCAGGGGGCGGCGACAGGCGGGGTTACGCCGAAGCGGCGTGAACCCCGGCACCAATGGCAGGTGTGG
>JBKHDI010000117.1:0-7905 GCA_046541415.1 Phycisphaerae bacterium | reverse complement strand
TTCGTCTCGTTCGGCCCAGGGGAGGTTGTATACTGGCTGCTCAAGCGACCCGCGTGTGACGAGGAGAACCTGATGCGATACATCTGCACCCAGTGCGGCTACGTGTATGACCCGGAAAAGGGCGACCCGATGAACAACATCCCGCCGGGCGTGGATTTCGAGCAGTTGCCCGACGAGTGGGTCTGCCCGATGTGCTATGCTTCGCAGGATATGTTCGACCCGCTGGACTGACAGGGGCAAGCAAGAGACGACAAGAGGAGGCAGGGCGGATGACTGAGTTGAAGGCTGACGTGTTGATCGTCGGTGGAGGCGTGGGCGGCTGTGCTGCCGCGATGGCGGCGACCGACCTGGGATGCACCGTCATCCTGACCGAGCAGACCGACTGGATCGGCGGCCAGCTGACCAGCCAGGCTGTACCCTCCGACGAACACCGCTGGATCGAACAGTGCGGCTGTACGCGACGGTACCGCCAGTTCCGCAACGCGCTGCGACAGTACTACCGCGACCACTACCCTCTGACGGCCGCGGCGCGAGCAAATCCGCTCCTGAACCCGGGGATCGCGAACGTCTCACGCATCGCCGCCGAACCCAGGCCCATCCTGGCCGTGCTGGAGAACATGCTCGCCTGGCCCCGCAGCCGCGGGCGTCTGCGCGTGCTGCCCAACTGCAGGCCCACCGGCGCCGACGTCGACGGCGACCGGATCAAGGCGGTGGCGTTCGAGCACATCGGCCCCGGCGGTCAGCTGCCCGAGCGCTTCACCGTAACCGCGCCCTGGGTGCTCGATGCAACCGAACTGGGCGACCTGCTGGCGATCAGCGGCTGTGAGTATGTCGCCGGGGCTGAGTCGCAGGACGATACGGGAGAACCGCACGCCCCGACGGGCCCGGCCAGGCCTGACAACGTCCAGGCCTTCACCTGGTGCTTCCCCGTCGCCTTCGACACCTCCGTGCAGGGGGCGGACCATACCATCGAGAAGCCCGCAATGTACGACCACTGGGCCGGCTGGGTCCCGCCGATTCAGCCGGCCTGGCCGGGGCCCTTCTTCAGCCTCGACGACCCCAACCCGCCGGATCTGTCGATGACCCCGCGCTGCGTCATGCCCTGGGAGGGCCATGGCGATCCGCGATGGCTGTACCGGCGCATCCTGGCTGCGGAAATCTACGATACCGACCATGCGCCCCACGAGATGACGCTGGTCAATTGGCCGCAGAACGACTACTTCTGCACCAACATCATCGACGCCGACGAGCAGACCATCGAGAAGGCGTATCACGAAGCGAAACAGCTCTCGCTGAGCTGGCTGTACTGGCTGCAGACCGAGGCGCCGCGGTATGATTCGGCGGGCAAGCAGATCGGCCAGGGCTACCCGGAGCTCTACCTGCGGCCCGACGTGGTGGGCACGGGCGACGGGCTGGCCAAGGCGCCGTACATCCGCGAATCGCGACGGATCCGGGCCGAGTTGACCGTCACGGAAAACCACGTCGGCGTCCAGGCCCGCGGCGGGAAGAACTTCAACTATCGCCAGTGGCACGAGTCGGGCCTGGATGGGGCAGGGGCCGAGCTGTTCGACGATTCGGTCGGCATCGGCAGTTACCGGATCGACCTGCACATGTCCACCGGCGGGGACAACTACATCGACGTGGCGTCCCTGCCGTTCCAGATCCCGCTGGGGGCGCTGATCCCGCAGCGGATGGAGAACCTCCTGCCGGCCTGCAAGAACATCGGCACGACGCACATCTCCAACGGCTGTTACCGCCTGCACCCGGTGGAGTGGAACATCGGCGAAGCGGCCGGGGCCCTGGCGGCCTTCTGCTGCAACCGGGATCTCCAGCCGCGACAGGTCCGCAACGACCAGGGCAGGCTCGGCGATTTCCAGTCCCTGCTGATCGACCAGGGCTTCGAGCTGGCCTGGCCCGAAATCCACCCGATCTGAGCGGACCTGAGGTCCTTTGTCCTGGGCGATCATCTGCAGTTGGATCCACTGATGTCGGGAGCAGCAGACGGCCCGAGCAGATCGGCTTGGACAGACAGGGCCCGGGCTTGTACTCTGGTCCTGTCGGTCCGGGCACCTGCTCGGGTTCATCTGGAACGAGACAAAACCGGGAGTCTGGTATGGAGCATTCGGCTGTTACGATGGGTTCTTGCGGCCTGGTCATTCTGGCTGTCTGCCTGCTTTGCAGCCCGCTGGGGGCCCAGCAGCAGGGCGGCGAGGGGGCCGAGAAGGCGGGGGAATTCTCGATCCCGCCGGTAGTCCCGCTGGATGCGGCGCAGCTGAAGCGCCTGCGGGATCTGGCAGCCGATGACCGCGAAGCTGCCGCTCTGGCGGCCGAGGCTGCCGAGAAGGCCAAGGGTCTGCTTTCCGCCCAGCCGCATCCGCTGGAGGTCATCCACTACGAGGGGCTGGTGCACACCGATCCGCGCCGCATCGCCACGGTGGCCAAGCTCCGCGAGATGGGCGACGTCGCCCGGCTGGTCCGGTACTGGCAGGTCTCTGCCGATGCGCGTGCGGCCGAAACGCTCCGCAAGTTCATCCTCGCCTGGACAGGGACGTACAAGCTGACCGGCAACGACGTGAACGAGAACAAGTTCTGGCCGATGCTCGTGGCCTACCATGCCCTGCGCGACAGTTTCCCGGGCGAGAGACGCAAGCAGGTCGACGCATGGGTCGAGCATCTCGGGCGGCTGCACGTTCGGGCCGTCGAGAAGTCCGAGCACTTGACCAACCGCTACTCCAAGCACGTGCGGCTGGCGGCGATGGCGGGGATGATTCTGGGCCGAAAGGAATGGGTCGCCACCGCCCACGAGGGCATCCGGCGGTTCGTTACCGAAAGCCTCTACGCCGACGGCACGAGCCGCGACCTGAAGCGGCGCGACACGTTGACCTATCACGCAAGCAGCCTCCGTCCGCCGCTGCAGCTGGCGATGCTCGCCGGGGCCGAGGGCAGGAAACTGTATGCGTGGCAGTCCGAAAAGGGCGGGTCGCTGGAGAAATCCGTCGATTACGTCGTGCCCTACGCGATGGGCGAGAAGACCCGCCGCGAATGGACCCGCTCGAAGGTGGATCTCGACCGCCGCCGCGCCGAGGCGGGCCTGGACGAGTACGAGCCCGGGCGACTCTACGAACCGCGTCGGGCCCTGAAGCTCATGGAACAGGCCAGCTACTTCGACGCCGACCTGCTGAAGGTGGTCCTGCACCTGACCGCCTCGGAGGCGAAGCGCTTCCCGACCTGGCAGACGCTGATCAACGCAGCCGCCCGTCCGCCGGCCGATGCCGAAGACCCCACCGGCTGATAGGCCGCCCGCCGAAGGGGCCATCCGGACCTGTGGCCCGGCCAGCAGCAGGCCCAGCAGGGCCAGCAACGCGTATCCCGGAAGTCGTCCGTGGCGCGTGAAATGTCGCAGCATGTCCCTGCGGCCATGCCGGGCCACACGGGACAGCAGGGCGAAAAGCAGCGCATTGGCTGCAAGACCGACAGCTGCCGCGGCGATGAGGATCGCCGCGGCAACCGCGACCGAACTGAATGACTTGAAGATCTGGATCATGGATTTCAACAGGACCGGGCCCGTCTCAGACAAATCGTATTCGCTCGCAGGCGACGCTTCTATCCGGCGGGCATTTCCGGCCGTTCTGCATGCCGCCCGGCTGGTGCGTTGATGGCCTTCAGCTGTCGGCGAACATTGGCCGGACGCAAGTGTCGGTATACCATGGTGTAAGGCATTTTCTTATCCGCCCCTGCCCGGAAGGAGCCCGCCGTTGAAGATCACCGTGGCGTACAATCTTCGAACCGAACTGACCGAAGAGGAAGCCGAACTGCTTCTGCAGGAGGATGTCGACCGGCTGGCCGGGGCCCTGCGCGAGATGAAGCACGCGGTTACGCCCGTGGAGGTCTCCGGGCCCCTGGCAGATGTGGTCGAGGCGCTGTACAAGAGCGACCCGGACCTGATCTTCAACGTCGCCGAGGGGACCGTCGGTTCGAGTCGGGAAGCCTTCTACCCGGGCCTGTACGAACAGCTCCGCCTGCCCTTTACGGGGGGCAATGCAGCCCTGCTGCACATGAACATGGACAAGCACCTGGCCAAGACGGTCGCTGCGTCGCACGGCATTGCCGTGCCCAAAGGGGTGCTGGTTACCAACCTGTCCGAACCGCTGCCGAAGAACCTGGATTACCCGTTGATCCTCAAGCCCAACTCCGAGGGTTCGAGCAAGGGCATTACGCAGGATTCCGTCGTCGAGACGCCGCAGGCCTGCAAGCGCCGCCTGAAAGACCTCCTGGGCCAGTACCCAGCCGGCGTGGTGGTCGAGGAGTTCATCTCCGGCAGGGAGCTCAGCGTGCCGCTCCTGGAAAGCTACCCGGGCAAAATCCTGGAAATCGTCGAGCACACCTTCGACCTGGAGAACATCGCAGCCAAGTACAACATCTATGACTACGACATGAAGCAGGGCGGCCAGTCGGCGCGGGCGGTCAAGGTGATCTGCCCACCCAAGCTGAGCCGTTCGGATCGCCAGGCCGTGCTGGAAGTATCCCGGAAGATCTTCTCGATCATGGACTGCCCCGACTTCGGACGAGTCGACCTGAGACTCCGCCAGGACGGCACGCCGTATTTCATCGAACTGAACCCGCTGCCGTCATTGCATCCCAAGGCGTCGCTGATGACCGCGGCTGCCCAGGCGGGCCTGAGCTATCGCGAGGTGCTCAAGTTGATCGTCCGCTCAGCCGCCCGGCGCTACAGCCTCTCGCTTCGCGCGCCGCGAAAGGCGGAAGCTGCCGGCAAGTACCCGTCGCCGCGCCCGGGGATCCGTGAACTGGGCGTGACGATCGGGCAGTTCCC
This sequence comes from Phycisphaerae bacterium, assembly GCA_046541415.1. GTDB lineage: Bacteria > Planctomycetota > Phycisphaerae > SM23-33 > SM23-33 > CAZOVB01. The sequence goes on along the minus strand of JBKHDI010000117.1, from coordinate 3,074 downwards.
CCCCGGGCTGAACAACGCTGTTACCGACGTGAAAGGGGTGAAAGTCGGCCACATGACGCGCATCGAGCAGAACGTCAAGATTCCCGGTATCGCGGGCAGCACGCACGTCTGCACGGGGGTAACCGCGATCATCCCCTGCAGCGGCGACGTGTTCATGCGCCGACTGATGGCCGGCGGTTTCGTGCTCAATGGCGGGGGAGAGATGGCGGGCCTGACCCAGGTTCTCGAATGGGGCTGGCTGGAGTCTCCCATCCTGCTGACCAACTCTCTTTCGGTCGGGCGCGTCCACAGCGGAGTGGTTTCCTACATCTCGCGCAAGCACCCGCACATGGGCCTGACCGCCGACGTGGTCCTGCCGGTGGTCGGCGAGACGGACGACTCGTATCTCAACGACATCCGCGCGGGGATCAACAGCGCCGCCGACGTGCAGAAGGCCATCGACGCCGCGCGGAGCGGGGCTGTCGTGCAAGGGTCGGTCGGGGCAGGTACGGGGATGATCACCTGCGATTTCGCCGGCGGGATCGGCAGCAGCTCGCGGGGCGTGACCGTCGGCGATCACCAGTTCACCCTCGGCGTGCTGGTTTTGAGCAATTTCGGGGACATGCGCAGCCTGACCATCGACGGCCGCGTGGTGGGGCGCGATCTGGACGGGCGATTCGACCACCAACGCCGGCGCGAGAACTACGGGTCGATCATCGCGGTCGTCGCCACCGATGCGCCGCTGAGCAGCGGCCAGCTGAACCGCCTGGCCAAGCGTGCAGCCCTGGGGCTGGGCCGGGCCGGCTCGCACGCCGCGCACTCCAGCGGGGAGATCGTCCTGGCCTTTTCATCGAGCAACCGGCTGCCCCGCAGGCCCCCCAAGCCGGACCACATGATCAACGTCCGCTTCCTGGCCGATGCCTACATCGACAGCCTGTACGAAGCGGTCATCGAGGCGACCGAGGAAGCGATCCTCAACGCCATCTTCTGCTCCAACGGCATGCGAGGCAGGCAAGACCGCTTTGCCCCCGCCATCCCGCAGCAGGAGGTCCTGGAGCTGTTGGGATCAGGAAGGAAAATCCATGTTAGTCGTTGAACACGAGGCGTACCTGGCACACGACCCGCGGTGGGTATTTACCCTCGGCGGGCAGACCTACCGGACGCGCGACATCCCCTCGCGGGTGGACGTGATCAAACGCAGGCTGGAGCGGGACTCGCGCTTCGAGTTCCTCCAGGCCCGCACCTTCGCCCAGAAGCGGTTCGGCGATCTGCACCCGTACCACGACTGGATCAAGAAGACCTCGCAGAGCATCTCCGATCCCAAGACCGAGCTCTACCCGGACCTGTTCCCCGGCGAGGGCGCCAACCTGCCCAAACGATCGGATCGACCCTTGTGGGGAGGCATCTGGTGCACCGACGAAGTGACGCCGATCAAGATGTACACCTACCACGCAGCCAAGAGATCCGGAGAGACTGCCCTGACCGCAGCGGCGATGGTCGCCGAGGGCTCGCAGCGCGAGATCTATGCCCTCTGCAGACCGTCGGGCCATCATGCAGGCCCCCGCGTATTCGGCGGCTACTGTTACTTCAACAACTGCGTCCTGGCCGCCGACCTGCTCTGCGAGCACGGCAAGGTGGCCACGCTGGATATCGACTACCATCACGGCAACGGCACGCAGGAGTTCTTCCAGGACAGGCCGGAAGTCTTCACGCTTTCGATCCACGCAGACCCCGCCGTGGAATATCCCTATTTCTGGGGCTATGCCGACGAAACCCTCTCCGGCCAGGCCAAGGGCACAAACCGCAACTACCCGTTGGCCCTGGGTTCGACCGATCAGCAGTATCTTGAAGCTCTCGACAAGGCCTGTCGGGCGATCCGGCGGTTCAAGGCGGACTTCCTGGTCATCTCGGCCGGGTTCGACACACACAAGGACGACCCGATCGGCGGTTTCGCGATGACCATGAAAGCCTACCCCGAGATCGGCAAGCGACTGGCAGGGCTGGACCTGCCCACCGTCTTCTGCCAGGAGGGCGGCTACCGCGGAAAGACCCTGGGGTCGTGTGTGCACGGCCTGCTGTCGGGCTTCCTGTCCGGCCGGGAGCAGTAGCCGACCCTGCACAAGGCATGTCCGAGCCCCGCTGGCCAGAACGCCATCCTCCCTGAGCGGCACGCAGTTGCTGTGTCGAGAAACTTCAAGAGGGCAGCGTGGTCTACGTGAAAGGGCTGGCTGGAAACTTAGCGCAAGGGAGAGATATGGCAACATACTGGAGACGCAGGCCGACCGCGCCCCACATGGTGGTTCTGTTCTGCGGGTTCTTCCCGCTGCTGTTCTGGCCCAGGATCTGTGCGGTAAAGCCGCACTGGAGGTTGAGTTCCTTGAAACGAAATCGCCTATCCGGACAGCGCCGCGTGTCATATTGGGGAATCGTCCAATGCGTCAGAACACCAGCAGACCGATCCCTCCCGCTCCCGCGATCACCGCGAGGGGATGAACTTTCCCCTCGAATACAGTCAGGATCAGGAACGCACCCGCTGCGATGGCCAACTCGGTCGGAGTGTTGATTACACCCCAGCCATACTGCCACGCAGCGTACAGCAACAGACTCAATACACCAGCCCGGAGACCTCGACGAAGTCGCAAGAGATGGTAGCTGGGCTGCATTCGACGCCGGAAAAATGAGATGATTGCGAGGGCCGAGACGCCTGGCAGGACCACGCAAAGGGTGGCGATAAGAGCGCCCACGATACCTGCGACGCGGAAGCCCACGAAAGTCGCCCCATTGACGGCAATGGGTCCCGGCGTCATCTGCGCGATGGCGACAATCTTGGACATCTCATCCATAGACAGCAGTTGACGGCCTTCCACGAGTTCGTGCTGCATCAGAGGCACTGTCACCAAACCGCCGCCATATGCGCCGACGCCTATGATGATGAAGCTTGCCACCAGAGGCCATAGTTTTTCCATACCTGCATCGCTCCTTTTCTAGCCGAGTTGTCGGCACCTGCTGTAAACACGGCAAAATAGCCCACCAGTTGGCATTAGAACATTTCCATCTTCTTCGTCGACAGGACTGCGTCCTTTAACTCCTGCGGC
>JBKHDI010000116.1:0-7978 GCA_046541415.1 Phycisphaerae bacterium | reverse complement strand
CCAGATGCAGCGGGCCATGCACCTGTTGGGCCAGTCGGACCTGCCGATCGGGCAGGTCGCCCGGCGTTCGGGCTACCGCGACCAGAGATACTTCTCGAAGGTCTTCCGACAGGAGGCCGACCAGAGCCCATCGGAGTACCGCAAGGCCAACGCGCCACCGGCCAAAGAGGCTGCGGTAGACCTGGAGCCGTAAATCCCTGCCCCGAGCGGCGCGCGCAGCTGGCCCCCGGGGCGCTATACTTCCCCGGAGGTCGCCATGACACGCATTGACACCGAAGACATTGAGGCCATCTCGCTGGAGACGTCAGAAGGAATTCCCAACCACCCCGCCTGGCCGCTGGTAATCTACCGGCAGGCCGTCGATGAGCAGACTGCCGACCGGATCGAAGCACAACTGCAGAGCAATGGCTGGGCGGGAACGTGGCAGAACGGGGTGTTCGACTACCACCATTTCCACAGCAACGCCTGCGAGGTGCTCGCCTGCGCCGCCGGGCAGGCCACGGTACAGTTCGGCGGGCCCGACGGGCCGGAGGTCGAAATCAGCGCCGGCGACGTGGCGATCCTGCCGCCCGGGACCGGCCACAAACGTATCGACGCCGATGCGGACTTCCTGATCGTCGGCGGCTACCCGCCGGGCCAGACGGGCTACGACATGTTCGGCAACGAACCGCAACGGCTGGCCGAGGCCCGGCAGAACATCGCCCGGACCCCCCGGCCGGACAGCGACCCGATCGCGGGGCAGGACGGTCCGCTGTTGCAGCTCTGGGCGGAGTGAATCGGACAGGGCCACTGGCAGGGACCGGCCGGCGTTGCTCACCGGCCAGGCCGACAGCACCGGGCGAGAGGATGTGCTGGCCTTCTCCGACGACGGGGCGATGGTCCGCACCGGCCGCTACAAGTACATCCGCTACACCGGCGGGCAGGGCGAGGTGCTCTTCGACATGACCGGCGAGAGGCCGGAACTGAAAAACCTCGCCGCCATCTCAGAGGTCCCCGAGGTCCTGAACGAGATGCGCCGGCGCATGCTGGACAGGATGCTCCTGGCCGGTCGGTCGGCCCTGGCGCCGTTTTTCGCCGGGTGGCTGAACTTCCTGTGCGGTTTTACCCAGCACTGGGGATGCGGGGGGATATCCCCGATTTCCGCGCCTGCTGCTGCACGGTGAAGCTCAACCCGGCCCTGCATTCCTGTACCGGCAGATGAACTCCCACGTCGAGCACCACATGTACACAGCCGTGCCGTTCTACGACCTCAAGAATCTCCACCGCGCCATCGCCCACGACTGCCCCGCCCCCAGACGCGGACTCATCGACGCCTGGGGCGCGATGTTCGCAGCGATGCGGAAGCAGAAGGCCGATCGTAGAGCTGTCCCGTGCACCTGCCGGAGACAGCCCAGCCGCTCAAGCAGGTCTAGCACTCTGCCGGGGCCTTGCAACTGCAGGGCTTGCCGGCGCCGGGGGTGTCCCAGGCGTCGCAACAGTCGCCGGGCAGTTCGGCGAACCGCTCGATGACGCGCTTCTGCGAGTCGATCAGCTGCGTGGCCATGCGGGATTCGATGTAGGCGGTGGCAGCGGTTCCGTCGATTGCCAGCAGATCGGCGACGAGGCAGGCGACGATGACGGCCGTCCTGCCCGTACCGGCGTTGCAGTGCACCGCAATCCTCCTGCCGTCTTTCAGCATGGGGCTGACGGTCTTGACCAGGCGGCAGACGTCTTCGACCGGCGGGCTGGTCAGGTCGGCTATCGGGAAGCGGATGATCTCGATACCCGCCTTCTCGTAGGCCCCCAGCACGTCGCGCTTGGCCTTGCGGGCGATCTCCTCGTCGGTCACCAGCGGGATGACCGTCTCGACGCGCGCGTCGCGGTAGAACTTCATCAGCTGGTTGAGTTTGTCGTACGGGCCGAAGGGCATGGGGCTGACGAACATCTTCCCGGCCAGGCCCTCGACCTCGATATCCAGAAAGACCGCGTCTTCCAGCCCGAAGCGTTGACGCAGCCAGCGAATGAATCCCATTTGCAGCAAACTCCTGTCAAACGTGGTGTGCCTCCCCGGAGAGCATAGTCGATTTGCCCGGCGGGGACAGGGACAATTCCCGGGTTTGCATTGACCGATCCGGGTTCCGGGGCGTCTAATGGAGACATCCTGATGCATTCAGAAAGGAGAGCAGCGATGTTGAAGCACATGCGCAGTCGTCTGCTCCTGCTGATCGTGGCGGGCCTGGTCGCCCTGCCGCCTTCAATGGGGGCCGACGATCCACCAGAAGTCGGCAAGCTCGAGCCCTGCAAGGAGAAGCCCGCGTTCCGCTGGCTCAGCGGAAACAGCTACCAGGTCCTGGATCGCAGGAACATGCAGGCCAAGGGCCTGGTCCATGCCCAAGCGGAGATCCTCAAGCTCGGGCCGGTGCTGATTGCCGTCGACGCCGACAAGGCCGACGCCGATCAGCTGAACCTCGTCCGCGTCATCCGGTCGGTCAGCCAGAATCCGGATTTCACCGACGCGACGGTCAAGCCCATCACGCAAGACCGCTATGCAAGAGCATTCGTAGAGATCAGCCCGATGCGGGTGGTCAACAAGGACATTACCTACCTGCTGCACATCGGATTGTATCTCCGGCTGTCCCGGGAGCAGATCTACGGATACGCCAGGACGTCCTTCGGCTTCCAGGCCCCCTGCCGCTTCGGTGACGCGGTTCGGCAGGTCCGCCTGGTCAACAGCGATCTGAAGCCCGGGCTTGGCGATCTCGTCCAGGTCGCTGCCACCGATAAGGGCCTCTCCGGTCCCGTCCACGAGTACTACCTCGACCAGCCCATCCGCGTCGGCGACAGCTGGTACAAGCTCAGCGCCGATGAGAAGAACATGACGCTCCAGGCCCGGGCGATGGACCTCAAGTCCGGGACGGTCCAGGTCGCCTCAGCCCCGGTGGGTCTGGACGTCCAGAGCAGCCATGGCGAAATGGTCTGCTGGCTGGACGAGACCACCGGACAGTTGCCGGCCGGCAGGTACAACATCGACTCGGCCTGGCTGCTGGGCAAGCCTTCCGGCGCCGAGGGCAAGGGACCCTACGCCCGTGTCATCTACGGGGGCAAGCCCTTCGAGATCAAGGCCGACCAGTCCGTCAAGCTGCAGCTCGGCCTGCCCCTCCAGGCGGGCGTGTCGACTTCCGGGAGACCGTCACGAGGCGCCAACTTGATGCGGATCAACCTGACGCTGGCCGACGCCTTCAACAACCGCGTGGTCGACGTGTCCCTGCCCAACGGCAGCCGACCGCCTGCGCCGAAGTTCCGCGTGCTCGACGCCGGCGGCAAGGTCGTCCACGAGGGCACGCTGGAGTATGGTTGAGGCTTCACCTGCTCGCACACATGGCGTGTGCCCAAAGACCTGAAGGGTAAGTTCACCGTCAAGCTCGACTGGGCCATCGAAGGCCTGGAGATGACATGCAAGGACAAGACGATTGAGCTGAAGTAGCTGCACCAGCGAAAACGAGCCGTCGGCTACCCGGCGGCTCGCTTTTCTTGCGCCGGGCCCGAGCTTTGGCAGCAACCACTCGAAAGCGGCCGCGGGCGAGGCTATCATGCATTGCACGCCGGGCGGTCGGGTCGTATCCTGATTGCCCCTGCAACCCGCAGCCGTCAGGTCGAAAGGACCGTTTCGATATGCCCCACGCACGCGACGAACTCTGGGAGACGATCCAGCAGGAAGTGGCCGACCAGGTCCAGGCCGAGCCCATGCTGGCCAGCTTCTTCCACTCGGTCGTCCTGAACCACCAGTCGCTGGCCGATGCGTTGAGCTTTCGCCTGGCAGGCCAGCTGGCCGGGCCGACCCTGCCGGCCCTGTCCCTGCGCGACCTGTTCGACGAGGCCTACGCCGGCGACCCAGCCATCATCGGCAAGGTCCGCAACGACATCCGGGCCGTCTGCCAGCGCGACCCGGCCTGTGACGCCTACTCGATTCCCCTGCTGTACTTCAAGGGCTTTTTGGCCCTGCAGGCCCACCGCCTGGGTCACTACTTCTGGGCCCACGAGCGGGAGCACCTGGCCCTGTTCCTCCAGTCGCGGATCTCGGAGGTCTTCGCCGTCGACATCCACCCGGCGGCGCGGATCGGCTCGGGCCTGCTGATCGACCACGCCACGGGCCTGGTCATCGGCGAGACGGCCGTGGTCGAAGACGACGTCTCGCTGCTGCACGAGGTGACCCTCGGCGGGACGGGCAAGCAGACCGGCGACCGCCACCCGAAGGTCCGCAAGGGCGTGCTGATCGGGGCCGGGGCCAAGCTGCTGGGCAACATCGAGATCGGCCAGGGTGCGAAAATCGGCGCAGGCAGCGTCGTGCTGGAATCGGTCCCGCCGCACAGCACGGCCGTCGGTGTCCCGGCCAAGGTGGTCGGCCACGCCGAGGCCGATCAGCCCGCCCTGGAGATGGACCACCGCCTGGGGCCGAACTGACCCGCCGGGCCGGTTACCAGCCGGTCTCGTCCCAGAGGCTCCGGTCCAGCGTGGACCCGGCCTGCCAGGGCTCCAGGCCGTGCTCGAACGCGCCGATGTCCGGGGCCTGGCCGACAACCGGTCCGGTAATGCCCTCGATCACCCGGGCTGCGTCTACGCACGGCGAGCCGGCCCGAAGGCGGAAGTCGCCGGCCTGGGGGTCGACGAACATCGGATCGCCCTCGGTGAAGTTGTCGCGCAGCTGGGCCTCTTCGCCCAGGCGCACCTGTCCCAGCAGGATGTTGTTCATCACCTCGGTCCCCGGCATGGACGAGTTGTTGTCCCGCCCCCACCAGTTCATCGCGTTGCCGTTGCGGGCGAGGGTGTTGTGGTAAACGTCGATGTTCTCGGCCGGGGTGTTGATCCGGATGCCCGAATTTTCATTGTCGTAGCAGAGGTTGTGGTGGATCACGAAGTCGGCGCAGATGTTGTCGATGTAGATCCCCACGCCCGTCTTGCAGTGCACGTCGTGGATGCGGTTGTAGGCGATGACCGTCCCTTCGCCCTGGGTGGTGAACGTGTACGTGCCTCCCAGGTCCGTCGTCATCAGCCCGACGTGGTGGATGTGGTTCCGTTCGATCCGCCCGGCCGCCAGCTTGCGATGCAGTATCCCGCTGCGACCCGCGTTGAACACCGTGTTGCCGATCGCGTGATGGCCCCGCCCGGTCATGTCGATCGGGGCGCAGTCGCTGGCCGAGAGGTTGCAGTCGTGGATCACGCAGTTGGTCACCCGGTTGTCGCGGCCGTAGACGCTCACGCCGTCGCCCCAGGCCCAGGCGACGACCGAGTCGGTCAGGCGGATGTTCGTTCCGCCCAGAACCACGCCGAGCCCGCCGGAGTCGATGGTGATTCCCTTGTCGCGGTTGAACCCGCCGCGGATGTCGCGCCGCCACGACGCCCAGCGGAAGCGGCAGCGGTCGATCCAGACGTCTTCCGCGCCGTCGGTGTTGACACTGGTGGCGATGAACCGCAGGCCGCGAAGCTCCACATGCGACAGGCCCGCCAGGTCGAACCCCCACCGGCGACGCGGGACTTCCAGGGCCAGCTCGTTCGCATCGGCCCCGTCAGCCGGTTTGTAGTACAGCCAGCCGTCCTGCCAGGCCCACTCGCCGGGCTGGTCGATCAGCGACGCAAGGCCCTCAACGTACCCCCAGCCGATACCCTTGGGCCAGAACGGCACGGGCGAGTCCAGCTGGATCTTACCGGCTTGCGACTTGACGATGGTCGACGTCCCTGCCACCCACTTGCGGCTGGACAGGGCCCAGAGCTTCGCGCCGTCCCAACTGCCCTCGGCGATCTCGAACTGCTCGGAGGTGATGGTGGTCTTGTCGGCCTGCATCTCGAAGGTAGCCGGCTGGTACGGATTCTCGCCTGCGTTGGGCGTCCGGGCGAGCGTCTGGGCGCGCCCGTCGAGGAAGAGCTGATCGGCGCTGTCTTCCAGCCGAGCCCGCCAGATGCCGTCCTTCCATTCCTGCCAGCCGTCGACCGGGTCGGTGCCCAGCAGGACCGGTTCGCTGCCTTCGGCGGCGCCGACGACCAGGGGCGCATCGTCCTGGTACGAGCCCGACGGGCGGACCGTTTCGCGGTAGGTTCCGGCATGGACGGTAACCGCCTGGCCGGGCTTTGCCCGATCAACCGCAGCCTGGATGGTCCGCAGCGGGGCGGAAGCTGTCCCAGCCGCTGCGTCGTTGCCGCGCGGGCTTACGTGGATCGCCCCGTCGTCTTGCGGGCTGCAGCCGAACGTCGCAAAAGTCAGAAACATCCCCCCGCCGAGCAGGCAGGTCCAGAGCAGTTGGGTCAGGTTCATCATGTCCATCCGTCGCGCCCCGCGACAAAGGCCGCTTCCCGGGCAGGGACGTGGAGAAGTCCTTGCAGCGGCCCATGATCAATCATACCTTCGCAGGATCTCGACCGCCAGTTCCACCGGAGAAGCTTGATGAAAACCATCGTCATATCGGGCAGCAGAAATCCTGAAGGACAGACCGCCCGGGCCGCCCGGGCCTGGTCGGCCGGGGCCGCCGAGGCCGGGGCCGACACCGAAATCCATTACCTGCCCGCCGGCGACATCCGCCTCTGTCGTCAGTGCGACGACGAGGGCTGGGGCATCTGCCGGACCGAGGGTCGATGCATCATCGACGACGATTTCGCCGACCTGGTCGACCGGATCGTCGCAGCCGAGATCGTCTGCTTTGCTACGCCCGTCTACTACGCCGACCTGGCTGAGAGCCTGCGGGCCTTCCTGGACCGCCTGCGGAGGACAGCCCAGTTCTCCGAGGCGGGCAAGGCGCGGATCGCGGGCAAGGCGGCGATGGCCATCTGCGTCGCCGGGGGCCGAGGCGGCGGGGCTCCGGCCTGCTGCACGCAGATCGACAAGATCCTGCGGACGTGCGGCTTTGATCTGTGGGACGCGATGCCCGTCCGGAGGCAGAACCTGGAGGCCAAGTGCCCCACCCTCCGCCGGCACGGCAGATGGATGGTCCGGCAGGCGAGGGGATAGAATAACACGAAGTGGGCACAGTTTTTCGAAAGGAGACGCATCGCATGCAGCGACGCGCATTGGGACAGTCCAACATTCAGGCATCGGTTGTCGGTTTCGGCGCATGGGCCATCGGCGGATGGCTCTGGGGGGGCCAGGAGCAGACCGACGCGATCCGGGCCATCCACGCAGCCATCGACGAGGGGATCGACCTGATCGACACCGCACCGATCTACGGATTCGGTGCCAGCGAGCAGACCGTCGGCAAGGCCATCAGCGACCGGCGGGAGAAGGTCGTCCTGGCCACCAAGTGCGGCCTGGTCTGGGATACCCGCAAAGGCGAACACTTCTTCAACTCCACGCAGGAGACCGTCACGCAGTCCGGCGAGATCTGCGTGCAGAAGTACCTCGGGCCCGAGTCGATCGGCAAGGAAATCGAGGCGTCACTGGAACGCCTCCGTACCGACCATATCGACCTCTACCAGACGCACTGGCAGGAGTCGACCACGCCGATCGAAGACACCATGGCCGAGCTGCTGCGGCTGAAGGACCAGGGCAAGATCCGCGCCATCGGCGTCTCCAATGCATCGCCGGAACAGATGGACGCGTATCGCGAGGTAGGCCCGCTCGACGCCGACCAGGAGAAGTACTCCATGCTCGACAGGGACCTGGAAGATGCGAACATGGCCTACGCGGCGGACAACGGCCTGGCCATGCTGGCCTACTCCCCCATCGCCCAGGGCCTGCTGACCGGCAAGATGGGCCCGGACCGCACGTTTGAAGAAGGTGACCTGCGGAAGGACAACGACCGGTTCAGTGTAGAAAACCGCAAGCGCGTCCAACAGCTGCTCGACGAGTTCAAACCCGTCGCCGAGGCCCACGACGCGACGATGACGCAGATCGTCATCGCCTGGACCTTCCACCGGCGCGGCTGCAGCCACGTGCTCGTCGGGGCGCGGAACCCCAATCAGGCCAAGGAAAACGCCGCCGCCGGCGCGATCCAGCTGACCGACGAACAGCTCC
>JBKHDI010000115.1:0-8449 GCA_046541415.1 Phycisphaerae bacterium | reverse complement strand
ATTACGTGCCAAGATAAACGGTTACTTCGGCATCTGTTTCGAGACAAACGCTTACGACTGCACATCTTTGGGAAAGTTCGCTTGAATAGCGGCTTTCGTTAATAACGGATAGTGCCTCAATCTTTACTAGCGAACGGCTTTTCGAAGTCGATGTTCGGCGGCCAGACGTCCCACGGAAAGTGGATGTAAGACCAATCATGTCAGAGTTTTAGAGTCAGATGCCACCTTGTCACCGATTTCGACACTTTGAAGAAGAGCCTTCTCTTAAGTCTTGTTATATCATAGCGATAGACAACCAAAGCCGAGTTTTGCCAACGTGAATGTCGTGAGTTCGAATCTCATCGCCCGCTTGACGCCATTGGTTGGGAGCCGTTGACCAGAGGCGTCTTCCTTGCGCAGGGGGCGCAACTTGCGACGATCCCGAAGCGGCTATACACAGCCCACGTCTGGCCAGCAGTGGACAGCGATGAAATGCCGTGGACTGCCTTCCGGGTTCCCGCGGCGTAGCCTTGGCGAAGCCGGGCACCGGTTTCGACACCCTCCTCCGCCGAGACTACGGAAGGCTGGCGCCCCAACGTCACTGAACTCGGTACCCGGCATGTGCAGGCGGCTGCGAGAAGGTCTCCGGGCAGATATTGTTCTTGCCTGGATGGCCCGGGTATGGTCGAATGGATCATACGAGGTCGAGCCTGTGCTCCCATCACATCGCTCACGAACGTACTGAGGGGTGTCATTCCCTCGTTCGTCGCCCTAGAATACCTCAGGCCGAACGCCACCGACCCCTGTACGTGCCGGCAAGAATATCCTGAGCAAATTTATCCCTACGGCATTGCCCCTCTGCAAATGGTTCCTGCGCGCCGGGAACTGTTTCGGTCCGGGTGCAGATCCGGTCCGGGTCTGTCAACCGATTGCGCGACGTTGTTGCAGAGCAAATCAGCGCCTCAAGGTTCAGACCCGCAGGCCAGGCAATCGAGCTAATGCTGCGTCCCGGGAATACAAACAAGCACATAATACGAATAGGCGGTTCCCATGAGACTGTACTTGATCAACCCTTTCAACCCCATGGTCAGTCTGGCCAATACCCAACAGAGCCGATGGAATCGCTATCGAGTCTGGAAGCCCCTGGGGCTGCTCGTCTTGGCTGGCCTGACGGGTCCGGAGTGGGAGATTACCATCCTGGATGAGAATCTTGGACTGCCGGAATACGAGACTCTCCCCCGTCCGGACCTCGTGGGGATCACGGCGTTTACGTCTCAGGCCAGCCGGGCCTACGATGTGGCAAAGCTCTTTCGTGACATGGATGTGCCGGTCGTGATGGGCGGCATTCATGCAACGATGTGCAAGGCCGAGGCCTTGGAGCACGTCGATTCTGTCGTTACCGGCGAGGCCGAAAGCGTCTGGCCTGCCTTGCTGGCCGATCATCGCCAGGGCACGTTACAGCAGGTCTACGAGGGTGGACATGTTGACATGGCAGAAGTCCCCCAGGCCAGACACGACCTTCTCGATACAGGCTATGCGTTCGGATCGGTCCAGACAACGCGGGGATGCCCACTGGACTGCACCTTCTGCTCGGTATCGTCTTTCAATGGCAAGCGGTATCGTCATCGACCCATCGAAAATGTGATCGAAGAGATGCGCAGCATTCGCGAGAAATGGGTTCTCGTCGTGGATGACAACCTGATCGGAACCAGCAAGGCGCACATCCGCCGCGCAAAGGACCTGTTCCGAGCCATGATCGATGCCAGACTGGGCAAGAAATGGATCTGCCAGGTGACCATCAACATGGCCGACGATCCGGAACTACTTGACTTGGCAGCCAAGGCAGGTTGCTGCGGCGTGTTCATCGGGTTTGAATCCCCGACCCCCGAGGGTCTGGCAGAGGTGGGCAAGAAGTTCAACCTGCTCAACAAGCGGGACTTTCCCGCGTCGGTCCGAGAGTTCCACAAACGCAGGATGCTCGTAGTCGGGTCATTCATCATGGGCCTCGATGCAGACGAAGCCGGAATCGGCCTGCAAATCGCCAAAACCGCCGACGCCTATGGCGTGGACATCCTCAATGCCCTGTTCCTCACGCCCCTGCCGGGCACGCGGCTGTGGGACTCACTGGACGAACAAGGCCGCATTGCCGCATCCGACTTCCCCGATGATTGGAAGTACTTTACCTTGGGCTTCCCGACAGCCCGATACAGACGCCTTACGCATTCGGCCATCATCCGGGAGATGAAAACCTGCGAGAACTGGTTCTATTCGCGGACACAGATTGCCCGTCGAGCCATCCGGAGCCTGGTGTATCGACAGAGACTGGTGCTGAACCTGGTGAGCAATCTCTCCTATCGAAAGAACGCCAGATTGACCCATGCGATGTATGATTCGCTTTCAGAGTGTCCATCGGTTCCGGCCGGACTTCGTCCCGCAACACAAGGCGCGTAGGTCACTTGACCTGTTTGTGACCGGTGCATCTCTTGGCGAGGCAGCGTGCCTCCCATGCTGATCACATCGGGGACATCCAGGGCGGAACATCGGCGCGAACGTCTGTGGCGCTCGTGCAGCGGCCAAGGCCGAAAGCGCCGGTGTTGACACCGTCGTCGTTGCCGTGGCCCTTGAAGGTCAGCATGACCGGATCATCCGATGTGGTCGCCTGCATCTGGTGGGCGAAATCGAAGACCAGCGCGTCTTCTGCGCAGGGGCCCGGAACCGCAGAAACAGCCAGCATCGCCCGGGGAGATTGTGTACAATCGCTCCAGCGTTTGTGTTGTGTCCGCCCAGACACTTCAGGAGGAGTTCCATGCTATCCAGGGTTGTCCACATCTGCTTGCCGCTGCTGTTGACATTCTCGGCAGCGACAACTGCAGGGGCGGGAAAGAAACAGGCCGAGACACCCACGCCCCTGAGCCCGGCCGGGCAGAAGCTTCTGGCCCGGTACAGCCAGCAGCGGGATTCGCTGCGAAGCGAAATTGCCGCCGCGGTCAAGCTGGTCGACCCGAAGCAGACCGAAGCGTTCGTCCGGCTGTACCAGGCCGAGGCGACAGCCATCGCCGCGGAGCTCAAGGCCATGCGGGATCAGGACCGCAGCAAGGACAAGGCTGCCGCCGCTCAGGCCTACACCCAAGCCAAGCAAGCCCGAGCAGAGGCTGCCACACGTGCAGCACCGGTCGTTGAAAAGATCCTCCAGCAGGTCCAGAACGTGCTGAGCAGTGACGGACTCGATGACAAGCTGACCGTCTGTGTCCTGCTGGTCCAAGCCGAGCCCGAGCGGTTGGCCGCCTTTGCCCAGCAAGGCCCGACCCATCAGAAGCTGATCGCTTCACTGCTGGGTGACCCGGAGTTGATCAAGCGTATGCTCATCGCCGGCGGGGCCAAGGCTGGCCGGTATGGCAGGGCGATGGAGATTTACACGGCCATCGAAAAGGCAGATCCCGACCAGGCCGACGAGGTTCTGCGTCGTCTGGCCCTGGCGATCAGCCTGGAACACGCAGAGCCGATCGCCCAGAACAACCCCATGGCGCAGACCGACGCACCGAAGACCGTCGACCCGACCAAACGCTACCTGCAGTACAGGCAGGCCTGGCAGGCTGGCCAGCTGGACCCGTACTTCGGCGATCTGAAGGCCTGGGAGATGCGGATGGTCGTCCACGGCAACGAGCCGGACTGGACGCTGGCATGGGGCCGCAAGATGCTCCGCAACTACCGACCGGACCACGTCTACACGGCCGATGACCGCTGGCGATACGTCAACGCGGTCCGCACCGAGGTCAAGTACGGGTCGCAGGATGTCAAGAACGACAAGCCCGAGTTGCAGCAGTACCAGAACATCATCGCCAACGGCGGGGTTTGCGGGCGGCGTGCATTCTTCGGACGTTTCCTGCTGAGGGCGTTCGGCGTCCCGACCGTTCGCCGACCCCAGCGCGGCCACGCCGCCCTGACCCACTGGACCCCGAACGGCTGGGTAATCAATCTCGGGGCTGGTTGGGGCTGGGGCTGGACTCCTTTCGGCCAGGACCTGGACTTCCGCACGCACACCGAGGCCCGGCGGGACGCCGAAGCATTCCTGCAGGTCCTTCGGGCCCGATGGATCGCAGAATCCCTGGGCGAGAAACCGCCGTTCGGATTCCATGACAAGCCAGAAGGCTTCTGGAGCGGGGTTGCATTGTATCGACAGCGGCAGATCGCTCAGGCAGTCCAGGCCGATCCCCACAGAGCCAAGACATCCGGCCGGAACCGGCGCATGCCCGAGGGCGGAAACGAGAAGGAGATGATCCGCCTTTCCGCGGACGGCAGGATCACCATCCCGGCCGTGGCCTGCAGCAAACCGACCCGCAGCACGCGGAAGATCCTGTTCATGGACAGTTCGCTGGGCGGCAGACAGCTGCACTACGCCCGGACAGGCAAGGCAGAGACGTTCGAATACACCTTCGACGCCCCGACCGCAGGAGTGTACGCCTTAACCGCCCGGGTGGTGACCACCAGCGACAGCCAGCATCTGCTGGTCGCCGCCAACGGCGCCGACAAGCCGATCGACATCGCCCTGCCCTACACGATCGGCATGTGGAAGACGACCGGGCCGGTCCTGGTGACGCTGGTCAGGGGGCGCAACGTCCTTCGCTTCAGTCGCGACGAACCGGTCAAGGGCTTGAGCATCAAGGATTTCACGCTGCGCCCGACGCCCTGAAGGACCGCTACCGGGATTGCCTCTCTGCCCGGCGGCGGAAGCTGCCCGACCAGAGCAGGTAGACAAACCACAGGCCGGCCGGGATCAGCGTCAAGACCAGCAGCAGCGACGAGGACCCTCCGGCAGCGCTGCCGGCCCAGGCCAGCAGGAACCCCGTCGGGACTGCCCCGGCCGCCAGGGCCAGGCAGAACCGCCCGAAATGCATCTTCGCCAGGCCGGCCAGGAACGTCAGCACCTCCGGCAGGACGGGCATGGCGCGGGAGGCGATGATCCCGCCGACGCCCCAAGTGTCGAAGAACGCCTGCATCTCGGCCAGTTCCTGCTCACCGGCCAGGAGGCGACCGGCTTTCTCTCCGACCAGCCGCGCCAGGCCATAGGCGACCAGGCCGGCCAGCAACGAGCCAACCGTCCCGATCAGACCGCCCCAGAACGTCCCGTAGATCACCCCCGCCGTGGCAACCACCGGCGAGGCGGGCACGGGCAGGAACAGGTCGGCGACGAGCAGACCGATGGCAATGGCCCAGGCGTAAGGCCTGGCCGAGGCGACCCAGGTGGCGAATTCGTCCGAGGCGAAATACGCGTCCATCGGCTCGTGCCAGAGGAAGTACGGCCCGAGGATCAGCACGACGATGCCGATCACGATGCCGGCCAGTTTCAGATGCAATGCCCGCCTGGAATCCATGCCCGGGATGATAGCATCCCATCGAAGGCCGATCCAGCCGTCTGCCCGACGGCTCAACTGATCAGTCGAAGCTGCCAGCACCAGACGGGCCGGTCATCGGGGTCCGCGGCCTGGCCGGTGCGGACAAACCCGTTCTTCTCCAGCACACGCTGCCAGGCCGGTCGTCCACCGCAGTCCCGGCGGTCGGAACCAGATTCCTGCCGCCGACAGGCTTGGCAATACAAACAACGCTGGAATCCAACCACCTCCGGCTGGTATGATGGAAGGACCGGCCGGGTCGCCGGGGCAGCCGAAGGCTGCGTCTTCGGGGCGGAGGCGGCATATCGGCCGCAGCCACGGTTGTGGCACAACTCGCAACTTCATTCTTTCGGACGGAACGACCATGAATTTCGCTGCAAAGTTCTCCCTGATCCTCACCCTCCTGCTTTCGATCGCCGCTGCAAGCCAGGCCGCAGAACCCCAGGACGTCAAACACCCCTACATGCTCTGGACGCGACAGGACGCAGCGAAGATCCGCAAGACCATCGAGACCCAGCCTTGGGCGAAGCAGGCCTACGAGCAGATGGTCCGCACCAAAGGGCGCAACGAAGACTTCGAAGACCTCTTCCGCTACCTGGTGATGGGCGAGGCCGAGCCGGGCCAGCGACAGAAAAAGAAGCTGCTCAAGCTGATCGACCTGCCCCACCCGCTGGGGGCCGGCGTGCAATGGCGGGTCCTGGCCTATGACGTTCTCTACGATGAACTGACGCCCGAACAGCGAACCGCCCTGGAAAAGAAGTTCCGCCGCTACATTGAATATGCCATCAAACCCGGCGGGACGTACGATACCAGCGTCTACAACAACGAAAGCAACTACGCCCGCTACGACGGCGAGAACGGCCGATACACACGGACCAACTGGCTGCCGAACATCATCTTCCCCTGGAAGATCAGCGCGAACCTGATGGCCGCGGCGATCGGCGACGAGAAGCTCATCCGCGATACGTGGGCCGTCCACGGCAGCCTGAAGTGGTATTTCGACGAGTACCTCGGCGACACAGGTTTCTACATGGAAGAGCTCAGCAAGATGGGTTCTACGCCCGGCGGGTTGATGCTCTACTGCCAGGCCATGCGGAACCTCGGGCTGGACGAGCTGGGCTACGGCTACCAGGGCACCGGCGGGGCCAGCATGAAAGGCCACATCGAAAGCGTGATCCTGGCGACGTTCCCCGCGGTCGATACGGGCACGAACCGGTGGCGCTACGAGCGTATGTCAGCCGGGGACGTCCGCCCGTGGATGCCCTTCCAGCATGCTACTGTGCAGGGCTACTTCCCCAACGGCACGGGGGGCAACAAGCTCTGGCAGGCCCACGGGGCCTGGGGCGGTGTACACCGGGGCAACCTGCCGCAGTGGGACGGGTACGGCAATTTCACGCCGAAGATGCAGCAGCGGATGTGGCTGGAATGGGGCCACGCCATCTGGCCCGATGCGGGGTTCGATTACTTCCTCTACCAGATGCGCGCGCCCGACGAGGTGGCCTACACGCCGACACTGTACTTCCAGATCGACCCGATCGACCAGGCCAAGGCCCCCCGGGCCGTTTCGGCGGTCTATCCGGATCGCGGCTTCGTGATGCTCCGCGCCAAGCAGGGCCCGGAGCACTGGGAGTCGCCTTCCCCGGCAGTCGCCCTGCGACTGACCGTCGAGTACGCCCACCACGTCAACGACCAGCTGGCCCTGGCAGGCTTCTATGCCCACAACCGGCCGATCTACGTCAACGGCAAACCGATGAACGGGTACGCTTTTGGCTATGACCGTTCGATCCGCAGCCACGCCGGGATCATGGTCGACGGCCACATCGAGAAGGACGACTGGGGGCGAACCGGCAGCCTGGAACCGGCCTTTACCGACGACTGCACGACGCGGCAGGACTTCAACGAATCCGTTCAGTTCGTCGCCGCCCGGACACAGGAGCGTTACCCCGGCGTCGACGAGACCCGGGCGCTGATGCTCACCGAGCAGTACCTGCTGGATGTCTACCACGGCCACAGTGATACGCCCCACTGGTACCACTGGATGGTCCACAGCTACGGCAGCGCGAAAGAGGCGGCCGAGCAGGCCTGGCCGAAGTCGGATGACCTGGCCCAGGTGATCAAGGAACTCTCCGCCGTCCGCGGCCTGGAGACCGGCCCGGACGGCTGGTCGGTGACGATCCGCCAGACGCCGCCGGAGCAACAGCCGGAAAACGACAGGCTGGGCAAGGCGTTCTGGTCGCGACCGATCGGCGTGCAGGTCCGCATGCTCGGCCAGGACGGCCAGAGCGCGTACATCGGCACCCCGCCCCTGCCGGAGAACCTCAAGACCGAGGACGGCTACAAGCCCGCACCGGTCGATCCGGTGACGCTGGTCGCGGCGCGGCGGGCCAAGTCGGCCGTCTTCGCCGCCCTGCACGACCCGTTTGAAGGCAAGGCCGACGTGACGGACTTCGAGCAGATCGCCCGGACGCATGACGCTCTGGCCGTGCGCGTCAAGGGCCGGTTCGGAACCGCTGTCGACGACCGCCTGATGGTCCGCTTCGGCGACAAGGCTGCCCAGCCGGTCACGCTGGAAGACGACGCGGAAAGCTTCACCTTCGCCGGCCATGCGTTCGTCCGCCTCGGGCACAAGCGCGTCATCGCCCGCGGCGACCTGCGCAAGCTCCGCCTGGACGTCGGCGACGCCAGACCGATCCTCGTGATCAATGGTCAACCCGTCGAAGCGGAACTCTCCGACGGCGTGCTCAGCTGGAACAAGTGACGCAGACTGCGTGACAAAGCAGAAGCGGCCGCGTCGGCCCACCCGCCGGCGCGGCCGAATTTCTGCGCCTTGGGGTTTCCTTGCTCCGGCGGCGGAGACTGGAATAGTCGCACGCGGGGTCAGGTCAGGAGATTTCCAGCCAGAGAGGCAGGTGCAGGGTGGTACAGTCCGCAGGTCGAAACGTTCTCAAGACCGTGCCGCATGTGGGGTTCTACCCGGACATGAGCGCCCACGAAGACAGCAGAATGCGCTGCCCCGAGGACGTGCCGCTGCCCTCGGTAATGCGATCCTGCCTGGAGTATCTCGGCGATGGCGTCGGCTG
>JBKHDI010000114.1:0-8898 GCA_046541415.1 Phycisphaerae bacterium | reverse complement strand
GACGGTCTTGGGCTGGCGCTGGCGGTTGAAGACGCCCTTTTTATTGCCCCCGACCCGGCTGATGCCCTGTTTGGTCAGGAAGTCGGCGAAGTTCCAGACGTGTTCACCGATGATGAAGTCGAGGCTGTCGAGGATCCGGTGGATCCGCTTGATCATCTCGACCTGGTATTCTTCGGTGAAGATCGTCGGCGGGTCGCCGTGCATGCCCATGATCGTATCGGCCCCGTATTCCGAGAGGATCATCGGCTTCTTGTTGTGCTTCCACCAGTTCTCGATTTCCCAGCGGCCCTTGTTCTCGATCAGGTCCAGATGGCCCGGGTTGCCATACCAGCCCCAGTAGCGGTTGAGACAGATCACGTCGCAGTGCTCGACGGCCACGTCGTTGTCGAACCACGTGTGTACGGCCATGGTCATCGGCCGGTTCTGCGGGTCGGCCTGGCGGGCGGCCTCGAAGCAGTGCTTGAAGTAGGGGCGGAAGGATTCTTCCTGGCTGGCCGCCTCGTTGGCGATCGACCACATCACCACCGACGGGTGGTTCTTGTCGCGGGCGATCAGGTCGCGGATCATGTCGATGTGGTGACCTTCAAGCCCGGAAAGGAACTCGGGGGTGAATTTGTCCTGCTTGCCCTTGAAGATGTACAGGCCCACCGCGGGGGTTTCGTCGATGATCACGAACCCCTGTTCGTCGGCGAAGTTCATCAGTTCTTCGGAGTAAGGGTAGTGGCTGGTGCGGAAGCTGTTGGCCCCGATCCAGTCCATCAGGTTGAAGTCCTTGACGATCATCGTCTCGTCCAGGCCCTTGCCCTTGATGTCCATGTCTTCGTGCTTGCCGAAGCCCTGGAAGTAGAACTCCTTGCCGTTGATCAGGAACTTCTTGCCCTTGACCTGCACCGTGCGGATGCCCACAGGCAGGCGGTAGACGTCGGTGTCGTCATCGGCGGCCGCGGTGATCTCCAGCTTGTAGAGGTACGCCTTGCCCGGCTGCCAGAGCTTGGCGTTGGCGACCTTCAGCGTGCCCTTGGCTCCCTCGGCCTGGGCCACCTTCTTGCCGTTGGCATCGAGCAGACGGACCTGGACCTGGGCCTTGCCCGCACCGGCGGTGAAGACCTCGTAGTCCACGATTCCGTCGGAGCCTTTCACGTCGGTAACGACGCTTACGTCGTCGATGTACGTCTTGGGGGTGCAGTAGAGTCGGACCGGGCGATGGATGCCCGAGTAGTTGAAGAAGTCGTGCTGGTATTCCTGGATCTTGTAGCCCTCGGGGAAGTCCGGGTCTTTGATCGTCTTGACAACCCCGGGCGGCAGGGTCGTGTCGTCCAGGACGTTGTTGACCGTGACCGTCACGCGGTTGGCCGCACCATACTCGACGATGTCCGAAACGTCCGCCTCGTACGGCAGGTAGCCGCCCTTGTAGCTGGCGACCTGGTGGCCGTTGACGTAGAGCGTGGACTTGTGCGTCGCCGAGCCGATCCGGAGCATCACGCGTTTGCCTTCCCAGCCGGCCGGGACGAAGAACTCCCGGTCGTACCAGACGTCGCCGATGTGGTCGCGGACGGCGATTTCCTGGGTGATGTCGTTGTAGCTGGCAGGAACGGGCATGGGGATCGTGCCCTTGAGGGGCTTTTCGTACCACTTGGCCTCAAAGCCTTCGCCGTGGGCATCGGTCTTGAAGTTCCAGATGCCGCAAAGGTCATGGATCTCGCGGGATTCCGATTCGCGGGGGTAGAGCATATGGGGTCTCTCTTTCTATCGCAGGTCTTGAAGTGTCAGATCTTGCCGAAAACGTTGCCGTAATCGACGGTGAAGCTGTCGCCGTTCTTGAAGGTCACGTTGGCCCCGCAGGGGTGGCCCGAGGGGGCGATGTCCAGCAGTTCGACGCTCTGGACCGGATCGAGTTGCTCGCCGGTCCACCGTTCGGTGTCCGGGCGGTGCAGCAGGAGGGTGACCGTCTGGATCATGCCCGTGTACGGCTTGTCCCCTTGGCGGTGGGCGTAGAGGACGGTGGATTTCTCGGCCTCGGGGTGCAGGCCGGTGTGCTCGGCTGCGTCGATTCCCTCCCAGCCCCAGTAACTGACCATCGCCACCTGGCGCAGCGTGCCGCGACAGATCGCCTGGATGCGCCCGTCCTTTTCCTTAATGCTGACGCTGGGAGCCTTGCCTCCCATGTGCGGCACGGAGTAATGGCCCAGGTGCAGCTGGTAGGGGAAGGGCAGGGAAATGCGGTCTACGCGGAGCACCCCGCCGGGGATGATGATGTCGGCCAGTTCGACCCGCGCCAGCCAGCCGGGCAGGTCGCAGCTGCGGTAGAGCACGCCATCGCGATACCCGACGAACTTGAGGTTCTGGTTGCCCAGGAAGTCCATGTCCGGGTATTCGGCCTGTTTGCAGCAGTAGGTTCCGGCAAAGGCGCCGGCAGGGCTGTCGTCTTCCCACGGGAAGGCGGTGTTGTAGGTCAGGCGGGTGTAGTTGGGGTTGCCCCTCTTGCCACCGGGGACCTTGCCCGGGCGGATCTCGGTCGTGCCCTCCCAGCCGTGGTTGGTAATCGCCAGGCCCGGGGCCTCCAGCACGGTGGTCTGCTGGCCGTCGCCCAGGTCGTCCCACTCGCCGTCGTTTTCCTTCTCGGTCCAGAAGGGGTGGTCATCGGGCAGGTCCAGGGCCAGGAAGATCTTGGCCAGCCAGAACGGGCTGATCGCACAGGAATAGCCCTGTACCAGCGGTTCGAACGTCCCGTAGAAGCCCAGCGACGGCACGCCGTCGACAAACAGCTCCTCGTGGGTCAGGAACTGCAGCAGGTTGCCCGAGGCGATCCGCCGGGCCCAGCCGAAGTCCAGCTGGGTGTCCTTGAGTCGGCCCGCCACGGCCAGCGGGGCCGAGGCTGCACAGCGGTAGATGATGCTCCGGCCCCACATGGGCGAGTGGCCCTCGCGGCTGAACATGCGGGGGTAGGTCTTCTGGAGTTCCAGGTGACGCTGCTGGAAGATTTCGGCGTAGTCGGGCATCTTCTCGTAGCCGTAGACGCTGCACCAGATCGGCGCGTAGAACTGGAAGGCCCAGCAGCTGTAGTAGTCGAACTGGCCCATGTCGGAGTACCAGCCGTCGCCGGCGTAGAAGGCCGAGAGATTCTGCAGGTGGTCGACCAGGATCTCGTGGTCGATCTCGTAGCCTTCGTTGTCCAGAAACGAGCCCATCATCACGTTGAACCATCGCCAGTTGTGGCTGTTGGTCCGCTGATGGAAGTACTCGCTGAGCACCTCGGCGATCTGGTCGCGCTGGGCGTCGTTGTACTTTTCCCAGATCTGCCGGCGCGACATGATCAGCCCGAGCACCATCGCGGCGCCTTCGGCTGTGTGCTGGTAAAGGGGGTTGCCGTACTTCTGCGACATCTCGCCGATGAAGCCCACGAAGCTGTCGGACGTCGGGTCGGTCGAGCGGAGGATCAGCTCGGCGTAGTAGTCGCGGAGCTTCAGGCCGTTGATTTCGCAGTCCGGGTCGTTGGCGATGACCGGGGCGGCGACCATGAACGTCCTGGCCAGGCCCTCGAACTCGGCCGAGCGGAACTTCCACTCCGGGTCGTCCGGCTGGGGGTAGGTCTTGCCGGGCCTCTTGGGGATCGAGATCGGATCGTCCGGGCCCTTGACGTGCTGGAATACGCCTTCCAGCAGGAACTTGCCCGCCTCGATCCAGTGTTTCCGGGTCATGCCGGTCTTGATCGATGTCTGGAAATCGGGCTCTTTTACGGTGTATCTCATTTGCAGCAAACTCCTCGACCGGGCGGCGGGGGCCCGGCCATGCATGACTCTTCTGCCGCAGGTTCCGGAGCATCTGCCGGCCTGGCCCGGTCCCTACCTCCAGGCCCGGAAGCCCGCAACGGGTTTTTACAGCCCCTTCTGGATCGATTCGACGCGGACCTCCACCGGCGAGCCCTGCAGGGGAATCGTAGCGGTGTCCCCGACGGCCAGGCCCATCAGGGCCTGTCCCAGCTTGGTGGTGTAGGCGTAGATGTTCGCTTCCAGGTTCGTATCCCACGGACCCAGGAAGGTCATTTCCACGCGTTCTCCGGTGTCGGTCCGGGTCAGTTGGACCTTCGATCCGATGCCGACCGACTCGGTCGAGATCGAATCCGGATCGATCGTGCGCGAGAGGGCGATCTCGTCGGCGATCTTCTTGGCCCTGGCTGCCAGCATGTCCCGTTCTTCGATGGCAGCCTGCCAGTCGGCGTTCTCCCGCAGGTCGCCTTGCGCGGCGGCCTCGCCGATCTGTTTGGCGTTTGCAGGGATGTCGACTTCATTGAGCACGCGGAGTTCTTCCTTGTGCTTCTCGAGGGCCTTGGCTGTGGTGTAGATGACCGTCTCGTCCAGCCAGGGGTCGACCTGGGCCTTGATGAACATCTGCGGGAAGCTCTGGCGGAGGATCGAGAGCATCTCGTCGTGGACCGCCTGGGCCAGGCCTCCCGTCCGTTCGATGCGCCGGCGGATGGTCGCCGCCGTGCCGGTATCCATCTGCTCGATCGTCTCGCGGTAGGTGCGGTAGTTCCGGGCCGAGAGGGCATTGCGGATCGACTGCTGGCTGTCGCGCTTGAACGCCCGGTCGGTCTCGTGGTGGTGGTGCTCCAGTTCGAAGGACGTCCGCAGCAGGCGGCCGAGCACCTCCAGCTTGCTGATCGGCAGCTCGATCTGCGGGTTGCGGTTGTTCCACAGCCAGCAGCAGAGCTCGACGTGCTTGACCGGATCTGCCAGGGCAGCCTCGATCACGCCCGGC
Organism: Phycisphaerae bacterium; assembly: GCA_046541415.1. Classification (GTDB taxonomy): domain Bacteria; phylum Planctomycetota; class Phycisphaerae; order SM23-33; family SM23-33; genus CAZOVB01. Next base: position 4,140 of record JBKHDI010000114.1, on the reverse strand, counting down.
AGCAGTTCGGCCCCGTCCAGTTCGTTCAGCAGTTCCAGGACGCCATCGATCTGCGACTCGGGCGCTTCGGTCAGCAGTTCGGCGGCCTGGGCGGCGGCGTCCGGGCGACTCTTGAGCCCCTCCAGCGCCTCGGGCCAGAGGGCGTAGTCGTCGACGTTGGCGATTGCCTCGGCGGGCCACTTGGTCAGTTGGAGCACCTCGGCGGGGGTCGGGACGTTGTCTTTCGGTTCCGGGGCGCCCAGTCGCATCGCCTCCTGCAGGGCCAACGCAGCGGTCAGCGCGTCGGCCGGGCGGTGGTTCAGCAGTCGACGGACCTGCAGCGCGATCCCTTCGGTGATCTGTCGGGTAAACGATTCGGACGGCTCGTCCCCGCGGCTGGAAAGCTGTTTGGCGTAATCGCGGATCACCGCCAGGTAGGCCTCGGAGGTCTTGGCCGCCTTGAGCTGCCCGGCCATCTCCTTTTCCAGGCTCAGCCCGCCGGGATGGTGGGTGATGATAACGGGGTTGCGTCCCTCGATGGCCAGCTGCGTGGATTTCTTGGCCGCCGATCGGGCCCGCGACCACCAGCGCGACCAGTCGCTCTGCTTGAAGTACGTGCCGACCAGGTCGTCTTTCAGCTCATCGCTGGTCACCTGCCCGCCGTGGGCCTTGCACAGGCCCAGCAGGACCGAGCCGGGGTCCTTCTTGAAGTCCTTGGCCAGCTGTTCGGGGTCGCGGATCTTGCGGGCGCGGAAATCGTCCTCGTCGAGGATGTCGAACTCGTCGGCCAGACGCTTGGGGTCCAGCGAATCGGCCGAGCCGCCGGTTTCGGTGAACTCGAACTCCTGGCTGATCTCGTTAAAGCCCTGGACGTGGATGATCCGGTCCTCGAACCGGTTGGCCATGTAGGTATCTTCGGTCAGCGCCAGGCAGATATCCAGCGTGCGGACGGCCCGGCGCGGGCTCTGGCCTCCGGTCAGGCCCGCCTGCTCGAAGATCGCCTCGAACCGCGGGTGGTCTCCGTGGACCGACTGGTACAGCTCGGCTGTCGTTTGGCGCAGCTCATCGCTGCTCGGCACGGCCAGCAGGAGGGCCTTGGCCAGTTCCAGTCGCTGTTTGTCGTCCAGCTTGCCGGCGGTTTCCTCCATCGCCAGCGAGGCCAGTGTCTCTGCCGTATCGGTGCGGCCCTTCTCGACCAGGACCGAAAGGATCTCGTTGGCGCCCTGCGGATCGATCCTGCTGGACAGGGCGTCCATCCAGGCCGACTCGACCATGTTGACCTGGCCGGTCGCCGCCGCCCGCTTCAACTCTCGTACGTTCATGCGTTCTCCGCGAAAATCTGCAAAGCCCATACTATTACACAGCGGCGGGCCCGTGTCCAGCCTGCAGGCGAATCCTTTCTGCTGTCACTGGGCCGCCAGGGCCGGATCAGTTGTTCGACTGCTCGAAATGGACAAAGTCGATCAGGAACACCGCACCCAGCAGCAGGTCCTTCTCGTCGTCGCCCAGGCCCGCCGAATACGTCAGGCCGAAGTTGTCCGCCTTGGTGAAAATCTCCTTGCCCAGGCCCGACCATTTCTTGGTGATCTTGCCCATCTCCTGCTGGCCCCGCAGGATGTTGAAGGTCCACGGGTGCAGCACGGGGCCGAACAGCGTGAAACGCTCCTGCCCGGCCGCGTCGAAGACCTTGTAGATCCGTCGCACCCAGGACCATTGGCGTTTGATCCGCCCGAGCACCTGCCCGCCGGCGTCCTGGATCTCCGCCTCGTGGAAGAAAAAGCGGAACGACCGCTTGATGTGCAGCAGCATGTTGGCGTCGTTGTCGGTCACGTGGATCGTCCACGGGCGCAGCTGCTTGAGGAACAGGCGGCTGAGGATGCCCGAGCCGACTTCGGCCGCCATCATCAGCTGCTGTCCCTGCTGGTCGAGGATCGCGTACTTGTTCTTGCACTCGAAGCCGGTGAGGATCTCGCCCCATTCCTTGCGTTGCTGGATGATCAGGGCTTCCTGGTCGGCGGCGACTTCTGTCATGTCCGATTCCTTTCGCTTAGACGGCCGGTAGTGGGGATCGGCAGATTATGCGTTGCTCCCGGCTGCGTGTAAAGGTGGAGATTCGTTAAGAAATGCCCGCAACACCGAGCCCGGCTTGACAGGGCCCGGGCAGGAAGATACCTTCCCTATAGACGACCCCCCCGTTTGCCCCGGAGCCGGCCCGATGGCAGCAGCCAACCCCAAGACCAACCCGATGGCGTGCACCACGGCCGGGACGGAGTTCATTCTCGTTATCGCTCTGGCGGGCGCAGGCGGGTATTTTCTGGGCCGATGGCTGGGCTGGCCTGTTACAGGGGCCTTCGCTGGTGGGCTTCTGGGCTTTGGCGGCGGGCTGTATCGCCTGATCCGCACGGCCCTGGCCTGGCAGAAGGACTACGCCGGGCAGATCGATGCCGACAGGCAGCAACCAAGCCAGACCCGCTGCGAGGACTGAGTTGAGACCGAAACGCGCGATGGACATCTCGCCGGCCGCCTTGATCGGGTGGGTATCGCTGTCTCTGGGGACTGTCGCGGCAGTGGGCATCTGGCCGACGTGGCGGCTGCTGGGCCCGGCGGGTATCCAGGCCGCCTGGCTGGCCGGGCTGATCATCCTGCCGCTGATGGTTCTCTCGGCGATTCTGACGATCTACGCAGCTGGCAAGGGGGCCGCCTGGGCCGCCTTCGCCTTCGCCGCGACCGGCGTGGTCCGCATGGTTCTGAGCTTCCTGTTCGGCGCGCTGGTGCTCTGGTACCAGTTGGCCGAGACCCTGCCCCTGGTCGCCTGGATGATCGGTCTGTACGTGGCTGTCCTGGCCGCCGAGAGCATCTGGCTGTCGCGGGCGCTGAACCAGGACGCCCACCGCCGGGCCCTCGAGGGCGCCGGGCCCCGGGTCGGCTGGGAGGCGATGGGATGATCCTCGCGGCCCAGGACCTCCTGGTCCACCTGCAGGACCACGTCTGGGAGGGCTGGCAGGTCCGGTTCGGCTGGATGACCGTGACGCTGATGTCCAGCGCGATCGCCACGATGATCCTCACAGCTGGGGTTCTTGTCGCGGTGATCGTGCCGACCGCCCGGGCCCAGCGGGGAAAGCTGATTCCTACCGGCGGCTGTAGCGTGCTGGAGGTGCTGGTCTTGTTCATACGCGACCGGATCGCCCGGCCCGCTTTGGGGGAGAAATGCTATGACTTCCTGCCTCTGCTTCTGACCTTGTTTGTATTCATTCTGGGGATGAACCTGTCCGGGTTCCTTCATCTGGATCTCGTCGGCCAAGGCGTGGCGGTGGCCCTGCCCTGGCTGCGGGATCATCCGATCGGGCTGCAGCCGACGGTCGTTCCGGCCATATGCGCGGGCCTGGCGGGGGTGACGTTCCTGACGCTCGTGGCAGCGGGCCTGAGAGCTTCGATTCGCAGGGCCCATCGCCTGCTGGGTTGGCCGATCTGGCTCTGCGCGTTGCTCTGCCCGGTTCTCTGGGTTCGGTCGCTTGTCCCCCCGATCCCCGGAATAACCGGAGTTCTGCTGGTTTTTCCGCTGGCGCTTCTGGAATTGATCGGCGCGGTGGGCAAATGTTTTGCGCTGATGATCCGCCTGTTTGCCAACATGCTTGCCGGGCACGCGATGGTCGCTGCCCTGCTGATGTTCGTGTTGTCTGCGGTCGAATCGATGATCCGGGAGGGGGCGGCCGATTTGGTTTACGTTGCCCCGGCTGCCATCATCGCAAGCGTACTGATCAGCTTGATAGAACTGCTCGTGGCGGGGTTACAGGCGTATATTTTTACTTTCCTTTCGGCGATATTTCTTTCTCTCTATGCCCAGCCGGTCCACTGATCGGAATTTGGGGTATATATGAAAATAGCTTGGAACCCGTGGCCCGTGTCTGATAGAGTCCGCGCTTTGCCCGATGGTCGACAGGCCGGAGGGTTGCACGGGGGCCTCTGCAATCTACAGGAGTGTCGAATGAAGAATCTGGGTAGCAAGTGGTTGCTGGTGGCCATGCTGATTCTGCTGGCCTCCGGGCCGGTCCAGGCCCAGCAAGCCGACCAGCAAGGGCAGGCGGAAGCTGCGTCGATGGCTTCTGCGCTGATTGTCGGATTCAGTTGTCTTGGAGCGGCCATTTGTACCATCGGCGGGGG
>JBKHDI010000113.1:0-9026 GCA_046541415.1 Phycisphaerae bacterium | reverse complement strand
AGCCAAACCCGCGCCATAAACCGGTGCCCGGGCCCGCGCCGCTTCGGCGTAACCCCGCGCGGCCGGACCTTCGATCTCCACCACCGCCGCCCCGGCAGCCCCGGCCGCCAATGGCCCAGGATGGCGCAGGCTCGGCCAAGCCAATCCTGGGAAACCGGAGCCCCCAAGCCCCCAAGCCCGTCTTCCGCCCCGGCAGGGGCGGCCGTCGCGTTCATTTCAGGAGGGGTCATACTCCCTCCACCCCGTGCAGTTCCAGCATGCGCCCCAATTCCTCTTCGAACGTCTGCTTGCGATGGTGCTCAACCTGGTCGGCGATATAGCGCCGGACCTCCTCCTGTCCCGCGCGCCTTGGACCAGTACGCCCGCCGACTGAGCGTCAACTCACCGTTGATCGTCACATGCCGGACCGTCTTGGTCCCCTTGTTCCGCATCCGGCTGGGCCGAGGGGGAAAAAGCCTCGTGCTTGGCTTGCACGAGGCTCAGGACCTTCTCGAAGGCCTGTTGTCGAAACTCCCCGCTGGCCTCGAAGACCGGCATCTCGCTGTCGTTGATGATCGAACCGGCCTTCGCGGCGTTCATCGCCGTGGCCATCTGCTCGGCAAACCGCCGAATATCCCCTGCCAACAACGCCTCAATCTCCTCAACCGTAACCTTCTTGTCGTCCATGACTTATCTCCTAGCCGCACTATTGCGATAAGTCACTATACACAATATAGTTACGTCGCGCCACCAAAAAATGTCGCACACTTGGCCGTCAGAGGCTCCCGGAGAAGCCCGCCTTCCAGCCCGCCGGCCGGGTAGCGGATGATCAGCGGCACGCGGACTGAGCCCTCGAAGAACTTCTGTTTCTCCCAGACCCCGTGCTCGCCGAGCATGTCGCCGTGGTCGGAAGCGTAGATGATGATCCAGTCGTCGAGATCCTGATTGGCCTGGCGCAGGGCCTCCAGGGCCCGGCCTGTGCGCATGTCGGTCATTTCCACCTTCCCGTAATAGGCCGCTCGGGCTCTCTGGACGCGACGGGAGGCGATGTCTTTACCGGCTCATGGTGCCCCGGTTTTCGCCTGTCTGGGGGTGTTTGTCAACCTTGGCGGCGGTCAACGAGCCAGGCAGAGCTCCCGCACCGCCGCACGGCCGCAAGTGGCTATTTGGCCGCTTCGGTCTGGGCGGCCTCGGCGGCTTCGTCGGCCTCGTCCAGGGTTGTGCCCAGGGCCTGCTCGGCGGTTTCGCTGAGTACGCCGACGCGCCGGAGTGACTTGCTGGCCAGGGCGGTGACGCTGACGACCAGGATCGTGCCGATCCCGCCGGAGACCACGGAGATCGTCGGGTTGAACAGCCGGGCGACCACGCTGGATTCCACGCCGCCCAGTTCGTTGCTCGAGCCGATGAAGATGGTATTGGCCGCCGAGACCCGCCCGCGCATGTGGTCCGGGGTGATCATCTGCACCAGCGTGTGACGGACGACGACGGAGATGTTGTCCAGCGCGCCGGTGGCAAAGAGCATCGCCCAGCTGAGGTAGACGTTCCGGCTGAGGCCGAAAACGATCGTCGCGACCCCGAAGCCTGCCACGGCCACCAGCATGTTCCGCCCGGAGTGCTTCATCGGAGGTCGATACGCCAGGAAAATCCCCATGCACAAAGCACCCACGGCCGGAGCGGCCCGAAGGATTCCGTGACCGATCTCCCCGACATACAGAATGTCCTTGGCGAAAATCGGCATGAGGTAGACCGCTCCGCCCAGCAGCACCGCGAACATGTCCAGGCTCAACGCGGCCAGGAGCATCTTGTGATGGAAGACGAATTTCGCCCCCTCCAGGGCCGAGGACAGCGAGGGCCTCTGGCTGCTGGCCGTGTAGGGTCGGGCGTGGATGATCGTCAGGGCGATCATGAAGCTGATCGACGTCGAGGCGGCGAAGAGGTAGGCTGCCGGCCTCCAGATCGCGAAGATCAGCCCGCCGGCGGCAGGGCCTGCCACCGCGGAGATCTGGAAGAGGCTCGAGCGCCATTTCATGGCATTTTCGAAGGTCTTGCGTGGCACGAGCTGGGTCTGGAAGGCTGTCCTGGCCGGTCTGCCCAGTGTCAGCGAGGTCGCATCGACCAGCAGCAACAGGTACATCGCCCACACCGGACCGTGGAGATAGCTGGTAACCGCCAGGGCGAAGGACGTCACCGTCGTGCCGACCATCGAGAGGAAGATCAGGTTTTTTCGATCGAGTTTGTCGGCCAGGACGCCTGCGGGGATGGTCAGAAACAGCATCGGCAGGGCAAGCATGGCTGCGGTCCAGCCGACCGATAGGCTGCTGCCGGTTCGGTCGTAGACCTCGTAGCCGATGGCTGTCATCTGGGCTCCGGCCCCGATCTGCACCATCGCCGAAGCGGCGGCGAACTTGCGGAATGGCGCATAGCGCCACGCCTCGTAGGGGTCGTGTTTCTTCTCGATGGATGTTTCGGGTGGAGTTTCAGTCACGGTATTGCCGAGCCCCGGCGGGAAAGCCCACAGTATACAGGCCCGGGCAGGCGAGGGAAGGGGCTGCGGAAATACGCTCTGGCCCGCGGGCTCTTGCGACCGTAACATCGGTCCGGCAAGAAGGAAGGAGCCCCATGCCTCGCCGATATCTAGACGCCGTCACCGTTGCCGACGCCCTGGCCGACGCCCTGGACGAGAAGCTCTGCAACCAGGATACCCGTACCGCAAGTCCGACGCGCGGGGCGTGGATCGATCCGGATACCGGCCTGGCTGCGCCCAGCCACGGCGGGACGATGGAGCTGCTCCACGGGTTGCTGGCTGCCTGCGCCCTGGCCGAGCAGACTGACACACCGATGGGACACATCGAAACCCTCGCGGCCCGGGCCGGGATGGCGGCAGAATACATGCTCGCCTGCCAGAGGCCCAGTGGCCTGGTCGACCTGCCCAGCTGCAACTTCGACTCCGGGCCCGACGCCGCCTTTGCCGTCCAGTCGCTATGCCCGCTGCTGACGTGGTTCGCCGCCCACCCCTGCCAGCCCTTGGCAGGGGCCCTCGAGAAGATCCATCGTTTCCTCGGCAAAGCTGCCCGGGGCCTCATCGGGGCGGGCTTTCATACGCCCAACCATCGCTGGGTGATGGCCTCTGCGATGGCCCAGGCGGCGGATCTGCTGGATGATTTCGACGCGTCCGAAGAGATCGAAGCGTACCTGGCTGAGGGGATCGATCAGGATGAAGACGGTTTCTTCCAGGAGCGGTCGATCGAGTCGTACGACGCTGTGACCGACCTGTCGCTGCTGCTGATTGCCCGCCACCACGGCTGGGACGGCGCGGCCGCGGCGGCGGTGAGGAATCTGACAGCTGATCGCCTGCTTCTCGACCCGTCAGACGGTGTGGCCGAGACATGTCTTTCCCGCCGGTGGGGCGGGCTGGATGTTGTTCCGCTGGGCCTGGCCGCCCCGGCCCTGCTGGCCTGGAAAGATTACGGCTGGGACGAGGGGCTGGACCTGGCCCGGTTCCTGTGGGGCCGCTACCGGGGTGGCTCGATCAAGTCCATCGCCTGGCTGGCCTGGGCGTTGCTGACTTGCGGGCCCGTCCCCGACGCACCGGCCCCCGAGAGGCTGCTGGCCGATCAGGATCATTTCTTTCCCGCCAACGGTCTGTACCGCGCCCTGTCCGAGGGGGCCTGTCTGACACTGCGGGCCAAAGACCGTAACTGGATGGCTGTCAAGTTCGGCCGCGCCCGGGTCCTGCGGACGTTCCTTCGCGCCAGCTACTTCGGACCGGCCGGAGACTTCATCGCCGATCGGGTCGAACATCCCCGTGGGGAGCATCTGGAGCTTGTCGGCTCGGGGCGAAACCACCCCCGGCGGCCGGGGTATGAGCTGCCACTGGCCGGTCCCGTTCCAGCCGAGGACTGGGAACAGATGCTCGATCAGCGGTCCCAGCGCCGTCTGCCGGAGCTGGCATGGCGCGTCGGCGCCCGGCTGGCCGATGGCCTGGAGCTGGCAATCACCACATCCTGCGGGGTTGATCGCATCCCGGCCATGCTCGCGATGGACCTACAGCCGGGCACGCATCTGGATACCGGCGAAGTTCGCCTGCAGCTGCGTCCGGGGCAGGTGGTCTGGCTGGCCGGCGGCAGGGCCCGGCTCAGCGCGGGCAATGACTGGATTGAGCTCGAAGTCCACCAGGCCAGTGCGCACCGCAGTCTGCATCTGCGCGACGAGGTGCCCCCCGGCGATGCAGCCCGCGTGGTCTTCGGCTGGCTGACGCCGATCGATGCCAAGGTGCGGATTCGATGGGGGCAAGGTCTGGCGGGCCTCTGAGTTCACCCGGCCCGTTGGGCGGCGCGCGATGTCAGTCGGGCCAGGATATTCAGCAGCGTCCGCCGGTGGATCGGCTTGGAGACGTACTGGTTGCAGCCGGCCTGGAGGCACTGCTGGCGGTCGCCGTCCAGGGCGTGGGCGGTCAGTGCGATGATGGGCAGCTTACAGCCACGGGCGCGGAGCTTTTCAGTGGCTTCGTAACCGTCCATCTCGGGCATCTGCATGTCCATGAGGATCGCGTCGTAGCGGCCGTGGCGCAAGGCCTCCAGGGCCAGCTTGCCGTTTCCGACGATCGTCACGGTGATCCCGGAGCGTTCCAGCAGCGTCCGGATCAGTTGCTGGTTGGTCCGGTTGTCTTCGGCACACAGCACGCGCAGTCCCGCCAGGTCGAGCTGGTCGACCGGCAGGTCGTCTGCGTCGATGTCGCCATCCGCTTCCGGTCCGAGGGGCGGTTGGGGCTCATCGGCCTGTTCCAGGGGCACCAACGGCAGCTGGATGGTGAACGTGCTTCCCATCCCGGGGGTCGATTGGAGGTGGACCTCTCCGCCCATCCGCTCGATGAGGCGATAGGAAATCGCCAGTCCCAGCCCCGTCCCGCCGTGTCTGCGGGTTGTCGAGGCGTCGGCCTGGGTAAAGGGACTGCCGATCTTCTCCTGGACTTCCGGCTCCATGCCCGGGCCCGTGTCGATCACGGCGATCTGCAGCGGGTGGTGGGTCTCGGGCAGGACTCGCGCCGCCAGACAGACCGAGCCCCGCTCGGTGAACTTGATCGCGTTGCCCACCAGGTTCAGCAGGATCTGGCGGAGTCGATGAGCGTCCAGTTGCACATGACGGGGCAGGTCGTCGGCCAACTCCAGTTGCAGTTGCAGCCCCTTCTGCTGGGCACGGACGCGGACCATCCCGGCTACCTCGCGCAGCAGGTCGACCAGGTTGCAGTTGTCGCCGACCAGCTGGGTCTGCTGGGCTTCGAGCTTGGAAAAGTCCAGAATGTCGTTGATCAGGTTCAGCAGGTGACGGCCGTTGCTGTAGATCTGCCCGATCTGTTCCTCTCGCTGCTCGGGCCGGTTCTGGCGGTCGCGCAGCAGGTCGGCGTAGCCCAGGATGGCCGTCAGCGGCGTGCGGATTTCGTGGCTCATGTTCGCCAGAAACTCCGTCTTGGCCTGGGCTGCCCGTTCGGCGCTTCTGGCCAGGGACTGGGCCTGGGCGATGGCGGTTTCGAGCCTGGCGTTGGTCCGGCGGTATTGGGCGCTGGCTCGCTCAGCCGTCTCCCGGGCCGAGTTAGCCCGCGCCTGCGACTGGTGCAACTGGTTCAGGTTGCGGCGAAGGGCATTGTTGAGGCGAAACGCCCAGATCGCCAGGACCGAGACCAGCAGCAAGGCCACTGCACCGACCAGCACCCATCCCCAGTGCTGGGTCAAGGCTTCATACAGGCTGACCATGCCGAAATCTTCATAGGGGGCCATCCGCAGCTGGCGCAGACAGTCGTGGACCTCGGAATAATTGCCCGGCACGGTCCAGCCGTCCACCCCGGCAGCGCGGGCAGCAGCGGCCTGCGGACCCATCCGCATCAACACCGCGGCAACCTGCTCGGCCAGCCTCTGGTCCACGTGCGCCAGCTGGGCAAGGGGCCATTCGGCGTACAGGCGCGTGGTCCGCGGCAGGGGGTCTGTTTGGGGATCGCCCACGTCGATCCAGTCGAAGTCCTCCAGGCGGATTTTGCCCTCGCCAGCCATGTCGTGGAGGATGTTCCACCGGATGACGCCCGCGTCGGCCCGACCGGCCTGGATGCCGTAGACCACCCCGTCCTGCGTTCCCGCAAATTCCAGGCCCGCCAGGTCCTCCTCAGCGATTCCCTGTTCGCGCAGCTCGCGCAAAGCCATGATCCACCCGCCGAAGCCCTTGGACGAAACAGCCAGGACACGCTTACCCCTCAGGTCGCTGAGCTTCCTGATATCGTCCTGCCCCTTGCGCGTGATGACCAGACTGGCGAATTGGTGCAAGGCCTTCTCGCCATGACGGTTCTTCAGCGTAACGATCCGGCTGACGCCGTGACGGGACTCCATCTGCACGTACAGCGCCGAGTTGGCCAGGAGGAAGTCGATCTGCCGATTGGCCACCGCCTTATCCACGTCGTCGAACGCTACCGGGACGATCTCAAAATGGCTGTGGGGGATCCGCTGGGTCAGGTACTCCGCCGTCAGGCCCCACGCTTCGCGGCACCGGATATCCCCCCGTTTGGCCAGCACACCGATCCGGATCGTCTGCCGGTGCTCGTTCCGGTCGACATGGTGCTCGTACTGCCCCAGCCACGTCCGATGCAACTCATCCAGCCGACCGGTGGCCCGGACGATCGCCAGAGCCTCCTGCAGGCGGAACAGGAGCTGTTGGTCACCCTCGCGCACGGCGAAACAGTAGGCCGACGCCAACAGCGGCTGGCCTGTCGGAAGCACGCCGGACAAATCCAGCCGACGCGACCAGTACACCCCGGGCAGCTTGGCTGCAAGGACGTAGTCCGCCTCGCCGTCAGAGAGCTTGCCAAGGGCTTCTTCCTGCGTGGCTGCGGTGACCAGGCGGTCCTGGTAGCCATGCTGGATCGCCCAGTCGTGCATGATGTCGCCCTGCATGACCAGGATGGAACCGGACTGCAGATCCGACTGCTTGCCGTACCGCGGCCCGTTCTCCCGGACGAACACCGAGTGATGCACCGTTGCGAACGGCGCGGTGAAGTCCACCAGCTTGTCCCGCTCGGGCGAATGGTACATCCCGCAGATCGCGTCGATCTGCCCGTTCTCCAGCGCCTGGCGAATCTGGGCCCAAGGCCCGATGCGGACCTCCACGTCCAGGCCCGCCACGTGGGCGACCGATCGCGACAGTTCCGCGTTGAAGCCCGTAGCCCTGCCTTCCTGGTCGGCAAATGAATAGGGCGGGTACGCAGTTTCGACGCCGATGATCAACTTCCCCGCCGGGGATGGGTCCGAACGCGGAGCCTGGCTGGCCGGAACGGCAGCAGGCCCGGCCGGCTCGGCCGAGGCTTGGCAGATACCCAGGACACAAATCAGGATGACGCAGGCCAGTCGATGCAAAGTCCTGTCCCGTCCGGTGGCTGCGAACTGCCCGATCCGAGCCGATAGAAGGCATTTTCCCTGATGGAAACAGGGTACTTTTCCGAAACTTCCGCTTTCTTATGATTCGGCTGGACCGAGGGCCGCCTTTAGCTGCCTGCGCGTAAGATATGCAATTCCGAAACGATGGGGCGAAGCAGCTGACCTGCGACAGGTCCCGTTTCGGGCCTGCGGGTCCCAGATGCTTGTAGTCGCGGCGGAATCCCGCTGGGGGCTGTCGGGCCCCGGACGCCGATTGCCCGCATGCTGCCTACAATGGGTTGTCTTCCCCGCAGAATCGCACGAAAGGACATGACATGAAGTGCCTTCTGATACTCCCCGTCGCCTGCAGCCTGGCCTTGGCTGGCTGTAACGGCAACAACGGCGCAGAAAATGCACCTTCCCAGCAGCAGACCTCGGAGAAAACGACCATGGGCGTCCATCAGTTCACCGTCGAGGACATCGACAGCCAGCCTGTCGACCTGTCGAAGTACCAGGGCAAGACCCTGCTGATCGTCAATGTCGCCAGCAAGTGCGGCTTTACCCGCCAATACGCCGGGCTGCAGAAGCTCTACGAAGCCTACGCCGACCAAGGCCTGGTGGTCCTGGGCTTCCCGTGCAACCAGTTCGGCAACCAGGAGCCGGGCAGCCTCGAGCAGATCAAACAGTTCTGCACCGAAAAGTTCGACGTGACCTTCCCCATGTTCTCCAAGGTCCAGGTCAAGGGCGACGACCAGACCCCCCTGTATGCCTACCTGACCAGCGAAACCGACAGCAAAGTCAGCTGGAACTTCCACAAGTACCTGATCGGCCCCGACGGCCAGGTCATCGCCCACTACGGACCAAAGGTCGAACCCGACGACCCCAAACTCATCAGCGCCATCGAGCAGCAGCTCCAGAAAGCCGGTTGATCGCGCATCGGTTCGCAAGGAGACCTTACCGTCGCGAATACAGGATTCCCTGCTCTCCCTGGATCTGGGATCTCATCCTCAATCGCAGGGTCGGCTGACCCTGCGATCGGATCTGCGGATGGACTGAGCGGTCCGACAAGACCTTCCCTGATGCAGGACCATTCCCCAGCGGTTCCGCAAAAATCTGCGTCGTGGTTGACTTGTCCGCCCCGATGCCCGAAAATACCGCGTCGATGATCTCCGATCATCCCACGCGCCCGTAGCTCAGTGGATAGAGCGCCTGCCTCCGGAGCAGGAAGTCAGAGGTTCGAATCCTCTCGGGCGTATTTTTATGTAATGAACGCCGAAAGCAGGGGTTATGCTCACCCGTCGAGCGGTTCGACGGTGCGGAACTACCACATTGTCGAATGGGATCTACCACATTCGGGGAGGTTTCGTACCATGGCTCGACGTTTCCCTTCCTATTGTCGCCACAAATCATCCGGCCAGGCCCGCGTCCGTATCGACGGCCGGGACTTCTACCTCGGGCCCTACGATTCGCCCGAATCCCGCCCGGAATGCGACCGGCTGATCGCCGCCTGGCTCAAACGACAGTCCAGCCCCACACCGCCCGGGCCCCAGTCCCGGCTTGGGGCGACGGTAACCGAACTGATCGCCGCCTACCGCAGCTGGGCCGAGGGCCGTCCTGGGCCACGCCTTCGACGCCCACGCGACCACGGAGATC
>JBKHDI010000112.1:0-9065 GCA_046541415.1 Phycisphaerae bacterium | reverse complement strand
CTACTGCTCTCCTGCTCTATTGAAAAGGCCCGCTTTGGGCGGGCCTTTTCAATGGAGGCGCGGGGAATCGAACCCCGGTCCCGTGACGTTTCAGCGGCGGCTTCTACGTGCATAGTCGGTTTATTGGGTCTCGCCGCTGGCTACCGAACCGACACGGTTGGCAGCTGGCCAGGACGACAAATGTCCCGGTGCGGTAACCGTCCGACACCGCACCAGCAAGCCCGCTAATTTGCGCCCTTCCCCATCTCACGGGCAAGACAGGGAGGACGGGTTGCTAATTAAGCAGCCATTGCATAGCCATTGTTGGCATGTAAAAAGTATCCAAGGTGTTTTACCAGGCCTCCTTGGAACCTGGGCACGCCACCGACACCTCAACTCGTCCGGTCGATACCAGATCGCCCCCGGATGGGTTGGCTGTCGCAGCCAGTATGTCAAACAACAGGGGTCTCAGACCACCTGTTATACTCGAACGGGCCGGCCAGGCCAACAGTTCCTTTTCGCTGTGTGCCCCCCGCCCTGCGGCAGGGTGTCCTCGACGCGTGACCCGGCCCGGACCGTCGACCGTTCGAGCTACCGTATTATACGATGCAAAGACAGCGGAGTTCGAATTTCCCCCACCCCTGCCGGTCCCTGCCCCTGCCGGGGCGGCTGTGGACCGCAACGACGCGCGGGCGGCCGGAGGGCCCAGCCCCAGGCCGAATCGGTCGGGCAGGGGATTGTACCATCCAGCAGGTTGGAGGCCGTTCCTATGCCCGGAAGGTCACTGCGCAGAAGGCCTGCTGATGCGCGCCGGCAGGCAAAACCTGCTTGTAAGCAGCACCAGGTTGCGGCAAGATGTGTCGACGAGACGCGACCTGGCAACCGGTCGGAGGGCAGCGGCCGGGATGGAACCTGCCAAAACCGAGGACGACAGATGGCCGATTCACCGCTTCTGGAAGAACAGCGAGAGAACTGGGGTTCACGGACGGGATTCATTCTGGCTGCGATCGGCTCGGCCGTGGGGCTGGGCAACCTGTGGGGCTTCCCCTACAAGCTCTACGCCTACGGTGGCGGGGCGTTTCTGATTCCGTACCTATTCGCGATGCTGGTGATCGGGATCCCGATTCTGATCCTCGAATTCTCCCTGGGCCACATGACCCAGCGGGCCGCCCCGGAGGCCTACAAACGCGTCGGCCGCAAGAAGGAGCCGGTCGGCTGGTGGGGCATCATCCTGGGTTTCGTGATCATCACGTATTATCCGGTGATCCTGGCCTGGTGTTTGAGCTACCTGTGGTTTTCGCTCGAGGGGATCATCTGGCACGGGGGCCAGTTACCGTTCGCGGCGACCAGCAAGGGGGCGCAGAATTTCTTCCAGTTCGACTTCGCCAACGCGTGGACCGACGCCGATGGCGCCAAGCCGTGGGATCTCGGCGGGATTCAGCCGCACCTGGCGGCCAGCCTGGCGGTTGTCTGGATTCTCATGCTGCTGTGCATCGTCAAGGGCGTCAAACTGGTTGGCAAGGTGGTGATCTGGACGGTTCCCCTGCCGTGGCTGATGCTGATGATTCTGATGTTCAACGGCCTGACCCAGCCGGGGGCGGTCAAGGGCCTGGCCTATTACCTGAACCCCGAGTGGTCGCAGTTGGCCAAGCCCAACACGTGGGTCTTCGCCTTCGGGCAGGTGTTCTTCTCGATGTCGCTGGCTTTCGGGGTCATGCTCACATACGCCAGTTTCCTGCACCGCAAGAGCGACATCAACAACAACGCGGCCATCATCGGTCTGGGCGACCTGGCGACGAGTTTCATCGCCGGCATCGCGGTGTTTTCCACGCTGGGGGCGATGAGCGTGGCGGCTAACGTACCGGTCGACAGCGTCATCGGAGACGGCACGGTGGGCTTGGCGTTTATGGCCTTCCCCTACTCACTGGCCCAGCTGCCGCACAGTGCATGGTTCGGCCTGGCGTTCTTCTTCGCGCTGATTACGCTGGGGATCGACTCGGCCTTTTCGATTACCGAGTCGGTCCTGGCCTCGCTGGTCGACAAGACCGGCTGGAACCGCACCGCCACGCTCTGGGGCCTGACGTTCGTGGGCTTTGCCCTCGGCCTGGTCTACTGCAGCCAGGGCGGGCTCAACTGGCTGGAGTATGTCGACGGGTTCATCAACGGGCCCTGGGGGATCGCCCTGCTGGGCCTGCTGGAGTGCGTCGTGCTGGGCTGGACCTTCCACCTGCCGCGCCTGCGGGAGCACGCCAACGAGCGGTCGGACTGGAAACTGGGCCCCTGGTGGGACTGGAACATCCGCATATTTGTTCCGGTGATTCTTTCGGCGTTGTTCGCCTGGTACATGTACGACAAACTGGCCAATCCGCGGTTCCTGTACGCGGCTGACGGTTCCTTGAATTACCTCTCGGTCACGGCGATCGGCCTGGCTGTCGCCGCGCCGGTTCTGGCGATCATCCTTTCGCTGTTCCGCACGCGGGCCGGGGGTGGACAGAAGCCCGCTTCCCTGCTGACCCAGCCATCGGATAGCAGCAGGCAGGCACGGATTGGGGCCCTGGCGGCCTCGACCGGGATCGTTCTCTCAATCCTGGTCGGCACAGTGGTCATCGCTACGGGATATCAATCTACGCAACTCAGTCCTGACGGCAAGCTTGTGAAGACCCCCGAAGGTGAGATTGTCCGGGTATATGAACAACTCGCAACCGACGTTCCGATGCTGCTGCTTGTTCTGGCGATTGTATCGGCAACGGCATTGGGCCTTGTCGGCACGGTGATCGGTGCGGTGCGGTTGGCCCGTGCGGAGCGTGAAGGCAAAAGGCCCACCCTCGCCACGCGCATCGCCGGGATTCTCGGCACGCTTTCGGTCGGACTGAACACGGGCATGGCCTTGGCACTGATCGTGCTGGTCCGCAACATCGCCGAGAAAACGGCCAAACACAGCGAGACGATGACGGCCACGGCCTATGCGGTCATGGCGGTGATGCTGGGGATCCTGGTATTCGGCCTGGGGTGGTGTTTCGTCCGGGCCATCAAGGCCGGCGGCAGCGACGAGGAACCCCAGCTCTCGGAGGAGTAGCCGGATTTGCGGGGCATCGGAGACGGCCTGGAAAGGTAAGGCGGGGTTACGCCTTGCCTGCCACGTCGTAGCCGTCAGGCGAAGACGGGCGGCGTGAACCCCTGCACCGGTGCGATGAGGGGCGGGAGTTCTCTATTCGGTTATACCGTGGGGGGTTGGGGTCCGGTTGCAGGTGCCGGATTGGCAATGGCGGGGATGGGGGGATTCCCGGGATTGGCGAGTTCGGGGAATTGAGGGTCAAGGTTTCCCCCTATCGGGCGATAATCCAAGAGAACAGGCCCTCGGTCCGGATCGCATTTCGACTTGGCTGAAAAGTCGGCAGCGGGGCACATCCCAGCCGGCCTGTTGTCTGGCTGACGCAAGGCCATCAGGATGAGAACAGGACGCGTTGTGTCATGATGTGTTTACGCAGATACTGTTTGTGGATGTTGCTGTTTTCAGGATTGACGGTCCCTGCCGCTGCTGCCCCGGCAGATAGGCAAGGGCCGGCTGAGGGCGAACAGCCGGTGGCAGCGGCCCAGGCCGGGGCCCAGCAGGCGTCAAAGGCTGGGCCGGATGCAGCGGCCGATGGTCCGGCAGATGAGCTGTTGATCTTCGAGGAGATTCCGCAGGTCGTGACCGTCTCGCGTCAGCCGCAGGAGGTCAATTGGCTCTCGGCGCCGGTAAGCCTGGTAACCAGCGAGACGATCCGCTATTCCGGGCGGACGACGATCCCGGAGCTGCTGCAGTTCGTCTCGGGAGTGGACGTGCTGAAGATCTCCAACGGCCGATACAATGTGGGCATTCGGGGGCTGCACAGCACGTATTCGGATCAGACGCTGGTGCTGATCGACGGGCGGGTGGCGATGAACCCGCTGTACGGGGGCTCGGAGCTGGTCCGCATGCCGATCCTGCTGGAGGACATCGACCACATCGAGGTCGTCCGCGCTCCGATCGGCGGCACGTGGGGAGCCAACGCGTTCAACGGCGTGATCAACATCATCACGAAGGAGCCGGCAAAGGCCAACTCGTTGCTGACGTTCACCGTGGACCACCGCGGGGGGATTTACAGCCAGGCCCGTTGGTCCAGTTCGGCCGAGAGGTTGAGCTGGTACGTTTCGGCCGGATGGGCCAAGCACAATGAGAGCAACGAGAAGATCTTCAACCCGTACGCGGGCAGCGTCGTGGACGTGAACGATCACTCGCGTGACGCGCGGCTGTTCAGTCGGGGCCGGTATGAGCTCTCGGAGGATGCGGAGGTGGACTTCGGCCTGGGCTTCAGCCAGATCGACCGGGGCGACGCGGCGTTGGGGGGCGTGGACCACGGGCAGAACGAGCATCACAGCACGCTGCGCAGCTGGGTTCGCCTGTCCGGCCGATACGACAAGACAACCAGCGGGTACATCCAGTTTCTGGGGGCGTTTTCGGACCTGCACTACCCGCAGACGCACCGTTCGCGGAACTACGAGAACGACCTGGAGGCCCAGCTGACGTTCCAACCGGCGGAGAACCACGAGATGGCCGTGGGGGGCAACCTGCGATGGGTGCACCTGAATATGATCCACTCGAAGCCCACCGACGCGACGTGGGTCAGCGAGGATCCGTACAACGAGTACTGGGCGGGGCTTTACGTGACGGATCGGTGGCAGGTCACGCCGCGGCTGGTGATCGAGGGACAGGGACGCGTTGACTTCTACAGTGGGACGCAGACGGACTGGGCGGCGCGGATTTCGGCGATGTACGCGTTGGATGAGCAGTTGCACCACGTGGTTCGCATCAGTGGAGCCCGAGCGTTCCGGACGCCGCTTTTGGGGATTCGCGAGGCGCAGATCCGGAGGTATCCGATCCTGGATACGCCGCTTTTGTCGCTGGCAGCCAATGACGATTTGACCAACGAGTCGGTCTGGTCGGCGGAACTGGGCTACCGGGGGCGGCTGAGCGAGCAGTTGGCGGTCTCGCTGGAGGGGTACTACATGGAATACAAGGACATGATCGGGATCCAGGTTACCAGTTCTCCGCATCCGATTCTGGGTGCGGGCACGCCGGTGTTCCGGTTCACTCCGACTTCGATGGGCACGGCCCAGGCGTTCGGGGGCGAGGCGCAGGTGGAGTTGAATCTCAAGGCGTTGCGCCTGACGGGCTGGTACAACTTCCAGCAGATCGACACGGGCGAGGCCCTCCGCGGCTCGCTGCCCGCGCATCACAAAGCGGGCCTGACAGCCCTGGCCAAGCTGCCGGACGGCTGGGCGATCCAGTGTGCGTACAAAGCATCCAGTTCGGCCGATAGCGGGGCGACGAATCGAAGCGATGCGCCCAGTTTCCACATCCTGGACTTTTCGGTTTCCAAGACGCTGTTCGACGGTGCGGCGCAGCTGCATGTGGGGGTCAATGACGTTCTCGACAAGTCGGGTGACCCGGCCCGTTCCGTCGAGACGTTGATCCCGGCCCACGAGACACCGGGCCGCACATTCTTTGTCAAGATGATCTGGGAATTCTGAGGCGGTTTTGCGTTTCTGGGCATGGCAATTCGAAGGCGGTTTCCATCGCCAGGCGGGCCTTTGGCTGGCCGTGGCGGGAGCATGTCTTGCATGGACAATTCCCGCAGCCGCAGAGGCGAGGTCTCTGCGGGTCGCGGTGGTGCTGTCTTCGGCCGCCAGGCCCTACACCGCCACGTGGACGCGGGCACAGACGGAGCTGACCGAGGCCGGACACAAGCCGAGCATGTTCCTGCTGGAGGCATTGCAGAAGGCGGGCGCCAAGCTGCCGGAGGTGGATGCGTACCTTGCGGTGGGTTCTCCTGCGGCGGTCTGGCTGGATGCCAGGCTCCCGGCCAAGACGCCGATGGTCTTCTGCATGGTCGCCTGGCCCGGGCAGACGTCGCTGACCGACGAGACACCTCGTGCGGGGGTGGCTGCGACCGTGGCGATTGCCAGGCAACTGGAGCTGATCGGCCAGGCTCTGCCGGGCGAGCAGAAGATCGGCATGTTGACGCGATCGGACTCGCAGTTGAGTCGCTGGATGGTCAAGAGCGTCGCTTTATCGCTGCCTCGCCGGTGGGAGATGGTGGCGGTGGCGATCGACAAGCACAAGACGCGGGCCGATGCGATCAACGCGCTGATGAACGAGAAGCCGACGGTCGTTCTGGCCACGGTCGACGCGAACATCTACTCGGTCCCGGTCATCCGCACGCTGCTGCTGGAGGCCCTGCGTCATCGGGTGGCGGTGATGGGATTCTCGGCCGGGTTCGTCCAGGCCGGAGCCCTGCTGGGTACGGACATCGACCCGGAGGCGCAGGCTGCCCAGGCCGTCGGCCTGCTGGTTCGCCTGTACGGGGCGGACAAGCCCGCCAAGGCCGGTGACATCGCAGCCGAGGCGCCGAAGTTCGATATCGCGGTCAACCAGATCGTGGCCGAGAGGATCCAGCGACCCCTGTCGCGGAAGCTGGTGGAATCTGCCCGATACGTGTACGCCAGGGAGGACAAGTAGCATGGCCTGGTTGAGGGCGAACAGTATGCAGACGAAGCTGTTGGGCCTGCTGGTGCTGGTCTTCTCGGCGACGGGCCTGGCTGCGGGCCTGGTGGCCAATGGGCTGATCGACACGCTGCTGACTGCCGACGGGGAACACGCCGCCCAGGCCGCCGCGCAGAACCTGGCAATCGCGATGGAGTTGCCCATGTCCGTCGGCGATACCCCGCAGTTACAGCGCATTGTCGACCGGGCTGCGGGAATCGAGGAGGTGGCGTTCGTGCTGGTCTGCGACGAGCAGGGCAGCGAGATTGTCAGATCGATAAACGACGAGGCGAGTTTCGCGACGTATCGCAACGGCCAGCGCGGCTCGCTGATCCTCGGCCAGGCTGCCATCCGCCTGCAGTTGGCCGATGCCCAGTTGGAGGGCGTGATGGACGTTCCTCAGCAGGCTGACTCCGCCGGCGCAGGCCCGGTCGGTACGGCTGAGGCGGATCTGCCGTTGGGGCGCGTGATCATCTCGCGGTCGCGCGAGCCGATCCTGGCCGCCCAGCGCGAGCACCTGGGCGCGACGCTGGCGGTGATTCTATTCTGTGCGGCCGGGGCGGTGGTGGTCGTTTTCATCGCCGCAACGCGTTGGGCCCGGCGTCTGTCGCGGCTGGTCGAAGTCAGTCACCGCATTACCGGAGGGGATCTCTCCGAGCCGGTCGAGCCGATGGGCGCCGACGAGATCGGCCAACTGGCCATCGCCCAGGAGCACATGCGCCGGGCGATCGAGCACAGGCAGGACCAACTGCGGGAACTTAACGCCAACCTCGCCGGGCGCGTCGAGCAACGTACCGCCGAGCTGCAGGCCGCCAACGACGACCTGCTCGAACAGATCGAGCAGCGCAAGCGAACCGAGCAGCAGTTGCGGGAGGCGAAGGTCCAGGCCGAGGCCGCCAGCCAGGCCAAAAGCGAATTCCTGGCCAACATGTCCCACGAGATCCGCACGCCGATGAACGGAATGATCGGGATGACGGAGATGGTCCTGGAAAGTGAACTGACCAGCCAGCAGCGCGAGTACCTCATGCTCGCCCGCCAGTCGGGCCGGGCGCTGATGGAGGTGGTCAACGACATCCTGGACTTCTCGAAGATCGAGGCAGGCAAGTTGCACATCGAGTACGTCACGATGGACCTCGAACAGTGCCTCTTCGACACCGCCGGGCTGATGGCCGTCAGGGCAGGACGAAAGGGAATCCGGCTGCATTGCTCAATCGCCCCGGACGTCAGGCCCGGTGTAATCGGCGACCCGGTCCGCATCCGCCAGATCCTGGTGAACCTGGTCTCCAACGCCATCAAGTTCACCGAGGCCGGCTCGGTCGACATCCGCCTGGAGAGTCTCTGCGACAACGGCCGCGAAATGCACCACTTCCTGGTTCGCGATACCGGCATCGGGATCGAGCCGGACAAGATCCAAGCCGTCTTCAGCGCCTTCCAGCAGGCCGACGGCTCGACGACCCGGCGGTTCGGCGGCACGGGTCTGGGCCTGGCAATCTGCCAGAAACTCATCGGCCTGATGGGCGGGCGGATCTGGGTCGAAAGCCAGCCCGGCCAGGGAAGCTGCTTCCACTTCGCCCTGCCCGCCGAGCCGGACTGCCAGGCAGAGTCACCTGCCATGGCCGCCCAGAACCTGCGTCCGTGCGACGTGCTGGTTATCGAGCCGCAGGCCCGCGGCCGGGAGATCCTCTGCGAGATGGTCAGTGCCATCGGCCTGAGGCCCGCCCCGGCCGGGTCCGTCCACGCCGGCATCCAGCGACTGCTCGACAGCAGCGACGGACTCCGCAGGCCCGAGATCATCATCTGCCCAGCCGGTCCCGAGGCCGACAACCAGCTCGATACGCTGCTGGCGTGGATGCGGCGGACGCCGATTTGTCGCGGCATTGGCGTGATCTGTCTCTGCCCGCCGGGCCGCTCCCTGCCCGCAAGCGACAAGGCCCCCGA
Source organism: Phycisphaerae bacterium (assembly GCA_046541415.1). Classification (GTDB taxonomy): domain Bacteria; phylum Planctomycetota; class Phycisphaerae; order SM23-33; family SM23-33; genus CAZOVB01. The sequence continues at coordinate 583 of JBKHDI010000112.1, read as the reverse complement.
TACGCTGCTGGCAGCTCTGTCCGTGCCGGTCAGGCCCAGCCAACTGGCCGCCACCTGCGCCGCCGCCCTGCGGGGCGAGTCGCTGCAGGCGGCCAAGGACCCCGGGCCCACCGCGGCCGAACAGTCGGTCGCCCAGTCCCTGCAGATCCTCCTGGCAGAGGACAACGCCGTCAACCAGCTGCTGGCGCGACGCACGCTGGAAAGACACGGGCACCAGGTCACCGCCGTAACCACCGGACAAGCCGTGCTGGACGCCATGGAAACCGAAACGTTCGACGTGATCCTGATGGACCTGCAGATGCCTGAAATGGGCGGCCTGGAAGCTACTGAACACATCCGCCGAAACGAATCGAACACGGGCGGTCACATCCCGATCATCGCCCTGACCGCCCACGCGATGAGCGGCGACCGCGACAAGTGCATCCAGGCGGGCATGGACGGCTACGTCACCAAGCCGATCCAGTTCGACCAGCTCATCGCCGCGATCAGCCAGGTGCTCTGCCTGCAGACTGAAGACTGATCGACCTGCCCCCATCGCCCGGAGCGGGTGATTTTCCTTGCCAGATCGACGCGGGCTGGCACA
>JBKHDI010000111.1:0-9104 GCA_046541415.1 Phycisphaerae bacterium | reverse complement strand
GGCGGTTTCGCTCGGGCGGCTGGTGGTGTATAATTCCGCCTTTGCCCGATTTCGGGCCAGCAAGACCCCCACCAGCCAACCCTGAGGTACGAGACGCATGGGAAGCCTTGACGCTCTGCACGACCGGTTTCAGCGTAACGTGGTATTCAGCTTCGAGGTCCGCATACCGGATGCGGGTCATGGCCTGAGCGAGGTGATCGGCGCGGTCACCGGCGCCGACGGCCGCGTCGGGCAGGTCCAGATGCTCGGGACCGCCACGGGCCACCTGGTCTACGACCTGGCTGTCTTCGCCCGCAGCGACGAACACATGGGCACCTGCCGCAAGGCGGTGATGGACCTGGGGGACGTGCAACTGGTCTCGGCCAAGGACCTGGCCCTGGAGAGCCACCGCGGCGGGGCCTGCCAGACGCGCAGCCGCATGGCCATCCGCTCGAATACCGACCTGCGGATCGTCTACACGCCCGGGGTGGCGCGGGTCTGCAAGGCCATCCAGGCCGATCCGACCAACGCGCGGGACTTTACGGCCATTCCCAACAAGGTGGCGATCTGCACGAACGGCACGGCCATTCTGGGCCTGGGCGACATCGGCCCGCTGGCGGGCATGCCGGTGATGGAGGGCAAGAGCGCGATTTTCTGGGAGTTCGCGGGCATCAGCGCCGAGCCGGTGCTGATCGACACGCACGACCCCGACGAGTTCGTTCACGTGATGGAGAAAATCGCCTTGGGCTACGGGGCGATTCAGGTCGAGGACGTCGCCGCTCCGGAATGCTTCCGGATCACCCGCGAGCTGGACAAGCGTCTGGACATCCCGGTGATGCACGACGACCAGTACGGCACGGCGACGATTGTCCTGGCCGGGCTGTACAGCGCGTTGAAGCAGACGGGCAAGGAGATCGAGAACATGACCACGGCCATCGTCGGGGCCGGGGCGGCCGGGACGGCGATTGCGGATATCCTCTTAAAGGCCGGGGCCCCCGACGTGATCCTCTGCGACTCGGTGGGGACGATCTACCGCGGGCGGGATGAGCGGATGAACGACGAGAAGCGCGCCCTGGCCGAGTGGACCAACAAGAACAACGTCCAGGGCAGCCTGGCCGATGCGATGAAGGGCTGCGAGCTGTTTATCGGGGTGGCCCAGCCGGACATCGTCTCGAAGGAGATGGTCGAGTCGATGGCGGCCGACCCGATCGTCTTCCCGCTGGCCAATCCGGTCAGCGAGATCAGCCGGGCCGACGCGATGGCGGCCGGGGCGAGCGTCTACGCCGACGGGCGGATGATGAACAATGCGCTGGCGTACCCTGGGATCTTCCGCGGGGCGTTGGACAGCGGTTCCAGCGTGATCAGCATCGAGATGATGCAGGCGGCGGCGATGGCCCTGGCGGAGATTGTCCCGGCCGGGGAGCTGCTGCCGGAGATGATGGACCCGGCCACGCACAACGCGGTGGCAGCGGCGGTGGTCGAGGCCGCCGGCGGCGCCGTGCAGACGCCGGCTTGGGCACAGAACTAGAATAGACGCATACGGGAACCCCTTGCGGGCACGCAGAAAGACAGGAACAGGAACATGGCACGCAGTGCACTGGTCATTTACGGCGGATGGGACGGACACGAGCCCGAGCAGGTCAGCCAGATCGAGGCCGACGCCTTGAAGGATGAAGGTTTCGAGGTCGATCGCGTCGACACGCTGGAGGCGTTGGAAGACGTCGGGAAGCTCAAGGAACTCGACCTGATCGTCATGCAGTGGACGATGGGCGAGATCAAGAAGGAGCAGGTTGGGCCATTGATGGAGGCGGTGGAGTCGGGCGTGGGCTTCGCCGGCGTCCACGGCGGGATGTGCGACTCGTTCCGCAACTCGACGGGGTACCAGTTCATGTGCGGCGGACAGTGGGTGGCCCATCCGGGCAACATCATCGACTACCGCGTGCACATCGTCGACCACGCCGACCCGATTACCGCGGGGTTGGAGCACTTCGACATGCACTCCGAGCAGTATTACATGCACGTCGATCCGTCAAACCACGTGCTGGCGACGACGACGTTCGAGCACAACGGCTGCACCATGCCGGTCGCCTGGAAGCGCATGTGGGGCAAGGGTCGGGTGTTCTACTCGTCGCTGGGCCACGTGGCCGCGGACCTGGACGTACCCGAGGCCTGCCAGATCATGCGGCGTGGTTTGGTCTGGGCCGGGTCGGGCAAGAGCGACAGCTGAGAGACAGCGGGAGCGCGGCATGAGTGAATCGATCGACTGCGTGGTGGCCGGCCACATCTGCCTGGACGTCACGCCGGAATTCAAGACCGGCGCAGCCAGCGTTGGCGAGATCTTCCGCCCGGGCAAGCTGATCGAGATGGGCCCGGCGACGGTTTCGACCGGCGGGCCCGTGAGCAATACGGGCTTCCCGCTGCGGCGGCTGGGCAACGCGGTGCAGTTGATGGGCAAGTGCGGGACGGACATGTTCGGCCGCGCGCTGATCGACGCGATCCGCGCCGAGGCCCCGGGCGCCGAGGCGGGCATGCAGGCTGTCGATGGCGAGCAGACCAGCTACACGGTGGTGGTCAACCCGCCGGGGATCGACCGGATCTTCCTGCACTGTCCCGGGGCCAACGACACGTTCTGTGCGGCGGATATCGACCTGGACTCGGTGGCGCGGGCGAGGCTGATGCACTTCGGCTACCCGCCGCTGATGGCTGCGACGTACGCCAATGGCGGGGCCGAGCTGGTCAAGATCTTCGAATCGGCCAAGGCAACCGGTGTAACGACAAGCCTGGACATGGCGTACCCGGACCCGGCCGGTGCCGCTGCTTCAGCCGACTGGAACAGCATCCTGTCCAGAACCCTGCCGCACGTCGATGTCTTCACGCCCTCGATCGAAGAGCTGCTGCTGATGCTCGATCGGGCCGAGTTCGACCGCCGCATCGCCACAGCCGGGCAAGGCGAAATGCTCGCGGTGCTCGATGCGGACCTGATCGCCTCGCTGGGCCAGAGGTGCATCAAGCTGGGCGCCGCCGTGGTGATGATCAAGTGCGGGTACCTGGGCATCTACGTGCAGACCGCCTCGCCCGAGCGGCTGGCTTCTGCCGGGCGGGCCAGGCCCGCAGACTGCGCCGCCTGGGCGGGCCGGAAGCTGTTCCAGCCGAGTTACCTCGTCGAGTCGATCGTCTCGGCCACCGGGGCCGGCGACTGCGCGATCGCGGCCTTTCTGACGGGCCTGCTGCGGGGCGAGTCACTGGACAACGCGCTGCGGGCTGCGGTGGCCGTCGGGGCCCAGAACCTCTCAGCCGCCGACAGCGTAACCGGCGTGCGCAGCTGGCAGGAGACGCTGGAGCAGATCGCCTCGCGCCCGCCGCTGCGGGAGCTGGAGATTCCAGCAGGACCCTGGAAGCTCGATCCCCGGGCCCAGCAGTACGTGGGATAAACACAAAGCGGCGGTAAGGGGGTCTGACCGGCGCTTCGTTCCGGCAGACGTTGAGGTTCGCCGGCCCGTGGGCCGGGGCTCAGATCTCGTAGATTTTTCCTTCGCGGTATTCGCTCCAGGCCGGCTCGAAGGCGATCTGCCGGTCGGGAACCGGCCTCGGTTCGATGGTCCGCGTAGCAAAGAGCGCCTCGCTGTCGGGATCGAGGCGGACCAGGAGGATCTCGTTTCGCAGGGACTCGTTTTCCGGCTTGAAGCGGTACGGTTGGCCAGTGGCCGGGTCGGTGAGCTTCGGGTGCATCTCGATGCCTTCGGGATCGAGGATGCAATGCGAGCCGCGGCTTCCGACACGGCGATCGAACATCCCGCAGATCGCCGAGAGCAGGCCGATGTGGGTGAGGCACTGCTGCCTGGCCAGCACAGCCAGCCAGAGTCGGTCGGGCGACTCGAACTTCACCCCGTCGGCGATGAGGGCCTTGTACATTTCGACAGCCTCGGCCAGGGCAGCGGCAGAGCCTTCTCGGCTCCGCAGATGGGCACCGTAGACGGTCATGCGTCGGCCGATGCGGTCCATCGCCTCTTCGGGCGTGATGGCGCCCTCGGCGGCCTTGCCGGCGAAGTTGCGGAGGTTGGCCACCGACTCTGCCACGGCGGCTGAGAGTTTCGCCTCTGCCTCGCTGAAGCGGACCTCGTCGGGGCCGTAGACGTTGGCGATGTACTCCGCTGCGCGGGTGGCGCCGACCTGCCCGGCATTGAGGGCCGATCCGCCCGGGCGCTTCACGCCGTGGGTCCCGGCCATCTCGCCGATGACGAACGTGTGCCTGATGTTCGACTGCCACCACTTGTCCACCGCGAACCCGCCGTTCATGTGCTGGGCACAGACGGCGATTTCCAGCGGCTCTTTCCACAGGTCGATGCCGTTTTCGGTGTAGATGTCGATCGCCGGCGGGTTCATATGGCCCAGGCGGTCGATGGGCAGGTCCTGCGTGGCGCCGGTGGCGAGGAGGTAGTCCTTGGCCTCATCGGACATCGCCTCGATGTCGAAGTCGTCCCAGTTGTCGTCGCCGACGGGGTTTTTCAGGAAGTCCATGAAGACGCGGCGACCCTTGACGACGGTCTCCTGGTGGACGGCCATGTCGATCAGCGACGACTGGTAGTCGGTGATCCGCTGGGCATCGAAGGGCCACTGGTAGCCTTTCAGGAAGATGTTCGAGGCCATGTCGGACATGTTCTCGAAGTAGTCGACCAGGAACTCCCGCTCGTCGTTGCCGTCGGCGTCGGTGGAGAAGATCCGCGGGACCACCTGCATGTAGGTACCCGAGACGTTCCAGCGGAACTTGATGCTCGCCAGGCCGTACTGGGACTCGGTGAAGTTGGCTGCCTCCAGCCCGGCGGCAAAGGCAGGGGCGTGGATGCCGTACTGCCCCTTCGGGTAGACGGTGGTCTGGTAGACCTCGCCGGGCCCGCCGGCAGCAAGGACGTAGTTCTCGGCTGCGAAGACGGTTACGCCCATATCTTCGGCCCCGGCGCGGCTGCGGTCGATCGTCACCAGGCCGATGATGCGCTTGTCCTGTCCTTCACCGTCGGTCAGCAGCTCGACGACGAACTGCTTGTCGAAGATCTGCACGCCGAGTCGCTGGAGCTTGGCTTCCAGACACTCGGACATGAACTTGGACGTCTTGGGCCCGGCGGAGGTGGCCCGTTCGTAGGGGTCGTGGTCGGTCTTGTATCCGATGAACGCACCGAAGGGCTCGTGGGGGAAGGGCACGCCGGCCTCGACGAGGTTGTAGAACCCCCGCAGCGAACCGATGCCCTCGACCAGGGCGTTGTCGCCGTGGCAGCAGCCGAATCCGGTCAGTGCCCTGGCGAAATCCTCAGCCGTGTCGGGCACGCGGGGGCTGGTGCCCATCTTGTAGTAGGTCTGCTTGTCCGAGCCGGACATGCGGCTGGCGCCGAGGCTTTTTCCGCCTGTGACGACCACGACTTTGCCGGCGGGGTCTTCGACGTTCTGGCTTTGCCAGAAGCGCACGAGCTGCAGGGCGCAGTTCATCGCGGCGGCTCCGGCCCCGACGATAACGGTGTTGCAGGTGGTTACAGGTACGGCGGTGGTGTCGATATTCAGCTGGTGGGTCTGCATGGTGTCCTGGTCGAGGTTCTGGTTCTGTGGTTTGGCAGGTTAGAGGGTCCGCAGGTGGAATCCGCCGTCGACGTTGATGACCTCTCCGGTCGAGAAGCCCAGCAGGCCGCTGGCGCAGGCGAGGACGGCCTTGGCGATATCTTCGGGATATCCCCACCGGCGGATCGGGGTTATGCCTTCGGCGATCAGTTTGTCGTATTTCTCGGTCACCGCGGCGGTCATGTCGGTTTTGATGATGCCGGGTCGGACTTCATAGACGTTGATCTTCTCTTCGGCCAGGCGGGCGGCGAAGAGTTTGGTGGCCATCGAGACGCCAGCCTTGGAGAGGCAGTATTCGCCGCGCGACGGGCTGGCGGTGTAGGAGCTGATCGAGGCGACGTTGACGATGGCCAGCGGGTCATCCGGGCGGTCTTTGCGCTGCTGGAGCATCCAGTTGGCCACCAGTTGGGTCAGGAAGTACGGGCCCTTGAGGTTGATGGTCATTACGCGGTCGTAGCTTTCCTCGGTCGCTTCGAGCACGTCCAGCCGCTGGCTGGGGGCCACGCCGGCGTTGTTGACCAGCAGATCCAGGCGGCCGAACGTTTCGGCGACGGTGTCGACGGCCTTTTGGCGGTCCTCGGCCTTGGTCACGTCGCCGGAGATGGCGACGGCCTTGCGGCCCGCCTGCTCGATGGCGGCGACGGTTTCGCCGGCGTCGATGATGTCGAAGATGGCGACATCGTAGCCGGCCGGGGCGAGGGCCTTGGCGATACCGGCCCCGATGCCTCTGGCAGCGCCCGTGATCAGGGCGGTGGGATTGGCGTTCATGGATGGTCTCCTGGTCATGGCGTGGGGGAATGAAGAGGGGGATTATCGCGGCAGAGGGCAAATCTGTCAACGTCTGCAAAAAAAGGGGATAGGCGAAAATGCGCAAAAGTCTTAAGGATTCCTTGCTCCGGAATCCGATATCTCTTTGTGATCATGCTGTGACGCTCGCTCGCCTCACCGCCCTGATCGGCCTCAAGACGATGTCTGAACCGGGAGGAGCATCGGATTCCTCGCCTGAGGCAAAACAGGATATCTTTCCCAATTTGTCGACCGCAGGTTTTGTCAGCGTTTCGACCGGGCATCCGGGAGACTTGGCAATTCCGCAAAATCTGCTTGCTTTGGGGCCATGGACTTCAGATAATTCCGAAGGCTGGAAGAGATGCTCGCTCAAAAAGGAAGAAAACAAGGAGTTACCCGCCAGATGGCAAAGAACGGCTCAAAGAATCTATCCACCTTTGCAGTGGCCAACATGCTGCACGTGGACCCGGGATCAGTGGCCAACTGGATCGACCAGAAGCTCTTGAAGGCGCACCGGACTCCCGGGGGGCACCGCCGCGTTGCCACCGAAGATCTCGTCGCGTTTCTGCGGGAACACAACATGCCGATTCCCGAGGAACTGGAAGTTCCACCCACCCGGGTTCTGGTCGTCGACGACGAGCCGGCCGTGGCCCAACTCGTCAGCCGCGCCGTCCGCTCGGCCCACCCGGACTTCGAGGTCGTCGAGGCCAATGACGGCTTCCGGGCCGGGACGATGATCGCCAACCTCCGCCCCAACGTGGTGATCCTCGACCTCCGCATGCCGGGCATGGATGGCTTTGAGGTCTGCAAGCTCATCAAATCGCAGGAGCAGACCAGGCACACCGAAATCGTCGCGATGACCGCCTACCCCTCGCCGGAAAACGAAGAACGCATCCTCGAATGCGGCGCGCGGGTCTGCCTGTCCAAGCCGCTGGACTTCGACCAGCTGCTTAAACAGGTCGAAGCCGTCGTCTAACCACAGCGCCTCCGGCGGCGGAATACCACCCAGCCGCCGGCCAGGACCGTCGGCAGGACCATCGGCTCGGGAATGGCCGCGACTTCGTCTGCGCCCAGATCGGGCCAGGGGTCGCAGCCGCGCAGTTGACCATCTATGTCGTACAGGACATCGGCCAGGGGAATCGCCTGGCCGATGGCCATTCCCGCCGAATCCAGCAGGTGCAGGTCCCCGCTGGCCGGGTCGATGAACCAGTCCGCCCGGACCTCCGAGCCGACCAGGTTGTTCAGCAGCATGTACTCGCCGATCGACTGGTCGATGAACCCACCCCGGATGAGATTGTTGATCAGCTTGAGATCCTCGGTCTCAATGCCCGCCGAATCCAGCACGTGGACCAGCCCCCCATAGGCCCCGTCGCTGAACAGCGTGTTGTTGACCACCCGCACGTCGCGGGTGTAGCTCAACTGCAGCAGCCGACTGTTGCTGTTGGCCTGGACGAGCATGTTGTTTCGCACCGTCGCGCCCGTGACATGCCACGTGCCCTTGTAGTTGTCGGCATTGCCGAGATTGATCCCCTCCCCGCAGTCGACGATCACGTTGGAATCGATCAGCGGATTCAGGCTGGTGTTCCAGAGGAAGATCGCCCCGGCCCCCGACCCGGTGGCGCCCTTGATCCCCTCGAACCGGTTGTTGCGGATAATCCAGTTCTCGTTCTCCATCGCGTCGATGCCGCCGATGTAGTCGGTCTCACTGACCGGATGCCCCGGCCGGGGTGCGTACGGCTCAGTCTGCAGAAAGTAGCTGTCTTCTATCAGCACGTTTTCGGACATATCCGGACCCTGGCCCAGCTTGACGTAGCGTTCGCCGCAGTTCTGGACACGCAGGTTCGAGAGCACGACGTTGTCGGCCAGGTCCCCGGCCCCTTCGCCGGAGATGTGCACCCCGTGGTAGTAGAAGTCGCGGATGGTCAGGTCGCGCAGCTGCACGCCGTCGGCGGCCGCCCAGAAACCTTCCAGCACGCCGCTCTTGTTGTTCATGCCGTTTCCGTAAAGCACCACGTCGGCGGCCTTACCGGTCGCCCCCCGGATCGTCACGTCCCGACGCGTCCAGTAGAGGTTGGTCGTCACGTGGTACTGGCCCGGTGCGATGACCACCTCGTCGCCCGCCTGGGCGTTGTAGAGTGCGTTGACCAGGTGGGAAAACTGCGTGACATTCCACGTCTCGCTCCGGGCTGGACCGGCCGATAACAGCAGGACCAATATCGCGATCGTTCGCTTCATGACAGCCTCCAGGGCAGGAATCCAGCGGGTGTTGCGGCTCAGCGGGTGCGGGCTTTTCGACGGCGTCTGGCAACCAGGCCCAGGCCGCCGAGCATCAGCAGCAGCGAGCTGCCCGGCTCGGGCACGACCGGCGCCGCAGCCGGGGCCGCCGGGGACTGCGGGTATCCGTAGTTGCCGTAGAGGACCATCAGGTCATCGAACTCCACCACACCGTCGGAGGTGAAATCACCGTGACAGAGCCTGGCGCCTCCCAGCCCGAAATTGGCCCGGAGGACATCCAGGTCGATCTGGTTGACCAGGCCGTCGGCATTGGCGTCGCCCGGAACCTGGCAGAAGGCGGGCGAGGCAGCAAGCAGCACAGCCACACAACTCAGCGGCAGAATCTTGCTCATGGCAGGGTCCTTTGTGCGGTCTGGTCGACCGCGGAAAGAGACGCGCGGTGTCGTCCGACATGGTCAGCCCAGTAGTATATCCGCCACTTGCCCCCTCCCAGCCGCCGA
>JBKHDI010000110.1:0-9244 GCA_046541415.1 Phycisphaerae bacterium | reverse complement strand
GCCGCAGGCGTAACCCGGCTCGCCTGGAACCTTCCCCCATCGGTGCCCGGGTTCACGCCGCAGGCGTAACCCGGCTCGTCTGGACCTTCCACCGATCCGCAGCGCCCAGCGCGGGGTCCGGTACAGTTACGGACCCGATACCTTGCGAGGGTCGTAGAAAGTACCTGACCGCGGCGCGGCGTGAACCCGGGCAGCGGGGGGAGAGATGGGGTGAAGGGGATGAGGCCGGGGCTGGGTTTCAGAAGCCGAACAACTCGTGATGTATCTGTTCATCGGGCAGGCCGAGCTGGGAGAGTTGTTGTTCGAGTTTCTGGACCATAACCGGCGGGCCGCAGAGGAGGACTTCGCACTGCCGGAGCGGATGGTGTACATAGCTGCGAATCAACTCGACGGTGATCATTCCCCTCTCTCCGGGGAAATCCGGTTGTTTGCTGATGACATGAACGACCTGGACGTGCTCCATGGCGTCCAGTTTGCGGCGGTAGGCGATATCCTCGGTGTTTCTGTTTCCGTAGAAGAGCCAGGCCGGCCTATGTCCCTGGGATTCGAGATGTTCCAGGAGTCGCAGGAAAGCTGTGATGCCGATTCCCCCCGCGACCATCACCAGCGGTCGGTCAGTCAGCAGGGCGTCCTGCGTGAACACGCCGTAAGGTCCGTCGAGGTATATGGTCTCGGAAGGCTGGAGATGCTCAAGGGCCTCGGTGAAGCTGGTTTCGACCTGGGAGGCGATGCGGATCCGGCCATTGCGTTCGTCGTACCCGGCGACGCTGAAGGGCCTTTGTCCGCCGGCCTTGCTGCGGCGGAGGTAGACGAACTGGCCGATCTGGGGGCAGACGGGGGTTTCCAGCGGAGTCATGGTCAGTTCGGTCACATCCGGGGTGAGTCTTCGGACCTGGGTGACTTCGTGGCTGAGCGTTCGCCAGCCCAGGAGGTTCAGGGTCCGGCAGAGCAGGACTGCGGCAGCTACGGAGATCAGAAACACCCAGTACCATTTCAGCGGCGTCTGGCTGAGCGTCATGCCGATGGGCATCGCGTGGACGAAGACCAAGGGCAGCACGGCGTAGGTCGTAAGGTGGGTGGCAAACCATCGGCCGTAACCGAGACGTTTGCGCAGGAACACGCTGGTGATGAAGATGAACACCAGCAGCGCCAGGGCGGCCAGGCCAAGCAGCACGAACCAGTAGAAGGGGACGCCGGGATCGACCGCCCAGACGGCCGGTCTGGATGTCCAGGCGTAATAGATGGTTATGAAAATCGGATGAAGCAGGATCAGCGGGATTGCCACCATGCCCACCCGTTCGTGCAGGCGTACCAGCCAGAGCAGATCTTTGTGGAACAGCGTACTGACCACCCGGAACCCGAGGACCAACTGCCAGACCAGCAGGACCGTGCCACAGAGCGAGCCGGCCTTGGCGAGGAACTTGACAGCCAGCAGTCCGGCGGTCGGTTCATCGTACTGGACGAACAGCAACGGGGCGATTGCGGAAAGAACCAGCATTGTCAGCAAGGCTGTCTTTCGTCCCCGCAGGTCTCGGGAGCCCAGTTTGGTACCTCTTCCGGCTCGGTCCTGATCCATGGTCGGCATATGCTCCGTCGGCGTGGGCCCTGGATGGGCCAGATGCTGGTTGTCGGCTCCTGCGGGGCGGGTCGCCCAACAGGGAATGCGGTCATCCAGGCGGCTTGTCGCGACGATCGGGGTGGACCGTTCTGGTCAGAAGCCGGAAGACCACCGGAATCATATCGTTTCGGCCAGGGGGTCGCCTCATTTTGGGGCTGCCCCCGGCGGCAGTGCCGGGTTCAGGGGGAAACCCGCGGACCATAGGGCAGCAGGGCAGCAGCGGCCTGCTGTTTGTTTATCGGCCTTTCCGGCTGTTTTCAGGCGAGGTAGTTTTTGTCGGTTCGCATGAAGGATTTCATTTCTTTGGCGAGCTCTTCGTAGCCGTCTCGGCCCATGAGGGCGAAGGTGGCTTTTTTGCCGAGTTCGACGGCTGGCTGATCGTATGTGTTGATGTGTAGCATCTCGCCGACGAGGCTGGTGACATACTCGTAGAGGTAGATGAATTCACCGACGGAGAAGGGGGTGATTTCGTCGAAGCGGAGGGTTACCGTGGGTCGGTTGGACGCGGCCATGGCGTATTCGGTGGCCTGTTTTTCGGCGTTGAGGAGTTTGCCGAGTTGTGCTTTTCGGAGGTAGGCCAGGCCGGGTACTTCGGCGAAGGCGTCCGGGACGCGGACGTTGGCGGGTTGCTTCTTGACTTCCAGGAAGACGGTGAGTTTGTCGTTGGGTCCTTCGCGGTAGAGCTGGACCTGGCTGTGCTGGTCGGTGGTTCCCAGTGCCTTGATGGGGGTGGGGCCTGTGAAGATCTCGTTGCCGTCGTTGTCGACGCGTTTGCCGAGGGACTCTGCCCAGAGCTGTCGGTACCAGTCGGCCATGAGGTAGAGGCGGTTGGAGTAGGGCATCATCACGTGCATGGGTTTGCCCTTTTCGGCGAACATGAGGTACTTGATGGCGGCCAGGAGGGTGGCGGGGTTTTCGGTCCAGGGCAGGTTTCCGATGCGGGCGCGCATGGCCTCGGCGCCGGAGAGGAGCGTTTCGATGTCGATGTTGCACATGGCCGCGGAGAACAGGCCGACGGGGCTGAGAACGCTGAAGCGTCCGCCGACGTCGTCGGGCACGGCGAGCATGTCGTAGCCGTCCTGTTTGGCGATATTGTGCAGCGTGCCTTTCCGGGTGTCGGTGGTGGCGACGATGTGGGACGCGAAGTCGTCGCCGATGCGTTTTTTCAGCAGGTCGCGGAAGATCATGAACTGGCTGGCGGTCTCGGCGGTTTCGCCGGACTTGCTGATGACGTTGACGACGGTGGTTTTGAGGCGGCGGCCGAGGAGTTTCAGCACGTCGTCGACCAGGGCTGGGTCTACGTTGTCCAGGACGAAGAGGCGCGGGCCGCCGCGTTTGCGATCGGTCTGGAGGTTCCATGTGGCGGGGTTCAGGGCGGACTGCAGGGCGAGGTTGCCCAGAGCGCTGCCGCCGATGCCCAGGACGACCAGGTCGGTGCAGTGGTCCTTGTACTTGGCGACGAGCTGTTTGACTTGGCGGCGGTACTCGGTGTTGACGGGTAGCTTGGTATAGCCGAGGGAGCCGTCGTTGGTGGCGGCCTGGACTTTATCGTGTGCGGCCTGAATTTTGGGCTCGACGTCGGCGAGGTTCTGAGGGGTGATGCCGTCGGCTTCTCCGACGATCTTGTCGGTTGCGTTCTTCCAGTATAGTTGAATCATCCCGGGGTTCCTTATCTTGTGTAGCAGGGCGTTTCAGGGCAGATTAGCATACGCCTGGGGGGTGCGGATGGCAACAGCCGGATGTGCGGCGCGTGGGGGACTCGGGCGGCCGGGGCGGAGCAGGGGGTTTTCTTATCGGTCCGGCAGGCTAGAATGGCAACTGAGCTGGAACCGGGCAGGTGGAGAGAAGATACGAATGACCGAAGTGGCAATGATAACGGGCGGGTCCCGGCGGATCGGCAAGGCGATCGGCCTGGCGCTGGCCGAGCGGGGATATGACATCGCCCTGCACTACAACAATTCCGACGAGGCTGCCGGTCAGGCCGCCGAGGAGATCCGCCGGATAGGGCGGGAGTGCAAGACCTTCCAGGCCGACCTGTCGGACTACAGGCAGGTCGAGGGTTTGGTCGGGTCGGTGGTCGGCGCTTTCGGGCGCTGCGACGTGCTGATCAACAACGCGTCGATTTTCGAGAAGGCGTCGCTGGCCGAAACGACCACCGATTTGCTGTTTCGGACGATGCGGATCAACTTCGAGGCGCCCTTCATGCTGACGCGGGATTTCGCCGCGCTCTGCCAGGGGCAGGGGCAGGTGATCAACCTGCTGGATACGCGCATACGGAGCAATCGGGCGACGTACTGCGCGTATTCGATCTCGAAGAAGGCCCTGGCTGATTTGACGCGTCTGTCGGCCCACGAACTGGGTCCGTCGATCCGGGTAAACGGCGTCTGTCCGGGCCTGGTTCTCGAGCCGCCGGAGGTCGACCCGGACAGCGGGTACCTGGAGGAGCTGGCCGAGCGGATTCCGCTGCGGAGGCGCGGGGACGTCGAGGACGTGGTCCGGGCGGTGGTGTACCTGATCGACAGCGACTTTGTAACGGGGCAACTGCTCTTCGCCGACGGCGGGGAGCAACTGATCTGACAGGAACGAACATGAAACGCATGACCATACGCATCAAGAATCTGCGGCTTCGGGCGATCGTCGGGATCTTCGACTGGGAGCGGACCAACCCGCAGGATGTCCTGGTGAATATCGCGATGGATTTCGACGCAACGGCTGCGGCCCGAAGCGACGACATCGACGACACCGTCGATTACAAGGCGGTCAAGAAAAAGATCATCCAGCACGTCGAGAGCTCGAATTACCAACTGGTCGAGAAGCTTGCCTCGACCGTCCTGGATCTGGTGATGGAAGATCAGAAGGTGCTCTCGGCGACGGTGGAGATCGACAAGCCGCATGCTTTGCGGTTCGCCGATTCGGTCTCGGTGTCGCTGACGGCCACGCGGTGAGGCCATGGCTTGGGCGGTGGTGGGTATCGGTTCGAACATGCAGCCGCGGACGTTCATCGCCGCTGCGCTGGACGCGATGGAGCGTCGCTTCGGGCCGTTGCGGGTCAGCCGGTTCGTGCAGACCGAGCCGATCGGCAGGCCCGGGCAGAGTCGCTACCTCAATGGGGCGGCGCTTCTGGAGACCGGTCTGGCCGCCGATGAGCTGGCCGAGGCGCTGGGTCGGATCGAGGACGATTTGGGGCGGGTCCGCACGGCAGACAGGTTCGCGCCGCGGACAATCGACCTGGACCTGGTTGTCTACGACGGCGAGGTCCTGGATAATGACCTGCAGGCCAGGGATTTTCTGGCCCGGGCGGTGGCCGAGGTCATGGAACAGTAGGGGCCTTTGCCGCCCCTGGTCGGGCACATCCGCTAACGGGGACAAGGAGAGTGAGCCGTGAATATTGTCTGTGTGCAGTTTGACATTGCCTGGCAGAGCCCCGAGCAGAACATCCGGCAGGTTCGGCAGCTGCTGGAAGCCCAGAGCATCCCGCCGGACAGCCTGATCGTCCTGCCGGAAATGTTCGCCACGGGCTTTACCATGGATCCGCGCGAGGCGACGCGACAGTCCGAGCAGGTCCACGCCTTCTGCGGGGAACTGGCCGCGACGCTGGATGCCTACGTGCTGGCCGGGCTGGCGACAATGGCCCCGTCGGGCCCGCGGGCCCGCAACCAGGCGGTGCTGTTCGACCCGACCGGCAAGGTCCTGCTGCGGCAGGACAAGCTCCATCCGTTCAGCCCTTCGGGGGAGGACAAGCACTTCCAGCCCGGCCGCGAGGTCCATGCGGTTCGGGTGGGGGGCATGTGCCTTGCGACGCTGATCTGCTACGACCTGCGTTTCCCGGAGACGTTCCGGACCGCTGCCCTGTCCGACGAGGCGGAGCTGTATGTGGTGATCGCCAATTGGCCGGCCGCCCGGGCCGAGCACTGGACGACGCTGCTGCGGGCCCGTGCGATCGAGAACCAGGCCTTCGTCGTCGGTGTCAACCGGATCGGGTCGGACCCGAACCAGACGTACGCGGGCGGCTCGCTGGTGATCGGCCCGGACGGGCAGGTGCTCTGGAACGGCGGCGAGAGACTCGGGGCGGTGCAGGTGGTAATCGATCCGCGCCGACAGAGTCGGCTGCGGGAGGAATTTCCCGTGCTGGCCGATGCGAGAGATTTTGCGTGGGTCAGAAAAAGCTGACATTTTGATCGACCCGCTAAAAACCTTGCAACATATGCGGGGTTGCAGTAAAGTAAGTTGGTTCGCTCACTTCGGTCTCGAAAGAAGTTGCAGGGGCATGCACGTCACACAGACGGAAGCGGGTGGAACTGCAGGCAGATTTGTGCTGTTGTCTGGTGGAAGACAATCGGTAGCAGCCGACAGCGTTGGGGGCTGCGTGTTTTCTACATTTCTAGTTTCTGTTGTACAGGCGGAGGCCTGCCATGAGTAAAGGCACCGTGAAGTGGTTTAACGACGCCAAGGGATACGGTTTCATCGAAGCCGAAGATCGGGAAGGGGACATTTTCGTCCACCATACCTCGATCAAGGCCGACGGGTTCCGGACCCTGAGCCAGGGCGAAAGCGTGTCGTTCGACCTGGTCGACGGACCGAAAGGCCCCAAGGCCGAGAACGTCACCAAGATGTCGGTCTGACAATCAGTTGTTGCTGACGGCAAGGGGCACCTGCAGGTGCGGGAGCAGACGCTCGCGGGCCTGACGGACAGTGCCCGTCCTCTCGGCAAGCTCAGGTCATTACCTGAAATTACGGGGCGAGGCCACCGTAATCCATCGGAACCGACCGGAGTCAGGATGGTTGCAGTATTACGGGATGCGCCACTGCGCCACTGCGCTGCTGCGCAGGTGCAGGTCAGCCCTGCCCGATCCCTCACATGCAACAATCAACTCCGGGAGTTCTTCCGATGCGACTGGTCATTTTCCTGTCACTGTTTGCCTTGGCCTTCTGTTCCGCTATCGTCCCAGCCGGGGCCGATTCGACGCCGCAGCACCCCCGTCTGCTGATCGGGCCCGACGACGTAGCCGCCCTGCGCCGCAAAGTCCGCCGGGAACCCTTCAGCCACATGCTCGCCTCGATCATCCGAAAGGCCGAAACGCCGGCCGAACCGGACCGTCGCAGCGTGCTCTACGACATGCGGATCCGCTCGATGGCCCAGGCCTACCTGCTGACCGGCAAACAGAAGTACGCCGACAACGCCCGCGACCTCGCCCTGAAAATGGTCGCCGACAAGCCCTTCTGGAACAACCCGTCCAGCAAGGGCCTGACCCGCTCAGCCGGGGCGTTGTCGGTGGCCATCGCCTACGACCTGTGCTACGACGCCTGGGACGCTGCGACGCGAAAGACGATCAGCGCCGAACTGCTGAAGATCACCCGCAGCGTCCTGGCTTCGATGGGCGCCGGGGCCAACAACAACATCGCCAACAACTGGCAGGGCGTGCGCTACGCCTCGGCCGGGCTGGCCGCCCTGGCCTGCGACGAACCTGCGGGCAAACAGCTGGCCCGGGACTCCTACTCCAGCCTGCTGCGCCACCTCAAGGCCAACCTCGGCAGCGGCAGCTGGAACCCCGAAGGCATCGGCTATACGACCTACCCGGCCACGTTCACCGGGCCGTTCGGCGTGGCCGCTGAGCGGGCGGGCATCGGCGATCTCCGCAAGGACGTTCCCGGTTACGCCAGGAGCTATTGGACCCTTCTGGCCGGGACCAGCCGCATCCGACACATGGACGGCTTCGGCCTGCGGGCCGACCTGGCCGACGACCACCCGCACTACAACCCGCACGGCACGGCGGGGATGAGCTTCTGGTACCTGCCCGACTCGTACGACCCGGCCGTAAAGTGGATGTACGACCACTTCGTCGGTGCCCAGGGAAACAAGAGCTACGACGAAGACTCCTGGGGCGGCGGGTTCTACTCGGTGCTCTTCTATCCCGAGAAGCTCGAAGCGGTCAACCCGGCCAGGGCGGTCGGGCTGAACTTCGTCGACAAGTCTCACGGCGTGGCGATCTTCCGCAACGAATTCGACGACGACGATGACGTGATCGCCCTGGTCAACGCCGCCTCGCGTCGCCCGGCCGGGGCCCACGCCGGACCCGATACCAACACCTTCCGCCTCCAGGGCCTGGGCAGCCTGTGGGTGGTCGGCAGCGGGCGGACAAGCGACCCCGGCGGGCAGAGCAATCTCTTCGCCGGGCCCGTGCCGCGGCGCGGCAACAACCGCTTGGGCGAACTGGTCGACGTGCGTTTCGATGCCTCCGGCGGGGGCTTTGCCAGGCTCGCAGGCTCCTGCTTCGGCGTCCGCCGGCACGTGCGACTCTTCGCAGCCGACTTCGACGAAGCGGCCGGGGCTGCGGCGCTGGTGGTCAATTCCGAGACCAGCCTCAACGGCAGGCTCTGGCGGCTGAACACGCCCGAGTTCAACGAGATTTCCATCAACGGCAACAGCTTTACGCTCAAAAGCCCGGTCGGTTCGAGCCTCAAGGTCACCGTCATCGAGCCGGCCGAAGTGCAGTTCCGCACCGGTCGCTTCGCACGCGGAGGGGCCGCCATGTACAAGCCCATCCGCTATCGCGGCAAGGGGTACACCCACAACAACTGGATCGAGTTCGACTGCGACGGACGCGTGATGGTGGTGATGACCCTCCAGCAGGGCCACGCCCCGACCGTCGAGGTCCGCCGGGGCCCGCACGGGGCGATCGCGACGATCAATAAAAAACGCGCCGTGGTCTACGAGAAACAGTCCGGCCGGTTCGAAATCGTCGACGCCCCTGCCCGAAGCGACATCCCCTCCCGGAAGATCCCGCTGGGTGTCCGCGGGGCCAAGGCCCTGACCCGCAGCGATTCGACGATCCAGCTGAACTGGCTGGTCGAAGAGATCCAGGCCGAGAAGATCCTCATCGAGCGCCGCATCGGCCAGGGCGACTGGCAGCAGGTCGCCTCGGTGGCGCCCGAGGCGGGCAAGTGGACCGATTCGCAGCTGACGCCGGCCACCAAGGCGTCCTATCGCCTCGTCGCTGTCAACTCCCACGGCCGCGCCCAGCCGTCGGAGGTGGTAACCGAGACTACCTGGCAGGCCGGATACAGCCTGAACATCGAGGACTTCGCCGGCGACGCGAAGAACAGCTTCGGTCCCTGGAAGGCGATCAACCAGAATCGCGGATTCCAGCATGTCGACAGGGCGGGCTCTGCCCGCAACGCCGAATCGCCCGATGGCTTCTGGGCGACCGGCTCGGTGAAGATCCGCAACAGCAACGCACTGATCAACGAGACGATCCGGTGCGACCTGTCGGGCCGGTCGGCGGCCGTGGAGTTCGACGTCCGCTGCCAGGCCGTCACCGTCATCGGCCTGATGCTCAAGCTCGCCGACGGACAGTGGGTGATCTACGAAGCCAACCACGTCCACAACGCCGAGCACGCCTGGAAGACCCTGCGCTTCGACCTGCGGCGCGACGGTGACTGGCTGCGGATCAACCCCAGAACGCTGGCCAAGGGCCCGGCCGTCCAGGTGACCGACGAGGACCTCGCCGGCGTGCAGGGCATCGGCGTCTGCGCCGACTGGGTGATCAACCAGAAGTATCTCTACCTCGACCAACTGCACCTGTATGCCCGGAAGTTCCGCCTGGCCGGGTCGAGATAATCCGCCCG
>JBKHDI010000109.1:0-9295 GCA_046541415.1 Phycisphaerae bacterium | reverse complement strand
ACGCAAGGGTGCCGTGGTTTGGCCGCAGGCCAACCACGTTGGACGGCGCTGCGGATCGGTGGAAGGTCCAGGCGCGCCGGGTTACGCCGGAGCGGCGCGGGCCCGGGCACCGGAGGTGCTGCGGTTGGCGGCGTTATTTGCGTCGCTCCAGGACGAGGCTGGTCATGTCCACGCGGTAGCCGGAATGGTTGCCGTCGTTGACCAGGAAGCGGATCGGGGTCTTCCGGCTGATCGCCTCGACCGGCAGGGGCAGCAGGAGGATGCGGTTGACGTTGTCGGCCGTGTGGGCCTTGGGCAGGGCAATCACGGTATCGCCGATGGTCACGGAGGCTTCCTCGTGCCCGACGTTTTCGACGACGAGCTTCAGCCAGGCCCGGTCGGCGTCGAGCCACTGCGGGTCGACGGTCACGTGGGTCTGGACGGGCCGGCCCCGCTTGACCGTCTGCAGGATGTCGGCCGAGAAGAACTGCTTGCGGACGACCTGATCGGTTTGGGAGACCTTGCCGGTCAGGGGCAGCTCGATTTTCCAGGCCCCGCGCCCCTGGATGGACACGGCCGGGAAGGTCAACTCGGTCTTGCCGGCAGCGGTCACGTCGCGACCTGGCCTGGTGATCTGGTAATCGCTCTTGTCGACGTGTGTCCACTCGGTCCGGCCGTCCTGGAAGCTCGTGCCGGTCGGGGCGGTGACGGTGATGTCGATTTTCCTGTCCTGGCGATGGTCGTTGAAGACGATGGCCACCAGCTTCTGTGTGCCGTCGAAGTCGGGAGGCACGGCCTTGGGGTCGGTTCCGTCGATGCTGGCGACCATCCAGACGTCCGGGTCATCGGTGCGACATTCGACGAGCCTCCCGCGGAGATTGCGCATCAGTCCGTAGGCGACGTGCAGGGCCTGCGGCGTGGCGGTCGGGTGGATCATCGTGCGCCCGCGGGCCTTGTCGGGCGTGCGGTGGATGGCGTAGAGGATGTCGCGCAGGTTGTAGGACATCCGGCGGTACTCGGTGGCCCGCCGGGCCTCGGCCGAGGAGGTGATGGTCCCGCGGGAGGGGGCGTCCAGCAGGTCGTTGGTCTCGGTGTTGTAGCTGTAGAGCCACTTGTTGTGCTTGGTCACGCCGTATGCGGTCAGCACCTCGTACGTGCCCGGCATGGCGGTGACGTCGCCCTGGTAGTGATGCTCGTGGATGCCGTCGATCCACTGGATGTTGCGGTCGACGGTGTTCTTGTAGAGCAGGTCCCAGGCGGCCCAGTGGTCTTCGTTCCAGCGGAAGCCCCAGCCGGCCAGGGTGGTGATTTCCGGGTTGTGTTTTTTGACCTCCGAGGCGATGGCGGCGTACATCTTGTCGTAGATCCACCCGTTTCCCTTGCCCGACCAGTAGGTAAAGGCGGTTTCGTCGACCACTTCCCAGTTGCCCTTCGCGTCCTTCTGCCATTTCAGGTGCGGGATAGTCAGTCCGGGCTCGATGGCCGGGTTGGGCGTGACGATCTCGGGCAGGGCGGCGGCCAGGATGCTGCGGTTGAGGATGGTCCTCTGGTAGTCGCTGGCCTGTCCGGAGGCGACCTTCCTGCGGAGCTCGGCGGCGCGTTTGGGCAGGGAGACATCCTGTCCCAGGTCGATCTGCGAGAGTTGGGGGCTTTTCAGCAGCTTGCTGATCGCGTCGGCGGCCTGTCTGGCCAAGTGGTCTTCGGGGTCGCCGGATTCGGGGTTGTAGCTGTCCCAGTGGCGGACCTTGGCCAAGGCTTCGGCCAGCAGCTTGCTCAGCGCGTCATCGCAGCCTGCGCGACGGGCCAGGGCGGGCCAATCCTTCACGTCTTCGCGGTCCAGGCTTGGTCGCATCCGGAGCATGACCGGCCCGCCCTCGACGGCCAGGTCTTCGCGGTAGTAGTGGTTTTTGAGGTTGATCTTGTCCTTGGCGCCCCAGTGGAGGTAGGGCTCGTTCCAGAACTCCAGGACGACCTCGCCGTACTTCTGGAAGTCGCGGCTGTTCTTGGCCAGGCTGCGTGCCCAGCCGCGGAGCTGCTGCTCCCAGCCGTTGGGGTTGCGGACCAGGACGGCGGGCTCTTTCCGCTCGCCGTAGCACTCGATGTAGAACATTTCTGCCGGTCCGTGGTCGCCCACGGGTTTGATGTGCTCTGCGAAGACCGCCTCCAGCAGCCGGCGGTTGTAATGGTAGACCTCGACGTCGTCCCTGTCGGGGCGTTTGAGGTTGGCGACGAGTTTGTCCGGCAGGTCATATCCTTCGAAGGCCTTGGCCTGGTAGAGGTCGCGGACCCTCAGGAGCGTGTCGAGGAAGGATCGCAGTTCGCGCGGTGAGATATGGCGGTCTTTTCCCTTGAGGTGTTTCTCCAGGTTGAACTTCTCGAATCGTGAGCGGAACTCGCCGCCGCGGGCCCGCTGGTGCAGGTGCTTGACCAGAGCGGCATGGCGGTCGGTCTTGCCGGCGAAGATCTCCATCAGCGGCTTCCAGTCGACGAACTCGTGTGTGTTGAACTTGTACCAGTCCTGCCAGGGGTTGCGGGGGTAGCTCTGGGCATAGAGATTCCGCTGGCAACCCGGTCGGTACTGCTGGGGCATGTTGCCGGCGAAGCCCCCGAACAGCGGGGCGGGGACGACGTTGTGATCGTTGATGCTGAGCATCCGGCCGGTGCACGAAGCCGCGACGGGCGGCTGGGCCTTGTCGGGCTTGTCCAGCAGTGTCAGCTTCTGCAGCGTGAAGTTCACCTTGCCGATGCCCAGCGGGTTGACCACGCCGACAGCCACGTGGGAGATCCGCGCCAGGTCGATTTCGTAATCCTCGTCGATGTGGCTGCCGGGTGCGACCCACTCGGCCTCGGCGAAGTCGGTAAACTCGATGCGGGCGCTGTTGGTCTTGTCGATCAGCGGCACGGCGGAGCGACAGTAATACCAGCTGCCGTCGTGCTCGCGGATCCAGAGGGTCACGTTGGCGTCGTCCCGGGGCGCTGCGGTGGTCACCACGCACTCGATGCCGCCGAAGTCTCGCAGGTCGGCCACTTCGGGCAGTTCCTGGACCGCGCATCGCAGGTGGTTCCAGTTGACGCGTTTGGTGCCCATGTCGAAGGCAAAGGCGATGCCGTCGCCGTCGGCCTGGCCGGCCGTCCAGGCCCCCGGCAGGCGGAACGGAGCCGCCGTGCCGACGACCTTGCCGGTTACGTTCTTCCTCTGCCCGTCGGGGTGGGCGATGACCGCGGAGTAGTTGCCGGTGATCGGGCGTTGGCCGTCGGGGCCGGCCTGGTCGGCAAAGCGGACGTCCTGCAGCGTAACGTCGATCTCGCGCTTCTTGCCGTCGGCGGGCACCCAGGCGTCGGGATGGATGGTGATATGTACCGTGCCGGTGAGTCCGTTTTCGGTGGCCTCCAGGCCGGTGTCCTTGACCGGGTGACTGGCGCGGTTGTAGTTGTAGGCCTTGCCGCCCACCTGTCGCCACTGTCCTGCGGCGCGGGTCAGCAGCAGCTCGAAGTTGGTCGGATCTTTAGACCGCGGCAGGAGCCCGACGAGCATGACCTGGGCCTGAAACGTTTCGCTGGAGACTTTCGGTTGCTGGAACGGGCGGCCGGTAATGTCCGGCGAGGCAGGTTTAGCCCCGCCGAGTTGCCGAGGGTTCTCGCCAACCGTGGCGGTCTGGCAGGAAACGGCGAAGGCTGCGGCAATGACAAGGCTCATCCATCGGCTCAGGCGTAGCATGTGTTGTCCTTCCGAAAAGTTCTGCGAGGTCCACGCCCCTGGGGTGGAGACCGTCGGTTCTGGAGTGTGTATGCAACCCCCGCCACGGCTGGGTGTTTCTCTGCAGCTGGACAACATCGAAATCCGCCCGGGCGGTTGACCAGTTCGCCGCGATGGACTAGGCTGGAGGACCCTTGGAGGCGACTGGCGACCTGGTGGCGCCCCTGGTCTTCAAAACCAGTGTGGGGCTCAAACAAGTCCCGGGTGGGTTCGATTCCCATTCGCCTCCGTTCGGCGCCGCCGATTCGATCGACGAGACAGCAGCGGCCGGAGCTTGACCGAAACCTGCGGCGCGGCATCCTGTTTATCCGCCTGACCACGCCACGGGCACACTGCGGAACCTGCCACGGCTCTACCACGCCTCGTGCGAGACGTTTCGGCACAGGCCCGGGCCACCGCAGCGAGCGTGGTGAAGCTGCCGGCCGGGGCGTATGGCCTCAAGATCGCCGAGACCCCCGACGGATGGTTGACCGCCGAAGCGGCGATTGCCCCGGGCCTGTGGGGCCTGGTCGATCTGGGCAGGCAGGTCAGTGGCCCGCGGGGTACTTTTGCATCATCTCGAGATAGAACATGCGGACGGGCGCGCCGCCCATAGCCGCGGCCTGCCAGGCGACTTCGTCCAGCTGTTGGCGGCTGATGCCCATCGACCGTGCCTTTTCCAGGTGGGCCTGGACGCACGGCTCGCACCGCGACTGGACGACCAGGGCAAAGGCGACCAGTTCCTTGCTGACCGCATCGACGGCCCCGCCGGCAGAGGCGGCCGACATGAACTGTCCGAACGCTTGGGACGTCTGCGAGGCGTTGGACGCCCCGGCCTGCTGGGCCTGGGGCGGCTGGCCGCCGCCGAAAACGTCGCTGCAACATCCCGGCCCGTGCGACTCCTCGTCCGGCGACGGCTGGGGGTTCTGCTGGACCATGGCGCTCTGCCTTTCTTGCGTGGTGGGATCTGTTTCGGTTGCGTCCGCCGCGGAGACCAGTTCGATCCGTCCGTCGGAGGGGCCTGTGAAGCGGCCGATCGTCCAGGCCCCCGCGCCTCGGGCTTTCAGTTCGCTCAGCAGGGCCTGGTGGCGATCCTCGGCCACGGCCAGCAGCAGTCCGCCTGAAGTCTGGGCGTCGTAGCCCAGCAGTTCCCGGGCCGGATCGACTCGGTCGGCGGTCTGCACGTCGCCGGCCGCGAACTCGCGGTTGCGTTCGATTGCCCCGGGGATCACCTCCTCGGCCAGCAGTTCCAGCACGCCGTCGAAGGCAGGCAGGGCCTCGGCGCGGATCTCCGCGGTGACTTTCGAGTGGCGCGCCATGCGGATCAGGTGGCCGAACAGCCCGAAACCGGTTACGTCCGTCGCCGCGGTGACGCCGACGGCCCGGGCGGCAGCGGCGGCGTCGCGGTTGAGCATCGCCATCGATTCCTGCATGGCCCTCAGGTCCACGT
The DNA here is from genome assembly GCA_046541415.1 of Phycisphaerae bacterium. Lineage (GTDB taxonomy): Bacteria > Planctomycetota > Phycisphaerae > SM23-33 > SM23-33 > CAZOVB01. Next base: position 4,130 of record JBKHDI010000109.1, on the reverse strand, counting down.
CGCGTCCGATCTGGCGGGCGAAGTTCAGCGTCCCGCAGCCCAGCGGTTTGGTCAGGACGATCCGGTCGCCCGGGCAGGCCTTCTCGTGCGAGAACCCCGAATCGCTGTCGATCAGGCCGGTGATCGCGAAACCCAGCTTGATCTGCTCGTCCTTGATCGAATGGCCGCCGAGCAGCGCCACGCCCGCCTCGGCCAGTACGTCCATCGCCCCCTTCATCATCAGGTACATCACCTGCGGGTTCATCGTCTCGGAGGGAAAGGCCAGCACCGAAAGGGCCGTCTTCGGCTCGGCCCCCGTGGCGTAGATGTCCGAGAGGCAGTTGGCTGCGCAGATCCGCCCGAACAGCTCGGCGTCGTCGACCACGGGCGTCATCAGGTCGACGGTCTGGACGAGGAACGTCTTCTCGTCGATCCGGTAGATGCCCGCATCGTCCGCAGCCGGCATGCCGGAGATTACGGCCGGGTCATCCACCGCGGGCAGTCGGCCCAGTACGTCTTCCAGGTCGGCCGGGGCGATCTTCGACGCACAGCCGGCGTTGTGGACCAGTTCGGTCAGCTTGACGGACCTGGCGTCGACCGGGTCGGGCCTTTCGCCCGCACAGGGGCAGATTCCCTGCTCGGTGAACACCGCGCAGGGGCAGGGGCGTTTGGGGTCGCAGATGCAGTGGCCCAGCTTCATGGACCTCTGCATGATCCGGCGTCTCTTGGCGTGGTCGATCTTCATAACGGGGCTTCCTTGGGGTGGTGGAAACGACAGGACAAACAATATACCATCCCAGATCCGCCGAACCACCGCGTTCTGTACAGCGGGAAGTTTCTGCCTAACCGGCCGAGGACAGGGCGTGTCTGTCCCCACGTCGTCGGGTACACGCAGGTTCACAAAAACGGGAGCCGTCATGAGAACAATTCCGCCCCGACTCATCCGGCTGAGCTGGCTGCCGGCCTTGCTGTCGGTCGCCTGCACGCCGAGTGTCTCGAAACTCGTCGAGATGCGGCAGGATGTCGGGGCCGACGAGGTCGCCGAAACCCAGGCCGAGCTTCTCAAGCACCTCGGGGCGGGGACCGAAGCCGATTTCGAGCCCTCCTCCTCCACTCGCATGCCCGTCTGGCGGGTCGAGGCCTTCCGCACCCTTACCGCCCTGGACATCGGTTACGACCTGGCCCGGACCGCCCCGGAACTGCACGAGCGGACGATCAACCTTCTGCTGACCGAGTACCGCCGGCCCGACGTGCTCGACGGCAGCCAGGACGTGCGTGCCTGGGCGGTCTGGTCGCTGGGACGCCTCTCCCAGCCGCCGGGCCCGGAGGTGTTCATCGAGATCCTCGAAGCAGAAGACATCCAGTCCGACCCGGACTACCGGATCAGCATCGCCGCGCTGGATGCGCTGGTCCCGCCCGTCGAGGCCGGGGCGATCGACGGCAAAGGCAAGCGACGCCTGCTGCTGGAAGGTGTCGAGATGCAGGCCGCTTCGCGAGCCGGGCGCCTCGATGCCACAACCGCCCAACGGCTCGACGAACTGCTGCTGTTCTTCCGGCGCAAGCTGGTGGATTACCCCGCCGTGGTGGACCTGCTGAGCCAGCAGGACCGCAGGCCCGACCCGGCCGGGCTGGGAGAAATCCTCGACTGGAACTACCAGCGCTGCAAGGCCGGTCAGCACGCCCAGCCGGGCAGCGGAGAGAACTGGGACCGCAATGTCCGGGCCCTGCTGGAACTGGCGTGGCAGGGAGACGAACAGGTCCGCCGCCGCAGTCGGATCATCCTCGCCGAATTTGCGCCCCAGCCATGGCTGACGGCGATGACCGAACGCTTCGGGAGCAACGGGCCGCTGGGGCAGGAGGACTTCATCCACGCAGCCAACCTGTTCGGCGCCGCGGGCCAGGACACCGGCGGCCCCCGGGCCAGGCAGCGACTGATCGAGAACGTTTTCGCCCGCTTTTCCCAGGCCCGGCTGGAAACACGCGAGGTGGTCCTGGCCAGGCTGTTGGTACGAGACGCCGGCGCCCTGGCCGACCAACTGCTCCAGCGAAACGACCGGGCCATCGGCCAGAGCGAGCCGTTGGCGATGCAGCACCTGCGGTACCTCGGGCAGCTGGCCGATCCGGATGCCGCAACCGATGCGGTCGCCGAAGCGATCGGCCAGTTCCTGCAGGTCAATTCGCCGGCCATCCGCTACCAAGTCGCCGGTCTGCTCCTGCCCGCCAGGCCCCGCCTGCTGGCCGGGCGGGCCGCGGCAGCGATGCGCAAAATCCAGACCGATTCCGCCTCTGCCGCCGCGGCGCTGGTCGACGCCTTCCACGCCGCGCTGCGCCAGGCCGAGAAGTCCCTGCCGACCGGCCTGAACGACCCGCAACTCCAGGCCGCCATCGGCCCGATCCACCAGACCATCGCCCCGGCGGTCGGACGCGACGAGTTCGAACTCCGCGCCAGAATCGCCACATTCTGGTCCTCCCGAGACGCGGACATGGTCGCCGCCGTCGTGGCCGACGATCTGACCGCCCGCCTATCGTCGGCCAAGGCAGTCAAACCGCGAGACGTCGTCCTGCTGGGCGACCTGGTTCAGCCGCGGCCCGAAGCACTGACCGCCGCAACGCGGGAGAGGGTCGTCGAGGCGTTGGCCGCGTCGATCGACCCCGAGCACGACGAGCGGTCGATCCTGGCCGGACGATACCTGATCGAGACAGGCCACATCGGCCGACTCAGGCAGGTCGAATCCATGCCTCCCTCCACCCGCGTGCTGCTGCAACTGGCAGGACGGGCCGATCAATCGTCGCAGCCGGATTCCAAGGAGACGGATCGATGAGATACGCTTTGCTGCTGCCGATTCTCGCAGCCCTGCTGGTCGGCTGCGGGCCCGAGCCGACCATGCCCGCCATGGAGCTGCGCCCCGCCGAGGCGTCGCCGGACCCGGCAGCCGCCATCGCCGTGCCTCGCGATACGTTCCTGACCGACGAGCAAGTCTCCGAGGCGATCACCCGGGCCCATCGGTCCCTGCCGCCGGACGGATCGCAGTGGCAGGCGATTCCGACCGACCGCCTGGACCCGGCCGGGGCGGCTGAGCTGGGCGTCGTCCAATACGACCTGCCCGAGAAGCCCTCTCCCTACCAGCGCGGGCGGTACCCGGTGGTCTACCGCGTACTGGTGCGGATGGACGACGGGCGGCTGTTTTTCACCGCGCCGCTGTCCGGGGGGATCATCACGTCGGCCGGCTCGAAGTACCTGCGTCCGGCGCAGCTGGCGTTCGATTCGCCGCACGGGACGTTCGAGCAGACGGGCGTGCTGCACACCCAGCCGATCTCGCCGCTTCTGGTGGCCGTCGAGGGCTACCGGGCGACGGTCGCGCTGAAAGGCAGCAGCCTGGCCGAGCAGATGGTCCTGCCTCCGGGCTTCGAGGGCTTGGGCAGGCTGTACTTCGACGGCCCCGAAGGTTTGGACGGCCTGCGTGGCTCGTCGGGTTCGGACGGTCGGGCCGGCTCGGACGGCAGCGACGGCGACTGGGCGGGTATCAGCAGCTATCCGCGTCGTGGGTCCGACGGGGCGGACGGTTGGGCGGGGCGATCGGGAGATGACGGCGGCCCGGGCGGTGACGGCGGCGACGGTCGAGCGGCCGGGCGGTTGACCATACAGGCCGAGCCCCTGCAGTCGAACTTCTACGACAAGCCGCTGGTCAAGCTGGTTTTCACGCATTCGCTGGCGGCCAAGCCCGTGCTGGTGGTCCTGCCGCAGGAGAAGTCGCTGGGCGTTTACGCCCGGGGCGGCTCGGGGGGCTCGGGCGGCCCCGGCGGCAGTGGGGCAAGCGGCGGGCCCGGCGGGCGTGGGGGTTCCGGCGGGGCCGGCTCGCGCGGTACGAAGGGACATCCCGGGCGCGACGGCGATCCCGGGCGCGACGGGCGCGACGCGACGATGCACTCCGAAGCCACCCGCGGCGGCAGCGGGGGCCCGGGCGGCAGCGGAGGTGACGGCGCCGACGGCGGACCCGGGGGCCACGGTGGCGATGGCGGGCGCGGCGGGTCCGGCGGGTCGGGCGGTTCCGGCGGGGACGGGGGTCATGGCGGTTCGGGCGCCGAAGTGCTCGTGCGGATCGAAGGGCCCGGCGGGTTCGTCGATTCGCTGCGCCAGTCGCTGTCGGTCT
>JBKHDI010000108.1:0-9406 GCA_046541415.1 Phycisphaerae bacterium | reverse complement strand
TCGCGGTAGTCGGGCAGATACGGATACGGGGTCCGCTCCGGGTCGGCCGAAAGCAGCCGGCCCGTGTGCGCCGTGCCGTCCTGCAGCGTGACGGTGATGGTCTTGTCGATGTAGCGGTCGAGCACGGCCGCGGCGGAGGCCAGGTCGAACTGGTAGTTCTGTTCGAGGATTTTCAGCCCGCCGGGGTTGCTGCGGCTGCGCAGGCGGACCGAGTCGGGCAGGATGTTGGCCGGGACGTTGGCGAACTCGATGGTCGATTCGCCGGGCCTGAGGTTGCGGGCAATTCGCTGGTCGCGGATCAGGGCCATGCCCGGCCAGCTTCCGCGCTGGTACCCTGCATCCCAGCTGGCGGGTTTGGAGAGAATCGTCAGCGAGACGCTCTTGCGGACCATCTCGGGCGGCCCGGCGGGGGCAGCAATGACCGGTGCGGAGGTCCCGCCGGCCAGGTGCCACAGACCTAGGACCGCCAGGAAAATCGCCGCGGCTGCGGCGGCGGTCAAGGCCCATTTGCGCCAGACGGCGAAACGGGCCGGGGGCAGGAAGGTCGGCGACCCGGCCGGTTCGTCGGCCATCGCGGCCGAGGCGGCAGCGGCGCCCAGCGAGAGCTTCTCCCAGGCTGCAGCACAGCTCGGACAGTGGTGGATGTGCTCCCGGACCTTGGCGGCGGTGGTTGCGTCGAGTTCGTCGTAGAGCAGGTCGATCAGCAGGTCGTTGGCGATTTGACAATTCATGATTCCAGCTCCTGGCGGTAGGCAGCCAGCAGGTCGGCGAGTTTCAGCAGGGCGTAGCGGACGCGACTTTTGGCCGTGGCGACCGGGACCCCGAGCACCTCGGCGATCTCCGGGAAGCTCAGGGCGCCTGACTGTCGCAGGGCCAGGGCCTGTCGCTGCTCGTCGGGCAGCTGGGCAATGGCGTCTGCTGCGGCGGCCTGGAATTCCGAAAGCCCCGCCCGCCTGGCAGGCGAGGGTCGGTTCTCGGCGATCTGCAGTGTCTCGGGCGTCATGGTCTCGGGCTCCGGTCGGGTCTGTTTGCGTCGCAGGTGGTCGCGGAAGCCGTTCCGGGCGATCACGAACAGCCACGTCCGCACGCTCGATCGGCCGTCGAAGCTCTTCCGGGCCGACCAGGCCCGCAGCAGCGTCTGCTGGGTGAGGTCCTCGGCCAGCTCCCAGCTGCCGCACAGGCCGAACAGGTAGCGTCGCAGCTGGAGGCCGTGTCGGGCCAGCTGATCGGCCGTGGGCTCGATGCTCTGGGGGGGCTTCGCGGGCTTCACGCTCTTTTCCGTTTCCGTCAAGTCAGACGCGGGGGGCTTCCGATGGATTTGGAGAGAATCGTTTTTTTCCGGATTCATCCGGGCTCTTGGACACCGCGACCGATTTGTATACACTATCAGGCTCGCATCTGCGCAGAGCAATACTGCCCCCGCCCGCATGGACGCCGCAACGAAAGGCAAAGAGAATATGACGACAACACCCACCGACGGAAAGATCGCCGATATCGGCCTGGCCGACTTCGGCCGCAAGGAAATCCAGATCGCCGAGAAGGAGATGCCCGGCCTGGTCGCCACGCGCGAGAAATACGGCAAGGACATGCCCCTTTCCGGTGCCCGCGTGATGGGCAGCCTGCACATGACGATCCAGACCGCCGTGCTGATCGAAACGCTCGTCGAGCTCGGCGCCGACGTCCGGTGGGCGACCTGCAACATCTACTCCACCCAGGACCACGCCGCGGCCGCCATCGCCGCCACCGGCGTGCCCGTCTACGCCTACAAGGGCGAAACGCTGGAAGAATACTGGGAATACACCTTGGCCGCTCTGACCTGGCCGGACGGCAAGGGACCGAACCTGATCGTCGACGACGGCGGGGATGCGACCCTGATGGTCCACCGCGGCTACGAGGCCGAGAACGATCCGTCGATTCTCGATCAGCCCACCGACAACAAGGAACTGAAGATCGTCAACCGCGTGCTCAAGCAGAAGCTCGCCGAGGATGACCAGTTCTTCCACCGCATGGTCGCCGACCTCAAGGGTGTCTCCGAAGAGACCACCACCGGCGTGCACCGGCTGTACGAGATGCAGAAGACGGGCAAGCTGCTGGTCCCGGCGATCAACGTCAACGACTCGGTGACCAAGAGCAAGTTCGACAACGTCTACGGCTGTCGTCACAGCCTGACCGACGGGATCAAACGGGCACTGGACGTGCTGATCTCCGGCAAGGTGGTGATGATCTGCGGCTTCGGCGACGTGGGCAAAGGCTCAGCCGAGGCGATGCGCAACGAACGCGCCCAGGTCTGGGTCTCGGAAGTCGACCCGATCTGCGCCCTGCAGGCCTGCATGGCCGGTTACAAGGTCGCCACCGTCGAAGATGCTCTGCCCTTCGCCGACATCTACGTAACGACGACGGGCAACAAGGACATCATCCGCATCGAGCACATGGAGAAGATGAAGGACCAGGCCGTCATCTGCAACATCGGCCACTTCGATAACGAGATCGAGGTCGAGAAGCTCGAAAACTACCCCGGCATCGTCCACGAGGAGATCAAGCCCGAGAAGGACGGCGCGGTCGACAAGTACACCTTCCCGGACGGGCACAGCATTTACCTGCTGGCCAAGGGTCGCCTGGTGAACCTGGGTTGCGCGACGGGCCATCCGAGTTTCGTGATGTCCAACAGCTTCACCAACCAGACGTTGGCGCAGATCGACCTGTGGACCGAACCGAAGGAAATCGGCGTCTACCGCCTGGCCAAGCAACTGGACGAGGAAGTCGCCCGCCTGCACCTGGGCAAGCTCGGAGCGAACCTGACCCAACTCCGCCCCGATCAGGCCGACTACATCGGCGTGCCCGTCGAGGGACCGTACAAGCCGGAGCACTACCGGTACTAGACGGACCGCTAATGCGGAATCAAAGAAACACCGCCCGGGCGGGAGAATCGTCCGGGCGTTTTTTTATTGGGTGGAAGAAACTGCTCCGTCCCGATCGCACCGCCGCAAGCGGCGAAAACCCCCGAATGTGTTAATCGCACCGGGTCGTATTCTTCAAATCGACAATCCGCAATCCGCAATCGAAATCAGATCGCTTGTTTGTGAAATCTGGTCGAACTAGAATCGCCGGTCATGTCAAGCAAGGCAAGACAGTGGCGATCCATATGCACCCGGGTGCGTCGGGCGGGGCTGCGGTTGGGGTGTCTGCTGGTGATGTCGGTCGCCGCGGCGGTGATGGGATGCCAGGACCCTCCCGGAGAAGACGACGCTTCGAATCGCCCGGCCGAGTGTGTGGAGGTCCGGCGATTGGCCAACCCGGCCGCGGCGGAAATCCGCCGGGGCGACTTCCGATTCATCGTACTGCTGCCCGATCCGCAGGACGCCTTCTACGACGGTGTGCGGTTCGACCACTCGGGGATCGTCGGTTTCGCCCAACTGGGCGGGCACACCTTCATCGGACGGCTGAAACAGACGCCGGAGGCAGCGGCCGAACCTGTCTACTCCCTGGGTACGGTCGAAGAGTACCGCGTGCTGCGGGGGGGTCGCCCAAGCATCGCTTCTATCGCTCCGGCGGGCTGGACCTGGCCGACGGAAACGCCGTTCGGATCGGCAGCCGCCGCCTGACCGGACCCCGGAACCGGACCGTCGCCGAGCCGATCGGCTGGCAGGTCGAGATACTTGCCGACGGCGTCGCCTTCGAGCAGGTTTTCTCCGACCCGTCGGGTTGGGGCTATCGCCTGGCCAAACGCGTGACCATCCTGCCCGACCAGCCCGGGTTTGCGATCTTCCACGAGTTCCAGAACACCGGCAGCAGGCCGATCCACCGTTACGTCTACTGTCACAACTGGCTCCGCATCGACGGCCGAAGCCCCCACGCCGGTACGGTCCTCCGGTTCGCCAAGACGATCGAGGGCGACGGGCGCGACCATCCGCAGGCCCAGGTCCAGGCCGACGAAATCCGGTTCACCGATGAACTGTCCCAGCCCGAGCCTCGCCCGTTCTACATCAAGCTGCCAGGCCGGTGGACCGCCGCCGATAACGAATTCCGCCTGGTGTGTGCAGACACGGAAGCGGCCTGCCAGGTCCGGGGCGATTGGTCGCCCGCATTTGTGGATATCTACGCCGACGCCACCGCCGTCTGCCCCGAGCCGCACTTCGAACTCGATCTCGCCCCGGGCAAGTCTGCGACCTGGACAACCACCTACCGCTTCTGCCCGCCCGCTGATTGACCGGACGCTCTTTCCATGGTGCTAGGAACTGCTCTGTCCCGATCGCGCCGCCATGTCTCCATGCAGAGCCCCTATCCCGCATCACCGCAAGCTGGGGGGGGAAGGGAAAATGTGTGGTTGGTGGCCGGTGTTGCTTATCCGGGGGGTGGATCTGGTCGATGGCAGGGGCAGGAGGGGCCCGGTCCGGCGGTTGCTCGCCGGGGCGCGGCTGCTCTGTCGTTGATGTTGAGCAACGAGGCATGAACCTTCCGAGCAGGGGGAGTCGAGATGGCTGACCCGACGGCAGAACAACCTGATGATGGCGACGGGCAGATCGATCCGGTCCGCCGGTTGGACGAGTATTTGCGCCAGCAGGGCGACGGTCCCGAGCAGGGGCCGGGGGCCGAGGATATCCCGGAACTTTCGGAAGGCTCGCTTACGACCTTCCAGGCCGGTCCGCCGGAAGTGATCGACATTCACGAGGCCGACGAGCCGGCTGGGTCATCGGGGCCCGTAGAGTATGAACCCCCGCCCGACGAGGCGGCAGAGGACGGATCGGTCGAGCAGGCCTCGGCGTGTCTGGAGGACATGTCGCTGCTGTCGATGGGTTCGTTCGACCAGGCCACGCTGTCGGTTGACGAAGAACCCCCCACCGCAAACCACGGAGACGCTTCCATGGAATCGCAGAATACACCGCCCGCTGACGCCAACGACGAACCGACGCTGATCGAACGGCTGTTGGCCGAGAAGCAGGGCAAGGTCAAGTCGGGCAACACACGTGCTCCGAGCTTCCAGCCTGGGGTCAAGAAGAAGGCTGCGCCCGGCGAGGAGCGGGGCAAACTGAGCGAGCCGGAGACGCTGGGCCCGGTTACCGAGGCCGACAAACAGGTGCTGCAGCAGGCCCTGCAGTCGCAGGCGTCCGAGGATGGCGAGGCCGATGACCAGCCGCAGGGCGAGGTGGTCGAAGACCAGCAGGTCGATCCGCCGGCAGCGGAAGGCCCGCAGCAAGAGCCCGCCCAGGCGACCCAGCCGGCGGGCCTGATCATTCAGCCGCCGACGGGGACGGTGTTGCGCGAGGCGACGGAGGTGGATGCGCCGCAGCCGGAGGCCCAGGCCGAGGTGGCGGCCGAGGCTCCCGGTGAAGAGACGCCTGAAGCCCAGCCGCAGCCGGAGGCCCAAGCCGAACCCGAGGCACTCTGCCAGCAGCCCGAACCGGCGGCTGAGGCAGAGCCGCCCTGCGAGCAGGAGCCAGTCAGCCCGGAAGAGCCCGCCGACGAGCAGGAACCCGCCGTTGGGCAAGAGGCGGCCAACCAGGCCGAAGCTGCCGACGCACAGGCCGAGCCGGAACAGGATGAACTGCCCGATACGCGGACGGTCGAGGGACCATTGGGCTGCTGTCTGCCGGATGTGGACTCCAGCGGACAGATTCGGCCGGAGCAGGCCAAGCCCGAGCCCGAGCAGGCCCCGGTCCAGCAGACCCCGCCCCAGCCCGAGCCGACTCAGGTGGCCGGGCAGGCAGAGCCCGCCCAGGCCTCGCAGGGCGGCCAGGAGCAGCAGCCGGTGCAGTGGACGTCGGTGTCCCAGCCGGAGCCGGACCTGAGGCCCTGGTACAAAAAACACGCGAGGCTGTTGGCTTTTGCGGCCCTGCTGGTGCTGACCGTCGGCGTGCTGCCGAGGTTTGTGGATCTGCCGGACTTCGGTTCGGCCGACGAGGGAACCGGACAGTCTTCGCCCCTGCAGCGCATGCAGGAAGCCCGCGACGTGGCGATGAAGATGTCGCAGCTGAACCAGCAGAAGCAGCAGGAGATGGCGCACCAGATGGAGGCGATCGAGCGGGGCGAGCAGTACCAGCCCAATACGCAGCTGGATGCCGAGGCTGAGCGATTGGCCCGGCGGGCGATGGAGATTGCCTCCGGGCAGAATCCGCAGGCGGCTGGGCAAGCCCGGCGGGCGTTGGATGAGAAGCAAGCCCACCAGGACCGTATGGCGGCAGAGCAGGAGCTTGCCCAGCCGCCGTCCGACCCGCAGGCCCTGCCGGCCCAGCAGCCCCAGGCGCCGGTCGTGCCCGATGTGCTCAAGCAGGTGCGGTTGACGTCGATTTCGGTCGACGGGGACAGCACGGACTGGAGCATCGAGCTCAACGGCCAGTCTCTGCAGGTCGGCCAGACCAGCCGGGAGGGGATTCGCCTGTATCGGATCCGCTTGGACAATGTGATTGTCCGGTACGACGGGCGGTTCTATCGCCTGCGTGTGGCTGACTGACTTGGTCCAGCAGTTGATGTCGCTCCTGCCGGCCGCCCAGCAGAGCCAGGTCATGGGCCATGGGGGCATGACCATCCGTTGAGTCGCCTGGATGGAAAGATAACCCGGGGGCGGTGTCGGAGCGATCCGGCGCCGCCCCCGTTGCATGCGCCTCGCCGGGGATCCGAGCTTGCCAAGGGCGGGTCGCTGCGTATAATGCGCCCATCCCGACAGGTGCGCTGTCGGGAGTACGGCTAAGACAGGAACGCCCATGAACCGACTGCAGAGAGTGTGGATCCTCGCCGCAGCTGCGATGCTTGCCTGCCCGGCTGCGCCGCTGGCCGCCGACGGCGAACGCATCTGGGACCCGCAGGCCAACCAGTGGGTCGCCGCGCCGGAACCGAAGGAAGGCACGCCGGCCGGTGAACTGGCCATCGTTCGCCAGGGCCTGCGGAACGGCCGGCCCAAGGCAGCGATCAAGGCCGCCGACAGCTTCCTGTCGCGGTACCCGACCGATCCGCAACGCGAGCAGGTGCTCCTGCTGGCCGGACAGGCCGAGATGCAGCAGGGAGACTACCTCGACGCCTACGACTACTTCGAGCAGCAGATCGCCGAATTCCCCGGCGGACGCGACTTCGAACAGGCCCTCAACCGCGAGTACGAAATCGGCAACGCGTTCGTCTCCGGGCGCAAACGCAAGACGCTCTGGATCATCCCCGTCGGGGCCGAGGAAAAGGGCCTGGAAATCCTCACCCGCATCGCCGAACACGCCCCGGGCAGCGAAATCGCCCAGAAGGCCCTGATGCGCATCGGCGACTACCACTACGCCCAGGGCCAGTGGCCCCAGGCCGTCGACGCCTACGATAATTTCGTCCGCCTCTTCGGGCAGACCGACGCCGCCGCCCAGGCGCGACTGAACGCCGCCCGGGCGACCTTCGCCCAGTTTATCAGCGTCCAGCACGACGATACGCCCCTGCTGGAGGCCCGCCAGCGGTTCCGCAGCTTCGCCGAGGCCTACCCCGAACGCGCCCAACAGGTCAATATCTCCGGCGTGCTGGCCCAGATCGCCGACGCCCGGGCCGAGAAGACCTTCCGCATCGCCGAGTTCTACCGACGGACCGACAGGCCCCAGGCCGCCGAATACTACTTCCGTCTGGTTCGCAAAGAGTTCCCCGAGACCCGCTGGGCCCGCCAGGCCGCCGTCCAACTCGGCCAGGAGGCAGAATAATGTCCCCGTGCAGGTGTCTTCTGATCGTTACATTGGGACTGGCCGTGCTCTGCGGCGGCTGCGGCTACAGCTTCGAAAGGCCTTACCGCCCGGATGTCGATTCGGTATCAGTCGAGCTGTTCGCCCGCGGCGGGCAGGTCTTCCGGCGCGAGATCGAACTGCAGGCGACCGAGGCGGTCATCAAGCGGATCCAGCAGCAGACCGACTACACGATCACCGATCGGGGCCGGGCCGATACGCTGTTGTCCGGGACGATCGACGTGGTCAGCCAGACCATCCTGTCCACCGAACCGGACCAGGGCCTGCCCCGCGAGTCGGAAGTGACCTTCAACGTCTCGTTCGTCTGGACCGATCGTCGGAGCGGACAGACCCTGGCCGAGCGGAAGAACATGATCGTCGCGGGCAATTACGTCCGGCTGGACCCGCTGGACGAGGGGTTCCAGACGGCCCGGGACCAGGCGATCGACGAACTCAGCCGGCGGTTGGTCGAGGCGATGGAGCAGCCCTTCCTGGCTGCCGACGAGCCGGGCTTTTCCGATCCGGCCCGGGAAGCGGAGGCCGAGCCTCGCTGAGTCTATTTCTCGCCAAGATGCTCGGCTGCGTCTTCCGATAGGTCTTTTGCTCCCGGCCCGTTGCCTGCAGGGGGAACCTGAAGGCACGAGCAAACGTATAGACGCTAAGCGCGGTGCTTCCTATGATGTACCGGTACATGATTTCGCCCTTTTTCTGTTAGCGATCGGGAACTATGAACGACCAGATGCCTCAGAAACCCCAGCCGCCGGGCAACAACCGCGGGCCCGGCGGACCGCAAAGCCCCAAGTTCGGCCGATCGGTGCTGGCGTGGGTGGTGATTATCGGCCTGGCGCTGCTGATTTTTACATTCGTCAGCCGCTCGTTGGACGGTTCCAGGGAGATTACCGCCAAGGAGTTCTGGGACTATCTGCGCAACGGCAAGATCGAGTCCCCGCTGGTCGTCCGCGACAAGGAGATCCGCGGCAAGCTGCGTCCCGGCGTGCGGGGCATCGGCGAGGACGAGAGCCGCAATTTCACCGTCGACTATGATTACCGGGCCATCGAAGGTTTCGAAGACCGTCTCAAGGAGACGATCGATGCCTCGGGCGTGGCGGTCAATTACAAGTTCGAGCCCTCCGGCTGGCTGGAAGGCCTCCTGCCGCACCTGATCCTCATGGTCGTGGTCATGCTGGCGATCTACTTCTTCCTGTTCCGGCGGATCGGCTCAGCCGCGAATTCCGGCGGGTTCCTGGGCGGCTTCGGGCGCAGCAAGCACCGCGTGCTGACCAAGGAACACACCCGCGTGACGTTCGACGACGTGGCGGGGATCGAAGAAGCCAAGGTCGAGGTCTCGGAGATCATCGAGTTTCTCAAGAACCCCAAGCGGTTCACCCGCATCGGCGGCCGCGTGCCGCGCGGCGTGCTGCTGGTCGGTGCCCCGGGCTGCGGCAAGACGTTGCTGGCCAAGGCGATTGCCGGCGAGGCGGACGTGCCGTTTTTCAGTATCTCCGGCAGCGACTTTGTCGAGATGTTCGTCGGCGTCGGAGCCAGCCGCGTCCGCGACCTGTTCCGCCAGGCGAAGGATTCTTCGCCGTGCATTATCTTCCTGGATGAAATCGACGCGGTCGGTCGCAAGCGCGGGATGAACTTCTCCGGCGGAGGCCACGACGAACGCGAGCAGACGCTCAACGCGATCCTGGTCGAGATGGACGGCTTCGACTCCTCCGACCAGGTGATCG
>JBKHDI010000107.1:0-9985 GCA_046541415.1 Phycisphaerae bacterium | reverse complement strand
CCTGCGTATGGACGGGACGGTTCGGAAGAAGGCGCTGCGACGGACCGGGCCACGCCCCGCGCGGATCCCTCCGCCCGATACCTCGAGCCCCGCAGCGGGGTTACAACCCCAGCGATGCGAGACAGCAACTCTCACATAGCAAGTCCGTGAAACGAAGCGACCCGCTCTCAGTCAGAGCAGCGCCTCGCCGCTTGCGGCGGGATGCGGTCCATGTATAGGGGAAGTTTATTCGGTGTTGCGGTGCACTCTCCCGCAGGGACGGGCTCAGACTGTCTGCTGCTGCGTCCGGGTCTGAAGTTCCTTTCGCCAGGGGCGGAGGATGCCCTTGGAGTCGAGGTAGGCTTCGCAGCGCGTCATCATGCCCGCATCGTTGCTGTGGCCGTCGAACTGGAGGGTCAAAAACGGCTTGCCCGAGGCGGTGGTGATGAAGTGCTTGATGAACGAGTCGGGCCCGCACTTGAAGTTGGTGATGTAGATCACGTGGAGCTTCTCGTTCTCGCCGACGACCTTGGAAGCGGAGATGATCTTCCGCCCGAGGTTCCAGTACATGTTGTAGTTGACCGTGCGGTGGTTGATCTCGTCGACGTCGAGGAAATCCAGCGGGATGACATTGACGCCGTAGAAGTCGCGCAGCTTCTGGCCGACCGAGAGGTTCATGCCCGCATCGTGGATGTTGTAGGGCCTGCCGAGCAGGACGATGCCGGGCTGACCCGACCGCTGGAGCTGTTCGAGGGCGCGTCGACCCTTCTGGACGATGCGCGAACCGAACTGGTCCATCGCCGCGAAACCTGCCTCGGCGGCAGAGGCGATATCCGCCTTGCCCAGCGAGAGGCGTCGGGCGAGGGGATGGCCCAGGAAGAACTTCTGCAGGTCGCGGATGGCGAGCTTGCGTCCTTCGCGGAAGCGGACGGTGGGGGTGACGAACTTGCCGGCGGCGCCCTCGAGGCGCGGCGATCGCCGCGCGACGAAAGGCAGGGTCATGTTCCACGGGCAGAGGTACGACTCGTTGTCGGTAAAGGGCGTTTCCTGGCTGATCGCGTTGGGGGCGAGGATGTACTCGCAGTCTTTCCGCTCGGCCAGGTCGACCAGGTGCCCGTGTGCGACGATAATCGGGAAGCACGGTTCGGCGACGACGCTTTCCAGCCCATCCTGGATGATCCGCTTGTTGGTCTGGTCGGAGAGGATGGTCCGGCAGCCCATCTCGGCCAGCATGGTCCGCCAGAAGGGCAGGGCGTCGTAGGCGAACATCGTCAGGGGGATACCGACCACCGGGGCCGAATCGTCCAGCTGGGGCAGCTGCGATTCATCGGTCAGCAGGTCCATGCGGAACTGCATCAGGTCGTCGACCTCGGCCTTGTGCGAGCCCTGGACGGCCTTGCGGAACTTGTCGGAGCACTTGTCGCCCCAGTAGGTCTTGTCGCCCTCGACGGTGAACTCCTGGATCTGGCAGGAGTTGGTGCAGCCGTGGCAGGTGAACTCGCGGAGGGTGTAGTTGACCTTGGACATGTCGTAGCCGCGGAAGTTGCTCCGGGCCTGCTGCTCGGCCGAGTCGAGGTCGCTGACGTAGCTGCCGATCTGGTGATCGGAGTTGGCCTGCTCGCCGGAGAGCATCTTCTCGCGGGCCAGCAAGGCTGCGCCGATGGCCCCGACCACGCCGTTAAACGGCGGGACGATGATCTCCTTGCCGCAGACCGATGCGAAGGCGGCCGCGACCGCGTCGTTATAGGCCGTGCCTCCCTGGAAGTAGATCGTATCGCCGACGTGGCGGCCCCGGACGACGCGGTTGATGTAGTTGTAGACCACCGAATAGGCCAGCCCGGCGACCAGGTCCGCCTTCTCGGCCCCGCGCTGCATGTAGCTGTTGACGTCGCGTTCCATGAACACGGTGCAGCGTTCGCCGAGGCGGATGGGTTTGTCCGACGACAGGGCCAGTTCGGCGAACTCGCCCTTGATGGCGATGTCCAGCTCTTCGGCGCGTTCCTCCAGGAAGCTGCCCGTCCCGGCGGCGCAGGCTTCGTTCATGGTAAAGTCGGTCACCACGCCGTCTTCGAGGGAGATGTACTTGCTGTCCTGGCCGCCGATTTCGAAGATGGTATCCGGCACGCGCCCGTCGAGCATGGTCCGCCCGACGAAGGTGGCCCCGGTCTTGTGTGCGGTAATTTCGTCGTTGATGGTATCGGCCCCGATCAGCGCGCCGATCAGTTCGCGGCCCGAGCCGGTCGTGCCCACGCCGAGGACCTTCAGACGCCCATCCCAGCGCTGCTGGATTTCTTTCAGGGCCCCGGATACGACCTCGATGGGTCGACCCTGGGTGCGGGTGTAGACTTCCTGGAGCAGGCGGCCCTGACCGTCGATCAGCACGACGTTGGTTGAAACCGATCCGATGTCGATGCCCATGTACGCCCCGATGGTTTCGCCGGCGTCCGGTTCATGCGGCTCGACGCGGTCGCGCAGCAGGACGACGTTTTCCATCGACAGCTTCGGTGTGCGGGGAAAGTCGCTCCTGGCGGTGTCGCTGGCCTGTCGCAGGCGGTTCATGTGGGACAGGTCCGCCGCCCGGGCCGAGTGAGACGCCAGCACGGCCGAACCGATCGCCGGCAGGTGCGTGTGGTCTTCCGGGATCACCAGCTCCTGCTCGGTCAGGTCGAACATTTCGCGCATGCCGTTGACGACAGCCTGGTTGGCTGCCACGCCGCCGAGGAAGATTACCGGGGCGATAACGGGGTGGGAGCGGACCACGGAGGTCCGGAAGTTCCGTGCGACAGCCTCGCAGAGTCCGCGGAGCACCTCGGCCGGGCCGTAGCCCTTCTGCTGGGCGTGGATCATGTCGCTCTTGGCGAAGACGCTGCATCGCCCGGCGACCTGTGCGGCGCGGTCGGCCTGGAGGCAGATCTGCCCGATGTCCTCGACCTTGTACTTCAGGCGGCCGGCCTGCTGATCGATGAACGAGCCGGTCCCCGCGGCGCAGTCGCCGTTGGTGGCGTAGTCGATAATGCCGTACGTCCCGTCGGGCTCTTTGCTCAGGCGGAGGTACTTGCTGGACTCGCCGCCCATCTCGAAGACGGTCTCTGCGGGGATGTCCATCTCGCCCAGGCCCGCGGCGATGGCGCGGAACTCGTTGACCCGCTGGGTGCCCAGAGCTTCGGCGGCCATCTCCGAGCCGCTGCCGGTCAGGCAGATGCCCTTTACGCTGTCTTCCCCGACCGCGGCGATGATTTCATCGAGCAGTTCGGTGGCCGCTTCCAGCGGTCTGCCGCGGGTGCGGAGGTACCGACTCGTGCCCAGCAGGCCGCTGCGGGTCCGGCGGGGGCTGAGCTGTTCGGGCAGGGCGGAGGGTTCCGATTCGTCGCAGATCAGCAGGGCGGCTGTGGCAGCGACCGCGCCGATATCGATTCCGACGTAACATTCCATGAAGCGAACTCCCAGGTGTTCTGGACCGCATCGAATCGGGAATTGCTTTGCGACGCGTCGTCAAAGGTTCCTGCCTGTCGAGAAGGGAGAACAAGCGGCTGAGGCGGTCTTCCCTCCCCCGGTCCCGTGGTCACGGCCGCGACGGGACATCGATGCGGTACGATCAATGGGAAGATTATGCCCCAACGACCCCTGTTTCTTCAAGGAAAAAGCAGGTCGTGCAAGGCTTTATGGGACCTTTGGGAGAATTGCCCCGGCCATTTGACAGGCCCCTTCCGTCGCGGGTCGCGTCGGCTGGCGCGAAGCGCAGGAAAAAAGCCTCCACGTTGTGTCGGTGGCGGCCAGGTGAAAGAACCCTTAATTCTAGGTGGGCAGCGACCGGACGTCTATGCGTCTGCGGTATTGCTTCCCTTTAAGGGTGGTATCGGTTCTTTACACGTAAGGGCGCCTGTCGAGCACGGCAGAGGCCTTTTTTCGCTGTGTGCTATTGTATACCTTATTCATCGGTCGGCCAAGGGCAACTCTTGAGCTTGGCCAGGGGCCCGGGGGGGCGGAATCCGGCTAATGCACTGTCAGTCGGTCAGTTGCCCGGCGCGCGAAGATTCCGGAATTTCTCGGCCGGCCCGGGGGCAGGGGCCCGGGGGGTCTCAAGTGCGGTCCGGCTGGTCAGCCACGAAGCTCGGCGGCGAAGGCCCGGCCCATCGCGTCGATGACCTGCTGGACCTGCTGGTCGACCTCTTCCCGTCGCAGCGTGCCCGAGCCTGAACGATAGGTCAGCGTGACGGTAACGGACTTGCGATCCGAACCCAACTGCTTGCCGCGATAGGTGGTTACGTACTCCAGGCCCGTCCGTAGCGGCTGATCGACCGCCTCGATCGCGTCGGCCAGCTCCTGCCAGGTCACCGCCTCGTCGACCACCAGCGACAGGTCGCGCTGGACGGCGGGGAACCTGGCCACCGGCTGGTAGGTCCGGACCACCTCGGCTGCCTCGATCAGTGGCTGGAGCTTCAGGCTGGCCGCGGCAAGGCGTTTCTCCAGCCCGTAGCGGTCCTGGACGTCGGCGGCGACGTAACCCAGCATCCCCCAGGGCTGTTCGTTGAGGGTGACCTGGGCGGTTGAGCCTTCGGCAAAGCCCGCCGCGTCGATCGGATGGATGTCCATCCGGGCGCCCGGCACGAGGGTTTCGCCGAGGGCCTCGACGGCCCCGCGGAGCGAGCGCAGCTGGCCGGCGGTGACCAGGGCCAGCTCGACGAACTGCTCGGGCAGGGGCTGGCCGGCGGCATGGCGGAAGATCGTGCCCATCTCGAAGAGCTGGACCGCGCCGTTGCCGGCGTCCTGGTTGGTCTTGCAGGCAGCCAGCAGGGACGGGATGGCCGTCGGGCGCAGCGTGTTGTTGGTCCGCCGGACGGTCGGGTCGACGTCGACGGTCTTGTCGAAGCCGAACAGCCCCGCCTCGTCGCGGTCGATGAAGCTGAAGGTCACCGCCTCGTCGTAGCCGCAGGCGGTGAGCACCTCGCAGACGCGCAGGCGGGTCTTCTGGACGGGGCCCTCGCGGTGGACCTTGACGGTCGTCTCCGAGCGGGTGGGGATCTGGTCGTATCCGACGATGCGGGCGACTTCTTCGATCAGGTCGACCTCGCGGGTCAGGTCCGCCCGGTGCGACGGGATCGTGCAGACGATCTTGCCGTCGTCCATCACCGGGTCCAGGTCCAGCCCGGCCAACACCTCGCTCTGCCGTTCGGGCGCGACGTCCAGACCCAGCAACTTGTTGGTCCGCTCGGGTCGCAGGGCCACCTTCTGCGCCTGCCAGGGCTCGGCCCAGACATCGACGACGCCTTGGGCCAGTCGGCCGCCGGCGTATTCCAGGATCAGCTGACACGCCCGCAGCGAGGCCTCGTCCAGCCGGACCGGGTCGATGCCGCGCTCGAAGCGGTAGTTGCTGTCGCTCATCAGCCCCAGCTTGCGGCTGGTCTTGCGGGTGTTCAGCGGGTCGAACTGGGCGGACTCGATCAGCACGTTGGTGGACTGCTCGGTCACTTCGGTGTTCAGCCCGCCCATGATCCCGGCGATGGCGACGGGCTTTTCGGCATCGGCGATTACGAGCATGTTCTCGTCGAGTTTGCAGACGGTCTGGTCGATGCTGACCAGCTGTTCGCCCGCCCGGGCCCGGCGGACGACGATGCGGTTGCCGGCCAGCTTGTCGTAATCGAACGCGTGCAGGGGCTGGGAATATTCCATCAGAACGAAGTTGGTGATGTCGACGATGTTGTTGACGCTGCGGAGCCCGACGGCCTGGAGGTAGTCGACCATCCACTGCGGGCTGGGGGCGACCTTCACGTCGCGGATGACGCGGGCGGTGTAACGGCCGCAGAGGTCGGGGGCCTCGACCGTCACGTCGGTCAGTTCCGACACCTGGCCCTCGGTGGGCAGCTGGCCGATGACCGGAGGTTTGAACTCGGTGCCGATGGCGGTGGCCAGTTCGCGGGCCACGCCCAGGTGTCCCAGCCAGTCGGGTCGGTTGGAGGTGACTTCCAGGTCGAAGACGATATCGGCGTCGGATTCTTCGATCCCGTCGCAGTTGAGCCCGATCCGGGTGAAGATCTCGCCGAGCTGCTCGGCAGGGATTGCGACGTCCAGGTATTCGGTCAACCAGTTCAGGGATATATTCATCGTCCGGTGTCCTGTGGTGTTGGTTCGGCCGGCGCGTCCAGCCTGGCGGAAACCCTATAAAATACCGCGGATTGGCTGTCTGTCAAAGGCTTTGGCTGATCCGGGTCGTGTCAGTTGGGCGTGGTCGGCTGAAGGTGGCGATCTCAGGCGGCTTGGGTATGGCGTGTCTGCGTCTTGTAAGGTTTCAGGCCTTCAGCTTGTCGCTGGCCATTGTTGCAGGCGGGCAGTCAGCGTTGGCTCTTGCGATAGTCGCGGGGCGAGAGGCCGTGGTATCGGCGGAAGGTGGTAGCGAAGCTGGCCCCGCTGGCGAAGCCACAGTTCAGCGCAATCTGCAGGATCGGCATATCGGTCTGGCGAAGCAGGCGGCGGGCAATGCTCCGCCGCGTGGCACTGAGCGATTCGCCGACGCCGCGGCCGAGATGCTTGCTGTAGCGACGTTCCAATGACCGAAGCGAACTGGATACGTGGTCCGCTACGTCCTGGGCGGTGATTCCCTCGCCGGCATGCAGACGGATGTACCGCTCGGCCTCGGCGACGTCGGGATCGGGCACGGCGACTGTGTCCGTCGACAAGCGGGGCATGATGCCCGTCGGAGGCACGCGCATGATTGTTGGATCGGCCGTCATTTGCCTCGAACGCATGAGTTCATCCAGCACTTTTCCGGCCGACGTGGCCCGACCCAGGAGGTTCGTGTCGACGCTGCTCAATGGCGGATACGTCAATTCGCAAAGCGGGCGATCGTTTCCTACCCCGAGCACCGCAACCTGGTCGGGCACGCGCAAGCCGATCATAGCGGCGGTGGTCACCAGCCCATGGGCCCGGCCATCGTTGTACGCCAGGATGCCGACCGGCTTGGGCAGCGATTCCAGCCACCTGCTCAGGCGGGCGACGCGGGCGCCGTAACGCTCGCGAACCATTTTCAGGACGTCGGACTGAACGTGGCAGGTGCGGCCGGCTTGCTCGACCCGTTCGATAAAGCCCTGCTCTCGCTCCTGGCTGTACCGCAGCGTCGGCGTGCCCGTAAAGGCCAGATGGTCAAAACCCTTGTCCAGCAGATGGTCCGCGGCGATGCGGCCGATCTCCTGCCCGTCGCTGATTACCGACGAGTCCGGAAGCGGCGTGGTCCGGTCGGCGACGTTGACGGCCGGCACGCCCAGTGCGGCTATGTGATCGATTAGCTTCAGGTCCGAGGCTGCGTAGATCAGACCGTCGCCACGCCAGCGCCGGGTCCGGCCGGCCTGCATCAAGTCCCGGGGCTCCAGCATCGTGATGTGCCAGCCGGGGGGCTCGGGCTCGTACTGCCGCAGCCCTCGCAGCAGATTCTGGGCGAAGGCCCCGGAGATCTGGAGACACAGCCCGACTCGTCGTCGCGATCGATGCATTCAACGTCCTTTCAAGAATCCGCAAATATTGAAGTTCTTGTCGCTCATATTAAAGCATTTTCTCCTATTTCGTATAGGCTATGTACTGTGTTGGGCGAGGTTGACTGCATTGTCACGGCCTTTCCGCCCCCGTTAAGCAGCGTGCGACACGGCAACACATCGTTTTTTACACAGATTGGGAGGCAGTTGAATGAAGAGGACACGACAAAACATCTTGGTATGTGTGGCCCTGGTAGGGCTGCTGGGACTCACCACCGCGGCCCAGGGCGATATCATCGTCCAGTATGGATTCGGCAGTGGCGTATCGCCCGACGCCGGCTCGGTGGCGGCGGATGTTGTCGCTGGTGACGTCACCGGGGATTTCGAGGGTAGTATTAGCGGGCGAGGCGACACGTCCGGCGATCCGTACAGCGACGGGAACACAAAATCGATCTTTTGGCAGGGGACATCCGACGGCTCGGCCGCCTTCACGCTCGACGCGGATGATCCGCTGTTCATCAACTACAGCCGGATTGTGTTCAAGATCGATCACGAAACTGAGGTCGTTGACGACGAGTGGTTCGTGCAGAGCAGCGCCACCAGCGGAGACATCGCGACGGGCGGCATCACGACGAATGTGGATGGCAATGGCACGTGGACGCTGGCCGATGTCGATCTGTCCGGCATTACTGAACTGCAGGGCCAGGATCAGGTCACGTTCACCGTTGGTTTCCGGGGTGTATCCACCGGCCCAACCACCTCGACCACCCGCATCGACAAGATCCAGGTCGAAGGAACGGTTGTTCCCGAGCCGGCGACGATGGCGCTGCTCGGACTTGGCGGACTGGGCATGCTGATCCGCCGCAAGCGTGCGTAACTTCCCCGCCGGCTGAATAGACGAAACCTCCTCGACGGCTGGGTGATGCCTCCGGGCCGATCACCCAGCCGTTTTCATTTATCTCCAACCGGGTAATTCCTGATGAGGACCTCCTGATGAAGTACCGGACTCCCATTTTGTTGGCGGCAGTGTTGTTCCTGGCGTCAACGGCGTTGTCGCAGAACGTCGGTAACGGCGTGAACATCAAGATCAACTTCACACCGTCGCGCAAGGTCCACAAGCCGACCAACAAGTACTTCAAGACCGCCCAAGCGTACATCGACTGGATCATCGCTCACCGCAACGACGCGGGGCGTTTTCCCGAGAAGGTGCACATGCCGTCGATGAAGATCGAGGGCTACTCCAGCGCCAACAAGAACAACAAGGCGATCATCCTTGCCAGCCACATGAGTTACATCGTCGACGAGCCGGCCTACTATCGGCCCGTTGAGAAGATCATCAGCGCGGACCTGCGCGGCACCGACAGCCATGGTTTTCCCGGCTGGGGCGAGTCCGGCGGTGGCGCCGGTGGGGGCGAGGCGAAGCAACCTGCCCCGCGCCGGGACATGTACCTCATCGAGCCGTTCTACTCCGAGGAGGTCTCGCTGGGCTACTGGATTCAGGGGGTGGGCAACAAGCTCACCGGCAACTTCAACCGCCATTCCGGGTACGATCGGACGACGCATTTCTTCGTCAACGAGGGCGGCGCCCGGTACAACCACTGGATCCACGGCTATCAGTTCACCTGGATTCCCGAGTATCTGCATTACATCGACACACTCATCGGTCTGTATGAGGGCTATCGCAAGTCCAGCGGCTGGCCCGCCGCCGACCGATCGGTCGGCCTCGAAGCGCGGATGTACTACCTGATCGAACTGGGTCGGGCCCTGCCTTACATGCCTCGCAAGCATCCGGTGTTGACCAAGGCCCGCAAGCACATCGACGACTCGATCGGCGGGCCGCTGGATACCGGCGTACTCTCCTCGGACAGGGCGCTGGGACACAAGAACAACTGCGCCAGCACGTACTACGATATGTACTGGCATCACCTCGACCGCGGCGACGAGAAAAAGGCCGACCAGTACAAGGACCTGCTGATCCGCAACGCCGAGGCCAATCTGGACTACAAGCCGGTCAAGACGACTTGGCCCTGGGCGGTGGGCCAGACCCTGCGGCTGTTCGTCAACGCCTACCAACTCAGCGGCAAAACGAAGTATCTCGATAAAGCCAAAGAGATCGGCGACATCGCCATCAAGCACTACTTTGACCTCGGCCCGCTGCCCCGGGCCAACATTCGCGGCGGAGTCAATGACTTCTACCGCAGCGACCACATTGTCTGGGGCGACTACCTGGTGCTGCAGTTGTTCAATCTCGGGCTGGTCGCCGATGAGCACTACGGCCGTACGCACAAACTGACCTGGACGTTTATCCGCTGACCGAACTGTGGGAACGATGACGATGACAATGTCACGCAAAGCTATGAGTTGGACCGTTGTTATGGCGGCTACCGCGGTGGCGCTGCTTGCCGTGGCGGGACAGCCCCGCGATGAAGAGTCGGCCGAGCAGAAGAACGCCGGATCGCCCGGCGAGTCGGTACTGTTCGACGGCGATTGGGAATATCACGAAGACACCGGCGAGACATTCGGCAAACGCGGGGACGGCCTGG
>JBKHDI010000106.1:0-10048 GCA_046541415.1 Phycisphaerae bacterium | reverse complement strand
GTCGGATGATCGCCATATCTAGACAATGCGAGGGTATGATTATTCCGAGGTGCAGAACCGGTCTCCGTCCTGCCTCAGTTGCCTCCGGGAATGTAAAAGCCCCCGGACGCAACAGTCGGAACTGCTGCATCCGGGGGGGAATCAGGTGTCGGATTCAGGCTTTGTTACATGCCCATCGACTCGAAGTTCGTCCCGGCCAGGACCTTGCTGATATCCAGCAGGATGGTGACGCGGTCCTGGCTCTTGCCCATGCCCAGGATGAAGTCGGTGTCCACATCGGTGCCGAACTGGGGCGATTCATCGATCGCTTCACCCGCGATATCGAGCACTTCAGAAACCTTGTCGACAATGATGCCCACTTCCACCTCTTCGACCTGTACGACAATGATGCAGGTCTCCTCGGTGCGGTCAGCTTCTTCCATGCCGAACTTCAAACGCAGGTCGAGGACGGGAATGACCTTGCCTCGCAGGTTGATCACACCCTTGACGAACATGGGCGTGCGCGGCACGGAGGTGATGTCCATGATGCCGATGATCTCGCGGACGCGGAGGATCTCCAGCCCGTACTCCTCTTCTCCCAGGTAGAACGTCAGATACTTTCCTGCCTTGGAGACGGCTTCCTGCTGCGCGGTCTGATTGGTTTGCTCAGTCATGTCTGCTTCCTTGATTTCCTGCGGGTTGGCCGGTTCTGCCGGCAGTGACTCATTGACCAGCGGATCAGTGGCGATGCCCCCTGCGCGCTGCTGCCGAAATGAGTATCGGAAAGATGAAATCGATTCTTTGGGCCGTTTCGCGCAAAGGCGCGGAAATTACAGCGGGCCCGCCGCCGATTAAGGCGACAGGCCCGCAAGAAGAAGAGGTATCGGAAGCCTACTACTGCCCAGCCGGTGACGGCGACTGAGGCGGGCGACTGCCTCGCCCACCGACCCGCTTACCGGTCAGGATGTAATCGGCATAGCCTTCCAGCAGTTTGTTGCCCTCAGCCACTTCCTTGAGTTGCCTCGCCACAACGCGTGCCTTGGTCCGCTGGCCCGTGTTCTGGTACATGAAGGTCGCCAGCAGGAGCATGTCCGGGTCCTTTTGCATGTCGTCGCGTTTGAGCTTTTGCTCCAGGCCCTGCATGCGTCGGGTCAGGTCGCCCTGGGGCAGGAGGTTGGCCGAGGCAACCCGGGCCTCCATGACGGCGGGGAACCTCTGGAGGGCATCTTTGATTTCGCCAGCCGCCGAGGCCGGCTCGCCGGCGGCAAACAGCGCCAGACCCGCCCCGATTTTTGGCAGCGGATTGGAGGCATCCTGCCGGGCGGCGTTGCGGAACATGTTGGCCGCTTCGTAGAAGTTGCCCGTCCGCAGCTGGTTCTGCCCGCCTCTCATGTAGTAGTTGACCGTGTCATTGCCTCGGCCCGCCAGCGACTGGACGATCACGTCCGAGCCCGTCGACGCGACCTCGCTCGAACCTTCCGTCGAATCCTGCGGGTCGATCCGGGCCGAGCCCATTCGCCGGGCCTTGATCTGACGCATCATGTCCAGAAACACGTCTTGGCCGGCAGGGGTCCGCTCGACCTCCCGGTCATCCTGTGTCCCCAGCGGGTTCTCCGGGTCCACAACGGGTTGGTTCAGATCGATGGGTTTGGGAGCCGGAATCGAATTGATCAGATCCTGCTGCCCGTCGTCCTCATCCGGTCTGTTGACCTGGGAGATCTCGCGCGCCAGGCGGTAACGGTCTTCTGCAGCCGACAGGCCGAACAGCGATCCCTGGGCGTAGGGCTGGGGCCTGGACAACTCGGGCCTCAGGCGGGTGACCTGCCCTGCAGCGTGGGGGGCGACCTGCTGGCCGTCGCCACTTGCCAACGGCCCAGGCAGGGCCACAGCCTTCTCGCTGAGGCCTAAGAGGGTTTCGTATCCCTGGTTCAGCTCGGCGTGCAACTGTCTTCTGGTGTTCCGGCCAAGGTATTCAGTGGGCACGGAGACAGCCCCGGGCCGTCTGTCGACATCGTAGTTCTGCCTGGACACAATCGTCAGGTTCGGATCGAAATAGGGGGACGACACGTAAGGCCTGCCCCGACGGACCTCGTCCATTCCCACCGATTGGGCCAGGAACGTGCTCAGCGAGGTGGAGTTCAGATCTCCCCGGAACTGATTGTCGGCCCGGTATGGCACGTCCCCGCGGAATCCGGCCAGGCCGGAGACCTGCCCGGTAACATACAGATTGGCATTGTACTGCTGCTGGGGGATCGGGGTGTTATAGCGGGAATAGCCCACCCCGGGATTGGCGTCCAGGGCCGCGCCCTGCATTCCGGGCACCGCCCCCTGCCCAAAGGCTGGGCAGGTCGCCAAAGTCAGCAGACCGACCGCAGCCAAGATCAACGAGAATGTTCTGGCATGAACCATTAGACTGTCCTTCCGTTGAGTATCTTCGCCCTGCCGGGCTGGACAGCGCGGCAAGGCCTTGTATATATATCGTCTAATTCGACGGGGCTGTTCCGGGCAAATCCGCCCTATCAGCCACTCGGGGCGATTTCAGCCCTTATAGTATTGTAGGAAGCCCGGCCTGCCGGGGCCACAGCCTGCTGCGATGGTCCACCGGTCGATCGCGGATTTTGCCGTGCAAACCAGGCCGGATTTGCCGATAGATAGGATTGCCAATCGCGACGGGCCATCGGACCCGCCGCAAACCGAAGCCTCATAAGAAGGAACCTGACGCATATGCGACCGCTACGGACCTTTACCATCGAGCCCGCTCTGCCCGAAGCCCTCGAGCCTCTGCTGGAGATCGCCCGCAACCTCTGGTGGTGCTGGCACGGCGAGGCACTGAACCTTTTCCGACGCCTCGACGCCGACCTCTGGGAGGAGTGTTACCACAACCCGGTGGCCATGCTCGGGCGGATCGACCAGGGGCGACTCAATGCGGTGGCAGCCGATGAGGGCTTTCTGGCCCATCTCAAACGGGTTTACGACAACTTGCGCGCGTACATGGACAACCCCGGCTGGTGGCAGAAGACCTACGGCGAGAACGATCAGCCGGCCGTGGCGTACTTCTGCGCCGAGTTCGGCCTGGCCGAATGCGTCCCGATCTACTCGGGGGGGCTGGGCGTTCTGGCCGGCGACCACCTGAAAAGCGCCTCGGAACTGGATATCCCCCTGATCGCGGTGGGCATGCTCTACCAGCAGGGCTACTTCCGCCAGAGGCTCAACGCCGATGGGTGGCAACTGGAGCTCTACCCCCGCAACGACTTTCACAACATGCCCGTACAGCCTGTCTTCGATGACAACGGCAACCGGGTGACGATCGGCGTGGAACTGCCCGGACGGACCGTCAAGGCGGTCGTCTGGTCCACCCAGATCGGGCGCATCACGCTCTACATGCTCGATACCAACGTACCGGAGAACTCCCCCGAGGACCGCCACATCACCGCCCAGCTCTACGGCGGGGACCAGGAAATGCGCATCCGCCAGGAAATCCTGCTGGGTATCGGCGGGGTACGCATGCTCAAGGCGCTGAACATTCAGCCCAAGTGCTTCCACATGAACGAAGGACACTCGGCGTTTCTGGCGATGGAACGCATCCGGCAGTTGATGACCGGACAGGGTCTGCAGTTCGACGAGGCCTCCGTGCTGGTCAGTTCGACCAACGTGTTTACCACCCATACGCCCGTCCCTGCCGGCAATGACGCCTTCGAGACCTGGCTGATCGAGAAGTACTTCGAAAGCTACTGGCCGCAACTCGGCCTGGACCGTGACCAGTTCATGAACCTGGGCAGGCAGGACCCGGGCAACAGCGACGAACCACTGAGCCTGACGGTGCTGGCCCTTCGCTTCAGCGCCTACCGCAACGGCGTCAGTCAGTTGCACGGCGATGTCAGCCGCAAGCTCTGGTCGAAGGTCTGGCCGCAGCTGCCGCTGAAGGAAGTGCCCATCGCCCACATTACCAACGGCATCCACACGCCGACCTGGCTGAGCAACGACATGGCCAGCCTCTACACCCGCTATCTCGGGCCCGGCTGGACCGAGAAGCCCGCGGACATGTCGGTCTGGAAATCGGTCCAGAACATCCCGGATACCGAACTGTGGCGAACCCACGAGCGTCGGCGCGAACGCCTTGTGGCCTTTGCCCGCCGGCGCCTCGTCCAGCAGCTCAGGAAACGCGGGGCCGGCTCGTCGGAAATCGCCTCCGCCCAGGAGATCCTGGACCCCGAGGCGCTGACGATCGGCTTTGCCCGACGCTTCGCGACGTACAAACGGGCCAGCCTGATCCTCTCGGACTACGACCGGCTGACGAGACTGCTGGCCGAAGAGAACCGCCGCGTGCAGATCATCTTTGCCGGCAAGGCACACCCGCGGGACAACCCGGGCAAGGACCTGATCCGCCAGATCATCCATAAGTCGCGCCATGCCCCGCTGAACCAGTCGCTGGTGTTCATCGAAGACTACGACATGAACGTCGCCCGCTATCTCGTCCAGGGGGTGGACGTCTGGTTGAATACGCCCCTGAGGCCCATGGAGGCCAGCGGGACCAGCGGAATGAAGGTGGCCGCCAACGGCGGGTTGAACGTCTCGATCCTCGATGGCTGGTGGGCCGAGGGCTACGAGCCCGATGTCGGCTGGGCCATCGGTTCGGGCGAAAGCTACGACAACCTGGAATACCAGAACGCCGTGGAATCCCAGTCGCTCTACGACCTGCTGGAGAAGGAGATCATTCCGTTGTTCTACAATCGGGGCCAGGACAATCTGCCCCGCGGCTGGATCTACAAGATGAAGGCCGCGATGGGCAAACTTGCGCCGGTTTACAACACCAACCGGATGGTCCGCCAGTACGCCGAGATGTTCTATGAGCCGGCGATGCGTCAGTACCATCATCTCACCGGCGACGACATGGACAAAGTTCGCAAGGCCAGCGCATGGCGCTACCGCCTGTGGGACAACTTCGACGAGATCCGGATCGAGAAGGTTTCCGACTCGCTGGAAGA
The DNA here is from genome assembly GCA_046541415.1 of Phycisphaerae bacterium. Classification (GTDB taxonomy): domain Bacteria; phylum Planctomycetota; class Phycisphaerae; order SM23-33; family SM23-33; genus CAZOVB01. Next base: position 5,084 of record JBKHDI010000106.1, on the reverse strand, counting down.
GCAGGGATCCAACGGCCGCGTCGGCCAGCAGTTGCAGGTGGAGGCGATTGTCAAGCTCGGCAAGCTCGATGCAGACGATGTCGGCGTCGAGTTGTACTGCGGAAGGCTGGACGACGACGGCCAGCTCTCTGACGGGCGGGCCCTCCCGATGCAGCGCGTCGAGCAGGTCGATGGCGACCGGGCCAAGTACAGCGTGGCCATGCCCTGCTCCCGCAGCGGCAAGACAGGCTATACCGTCCGGGTCGTGCCCAAGAGCGATTTCTACCAGCAGACGCTGGACCTGGGACTGGTCAAGTGGGCGTGATGAAGCGATTTTCCGCGCGAAAAGCCTTTTCCCCCGCCGCGATCGACATATAATAGCAGCAAGCGAAAGTTCCAATCGCTGCAAATAAGCTGCAAATAATCCGAACCGACATCCGCATGTACAGCAAGACAACGACTACGACGACGTGTTGACAGGCCGCTGGGTAACATCCTGGTCGGCCCGTCCGTCGCTGGTCTTGCAACCTGCGTGTGTCGGTTCTGTCATACCGGCGTCGGACGGCGGAAACCGACCAGCCCCTCGAGGCAGGAAGGAAACCTGATTATGTCCGTAACCATTCAACTGCCGGATGGCTCTGAAAAGCAGTATGACCAGGGCGTCTCTGCCCTGCAGGTCGCCGAAGGGATCTCCGCAGGCCTGGCCCGGGCTGCCTACGCCGCCGTCGTCGACGAGACCCTCTATGACCTGACGCGTCCGATACCCGAAGGTAAGCATCAGGTCCGCATCCTGACCAACCGGGACGATGAGTCCCTGGAGGTCCTGCGACACACCGCAGCCCACGTCCTGGCCCAGGCCATGCGCCGCCTCTACGGCGACGACGTCAAGTACACCATAGGCCCGGCCCTGACCGGCGACTTCCAGTACGGCTTCTACTACGACTTCGACTTGCCCAACCCCATCGGCAGCGATGATCTGGAGCGGGTCGAAGAGACCATGAAGCAGATCGTTCAGGAAGACCTGGAGATCCACCGCGTCGACCTGCCGATCGAACAGGCAAAGAAGCGACTCTCCGAGATCAACCAGGATTACAAAATCGAGATGATCGACGACCTGGTACGTACCGAGGGCGTCGAAACCGTCAGCCTCTACAAACAGGGCGAATTCGTGGACATGTGTCGCGGCCCGCACCTGCCCTCGACCGGCAAAATCGAGGCCAAGGGCATCAAGCTGCTTACCGCGGCAGGTGCCTATTGGCGCGGCGACGAGAACAACAAGATGCTCACCCGCGTCTACGGGACCGCCTTCTTCGACAAGAAACAGCTGGCCGCCCAGCTTGAACGCATCGAAGAAGCCCGCAAGCGCGACCACCGCATCCTGGGTAAGCAGCTGGGGATCTTCCTGCTCTCCGATGCCGTCGGCCCGGGCCTGCCTATATGGCTGCCCAAGGGCACGATCATCCGTCGAGAGCTGGAATCCTGGCTGGGCCAACAGCTGCGCAAGGGCGGCTACCAGTCTGTCATCACGCCGCATATCGGCAAGCTCGACCTTTACCGGACCAGCGGACACTACCCCTACTACAAGGACAGCCAGTTCCCGCCGATCTTCATGAGCGATAAGGTGACCGACCCGGCCGGGGAGAAACTCGCCGACCCCGACGAGTCCATCTCCTGCTGCGCCGAGCACGCAAACGATTCCAGCGAAGATGGTTACCTGCTTCGGCCGATGAACTGCCCCCACCATATCCAGATCTACAAGGCTGCCCAGCGCAGCTACCGCGACCTGCCGCTGCGACTCAGCGAGTTCGGCACGGTCTACCGCTTCGAACAGTCCGGCGAACTGAACGGGCTGACTCGGGTGCGGGGCTTTACGCAGGACGATGCCCACCTGTTCTGCACCCCCGAACAGCTGGAAGACGAGATCGAAGCCTGCGTGGATCTGGTCAAGCTGGTCCTGGCCCGGCTGGGCCTGGACGATTACCGCGTTCGCGTGGGGCTGCGCGACCCGGATTCGGCCAAATACACCGGCGATGCGAAGAACTGGGACCAGGCCGAAGCCAACCTCCTCTCGGTCGTCCGCAAGCTGGACATGAACTACACCGAGGAAGCCGGCGAGGCTGCCTTCTACGGCCCGAAGATCGACTTTGTCGTCCGGGACTGCATCGGCAGGGAGTGGCAGCTGGGGACCATCCAGGTCGACTACAACCTGCCCGAGCGGTTCGACCTGGAGTACATCGGGCCGGACAACGCGCCGCATCGCCCGATCATGATCCACCGCGCCCCGTTCGGTTCGATGGAGCGGTTCCTGGGCATCCTCATCGAGCACTTTGCCGGGGATTTCCCCCTCTGGCTGACCCCCGTACAGATTGCGGTCCTCCCGGTCAGCGAGAAAGTCGCCGATTACGCCGCCGGCATCCGCGACAAGTTGGCCGAGATGGACCTGCGGGTCCAGTTGGACCAGAGCCCCGAGAAGATCGGGGCCAAGATCCGCTCAGCTACCCTGGAGAAGATCCCGTACATGGCCATTGTCGGCCAGCGAGAGGCCGAGGCGGGAACTGTTTCCGTCCGTCACCGCACAGACGGCGACCTGGGGGCCCTGACGATCGAGCAACTGGCAGAGAAGCTCTTAGAAGAGATCCGCAGCAAGGGATCCGAGAAGCTTACGGTATAATGGAATGAAAATCAGTCACGACCCGGACGGACCGATGGAATCGGCCCGCAGATGGCCGGGCCGGTTACCCTGAACAAGGAGATCAGACCATCGCCAAAGAATTTCGCACCAACGGGCAGATTCGCATCTCTCCGATCCGCCTGATAGACGAGAATGACGAGCAGTTGGGGATTGTCGACGTCCGAGACGCCATGCGCAAGGCCCAGGATGCGGGCCTGGACCTGGTGGAGGTGGCCCCGCAGGCCCGTCCGCCGGTCTGCCGGATCATGGACTATGGCAAGTTCAAGTACGCCCAGCGCAAGAAAGAACGCAAGAGCAAGGCCAACCGCCACGAGACCGAACTGAAGGAGATCCGCATCAAGACCCCCAAGATCGGCCAGCACGACCTGGAGATCAAGGTCAGCCATGCGCGGGAGTTCCTCGAACGCGGCGACCGCGTACAGTTCAGCCTCCGATTCCGGGGCAGGGAGTTGGCCCACATCGACGAGGGCGAGAAGATTTTCGACCAGATCAAGCAGATGCTCCAGGACGTATCCAAGGTCGACCAGAACTTCCGCCGCGAGGGCCGACGGATCACCATGACCCTCGCCCCGTCGAGAAAGGCCGAGGCAGAAACCGCCTCCTGACCTGCCTTGAACACCGCTGGAGCCCGCTGCAGTACCCGAGCCGCCGAGGCGACGGTCCCGGCTGGTCGATTTTCGCCCGCAAGGGTCTTTACAACCGCCCCGCCGGTGTTACAATACTCCCCTTCGACTGAATTCGCAGTTGCGGTATCACTACGAAAGGTCCAGGCACCATGCCCAAGATGAAGACCAATAAATCGCTGACCAAGCGCATCAAGGTAACCGGCACGGGAAAGATCATGCGATACTCCCCCGGTTCGGGCCACCTGAAGAGCCGCAAGTCCAACAAGACCCTGCGCAGCTTCCGCAAGCCCAAGCAGGTCGCCAACGGATTTGCCAAGCAGGCCCGCAAGATGCTCGGCATCGGCAACAACGGCTGAGCAGGAAACCACAGCAAACCACCATACACTGGCCCGGATGGGAACCCCCTGGGGTGACCGCGACAGACATCGCGGACTGGAACAGGCACTACCGCCGCCCATCGGCCCTGTAAAGGAGCAACCATGCCTCGCGTACGTAAGGGCTCTGCCCGTCACCAGAAGCACCGCAAGATCCTCAAGCAGGCCCGTGGCTACTACGGCCGCCACAGCCGCAACTACCGCCTGGCCAAGCAGGCCGTCTTCCGCGCCGGCGTAAACCGCACCCGCGACCGTCGCCTGCTGAAGCGCTCGATGCGCCGCCTCTGGATCACCCGAATCTCGGCAGCATGCAAAATGCGCGGCATCCGCTACAGTCAGCTGATGCACGGGATGTTCGAGGCCCACATCGACCTGAACCGCAAGATGCTCGCCGAAATCGCTATCGCCGACCCGGTCGCCTTCGACCAGATCGTCCAGGCCGCCTGCAAGGTCATCGACGTCGAGTGCACCGCCGCGGCGACTGCGTAACTTCCCCGGAGACCTCCGGAATGAGCGCCCTGTCCGAGCTAGAACAACTCCAGAAGACCGCCCTGGCCGAACTCGAGGGCGTCGACGGGGCCGATTCGCTCGAACAGTGGCGAATCAAGTACATCGGCTCGAAGGGCGCCATCAAAGACGCCATGGGCCGGATCAAAGACCTGCCCAAGCAGGAGAAGCCCGCGTACGGCCAAGCCGCCAACGCTGCCAAGAACGCCCTCCAGGCTGCCTTCGAGGCCAAACAGGCCCAGGCCGCCGATTCCGGCAAGGCCACCCAAGGCCCCTCCGTCGATGTCACCCTGCCCGGAGAAAAGCCAAAGCTCGGGCACACCCACGTGCTGACCCAGACAGTCAACGAGATCTGCGAGATCTTCGGGCGCATGGGCTTCGAGGTCGTTTACGGCCCGGAAGTCGAAGATGAACGCCACAACTTCGACGCCCTGAACATACCGCCGTCGCACCCGGCCAGGGATCCGCTGGACAACTTCTACATCGACGACTTCCTCATGCTCCGCTCGCAGACCTCCACCGTCCAGATCCGGACCATGGAAGACCGCCAGCCGCCCGTCCGGGTCATCGCACCCGGCCGGGTCTACAGGCCTGATACCGTCGACGCGACCCACTCGTTCATGTTCCATCAGCTCGAGGGCCTCTACGTCGACAAAGACGTCACCATGGCCGACCTGAAGACCACGCTGGACCTCTTCTGCAAGGCCTACTTCGGCCAGGATGTCCGAACCCGCTTCCGCCCGAGCTTCTTCCCCTTCACAGAGCCCTCAGCCGAGGTGGACCTGGAGTTCCACCGCGAAGACGGCTCGACCTACTGGATCGAACTGGGCGGCTGCGGAATGGTCGATCCCAACGTTCTGCAAGCCGTCGGCTACGACCCCGAGACCTACACCGGCTATGCGTTCG
>JBKHDI010000105.1:0-10189 GCA_046541415.1 Phycisphaerae bacterium | reverse complement strand
TCCAACGTGGTTGGCCTGCGGCCAAGCCACGGCACCCTTGCGTACGGGCCATTCCATGTCGGGCACCGTGGGCTGCGTGCAAGGGGTGCCGTGGGCTGCGCAGCGCAGCGGAGCAACCACGCCGAATCAGCCGGAATGGGACACCCTCGGTGACCGCTTCGAGTGTGAGATTGCAGTTTGGTCGGGCATGCATGGCCCGGAGTTTGCCACCTCAGTCGACGGTTGGCAAGCAAGTTTGCATCTGGGGGCCTATGCAAAAGGGCAGTGAAACTCGAAGCTCCACTGCCCTGAAATGGGACGTTACTACGCTGGTATTCCAGGCTAGCCGTTCAGCAGGCTCAGGGCCATCTGGGGCATGGAGTTGGCCTGGCTGAGCATGCTCATGCCCGCCTGGGCGAGGACCTGATTGCGGGTCATGGCTGCCATTTCCTTTGCGACATCGACATCGGCAATTCGTGATTCGGCGGCCAGGAGGTTTTCGGCCTGGATGTCGATGACATTGACGGCCGCCTCCAGGCGGTTCATGAGGTAGCCCAACCTGGCGCGGTAGGAATCCTTGCTCTCGATGGCCTCGCCGAGGGTGTTCAGGGCCCCGGCGGCCTGGGTGGCGTCCTGGATCGAGATCCGGTTGCCCGTTCCGTCAACGGCGTCGGCATCGGCGAAGTTGGCACCGGCCATCACGCCGGAAGCGACGGTGGTGTTGACGCGGATGCTGTTTTCGGCCGAGCCATACAGGGACGTCAGCTTAATGCCGTACCTTCCCACCTCTTTGTCGTACACGATCGAGGCGATGTCGTACTCTTCGTCGAGGGTCTGGCGGGACTGCTCGTTGATCGCGTCGACAATCTCCTTGAGCGTGTCCATCGAGGCCGTCAGTGCCACGGTGACGTTTGTCTGGGCATCGTCCCCGATAAAGCTGATCTCGAAGACACCTGCCGCGGCGGTGACCTGTTGGTTGATGTAGCTGACCATGGCGGTTGATGCCATCGTCAGGTTGCTCTTGGTTCCGCCGATGCCCAGCCCCGCGGAAGTCATGTCCTTGGTGTTGATGCCGATCGTCTCGACCGAGGCCAGATGGATCTTGAAGGTTTCGGTCTGCGAATCCAGCAGATTGAGGCTGTTAAATGTGGTGTTGTTGGCGATGCGATCGATTTCGCTGATCAGCTGCTGAAACTCCTCGTCCATGATCTTCCGCTGCTCGGATGAGTAGGACTCGGTGGCGGCCTGCTCGGCCAGCTCCTTCATGCGGACCAGGATATCGTCGGTGACACTCAGTGCCCCTTCCGCCGTCTGGAGCATGCTGATCGCGTCCTGCGCGTTGCGGCTGCCTTGGCGGAGTGTGGCCACGTCGGCACGGATCAGTTCCATGACGGCCATACCGGCCGCGTCATCTTTGGACGTGACGATCCGGTTGCCCGAGGCCAGTCGGGAGACGCTCGTTCCGAGATGGCCATAGTTGATCCCGAGTTGGCGGGCGGCCGTCTCGGCCATCAGGTTGTTCTTGATTGCCAGCATGCAATATTCTCCCCGACACGAGGGCCTCGCCGACCGAACGGCAGGCGGGGCAGGACGCGGCTACCGCGAGAGATTCTCAGCCGGATGGTGCCAGGTAGTGCCCGCCAAATGACCCCATGGCGCAGCTTGGAATCTTCGTTCTGCTTCCATTCTCGCCGCATAACCAGAAACCTTTAACCGATTCCTTCGATCGGAATTGCCAGCCCAGACTGCGTCTTCGGCAAGACGGGAGACATCTGCACAACCGGATAGTTCCGACAGATCCCCCAACCGCAACAGGCTGCACAGAGCATATAATACACAGACCCGGCCGTGGTTCGCCCTCGCTGCCCCGATGCACAGGGGGAGGAACCCGACCCGATCCAGAGGGTTGTATCTGTCGACGGGCCCGGAATCCGGGTGTCAGAGCCAGCCGGCGCTTTCCATATGGATCTGCGAGAACGAAAGGATAAATCGAATGAAACCCACGTGCATTGCTCTCTGCCTGCTGACAGGGCTGGGATGTTTGCCCGCGATCGCCGGGACCGTGCCTGCCTCGAAACGGACCGAAGGCAAAGCCGGGAACGATCTGGCTGAAATGCCATACTGGCCCTACGGACTGAAGGTCCCCAATACCGTACCGGAGAAGCTGCGCAAAGGCCGAAACACCGCCCTTCTGGTCTGGGTGGCTCCCGAAACCGACCGCATCCGGGCGGTGATGTTCATCATCATCAACAGCGACTCGAAGATCTTCGGCGAGCACGCGAAACTCCGCGACATTGCAGCCAAACGCGGGATGGCCATTGTGTACATGCGGTATCGGGTCCATTACGAGTTGAGCGAAGAAGGCAACACCAAGATCACACAGAACCTTCTCAACGCGATCGCCAAAGAGACCGGAATCGCGGAGTTCCGCCACGCACCGTGGATTACATTCGGCAAGAGTGCCTCCGGCCGCTATCCGTTCCGCATGGGTTGGTTGTATCCCGATCGCACAGTTGCCACCATCAACTATCACGCCGAAACCCCGACCTGGCCTGTACCGGACTGGGCGAAACTGGACGGGCAGAGCATCTTGCACGTCAACGTCAACGGGCAGAGCGAGTGGGGGCAGACCTGGTCCCGCCATGTTCGCCCGTCACTGCTGAACTATCGGACCAAGGCCGGGTGGCTGCCCCACCAGGTTGTCGCCCACAAGGTGGGTCACGGGAACTATCGAGACATGCATGGTTCAGGCGGCTGGGGCAAGCCCGTGACCGACGGCAGCGTCAGCGTCCAGCGAGTCTGGGATTATCTGTCGGTGTTCGTCGACAAGGCGTTGCAGGTCCGGCTACCGGAGAGCGGATACCCGACAGACAAGCCCTTCGAGCTCAGGCAGGTCGATCCGAAGACGGGCTACCTGATTCATCCGCGGGCAGTCGAAGTCCTGTTGGGCATTGAGCCCCAGGTATTGCGGAAGGGGGACGATGGTTTCTTGGTCGATCCCAAGGGCGAACAAGGGACGCCCGCTCTCGAGCTGGGAAAAGATGAGGCCCTGATTCTCCCGGCCTCCAAGGTCTCCGACGAGATGCGCAGGAACATGTTCTGGGTCGTCGATGCCCAGCAGGCCCGGGCCTGGTTCCAGTTGCACAATATCGCAGAACGCGACCTGCCCGAATCGCTGCAGCAGTCAGCCGGAGACAGATAGACTGGCCGGAAGAAGGAGGTGGCGTGGCCATGGACCAGGATTGACTCCGGCCAGAGGCCTGCGCCATCCTGGGCTGCCCGTGTTGCAGTTGGTCACGGGTGCCACAGCTGTTGCGCATGGAAAAAGGGAGAGAGACGATGCACGAAGGCGGCGTCTCTCTCCCTGGAACCTTTCCAAAGGAGATTACGTTCCAATCTCAGTCAGTGACGGTCAGCCGTTCAGCAGGCTCAGGGCCATCTGGGGCATGGAGTTGGCCTGGCTGAGCATGCTCATGCCCGCCTGGGCGAGGACCTGGTTGCGGGTCATGGCCGCCATTTCCTTGGCGACGTCGACATCGGCGATTCGCGACTCGGCGGCCAGGAGATTCTCCGCCTGGATGTCGATGACGCTGACGGCCGCTTCGAGACGGTTCATCAGGTAACCCATACGGGCCCGGTAGGAGTCCTTGGTTTCGATCGCTTCGTCCAGCGTGTTCAGTGCGCCGGTGGCAGAGGTCGAATCGGAGATCTTGATCCGCGAACCGCTGGCGGCGGCAGAGGCCTCGAATGCCGCTGCGGTCACGCTGCCGGTCATCACGCCCGAGGCGGCCACGGAAATCGTATTCTCGGCCGAGCCCCACAGGGCCGTCAGCTTGATCCCGTACGTCTTGTTGTCCGAATCATAGTAGATCGAGGCAACGTCGTATTCTTCATCGACGGTCTCTCGCGAAGCTTCATTGATCCGATCGACGATCTGTTTGAGCGTCTCTTCGGCGCCGGTGAAGGAGACGCGGATGCTGGTTTGTGCATCGTCTCCGGCGAAGTTGATGTTCATCACGCCGCCGGTAGCGACAGCGAACTTCTCGTTGATATTGGTTCTTTCCAGGGATGCAGACATTTCCATCGTGCCCTTTACCCCGCCGATGCCCAATCCGGCGGCTGTCATGTCCTTGGTGTTGATACCGATCGTTTCGACCGACGCCAGGTGGATGCTCCGCGTTTCGGTTTCGGCATCCAGCAGGTTCTGGCCGTTGAACGTGGTGTTGTTGGCGACGCGATCGATTTCGCTGATCAGCTGCTGAAACTCCTCGTCCATGATCTTCCGCTGCTCGGATGAGTAGGACTCGGTGGCGGCCTGCTCGGCCAGCTCCTTCATGCGGACCAGGATATCGTCGGTGACACTCAGTGCCCCTTCCGCCGTCTGGAGCATGCTGATCGCGTCCTGCGCGTTGCGGCTGCCCTGGCGCAGGGTGGCCACGTCGGCGCGGATCAGCTCCATGACGGCCATACCGGCCGCGTCATCCTTGGATGTGACGATCCGTCGCCCCGAGGCCAGGCGCGACACGCTGGTCCCGAGGTTCGCGTAGTTGATGCCCAGTTGGCGGGCGGCCCCTTCGGCCATAAGATTGTTCTTGATTGCCAGCATCGAGAGTCTCTCCCTAGTACAAAGCGTTCCTGCGCGGGTGCCCGTACACGCCGCGTTTGCATATATATCCACTCAAGGGAGATTCCAAGCCGGCCCTTCGACCCTCTGTCCGTGTGTGACCGCACCCAGACAGCTTCGAATCTTCGTCACATTCCATTTACGTCGTAGAGGCCTTATACTTAAGCGCGATCTGCACAAAAAGCAGAACTATTGCGTCCCCGACAACCGGCACAGCCGGACCGGTCTGAAATGCGCATCAAAAAAGGGAGAGAGGCGATGCTCGTGAGCAATCACCTCTCTCCCTCCGTACATCTATGCGTGAGACATGGAGGTCTGTCTCTCTACGTTGCGGTTTAGCCGTTCAGCAGGCTCAGGGCCATCTGCGGCAGGGAGTTGGCCTGGCTGAGCATGCTCATGCCCGCCTGGGCGAGGACCTGGTTACGGGTCATCTCGGCCATTTCCTTGGCCACGTCGACGTCGGCGATGCGTGACTCGGCGGCCAGGAGGTTTTCGGCCTGGATGTCGATGACGCTGACGGCCGCTTCGAGGCGGTTCATCAGGTAACCGAGCTTGGCCCGGTAAGAGTCCTTGGTCTCGATCGCTTCGGTGACGGTGTTCAAGGCGCCGACGGCGGAGGTGCTGTCGGAGATCTTGATCCGGGCGCCGCTGGCGCTGGCGGAGGCCTCGAACGCGGCGTTGGTAAAGCTGCCGGTCATCGCGCCGGAGGCAGCGACGGAGATCGTGTTCTGGGCCGAACCCCACAGGGCTGTCAGCTTGATCCCGTAGCTCTTGCTGTCGGAATCATAGTAGATCGAAGCGACATCATATTCCTGGTCTGTGGTCGTCCGGGAAGCCGCGTTGATCCGGTCGACGATCTTCTCGAGAGTATCTTCGGTACCGGTAAAGGAAACCGTGATGGTCTCCTGAGCGTCGGTACCGGCGAAGTTGATCTTCATAATGCCCGTTGTCGAGGCCGCGAAGGTCTCATTGATATTCGAGCGTTCCAGGGCGGCCGAGGTGTCCATCGTGCCCTTGACCCCGCCAATGCCCAGACCGGCCGAGGTCATATCCTTGGTGTTGATGCCGATCGTCTCGACCGACGCCAGGTGGATATTGAAGGTCTCGGTTTCGGCGTCCAGCAGATTCAGGCTGTTGAACGTGGTGTTGTTGGCGATCCGGTCGATTTCGCTGATCAGCTGCTGGAACTCTTCGTCCATGATCTTCCGCTGTTCATCCGAGTAGGACTCGGTGGCGGCCTGTTCGGACAGTTCCTTCATGCGGACCAGGATGTCGTCGGTGACGCTGAGGGCACCTTCTGCGGTCTGCAGCATGCTGATCGCGTCCTGGGCGTTGCGGCTGCCCTGGCGGAGGGTGGCCACGTCGGCACGGATCAGTTCCATGACGGCCAGGCCGGCGGCATCGTCTTTGGCACCGACAATACGACGCCCCGAAGCCAGGCGAGAAACGCTGGTTCCGAGGTTGTCATAGTTGATGCCTAACTGACGTGCGGCCCCTTCGGCCATCAGGTTGTTCTTAATTGCCAGCATTACATTCTCTCCCTATGTGGAAAACATGACTCGCAGACCCACGCGGCCCGCGTCTATATCGAAGTCAGGGAGATTCTCAGCTGGTACTCCTCCAGACCCTCGTGCCCATCCATTGCCGCACCCATGCAGCTTTGAATCCTCAACATGCCCCATTAACGTGACAGGACCCGAAAGCTTTACCCATTTTTACAACCAGAGAATAAAAAAGCCGGACCCGTCATTGACGGATCCGGCTGTGCGGGCACTGGGGGCCTGCCTTGGGGCGACCCATGCCCAGTTTCCCCTGCCGCCGCGCCCACGTTATCCGTTGCAGCGGCCTGGAACTGTGCTTTCAGACTGTCGGTGTCGGGCGGAGACGACCCCGAACAAACGAGGCCGTCTCCTTCCCTCCGGGCCCGACATGCTGTCGTTACCGCAGCAGGGACAGGGCCATCTGCGGCATGGAATTGGCCTGGCTGAGCATGCTCATGCCCGCCTGGGCGAGGACCTGGTTACGGGTCATCTCGGCCATTTCCTTCGCCACGTCGACGTCGCTGATCCGCGACTCGGCGGCCAGGAGGTTCTCGGCCTGGATGTCGATGACGCTGGAAGCGGCTTCCAGGCGGTTCATCAAGTAACCCAGCTGGGCGCGGAACGAGTCCTTGGTCTCGATCGCCTCGGTGATGGTATTCATCGCACCCAAAGCAGAGACATTGTCGGAGATCTTGATCCGCGAGCCGGCCGCGGCCGTCGAGGCCTCGAACGCCGCGTTGGTGAAGCTGCCCGTCATCGCGCCGGAGGCGGTGACAGAGATATCATTCTCGGCCGAACCCCACAGGGCCGACAGCTTGATGCCGTAGGTCTTGTTCTCGGAATCGTAGTAGATCGACGCGGCGTCGTATTCCTGGTCCTCGGTCTGGCGGGAAGCTTCGTTGATCTTGTCAACGATCTTCTCCAGCGTGTCTTCTGTACCGGTGAAGGACACAGTGATGGTGTCCTGGGCGTCGTCGCCGGCGAAGTTGATCTTCATGATCCCGCCGGTGGAACCGACGAAGGTCTGGTTGATGTCCGTCCGCTCCAGGGCCGCCGACGTGTGCATCGTGCCCTTGGTCCCGCCGATGCCCAGACCGGCAGCAGACATATCCTTGGCGGCGATGTCGATGGTTTCTTCCGAGGCCAGGTGAATGTTCAGCGAGCCGGTCTCGGCATCGAGAAGATTCTGCCCGTTGAACTCGGTGTTGGCGCTGATGCGGTCGATCTCGCTGATCAACTGCTGGAATTCCTCATCCATGATCTTCCGCTGTTCCGCGGAGTAGGACTCGGTCGAGGCCTGCTCGGCCAGTTCCTTCATGCGGACCAGAACGTCGTCGGTGACGCTGAGTGCGCCTTCGGCCGTCTGCAGCATGCTGATCGCGTCCTGGGCGTTGCGGCTGCCCTGACGCAGGGTGGCCACGTCGGCACGGATCAGTTCGCGAACGGCCAGGCCGGCGGCATCGTCTTTGGCGCTGACGATGCGCTGACCCGAGCTCAGTCGCGAAACCGACGTCGACAGGTTGTTGTAGTTGTTGTTCAGCTGGCGTGAGGCCGTTTCGGCCATAAGGTTGTTCTTGATTGCCAACATGATGGTTCTCCCTCCAGAGACATACCGAAAAAATAGTTAGAACACGTCTACGTCGACGGTTCTTCGTAATTGATATAATCCGGGGGTCCCAGAAGCCCTCACTTCTGTAAGACTGCTCGGGCCGACGGTCGGCCTGTTGCATTTTCCTCCACGCACACTATCGAACAATTCCCGTTTGACCTTGAGTAGAACGGGAATTTGTCCGATATTTTGTCCGGAAGGAAGATAGATATGAAACTCCAAGATCTTGCGATCCGGGTCCTGATCATCGGGGCGATCATCGGCGGCATCTGGTATGCCAAGTACCGCTGGTTCGACAGACCCGCCGAACAGGCCGAACGGCTCGTCGAGGCCGTCAAACAGGGCGACCTGGACCGGACCCAGAATCTGCTGGATGACGGCGCCGACGTCAACCGCGCCAATGCCGACGGCTGGTACCCGCTGTTCGCAGCGGTCGTCTGCAACAACGACCAGATGATCCGGCTGTTGCGGGAACACGGCGCCGAGACCCATACCGCCAGTCCGCCGGCTCCGCCCAGCGGGTCCGGCAGTCCTGCGGGAAGGGGCTTTGGCTGAGGCAGTTAACGCCCGGGCGGCAAGGCGTCGCCCACCGAACCTGCAGAACATAAGATGAATCGGCCCGCCGAGGCAGCAACGCCCCGGCGGGCCGATTTTCGTCTTCGGGCGGATCAATCCGCCCGCTCGGCCTTGACGCTTTCGGACCCGCCAAGGCCGGCCATCAACGCCAGGCGGTCCAGCGGGAAGGCGGGCCTGGCCAATGGTTGCAGCGCCAGTGACAACAGCACGATCTCGCTGTCATCTCCAGCGATCCGGTTCGGGCGGATCTGCCCGCACCGGCTGCAGCGGTGAAGCAACGTCCATTCGCCATCCGGGCGCACCCAGACAGCCACCGGCTGCATCGGCCCCTTGCAGCCGTTGCGGCGGTCGCCGATGCGGATGTCCACGTGCAGCGACCAGAGACAATGCGGACAATGGTTGCGGTTGCGCGTGCCGGGTGCCTGTCCGCTGACAGCCTGGCCGCAATGTTCACAAATAAACGATTCGCTCGGAGCTTCCGAGGATCGATCTTTCTTTCGGTATCGTCCTTTCACCTGGTTTGTACCTTTCTTTCAGGTGGAGGGGAAACACGGTCCGCACCTGGCAGCAGAAGCCCGGGCGGATACGGCGTTTTGACGAACCGGTGGAGGCAGACATAAAGAATCCTTTCAGGCGGCGCGCAGCAGCGCGCGGCCACATAATGAACAAGGCGGAGTTCAGAGCCGCAAACGAAGTCGGTGCCCGATCGGCAGAGCTGCTACGACGAAGAGATCAGACAGAGACAGCCGAAAGGGCGAAATCGACAACGACCGTGAGTTGTTTGGCAGACATAATCGCCCTTTCAAAGCTGAAGTCAGAAGGTGGCCGAACCGCGTCGACCTCAGCTGCAAAGGTATCTGGGGCTGGCGGAAGTGTCAATCGGCATTTTGCCTTCATTATCCAGCTTCGGGCAGATATAGTCGCCGAAAGACCCAGCGGGAGACTCCATGCCTGATTTCCAGTGCGTCGTATATGATTTCGCTTTCACGCTTTGCAGCCAGAAGTACTTCCACAAGCTCGGAAGCCAGGCCGAGAGGCAGATCGACCAGCTGCTTTTCGGCCCCGGCACCGAGACACATTGGGCGATCCCGTGGATGGAGGGCAAGCTGTCCTGCCAGGACATTTACCAGTACCTCTCGGGGCGGATGGGCATGCCGGTTGACAGACTGGCCGAGGCCCTCGACGAGAGCTGCCGCGGTCTGCGGTTCAACCCGCGTGTCCATGAATTGGCCCGGCAGCACCGGGCCGAGGGCACGCCGACGGCCCTGGTGACGGTGAACATGGACTGCTTCAGCGACGTGGTCGCCCCCCACCATAGACTGGAGGAGCTTTTCGACGTGGTCATCAACTCGGCCGACCATGGCACGATCGACAAGACCCAGCTCTGGCCGATGGCGTTCGAGGCCCTCGGCAAGGGCGTCGGCTACGGCGGGTCCCTGCTGATCGATGATTCCGTGCGGAACGTCGAGGCCTTCCGCAGTCTGGGAGGCCGAGCCATACTCTATGTGGATGACGATCACTTCGAGAACGAACTGCGCCGCAACGGCCTGGCCTGAGAGAGGCGAGTTCTCCCCAGGCCCTACCAGGCCGACGCCGGCGGTGGGGATATCCCGACGCATCGCCGAATCGGCCGGAATGGGACACCCCGCCTGGTCCTTCGATCCGGCCAACGTGGTTGGCCTGCGGCCAAACCACGGCACCCTTGCGCAAGGGTCATTCCATATCGGGTGCCGTGTGTGCATGGGGTGCCGTTGGCTGTGTGGAAGGGGTGCCGTGGGCTGCGCAGCGAAGCGGAGCAACCACGTCGAATCAGCCGGAATGGGACACACCGCCTGGTCCTTCGATCCGGCCAACGTGGTT
>JBKHDI010000104.1:0-10300 GCA_046541415.1 Phycisphaerae bacterium | reverse complement strand
CGATGGCGGGGATGTACTTCTGGATGTAGCTGCGTTTCTTGAGTTCCTGGCGGATCCGGACGTTGCGTTTGATGTGCCTTGCCAGCTTGCGTCCGCATTCCTGCAGGGCCAGGCGGATCTCCTTGACGATCTCCGGGTAGGAGGCGATGGCTTCCTTGGATTCGCTGGTAAAGGGCACCCAGACCGAGGCCATGTGCAGCACGACGGTCAGATCGCCCTGGGGCATGGCCCCGCGTCCCTGCGTCAGTCCATAGTTGCGCCAGTTCATGCCCACCACCGATCTGTGCGTCGCACAGGCCGACTGCTGGTACTGCAGCGGGACGCGGTTGGCAAAGCGGATGAGCTTGGCGACCTGGCCGTCGTCGGTATCGTCGCTCTTGCGGGCCTGCTGGCCGGGGGTTTCCTTGTCGGTGTCCTTCTTCTCCGGCTTGCCGTACGCCACGGCCGCCTCGATGATAAACGGGTTGCCCCGGTAGACTGCCGGCTTGCGGGTTATCGACGTGTAAAAGGCCGCGTCGACAACCTGCTTGAGCCCGGCGATCAACTGCTGCTCGCCGATCGGTACGACCGAATCGGTCGCCGGGGCCATGATCTTGACCTTCTGGACGGCCTTGAAGATCTTCTTGGCGTCCTCGCCGTCCAGTCGCTTGGGGCGCGTCCGGGGGCGCAGGCCGGCGGTGTCGACAATTTCCCCGGCCACCCGGGCCGAGACACGCGAGAACTCGTCTTTCAGGAACGACGCCAGCGTCTTGGCCCGCGTCTCCTGCATCATCTTGATCAGCACGCCGAGTTCGACGCCTTCGGGGTGGGGCCTGACTTCCTTGGGCGTGGGAGGCAGTTGGTGGACCGAAGCGGGGTAGTGGTCCTCGCGTCCGTCGGGTGCGAGGTAGGTCAGCGT
The DNA here is from genome assembly GCA_046541415.1 of Phycisphaerae bacterium. GTDB lineage: Bacteria > Planctomycetota > Phycisphaerae > SM23-33 > SM23-33 > CAZOVB01. The sequence continues at coordinate 9,402 of JBKHDI010000104.1, read as the reverse complement.
CACGTGCGGGTTGGCGATGGCGGTCTGCTGGAGATAGTCGTCGACGCTCTGGCGGCCTCGGGCGTAGCGGGCTTCCAGCTCGATTGTCACGCTGGTCCCATGATGGTGCTCCCACTCGATCGCGCGGTCTTCGATGATGGCAGGCTTGTTCTTCTTCGTGTCGATCTGCAGTTCGTAGTAGTGGGCCTGGCTGCGTTTGGACGTCCGCGAGATGATCTGCACGCTCTTGCCCGTGGTCAGCAGCCCGTACATGCCCGCGGCGCTGATGCCGATTCCCTGCTGGCCCCGGCTCATCCGCAGACGGTGGAACTTGCTGCCGTAAAGCAGCTTTCCGAAGATATTGGGGATCTGCTTTTTGACGATGCCCGGCCCGTTGTCGGTGACCGTCACGCGGTAGTGGTCGTCGTCGATCTGCTCGATGCGGATGTGGATCTCCGGACAGATACCCGCCTCCTCGCAGGCGTCCAGGGAGTTGTCGACGGCCTCTTTGACGGTTGTCAGCAGGGCCTTGCGGGGGTTGTCGAAGCCCAGCAGGTGTCGGTTCTTGGCGAAGAACTCGCTGACCGAGATGCTACGCTGGGCCGAGGCCATCGACTCGGCCGTGGCGTAACTGCGTCGGGTCTTGCGTTTGACGGTCTTCTTCGTTGCGGTCTGTTTTGCCATCCGTGGCAGCCTCGCAATCGGGTAATCGGGTTACGGCGATGGTTTCTCTTCGCAGCTCTGGGCCTGGGAGTCGGAGAGGACCTTCCTGGCCACGGCCCCGACGTGTGCGGTGGTCGCCAGCTTCAGGGCCTGTTCGACGGTCATGTCGATTTCCGTGACGTGCTCGCGCGGGACGTATATGACAGGCCCGCCGAACATGTAGGCGAAGGGCTGATAGACGGCCACGCGGTCCTGGTCGGTGTTCTCGTCGACCCCGACCGGGCAGGAGTTGGTCATGATCCCCATGATCACCAGGTCGGTCGCCGGCTGGCGGTAGAGCACGACCTTGCCCATCTTGTCGGCATCGCCGCCGAAGAGCTTCAGCAGGTCGCGGATGGACTCGTAGACGGCCTTGACGCCTGGGACAGAAGACAAGAGCCTGTCGATCATCCGGAACAGGCCCGAGAAGATCCACATCCGCGTCAGCAGCCCCACGAAGTAGAGCAGCACGACGATCACGACGATGCCCACCATCGGCGGCAGGGCCAGGTCGCCCCAGACGCTGTTGAGCAGGTTCGAGCCCATCTGGTCGATTGCCGTTGCCAGCCAACTGACCACCCAGACTGTCGCGGCGATCGGAACGACGACCAGCACGCCGGCCAGGAGTATCTGTATTTGCTTGGCCATCTTCTCTCCGTGAATCAAGCCGTTCTCAGTCGCTCTGCGCCCGGGCCAGTTCCATCGCGTCCGAGGCGTTGTCGGCGAAAGTCAGCACCAGATCGAGCCTGGTGATCTTCAGAACCTTGTGCATCGCCGGGGCCAGGCCGCAGACGATCAACTGGGCGTCATTCTCGTGCTGCATCCGATGCAGGTCCACGAGCATGCCGAGCACTTCCGAGCCGAGCATCCCCAGCCCCGTGAAATCGACGATCAGGCACGCGGGCTTCTCCCAGCGGATCACATCGGCCAGCTGCTCACGCAGGGCCTGAATGTCGCTGCTGGTCAGGACCGACTGTCCGCCGAAGCAGGCTGTCACCACGTGGTCGGCCCGGTTGAGTGTCAGCTTGTCCTCTGCCATCGTGGAACCTCGATCTGTGCCCGACAACTGCCCGCATCCGCCAGACCCGGCGGTCTGTTATTGTACAGCCTCAGACGCTGATTGCCAGGACTCTCGCCCGGGCCCCGCGCGGCGGAGTCAGATCAACTCGAAGATGGTCTGACTCTTGACCAGCGTCAGTTCATCCGGGAACGCCTGGAACGTAAAAACGTGCAGGGTGTTCGGCTTGGCTTCGGAATCGATGAACGTAAACGGCGTGAGCTGCCCGCAATTCCACATCGGGAACGACGCGAACAAGCCCCGTTTGCCGCCGATGCGCTCCAGGTCGTCGTGTGTCTTGGCGTAGACTTCCGGGCTCATCAGTTCGACCTGCAGGTTCATCATGTAGCTGATGTGTCTCTGGCGCGTCTGCTTGTGCTCGCGCTCGCCGCGGACGGGAAGGTCCAGTTGCAGGCCTCGCTGGGGCAGGGGGGCATCGGCCTCGGCGAGGGTCTGGACCAGGCAGCCCTCTTCGCTGAAAAAGCCGATCGCGTGCGCGCAGCCGGTCACCCAGATCTGGGCCTCGTAGCCGTCCTGGACGATGTGTCGATCGTGATAGATCTCGAACAACTCCGGGTGCAGGGCCCGGTCGTACAGGCGGAACCGCAGGGCGGCGAGAGATTGGTTCTGTCCGGTATTCATGGTTCTTCGCAGGTAAGGTCTTGCCATTATATCGGCGGCGGCGGGATTGGGAAAGACAACTTGTTTCGACCCGTTTCGAGATTTCGCCGACTTGGCCTACGCCCCGACCGATTCGCCTTGTCTGTGGTTGTTTCGGGCGATTCCGGAGCTCTCGGGATTGTCGTCTTCGCCCGAGTTCTCGGCCTCGGGGTCGCTGGGGCTGGTTTCCTTGCTGTCTGCGGGGTCGTCCTTGTCCGCTGCCATGCCCGGAGGCAGAAGCCCGCGCCGGCCGTGGGGCAGCTAGCCGTCGTGGAAGTGGTGGAAGATCCGTCGGAAGCGGATTACGCCCCAGTAGATCAGCACGTAGGAGAGGCAGCCGACCAAGAGGCCCATGATGATCGAGCCCAGCCAGAGCGGCAGGAAAATTGCCATCGTCGCCGACCACCAGCTGTGCAGTGTACTCCAGAAGCCCTGGCCGAAGTTCATCGCGCCAGCCATCGCCTCGGTGAACTTCGACCACTTCTGTTCGCCCGGCAGCAGCCAGCAGCCGATGAGATAATTCGGCCCGTAGATCGGCAGGATGGTCAGCGGGTTGCTAATCCAGACGAACGGCAGGCCGACGAACTTGTTGGCCCCCAGCAGGGCAGACAGCGCCACCGTCAGGGCCATCTGGAAGGGGATTGTCGGCGTCCAGGCCACGAACATGCCGATCGCCACGCCCAGCGCGATCCGGTGGGGCGTATCGTCCAGACTCAAGACGCGGTACACAAGGAACCGCTTGAATTTGTCCCAGATCAGGCGGTGGGGCATTAGCGACTCCGGGCCTGGAACGCAGCAAGACTCGCCGAGATCGCATCGTCCGGCGAGATCACCTGCATACAGGTAATATGACGACAGTGTTTCTTCAAGCATCCTTGGCAGCAGACCGGTGAGACCAGGTTCGCAGCCGGGCTGGTCGAGCGGCCCCACAAGCCCGTCCGGGCTGCGTCGGTCGGCCCGATCAGGCAGACCGCCGGGGTCCGGACCGCCTGGGCGATGAACTTGGCGGCCGAGTCGCAGCAGACCACCCCGGCCGCCGAGGCCAGCAGGGCGACAAAGCCCTCCATGCCCGTCTGCCCGGCGACCGAATCGACGGCAGGCCCGGCCGCGGCGGCAATCCGACCGCAAAGGTCCACGTCCGACCGCGTCCCGGTGATCAGCAGCGGGTACGACTCGCTCAGACCCGCCGCCAGGCGGTTCCAGTACCGCTCGGGGTACATCTTGGTCTGCCAGGTGGTCGGAACGGCCAGTACGACGTACTGCCCGTAGCGAAGCGAGAAGGAATCCAGCAGCCCGTCGGCCTGTTTCCTGCCAGCCTCGCTGACATCCAGCCGCAGGTCTTCCGGCCCGGCGGGGCAGCCCAGGGCCTCTGCGACGGCGATGTTGCGGTCGATGGTATGCAGGCTGCGGGGGGCCTGGACTTTGAAACTATAGTGTCGGGGGGCCAGTTCGCGCGCATCGGCGAAACCCGCCCGCAGGGCTGCACCGGTCCACTTGGTGAAATATCCGCTGCGGGCCAGGCCCTGCAGATCGATCGCCCAGTCGAACCGACCCTCGCGCAGGCGTCGGCGCAGGTTGCGGACATGTCCCATCCCGCTGCCGGGCAGGAAGAAGCGCCCGAGTTGGCGGCGGTCGTAGGTGATGGTCTCATCCAGCCCGACCTGGCCGGCCAGCAGGCGGGCGTAGATGTCGCGGACCAGCCAGGCGATGTGGGCCTGGGGAAACCGCCTCCGCAGGGCCCGCAAGACTGGGATGGCCGTGACCACGTCGCCCAGGGCGCTGGGCTTGATCAGGCAGATCCGCTTCGGGTTGTCCGGGCCCGGGCCGGTCAATTCGAGGGCCTCCGCTGGGCCCGCTGTTTCTTGCGTCGCGAGCGGATCTGCTGGCGGATCTTCCGGGCAGACCACAGCTCCAGCACCCGCCAGGAGGGCTTGAAGTCGATCCGCCCGCAGCCGGGTCTGCGCAGGTAGCCCAGCAGCATCCGCAGTCGCCCGGCGTGGTTGACCGAATCGCACAACAGCAGCGAGACGTTCAGGCGCATCAGCCCCTGGTATTTCCGACGCGTCGTGATCAGCCAGACGTGCTTGAGCCCGTCCATGTCGATCAGCACGACCTCGGGTCTCTGGCCCGGCGACCAGAGCACGAGGATGTTCGATGCCTTCAGGTCGCGGTGGGCGAAGCTGTTGTCGTGCAGAATCTGGAGCATCCGCCCCAGCCTGGCCAGGACCTCCTGGGCCAGGTGCCTCTGCTGGCCCACCGTCAGTGGCGTGTCGCCCTTGGGCGTCTTGGACAGCCAGGTCTCGAAAAACTCCTGCATGTTCGGTGCCTCGACGGCCTCGGTGATCAGGATGCTGTCTTTCAGGCAGGGCCCGCGGCGGATTTCGAACGCCGCCAGAGGCAAGGCCGTCGAGATCCGCCGGGTCAGCAGGGCGTGACCCAGCTGGAAGGCCCGCAGCGTCCGGCTGGTGCGCAAGCAGTCCAGCAAAACCTTCCACCTGCGCTTGCGCCGGGGACGCTTGATGAAGACATCCACCTCCACGCCTCCGATGGTGAGCCTGCGACGGACAACGATGCCCGAGCCCGACTGCTTGACCACCTCCACGTCGGGCCCGGATGTCAGCGAGTCGATATCCCCCAGCGCTTCCTGCCACTGCGGCAGGGTGAACTTCTGGTGCGCGGCCAGCGAGCCGGCAAGCTTGCGCTTCGAGGCCAGGATGACGTGGCCCTTCCAGGGGCCGATCTGCATCCGGTGGAAATAGCGATTGTTGCCCATCGCCCGGCGGTCACGCTTGGCGTGCTGCCTGCGCCGATGCCGGGCCGAAAGGTGCTCGATAAGCCTCTGCCAGCCGCGGATCGACCCGCCGGCCCCCGAGGCCCGCAGGTACGATTTGAGAAACCGCAGGCGGTCGTTACGCGACGAGAACTCGAAACGGTCGTGCAGCAACTGGGCCAGGTTCATCGCCCGCGACCGGCGAGACAGTCGCCTCCGCCGGCTGGTCCGGTGCAGGTCGGTCAGGACCAGTTCCAGCCGATCCGCTGCCTGGTCGATCAGCACGTTGCCGCAATGCAGGTCGTTGTGCAATACGCCGCAAGCATGCATGCGCCCGATGAGTTTGCCCAGCAGGCGGGTGGCCAGGCGGATCTGCCTGCGCCCCTGGTCGCCGCGGTCAAGCTGGTCCTCGTGCCACGTTGCCAGGTCCTGCGACGGTTCGAGGGCCTCGGTGGCGACCCACTGGTTCGGGCCCGTCCAGCAGGCAGCAAGGGGCCGAAGCGTACGCACGCCCCGGGCCAGCAGGTGTTCCATCGCCTCGAACTCGACCTGCGCGTCGGATCGGCCGATCCGACCGGCCAGGCGGTGCAGCAGCGAGTGACTGTGGAAGTGCTTGACGAAGATGTCCAACTGCCCGGCCCGGCCGCGATGGACCGTCCGGGAGGCATTCTGCTTGACATGCTGCCACTGGTGTTCGGAAGGCCTGGACAGCGGGTCGACCTGCCCGTCCAGTTGCGCAGCGACGTGGTTGTCGGCGAAGATCGTCCTGCCGTCGGAACCGGTAACGCGGGTTGTCGAGTCGTTGGGGGTCATGAGGCAGCGGGAGGCTTGGACCGGCGGGGACGGGGAAGTTGTCTCATGCGCACACCTTGACCCCGGCGGCGACCAGGTCTTGCCAGGCCCCGGCCAGGCGCTGGGAGGCCACTTCGGCAGACAACTCGCGCCGGGCGATCTGGCGGGCGCGGCCACCCAGCTGCCGTCGCTGGTCAGCCGATTCGATCAACTCCAGCATGGCGGCACAGACCGGTTGAGGGACGAACTGGTCGACCCATCGTGCGGCTGATTCATCCTCGTCCAGCAGGCTCGTGGCCCAGGGTGTCCGGGCGATGACGCTGGCCAGGCCCGACGCGGCGGTGTCGGCCAGGGCCCACAGGCCCGCATCGACCGGCGAAGAGAAGACCGCCAGGTCCGCAACGGCCAGCAGCTCGGGGCGGCTGGCGACCTGCCAGGCCTCGATCGGGGGCTTGCGACAGCCGGTCACCCGGCGGAAGTCGGCCAACTGGCCCAGCAACGGGCCCGGGTCGGTCAGGACGATGGAGATCGGCATCCCGGCCGCATCGAGCATGCCGTGGGCCCAGAGAATCGCGTGCTGGTTGGCCGGGCGGATCGACGGGCCCGGCGCGGTGAGAACCAGCTCATCCGGCTCCAGCCCGAGCCTTTCCCGCAGCTCGGCCCGCCCGGACGGATCGGTCGGACAGGCTGCCGGCGGGACCACCCACAAACGCTCCGACGAAATGCCCTTGGACTGCAGCGCCCGGCGGTGGGCCTCGGTGGGGACGATCAGCCCCAGGCCCTGCTCGCAGAACTTGACCAGCAGGGCCCAACTGAGCCGATCGGGCAGGGCGGTCAGGCTGTAGACCACCGGCGACTCGAAGTATTTGCCCATCGCCGCCGAGGCCGAGAGGACCGTCGGCGACCAGGCGTGGATCAGGTTCGGCGGGCAGAGGCGGCTGCGCATCCGCCGGATGGTCATATGGAACAGGCCCAGGGGCACGTGGACCGGCTCGAACCGATCGGCCAGGGCAGGATACTCCGGCGGCGGGCCCATGGAGATAATGCGCTGCTGGGGGCCCACCAGGCGGGCCAGTTGGTCCAGGGCGCAACGCGGCGTGTCGCGGTCGACTATATGAAGCGGAAACGGCATGGGGCGGATGATACGCGCCCCGGGCGGTTCAGACAAGTCCGGGCCTTGTCATTCGCTCTGCAAATGCAGCTGCCAGAGCTGGCGCGTGACCTGGCGGGCCGCCGAAACCAGGTCCTCGTGCGGCTGGTCGGTGATGTCCACAAAGCCGATGGGCTGATTCTCGCCGTTCGACGCCCTGCCGGTGATCGGCTGGTCGGCATGCTGGAACCAGTGACAGCCCAGGGAGAAGGGCATGCTGGCGAAGTTGCGGACGTAGTCGGCGTAGAACTCGTTCCGCTCGGCCGGGCTGTAGCAGCGGTAGAGCGGCGGCAACTGTCTTTGCGACTGCAGCGGGAAGTGGAACTCGCCGATCAGCAGCGGTTTGCCCCCCGCCAGGTCGTGCCATTCCTGGTAGCGGTCGCGTGGCGGGTAGAGGCTGTAGCAGTTGACGGTCATCACGTCGACGTGCCTGCCCACGCCGCGGACGATGTGCTCGTGCGGGCGGTAGTTGACGAACCGACAGCCCAGGTACAGGTGGTTCGGGTCGTGCTTTTTCAGGATGCGGTTGATCGTCGAGGCGTAACGGTCGGCGTAGACGCCCTCGAAGCGTTCCATCGCCTCCCGGCCTGGACCTTCGGCGGGGATTTGCTCGTCGCGGAGCTGACCGACGGCCTGGAAGTCGGCGCAGTCGGTTCCCATCGCCGCATTGCAGGCGGCCAGGTCGTCGAAGTGCTCGCGGCAGAAGTCCATCCAGGCGCTGCGGATCGGCCCGTCGGCGGGGGCCTCCAGCAATCGCATCGACTTCCAGGGCGATTCGTTGTCCACGAAGTAGCCCACCAGCCACGGGTTGTCGCGCGACTCGGCGGTAAGCTCGGCGAAGTGGCCGTCGAGGAATGTCTCCCAGGCCGGGTCCCAGACGTCCGGGAAGCGGCCGGAGGCGAAGGCGTGGGCCCCGTCGCCGCGGCGGTCGCGTCCCGAGCCCCAGCGAAAGTGGGGGATCCGCTGCTGGTTCAGAAACGGCGGTTCGCACCAGTTGCCCGCGCTGTTGAAGCCCCATGTGATGAACCGGTCGAGCACGCGCTGCTGCCAGGCAGAGTGCGAACCGTACTTGCGGAGTATGTTCCAGCAGTAGAAGCTGATGCCCGTCCGGCCTGCCCGGTCGGATCGCAGGGCCTCGGCGCAGGGACCGGCCGGATCGGGAAGCTGCTCGAACAGGTGCTCGCGCCCGCCGATCGGCGATACGTCTCCGAGTCGGATACACGTTGTTCCGATCGACCAGAACGGGTTGCCCTCCGGCGTGACGAACCACCAGCGCCCCCCGTCGTCCTGCTCGACGCGGAAGAAGTCGCCCGGGGCGAACTTCGGCCCGTCGGTCCAGCCGCCGAACCGGTCGGCCGGGTAGGGCCAGGTCTTGCCCAGCGTCGGCTCTTCCGCGTCGCGGTGGGCGATCAGCTCCGCCTCGTCGGTCACCTTGAGCGGCCAGGTGGTATTGCGCCGCTGGCCGAAACGGTCGACCACGGCCCCGCCAGCGGTGTCGGTTTCGATCAGTTCCAGTTTCGAGACAGTCAGTTCGACCGCGCCGGGCGTGGTAAACTCCGCGGCGATCCGGATGGCAGAGGGTTTGTAAAGCTCCCGCGTCCCGGCCGCCAGGGCCAGGTCGGCCAGATCCATCTCCAGCGTTGCAGGCAGCGACTCCGGCTGTACCGTGTGGGCCAGCGGAAGGCGGCAACGGGCGCCGCGAACTTCCACGAGCACTTCCACCGGGCTTGAGGCCTTGTCGAGGGTCAATGCAAGGCGGCCGAACCGCTGCCAGTCTTCGGGCAGGTTCATCGCTTGCGGGGCGGCCTGGAACCAGGCGCCGGGCGAGTGGAAGGTCAGCTTCAGCCCGGCCGGCGAGCAGGCCGGGTCGCAGTCGGTGGTTTCGATCAGCCGGGCCAACTGGGTCTTGCCGCCCCCGGCGTAATCCGCCTCGAAAACTTCCGTCGTCGCCTCGGCGCGTTGAATCAGTCCGGTCAGATCAGCTTGCATCGAAGTCTCTTTTGCCCCAGAGAACTGCGTGGAAACCGAACTATACTCCATCCGGTCCCGGACGCCAAGCGTCAGAATCCCGCGTAGCGCCGCTTGTGTCGGTGCGGGCGGGAAAGAGTGCGAAGCAAGAGGGATTGTATGGGCGGAAATTCCCGGTGGAACTCGATGTCTGGTCGGAAAACCCGACATCCCGCATCGCCGCAAGCGGCGAAAAAAAAGACGCCCGGTCCCTTGGAGGGACCGGGCGCTGGAGAAGGTCTCTTTCGTTGCGGGTCGGTTATTTCCCGAACAGGTCTTTCTTCG
>JBKHDI010000103.1:0-10528 GCA_046541415.1 Phycisphaerae bacterium | reverse complement strand
ATGGACCCCGGAAACGCGGGCCCAACTGCGTGTCGCGGCGCGAACGGCGGGTGGAATTGTGATGTGTTTTGGGGGGTTCGTTTTTTCCGATCGTGTTGCGCCGGAATTTTTTTTATGTGGAAGATTTCGCGGGGGTTTCGGGTGGGGTTTTTGAGCGGTTGCGGTGCCTGGATATTCGGAGGGTGGTTTCGAGGATGTGGGGATCGGTCTGGATGGAGGGTCGCAGCGCAGGGTCAGGGGACCCTGCGTTTGGGGGTTTGGGGATTGGAGAAGAGATGGGTTCGTGGTTGTTGCGGGTTGGTGGTTGAGCGGTGCAGCGTCGGGGGGTCAGTATTCTTTGCGTTTTCGGGCTGGGGGGATATTCATGAGGTTTCGGTATTTGGCGACGGTGCGTCGGGCGATGTCGATGCCCTGTTTTTGCATTTCGGCGGCGAGTTGGTCGTCGTTGAGGGGTTTGGATTTATCTTCGTTGTCGATGGTTTCTTTGAGTTTGGCTTTAACGGCGTCCCAGCTGACGTCTTGGCCTTCGGCGGTGGTGGTTCCTCCGGAGAAGAACATTCTCAGGGGGTAGATGCCGAGTGGTGTCTGGATGTATTTTCCTGAAACGGCCCGGCTGACGGTGGCGACGTGGACGTTGACTTTTTCGGCCACGTCGACCATGGGCAGGGGTTTGAGGGATTCTTTGCCTTGGGTGAGGAAGTCTTTCTGGACGGCGAAGACTTCTTCGATCACACGTCGGACGGTTTGTCTTCGCTGGTGGATTGCGGAGATGAGCCACTGTGCGGAGCGTATGTTTTTCTGGACGAATTTTCGTGCGTCGCGGTCGGCTTTGCGGTCGCGGGCCATGCGTCGGTAGAGGCGTGAGATGTTCAGTTGCGGGTCGTTGCCTTCGGACATGGTGACGATGACGTTGCCGTCGTCATCGAGTCGGACGATGGCGTCGGGGTTGATGGCCGGTGCGGCGCCCGAGCCGATCAGCAGGCCGGGTTTTGGGTTCAGCCGGGAGAGGTTGACCAGTGCCTGTTTGATCTGTTCGATGTCTTTGCCGGTGCGTTTGGCGATCTGGGGCAGGCGGTTCATTTCGATATCGCGGAGGAAGTTCCGGACGAGTTCGAGTTCGAGCGAGACATCGCGTCCGGCGGCGGCTTCCTGCTGGAGTTGGATGGTGAGGCATTGCTGGAGGGAGGCGGCTGCTATGCCGGGCGGTTCGAGTTGTTGGACGCGTGCCAGGGCCTGTTTCATTGCGGTCTGCGGCGGCGTGGGTTCGAGTGTTTCGGCGATTTCGTCCAGGTCTGTCCGGAGGTAGCCATCGGGGTCGATGTGTTCGATGATGGCCTGTCCGGCTGCGTCGATCTGGTCGTTGGTTTCGACGAACCGCCACTGGTCCAGGAGGTAGTCGGTCAGGGACTGGTCTGGTGCGGGGGCATTGGCCATGGCCTCCATCTTTCGGTCGGTCGTGCCGGCGTGGGACCTGGCCGAGGGCCCCGGGGAGGTATAGGGCGCGTCGGAGACGAACGATTCGAGGCCATACTCTTCGGTGAAGTCGCTGAGGCGTTCGAAGTCGTCGCTCTGGTCGCGTTCGTCGACGGTCATGACCTCTTCGCCGCGGTCGGCGCTGCGGTTGTCGTCGTAGTCGTCGCCCGGTTCGTCGGAGCCTTCGCGCAGCTCCAGGACGGGGTTGGACTGCAGTTCGGTGTCGATACGTTCCAGCAGGGCGTGCATGGGCAGCTGGAGGATCTCCATGGCCTGGATGATCCTCGGGGCCAGCTTCATCTGCTGCTGGAGGCCTAGATGTTGTGACGTATCGAGTCGCATAATCTGTCATCTTAGCTTGGCTGTTGCCCGGGCTGCAAGTTCGTCGCCGGAAGGGGGCGAAAAAGCGGTCGCCGATGTCACCCGGGTGCCTGTTGGGTCCTCCGCAGCGGGCGTCGGCCTTGCTGCGGTGCGGGGCTCTACTGACCTTTCGTCGCCGGGATGGCTGGACTTGAAGCATCTCGGCCGTCCGGCTGGATTTTCTCAGATGCCTCGTCGTTCGTTCAGTGCGTCAGCGAGGATGGATTTGTTGGAATACTCGATCTGTCCGCCGGAGGGCAGACCCCGTGCCAGTCGGGTGACCTTCACGTCGGTCCCTGCCAGCAGGGAGGAGATGTGCAGTGCCGTCCCGTCGCCGCCGACGGTGGGGTTGGTTGCCAAGACGACTTCCTCGACGGTGCCGGTCCGGACGCGCTGGACGAGTTCGTCGATGGTCAGGTCTTCGGGTTCCACGCCCTCCAGGGGTGCGATCTGGCCCATCAGCACGTGGTAGAGGCCGTTCCAGGCGCCGGTGGATTCCAGGGCCAGCAGGTCCTTGGGTTGTTCGACTACGCAGATGCGGGCGGGGTTGCGGGCGGAGTCCCGGCAGATCTCGCAGAGCTGGCCCCCCTCGGCGAGATTGAAGCACTGCTTGCAGGGGTGGATGCGGGTTTTGACGTCGGCGATGGCCTGGGCCAGGGCCAGGGCTTCGGATTCATCGGCCTTGAGCAGGTGGAACGCCAGCCGCTCGGCCGTGCGTTCGCCGATGCCGGGCAGGCGTCCGAACTGCTCGATGAGTCTGTCGATGCTTTCTGAGTACTGGGCCATGGGTACAGGTCTCTCGCCGGTCTGTGCTTGCTGAGGGGTCTGGATCTGCGTGAATCGTAGCACATTGCCCCTGTCCGTGGCGAGGGGCGAGGCGAAATTGCCGGCGCGGGCACCTCGTGGGCCGGCCCACGTGCCTCAGGGACCAGCCGTGCCCGCGGCGGGGGCCTGGGACTCCGGCTGGTGGGGATAGTGGACCAGTGCGCCGATCAGTTCGAGGCAGTCCAGGCGGTGGATCCGGTCGCCGGCGAAGCGTCTGTCGAACTCGCGGGCCAGCTGCGTGCGGACCGGCTGGGGCGCCAGGCCCATGGCGAAGCAGACCATCCGGTCGGAGACATTTTCGGGGCGGGCCTGGTCGGTTCCCTCTGCCAGGATGATCGGCGTGTCGGGCCAGAGCCCCCTGCCGGTGGCGATCCACATTGCCGAGATGAAGGGCCACTGGATCGACCCGCCGTAGGTCCCGTGTTTGCGGGCCTTGCCCTTGGGCCCGTCCAGGCCCTGCCGCATGCTGATACGCGTACCAACGATACAACGCTGGAGGATGTAAGGCATGTCTACCATGCGGCCGGTCTGCTTGTAGTCGTCTTGCTCGGCCTGCCACTTGTCCAGTTCCCACTGGTAGCGAAGGTGGCGTGCCCGGGCGTACCCGAGGCGGTAGTTGTGGAAGTAAGGCATGAGGGTGCGGCCTTGAACTTCCAGGGCGATGCGGTGCAGTCCGGGGGCCAGGGCGACGATCTTGCCGAAGTCGATCGCTTGCCCGTCGATCCAGATCCGGTTGTCGCGGCTGCCGAACTGGCGGGGGCTGGGCAGGGCGAAGGCGGTTGGTTTCTCCGCCCGGATCAGGGCATAGAGGACCGACAGGCTATCGCGTTGCCCACCGGGGATGAAGAGGATCTTCTGTGCGGTCTTGAGCCCTTCGATCCCGCCCAGAGCATCCTCGCTGAGCGGGCGAAATTCGGCGGGCCCTTCGGGGGTGTCCAATCGGTCGCCCAAGGCAAAATGTCCGCTCTGGAGTTGGGGCTTGAGTCTCTTGCGGGCCGATTCGGACGCCCTGAAGGGTCCGGCGATCAGCCAGGGGCCCAGCGGTTTTCCCGGCTGGAATGTCATTACCGGCAGGCCGGGCGTTTCGAGAAGGTCTTTTCGGGCGGGAAGTTCGACGACCTCCGGCGGCTCGGGCGGGGTATTGATCCAACTGGGTCCCTTCTCATCCAGCAGCAGCAGGGCTGTGGTTCCGGGGACGCAGTAGACCCCGCGTGTGACGGCGAAGACGCCCAAGGGTCCCTGCGTGCGGGAGAATTCCATCTGCATGTGGGCCCGGCTGACCAGGACCTTGCGGCGCTGGTCCGGGGAGAACCACTGCCAGGCCAGGTCGACGGCGAAGGGATAGCGGGCCAGCGGTTCGGGCCAGCGTTCGCCGTGTTCGCCGCGATACGGCGGGGTGAAGGTGCGGGGCATGATCAGCTCGACGGCCCTGTGGCCGTGGGCGGGGTCGTCGAACAGCGTAGCCAGGAAGGCGTGGCCGATGGCGGCGTCGATGCCCGACTGCCAGTTGGTCACGTAGTTCAGGTCCGTTTTGTAGAGCTGTTTCGACCGGGCCAGGCGGGCCCTCAAGGCCTGGACGATCCGCCGGCCTGTCTGCGTTCGGGCCCGTTCGCCCACGGCGGCCAGGTCCATCGGGCGCATCAGCAGGCGGGGATGCTCGCCGGGCTGCAGCGGCGGGATGTCAGCCTGGGGGCGCTCGACGGGCCACGCGGAGACTTCCACCGAGCCGCTGACGGGTTCCTCGTTGCAGAACCCCTGGTAGGTTGCTGTCAGTTCAGCCCCGCCGGTCCGCAATTCGATACGGTACCGCCCAAACGCTGCCGAACGCCAGAGGTCGTTGTCGAAGGCGACTTCCACATCCAGCAGGATCCGGTCCGGCTGGGAGCTGACCTGTTGGATCCGCCCCTCGTGGGCACGCTTGGAGAATTTCATGCTGTTGGCGAAGAACCGATCCGACCACTGCCCCTTTTGCCGGAGCAGCTCGAGCTCCAGTTCGAAGGAACCCTTTCGGCCGGGCCTGTCCGACCACGTCAGGGCCTTGTCCAACGCCAGCCTGACCACGCCATCGTCAGGGATAGCCCGGGGATCGGGCTTGTATGGGGTAACGGCGACATGTCCCTTGCGCAGGGCCTGCCAGGCCAGCGGCCCGGGCGCTTCGGCCAGCAGACCGGCCTCGGGCTCCGGTGCGGGCAGGTCCTTGCCGGTCCGGCGGCAGATCTGGCGATGCGCCTGGCTGACCAGGGCCTCCATCCCCTCGACATCCTGTCCCAGCGCCCGGGACAGGGCAGGGATGCTGTCAACCCCGCCGACCTGGCCAAGGGCAGCGACCCAGATCCTCAGTTCCTGCGGGTCGGGGAAGATCTTCCAGGCCAGGATGGCTCGGGTGATCGCATCAGCCGAGGCGGGGCCGATCTCCACGCACGCCTCGGCGGCTGCCCGTTCTGCCTCGGGGCCCATCTCTCCCTCGGCGGCGGCCCGTACGATCGGTTCGACAGCGGCGGGGCCCATCGCCGCCAGGGACTCGATGACGATTTTTCGGGTGGAGGCGAACCGCTGCGGATCGTCGTCGCTGTCCATGCCGTCCAGGACGCCCAACAGGGCCCGGGCGGTGGCGGGCGTGCCTGCCCGACCCAGAATTCGCGCAGCGCCAAGGCGCTGGACCGGGTCGGCAGGGCCGCTGAGAAAACGGATCGCCGAGGCAAGCATGTCGCGTTTCCTCTGCTCGGCCGCCTCCAGGGCAGCGGCTTGGACGGATGAATCGGCATCGCCCGAGGCCCGGGAGAGGATCTCGAAAGCGACCGGCCCGTCCAGGCGGATCGCAGCCTTCACGGCCGCGATGCGCATCGAGGCGTGCTCGCTTCGGACAGCAGCGCCGATGGCCTCCAGGTCGGGCCGCCCGGGATGCCTGGCCGGGTCCAGCGGACGGATCGCGGCGACGGCTGCGGCGCGAACCGCCAGCTCGCTGTCTTCCAGCAACCGCCGGAAGGCCTGGTCGTCCGCGGAGCTTCCGGCCCCGCCCAAGGCGGTTGCGATCTCGGCCCGGACGGCCGGGGAGGGATCTTCCACGCGCCGCTGCAGTCGACGGACCGCGCGGGGGGTGGCGATCCGGCCCAGGGCCCAGGCTGCGGCGAGCCGGTCGGTCTCCTGCTGACTGGTCAGGATCTCGTCGAGATAGGGCACGGCTGCCTCGATGCGCTGTCGGCCGACCTGCCGGGCGGCCTGGGCCATGGTCTGCGGATCGCGCAGGGCGGCGATCTGCTCTTTGCTGAGCGGTTCCCGGCTCTCCAGCAGGTAGCCTGCCGACTGCCAGAGGCCCAGGCCGGCTGCGAGGACCAGGCCTACCCAAAGGCCAATCCGAAGTTGGCGGGCAAGTGCTGTCATGGTAGATCCCTTTGCGCTGAGGCCCGTACCGTCTGCAATGTGTAAACCCTCCTGCTCGAAATCGGACCGGGCGAACCTGCAGCCGCGGCAGACAAACGGCGCCGAGTGCCACTTTCCTGCAGGTGGCGGGAATGGTATGATGCGACTTTTCCCGTACCTCCAGGAACCGAAGATGCAGAAACCGAATATCATCCTGATCAACTGCGACGACTTGGGCTATGGCGACCTGGGTTGCTACGGCTCGCAAGTCAACAAGACCCCCGCCCTGGACGCCATGGCCGCCGAGGGCATCCGCTTTACCGACTTCTACATGGCCAGCCCTGTCTGCTCGCCCAGCCGCGGGGCCATGCTGACCGGCTGCTACCCCAACCGGATCGGCTTTGACAGCTTCAACGGCATCCCCGTGCTCTTCCCCGGCCACGACGTGGGCCTGAACCCGGAGGAGAAGACCTTCGCGACGCTGCTGAAACAGCAGGGCTATGCGACCAAGCTGGTGGGCAAGTGGCATTGCGGGGATCAACCCGAGTTCCTGCCGACCAACCACGGATTCGACGAGTATTTCGGCATCCCGTACAGCAACGACATGGGCAGGCAGAAGCGCCAGGGCAGCACGGAGTGGATCGACCGCATCCAGGAGGCAGCCCACACGCGCTATTACGACCCGGACAAGCCCGAAACCCGCGACTACCCGCCCCTGCCGCTGATGCGCAATCAGGAGGTCATCCAGCAGCAGCCCGACCAGGCCGCCCTGACCGAACGCTACGTCGCCGAGTGCCTCGACTTCATCCGTGACAGCAAAGACGGGCCCTTCCTGCTCTACTTCGCCCACATGTATGTCCATCGGCCGATCATCGTGCCCGAGCACTACATGGTCCGCTCGGAGAACGGCAATTACGGCGCAGCGGTCGAACACGTCGACTGGACCGTGGCCGTGCTGCTGCACGAACTGCGACAGCTGGGCATCGCCGAAAATACCCTGGTGATCTTCACCAGCGACAACGGCAGCCGATGCAGGGGTGAAGGCGGCAGCAACGACCCGCTGCGCGGCACGAAGGGAACCACCTGGGAAGGAGGCCAGAGGCTGCCCTGCATCGCCTGGTGGCCCGGGACCATCCCAGCCGGGACCGAGAGCTGCGAGATCGTCACCAGCATGGACTTCCTGCCGACCTTCGTCAACCTCGCCGGCGGCCGGCTGCCCGAGGATCGAACCATAGACGGCAAGGACATCTCCGACCTGCTGCTGAACAAGGACGGGGCAGCCTCGCCGCACGAGGCCTTCTTCTACTTCGACGTGGGCCGACTCGAAGCCGTCCGCAAAGGCCCCTGGAAGCTGCACTTCGCCAAGCGTAACCAGGAAGAGCCCGTCAACGAACTGTACAACCTGGCTGAAGATATCGGCGAGACCAACGACCTGTACAGCGAGCATCCGGACATCGTCGCCGAGCTGACGAGCCTGGCCCAGCAGGCGCGGGAAGAACTGGGCGACACCGGTACGGGCGCTGCCGGGACAGGCCGACGCCCCATCGGCCGGGCCGATGACAACAAGCCCCTGACCTGGTTCGACCCGGACCACCCCTACTTCGCGGCCGAGTACGACCTGGCCGACGGCGGCTGAGCACAGGCCATGCGAAGCGGATCGGAAAACCAGCTCAAACGCACCAGCGAGAAGTGGGATGTGGAGGGCATTCTGCTTCAGCCCGACTACCAGGCCGGGCGGATCGACCTGGCTGGACTGTTCGGCAACGACAGACCGGTGGAACTGGAAATCGGGACCGGCAAGGGAACGTTCCTGCTGGCCAGGGCCACCGACAGGCCGGAGGTCAACTTCATCGGCATCGAGTATGCGAAAGCATACGGCATGTACGCAGCCGACCGCTACAAGCGTCACGGCCTGGGCAACATCCGGATGGTCTGCGACGACGCGATCAAGTTCATCGACGTCTGCATCGCCGATGCGAATCTCTCCCGCGTGCACATCTACTTCCCCGACCCCTGGCCCAAGCGGAAACACCACCGGCGCCGCACGATTCAGCCGCCGTTTGTCCGGCAGCTCCGGCGAATCCTCAAGCCCGGCGGCCAGCTGCTGATCAAGACCGACCACCGCGACTACTTCGAGTGGATGCGCCGCGTGCTCCGGGACGCCGAAGGGTTCGCCCGCACGCCCTTTCCCCAGCTCGTCAGGGAAGAAGAACAGGGCATGGTCGGAACCAACTTCGAGCGAAAGTACATCGAAGAGGGACGCTCGTTCTACTCGATGGCCCTGCTGAAGTACATCTGACCGGCGGGCCCGGCCGGGCCGATCAGAGCTCCGGGGTCTTCATGATCTCGCGGAGGACGACGGTGGCATAGCAGCCCGAGGGCAGGGCGAAGCTCAGGCGCAGGTGCGGGCCTTGATCGTCGGAATCCGCGGAGATATCCGGATCGCCCAGGCCGAACCGCAGCGGGCGGCGCTGGCCCTTGATCTTCAACGATCCCGCCCGTTCGATCTGGTCGGGCTCGACACCTCGGGCTGCCATCACCTCGCGTTCGATCCGGCCCGGCTCGCCGCCGGCCAGATTGGCCCGCGAACCAGGCAGCAGCCCGGTCGGGGAGATCTCGAACGCGTCGCACCGGGGTTGCTCGGCTGCAGCATCTTCGACGGGGAAGACCCCGCCGGTATCGGTCTTCTTGGCCAGGTCGCCGGCGAAGACCTTATCCAGTGTTTCGATGCGGGCGGCGACGATGTCGTTGAAGATCCGCGACTGGAAGGCCGAGACGAACAGGCGTTTCATGCGTTTGTCGATCGCTGCGACGGCCGGGCCCGGACGGAGCTTTTTCTTGTAGGCAGCCAGGGCGCGTCGCTGGTCGGCGAAGTGGCGAGGCCAGCGTTTCAGGGCCCGGGGGTAATCGCCTGCGTCGAAGGCGTCGCGGGCAGCCCGGCAGTCCGGCGGATCGTTGCAACTGGGCTTGCCCAGGAAGATGGCCAGGAAGGCGGGCAGATCGTCGCGGATCAGCGCTTCGCCCAGATCGGCCGTATCGCCGCGCAGCCCGAACCGCTGGGGGCCGAAGTAATTCGGCACGCCGCGCCGGATGAGTGTGTCGAGCACCTCCCGCGCAGCCGGCAGGGCCGAATCCGTCTCCACGTCGCGGATCTTCAGCGTAAAGCGGTTGGCTGCCAGGTGTCCCATCCGGATCTTGTTGGTATGTCGGCTGGTCCAGGTCACCTGCATCTGGCGGTCGGCGTAGGCGGCCAGCTTCTCCGGGTCGGCGTGTTCCAGGCTCATCGTCTGGGAGGTGACGGCCTGGGCATCCTTGAGCCCGGCAAAGCCGATATCGCTGCGTCGGACGCCCATGAACCGGGCGATGCGGTTGACGGCCTCGGGGGTCGGTATACCTCGCTTTTCCAGCCCGAAGTAGACGTGCGTCCCCTCGCCGGATGGCTGATACAGCGGGATTTCCTCGACGAGGAAGTCTTCCAGGAAGGTCTTGATGTTCCCGCCGGTGCCGGAAGCATCGGCGGTCAGGTACGGCAGTGCGGTCATGGTTACCGATCTTTCATCGAGTCGCGGGACCACTGGGTCTCCTGGATCCCGGATTGTGCATTGGCCTGTCGGGTCAGGGCGAACAGCAGGTCCGAAAGGCGGTTGATGTACTTCAGGGCAAGCGGTTCGAGCTTGACGGTTCTGGCGAAGCTGACCAGCCAGCGTTCGGCCCGGCGGCAGGTCGCCCGGGCAACGTGGAGATGACAGGCCGTCATGCACCCGCCGGGCAGGATGAAGTGGCTCAACGGGCCTGCGATCTCGAAGGCCGCATCGACCTGCTTTTCCATCCGCTCGATGGAGTCCGGGTCGATCGTCAGCGGGATGGCCATGTTGGTCTGGACCGAGGCGAGGTTGGAGCCCAGGGCGAACAGCTCGCTCTGGACGGGCTGGAGGATCGGTGCGATATCGGGCAGGTCTTCAGCCCGGGCCGCAGCCAGGGCCAGGCCGATCTGGCAGTTGAGTTCATCGGTCGAGCCGACGGCATGGACGCGCGGGTCGTCCTTTCCGATGTCCGCGCCGTCGATGCGCTTGGTTTCTCCGGCGTCTCCGACGCGGGTATAGATGGCCATGGGGGCTCCTCAAACAGGTGGGGTATCTCTGGCGTCCGGGCCGCGATGGGCGTAGAATACTGCCTTGCCGTCCGGGTTGACAAGGCTGGAGACAATGACAACGCGAATCGAACAGATCAAGGGCATGTTGGCCGAGGCCGGCGAGGATGCATTCCTGCGCTACTCGCTGGGCATGGAATACCTCTCAGCCGATCAGCCGGACGAGGCGGTCAAGCAGTTCCAGACCGTCATCAAACTGGAGCCGGAAAACCTGGCCGCCCACGTCGAATGCGGCAAAGCTCTCCGCGCCGCCCGCCGGCGCGACGAAGCCCGCGACATGTTCACCCGGGCCCTCGAACTGGCAGGCCGGCAGGGAGAAAGCCACGTGGAAGATTACATCCGCCAGCAGTTGAACGACGT
>JBKHDI010000102.1:0-10861 GCA_046541415.1 Phycisphaerae bacterium | reverse complement strand
TCTTACCGAGAAACAACGGAACTGGAACATACAAGGGGGCGCTGGTGACGAACCCGCGCTGTGGGTGGGGTCCGGCCGGGATCGGCTTGGGGTCAGGTACTTTCTACGACCCTCGCAAGGCCTCGGGTCCGTAAAAGTACCTGACCCCGGCGCACCCCTGACCCCGGCGCACCCTACGACCCTCGCAAGGTCTCGGGTCCGTAAAAGCACCTGAGCCCGGCGCCCGCGCCGATGTCGTATTTCTCTCCGGGCGCGGTGACCAGTTGGACGTGCTCGGGCATAACAACGAAGGTCCCCGGCGCCCGACACTAGAGGTCCGCGACAAGCACGGCCGACACGGCCGTGGCACCCGCGAACCACCACAGCCCGGGCGCCCGGCCAGTAGCGGATCGGGCCAGGACGGTATCGCGGGGATCTCTGCCTGCGGCGGTCCTGTAGTGAAGCGACACCGGTTACACCAGCGCCTTGCCGTGGCAGGAAGGGGTCAGTTGTTTTCGTCGTCCTCGCTTGCGGCGGGCAGTTTTCGCAGGACGATGGGCTGGCGGTAGTCGAACAGGTTGGAGCTGTGGGCCTGGAGGGTTTTGAGGATGGCTGCGGGTTTGCCGGTCAATTCCACGTTGGTGCTTCTTTCATCTTTGGTGACCTTGCCGTCGAAGGTGCCTTTCTGGACGGCCCGGGCGAAGTCTTCGGGCTTGGCCTGCCAGAGGACCCAGTCGCCGGAGTCGATGATGCGGCCGGCGAGCAGGACGTAATCGGGTGACCATCCGCTGTCCTGGCTCTTGACCCGGAGGCTCAGGAACATCTGGTCATCTGCCTGGATGGCGTGGATCTGGCCCTGGTAGATCAGGAATTCTTCGGCCTGGTCATCCCAGTTGACCCCGGCCAGCCGCCCGATGCCCTTGCTGTCGAACTGCAGGCGAAGTGCCGAATCGCCGGCGACCCAGGTACCGGTGAGGGTTTTCTGCAGCTCGGCGGCGGTGGATTCGGTCAGCGGGTGGGATGTCGTCACGCTGCTGCAGCCGGCCAGGGCCAGCAGGGCGAGGGTGGCGGCGAGGAGGGTTGGTTTGGCATGCGTCATGTGATGCTCCTTATCCTTCGGGCGATTGTCTGGGGTATTGTATGTTCAGGCGGTGCTGTTGGGAAGGTGCGGGGGCGCTACAATTCCACGGAGCCAACCGACGAGAGACCGGAAGGATATCGAGATGAGTCAACTGAGTGAAAAATCGTGCAAGCCGTGCAATGAGGGTGGCCAGCCGCTGACCGGGGATCGGCTGGAGGAGTATGCCGGGCAGGTCGATGACGACTGGAAGGTCGTCGAGGAGCACCACATCGAGCGGACATTCCAGTTCGATGATTTCCAGGGTGCGCTGGACTTTGTCAACCGGGTCGGAGCGGTGGCCGAGGAGGAGGGCCATCACCCGAACATCAGCTTCACGTGGGGCAAGGCGACGATCAAGCTGTACACCCACGAGATGGACGGGTTGAGCCCGAACGACTTTATCGTCGCGGCCAAGATCGACCGGATCTGACGCGGCGGCTATTCGTCCAGCGAATCGAGGATGCGGAGATAGCTGCGGTAGCGGCGGGGCAGGATCTTGCCGTCTTGGACGGCCTGCTGGATTGCGCAGCCGGGTTCGTGGGTGTGCGTGCAGTCGTTGAAGCGGCAGTGTGGGGCGATGTCTTCGAACTCCTGGAAGTACCAGCCGAGTTCGGACGGCTCGAGGTGCATGCCCAGTTCGCGGATGCCGGGGGTATCGACGAGCATGCCCCCGCCGGGCAGGTCGTAGACCTGTGCGGCGGTGGTGGTGTGTCGGCCGCGGTTGTCTTTTTCGCGGACTTCCTGGGTTCGGGCCTGGACGTCGGGCAGGATGCGGTTGATCAGCGTGGTCTTTCCCACGCCGGAAAGCCCGGCCAGGACGCTGCGTTTTCCGGCCAGGTCGTTCAGCAGTTCCTCGACGCCGTCGCCGGTGGCGGCTGAGACGAGGTAGATCGGCAGGGACAGTTCGTCGAACAGGTCGAGGGTGGCCTGGTCGGGATCGCCGAGGTCGATCTTGTTGATCACGAGGACGGGTGTAAGTTCGCCGCGTTCGGCGATGATGAGGAACCGTTCGATCAGGCCGGAGCGCATTCGGGGTTTACGGACGGCAGAGACGATCAGCAGGATGTCCATATTCGCGGCGATGACCTTGTCGAAGGACTCGAAGGTGTGTTCGTCGCGTCGTTTTCCGCTGCGTGGCTGGGGTCGGGCCAGGGCGGTTTCTCGCGGCTGACGGGACAGGACCATGCCGTCGGCGCGGTCTTTGTCCGTTTGGCCGGAGTGGTCGTCTTCGCTCATCGCGACGGTGACGGTATCTCCCACGGCCAGTGGGCTTGTTCCCTCGGGTGCGCGGAAGGTTTTTGCGATGCCGCAGATTCGTTCCTGGCCGTCGATGCGGACGAGGGTTCCGCCGGGGAAGAAGCCGACGACCAGGCCCTCGACGGTGGGCAGGTCGTCGAGGCCTTCGGCGTCAGCGAATCTGCCGTCGCCGAGTTTGACCTGCGGCTGGTTGATTTTCTGTCGCGAGTGGGTCTGGTCGACCTCATCGCGTCCGGTGCGGTATTTCTGTTGCCATCCTTTGACGCGTCGCCTGGATTTGCCTTTATTTTTTGCCATGCAGTTCCTGTAGGTGGGGCGGTCGGGGACGCCTGAATGATACCCGATCGAGCGGAGGTGCGGGTTGGAAATCCGTGTCAGATGATGCCTACCAGGTCGACGATCAGGATCAGCATCGCCACGGCGACGATGACGGCGAAGTAGTTCCGCAGGTTGTCGCCCTTGAGTTTGCTGGCCAGCATCGAGCCGGTCTGGATTCCCACCGGTCTGGTAACCAGCAGGGACATGGCCACGGGCAGGTTGACTTTGCCGTCGGCAGACCAGGCCAGCGTCCCGGCCGTGGCGCCGAAGAGGACGATGCCCAGCGAGGTTCCCAGGGCCATGTGTGGCGTGAGGCCGACGACGGCCAGGAGGATAGGCATGACCAGCACGCCCCCGCCGATGCCGAGCATTCCGAAAAAAAGGGCCGATACATGGAAAAGCCCCTTGTCCGGGGCCGGGCGCGGTGCGAAGAATATATTCGTGGACCTTGCCTCGAAAGAGTGTGCATGAACCGTCCTGAAAGACCGGATGAGTTCCTTTTCATGCCTGGCTCGTAAGAGCCTGTAAGAGCATGACGGCTGCAAAACGCCGATTCCACCAATTGAGGCAAGGCCCACTTTTTTATGCGCTTGCGCAGCGGCGGCGGATCGTCCGATACAAGGGTGTACCCTTACTGAAAGGCCCCTGCGATGCGTATCCGCCGCCTGATGATCCTGATGCTGATGCCCTTGGCCGGCTGTCTGGAGCAGTCCGCTGAGATCTCACCGGGCAAGGGCAACCCGCTGGGGGTGGTCAGCAACGAGTATTTCGGCCTGTCGGTCAAGCAGGCCGGTCGCGACGTGCCCATCCGCAACCGCACGGTCGAGCTGCGGCGCGGCGGGTTCGACCTGATCTTCGCCTTCCCGGTACCGTCGGGGGTGTTCGTCAACGCATCGGCGCGGCCTGATTTCGGGCGAGAGGCCCTGGCCGGGGCCGACCTGGCAGGCCAATCGCCGCTGGTGGGCCTCGACGAGCCCAACCCGGCCGTGCTGCGGATCACCGATCGCAAGTGGCAGTACTGGTACTACCTGGGCCCGGGGATCAGCAAGTTCACCGACGTTCGCGAGGTCCAGCCGGGCCAGGGCCAGCGGATCACCTGGGTCTGCCGCAAGGGGATTCTCGGCTACCGCGTCGGGTCGGACAGGCCCGTCGACCTGCGGAGCTACCCGTACGACGACCTGTACCTGGTGATCATCAAGGCCGACTGGAACGCCGGCCACACCCAGCGGGTCGAGCAGGCCCGCGAGGTGCTGCATATCCGCTTTCGCTAGCTGCTCGCCTCGTCCAGGCCTCGCCAGCGGCGGATGGTTTCGAGGTTCAATTCGTCCCAGTCGCGCCCGTCCTCGGCGGTTTCCTTGGGCGTCTCGAGGATGAACGGGACATTCTGAAGGCGCGGGTCGTTGACCACCGCAGCCAGGCCTTCTTCGCCGATCTGTCCGCGCCCGAGGTGCTCGTGGCGGTCGACGCGGCAGGCGAATTCCCGCTTCGAGTCGTTCAGGTGGATCGCCAGCAGGTGTTCCAGGCCCACGGTTTCGGCCAGTTCAGCCAGGGTTTGATCCCATCCGGCGGCGGTGCGGATGTCGTAGCCGGCGGCGAAGACGTGGGCGGTGTCGAGGCAGATTCCCACGCGGCGGGCCCGTTTGGTGGCCGCCCGGATCGCCGCGAGCTGCTCGAATCGCCAGCCGAGGCAGTTGCCCTGCCCGGCCGTGGTCTCCAGCAGGAGCTTGACGCGGCGATTCTCGAGCTTGGCGAAGATCTCGTCAATCCCCCGGGCGATCTGTTCGATTCCCGCCCCCGCGTCGGGGTTCGAGCCCGGGTGCATGACCAGGTATTCCACGCCCAGCCGCCCGCAACGGCCGAGGTCTTCGACCATCGCGTCGATGGATTTTCTCCGCACGCCGTCGGCGCCGGCGAGGTTGACCAGGTACGATGCATGGGCCACGGCGGTACGGATGCCGCTGGCTTTCCGGGCCTTGCGGAACCCCTCGACGCGTCCGTCGGCCAGGGGCGGGGCCTTCCACTGGACCTGGTTTCTGACGAACAGGCCGAGGCAGTTGAACCCGTAATTCCCGGCATTACGGCAGGCGGCGTCGAGGCCTTTGGCGATGGACAGGTGCGAGCCGATCAGCATGATCCATTTCCTTGCAAAAATCCGGCGAATCCGTATCATTGTACGGTCTGTGCCTCGCGCGGTCAGCTGCGCGGGCAAGATTCCTGAACCAATCACTTTAGGCTAGGAGTTCCCATGGCTTTGGGATTCTTCCGTCGTCACCAGAAGATGGTGATCGTAATCATGGTGATCCTGATGGTCGCCTTCCTGCTTGGCGGCTCGCAGTTGCAGTCGTGCTCGCGCGACCGGGCCGAAGAAGGCCTGGTGCTGGGCACGACGACAACCCCGGCCGAGGGAGAGATCTCCAGCGGCGACGTTGCCGAGGCAGGCCGCCAGCTGCAACTGCTGTCCAGCGGGACGATCCAGCGCCAGCTGATCGTGCCGATCCAGGCCTTCTTCGAAGTGGAAGCCAACCCGTCCACCGGGCAGCCGGACCTGGGCGGCATGCGCGAGCAGGCGCCGTTGACCTGGGCCCTGCTGGTCGCCGAAGCCCGCGCAGCGGGCCTGGAAGCGACCGACTACGAGGTCGAGCAGATGCTGCTGAGCATCCAGGCTTCCCTGGGCCAGAAGGAACTGAACCCGACGCTGGTGGCGATTGCCAACAACGCCAACATGCAGCCCATGCCCAGCGAGGAAGACATCCGTCAGACCCTGGCTGACTACCTGATCGTCGAGAAGAACTACCTCCGCAACGTGCCCCTCCTGCCGGTCGAAGAAACCGACCCGGTCGGTGCGCCGGTCTCGGATTTCCAGGCCCGCAAGTTCTTCCGCGATCGGAGCGAGCGAATCAAACTGGCCTTCGTCAGCGTGCCCGCCAGCAAGTACCTGCCCGACGTGCCCGCCCCCACCGACGACCAGATCCGCGAGATGTTCGAAGCCCACAAGGATCAGCCGCCCGAGGTGTACACCGGGCCCGATGACTTCGGCTTCGGCTACCGCCAGCCGCCCAAGGTGGCTGCACAAGGCCTGATCATCGACCGCCAGACGCTCCAACAGGCCGTCAGGCCCTCCAGCGATGACATCGAAAACTACATCGCCGCCAATCCCGGCCAGTTCCGCAAGACCGTCGAACCCGAAGAAGGCGCCGAGGAAGATGGCGAACCCCGGCTGGTGGAGATGACCACGGCCGAGAAAACCCAACTGGCCTCCGAGCGACTCCAGCGAGATCAGGTCGCCCAGACCGTCGCCAACCTGCAGGACACGATAACCCGCCAGCTGCTGACGGAATTCGAAGGCCCGGGCGAGAAGGCCTATCCCTACGTCATGAAGCAACTCAAGTCCCCCGCCTCGGGCATCATGGACAAGACCCTGTCGGTCAAAATCGTCCGCAAGCCCCTGGCAGAAGCTTTGGAGATGCTCTCCGAGGCTGCGGGCGTCCAGGTGGTCTTCCCCGTCGGCAAGCACGGCGAGGTGAACATCGACGAAAATGTCCTGGTCGATCTGCCCGCCGCCGACGGCGGGACGCTGGCAGCTGCCCTGGGTCAACTCTCGGAGAAGTTCGAGATCGGCCCCTTCCAGTACTTCCAGTGCAGGCAGGTGCCCAATTCCATCTTCCCCGTATCCGAGACGATCGACCTGTTCCCGATCGTCTTGGCCTCCACAGGCCTGGTCGACGCCGAAGCCTTCAAAAACCATGATGTGTTCGGCCAGGCGTTCCTGGTCCGGGCCAACCCGAACCCGCAGAAGCGGAACCAGCCGGAGCAGATCCCCCTGGTGCGGGTTGCCTTCAGCGTCAGGGAGTTGACCGGCCGGCAGGGCCGGGAAGATCAGTCCCTCCAGGTCGGCGTGGAAGGTCCGGTCGCCTGGCACGGCGGAGATCCCATGGGTCCGATGATCTGGCGCGTCGTCGAGGCACGGACCGCACAGACGCCCGAGCAGTTGACCGACCAGCTCAAGCAGCGCGTGGCCGATGACTGGAAGCTCAAACAGGCCTTCCAGATGGCCCAGTCGCAGCTGAAGGAGTCCGTCAACAACCCCGCGGCCATGCGGAGCCTGGCCGACTCGATGGGCCTGGCCGTCCATGAGAGCGAAATGCTCACTCGCAGGATGGTCCCGCTGCTGGATGAGCACCTCCTGCTCCCGAATGAAGCCGAGGCCCAGTTGGAGCTGTTCTACAACAAGGCATTCTCGCTGGCCCCGGACAACGTGAACACCAATTTCCCCCGCATGGGAAAGCAGGTCGCGGTGATCCCCCTGCCCGCGATCGCCTCGGTCGTCCTGGCCCAGAGGATCGATTACGAGCCGGCTGTCGAAGAACAGATGAACCTCGCCGCAATCAAAACAGGCCTCAGGTTCCAGCTGAGCCGCGACGCGATCATCGAGTTCCTCGACCACGACAACGTCGTGCTGCGGACCGGCTTTGCCCGCAAGGCGGGTGACGAAGAATAACCCGCCGGCGCAGGCAGGATTGGACGACAAAGCGGCCGCCGGTTCCTCAACGAACCGGCGGTCGCTTCTGCTTTGTGCCCCATCTGCAGCCGGAAACCACCCCGGATAAGACTACCCCATCAGCAGCGACATCATCCGCGAGGCCATGCCGTTGGAATGGGCCTGCATCGCCACCGACGCCTGCGAGCGAACCGAGGCCGAGGCCAGCGCCGCCGTCTCGACGGCGAAGTCGGCATCCTCGATCCGACTCTGGGCGGCCAGCTGGTTCTCCGCCTCGATCTGCTGCGTGCTCGCAGCGGTCTCCAGGCGGTTGATCATCGTCCCGACCGTCGCACGATAGCCGGAAACCTGCTCGATCGCCTCGTCGACCGCGTGCATCGCCGAGACCGGGTCATCGAAGCTCAGGCCCTTGACGGCGGTGGCATCCATGCGCGGATCGACGCGGAAGGCCCCCGCCTCGGCATCCAGGGCAGGACCGGGCGCCTCGCCGTCCAGCAGCGCCTGGCCGTTGAATCGCGTGGTCCCGATCGTCGCGTCAATGCCTTCGGCCAGCGAGTTGAACTCATCAGCGATGATCTGTTTCTGGCCCTCGGAGAGCACCCCGCCGGCGGCCTGGGTGGCCAACTCCTTCATCCGCGCCAGCGAGTGGTTCACCTCGCCCAGGGCCCCGTCGGCCACCTGCAGGGCGCTGGCGCCGTCGTTGGCGTTGCGGACCCGCTGGTTCAGCGAGGCCACGTCGGCCCGGATCAACTGGGCGATCGCAAGCCCCGCCGCGTCGTCGGCCGCCGAATGGATCCGCTTGCCCGACGCCAGCCTCTTGCCGTGCGTCTGCAGCTGCTCCCGGGCCCGCTGCAGGGGCGACAGCGACTCCTGTTTCCTGTTCATCCCTACCGGTTGCATCAACCTGCCCTCCCCGGTTGCCGCGCAATCGGCGCAGCAGCCCGCCATACACATCACTCATGAACGTCGGCCGAGACCGGCCGCAATGGCCTGCAACCACTCGCCGCAGACACAGATCGGGCTCCAGATTCCACTGCCCGGCAAGAAATCTACGATCCCCACCCCCCTGCAGGCTACTTTGCAATGCAAGAAGGCTGTAGCAAGTCGTCCGCGGCCAAGAACCGACATGTCTGAAAAAATCTGGACTTGAATGCGGTTTGTGCAGAAAAGTTGCACAAAACAGGCTATACTTCCGATAAACGAAAATATCTTCCTAGCCATTGATGGAACCAAAACAATGCTCATCGAGTTCAAGGTCAAAAATTTCAAATGCTTCCGTGAACAAGCAGTGTTGGATCTGCGACCAGCTAAGCAGGACAAGGAGCTCCTAGGGAACATCTGGGAGGGCAACAAGGGAGATGCTGTCAAATCTGCTGCCATTTTTGGCCCAAATGCCTCGGGGAAGACATCGATGCTTGAGGCACTCCAAGTACTGAGGCGTTTTGTGGCAATATCTGTGACCTCTATGAATGCAGGAGACCCGATTCCGGGCATCAAACCCTATCTCCTGTCGAAAACAACCAGTGAAAGCCCGACCGAGTTTTATGTTGAGGTCGAACTTGAGGGCGTCGGGTACATATACGAGCTTGTGGTGAGTCAGAAGGCTGTTTTCAGGGAGATCCTGAAGTACCGGGGTGCTAAAGGATCTGCGAAATGGATTAAGTTGATCGATCGTGATCTTGCCAATGGGACGGCGAAGTTGCATGAAAAATTGATCGGGAGCAAACCAAGGCGCGATCAACTTGTAGCTGACACGAGGGACAATGCTCTGTTCTTGTCACGGGCCGCAGAAAGAAATGTTGGGGTTGTCAAGCCGCTATTCCTCTGGTTCAGGAATGGAATCACCCATGTGGATGCAAGTGAGGGGCTTGAGTTTTCGAATTATGAACTAACAAAAGTCGCAAAGGCCGCAAGAGAAGACCCTAGTCTGCTTACCAAGTTGACGGAGTTGGTGCGAGATGCGGATACAGGCATTGCCAGAATAAGAACAGAGACTGTTGATCCAGCGACCAGATGGGGGATGCCAGGGGCGAAATCTGAACAGAAGGAAGCCGAGGGACGGTTGACCGAAGCTTTGAAGCAGATGATCAACGCCCTCGAGGATGTTCATCCCGGAGCGCTTGATGACGCTCTGGGAACCTCATTTTACACAGAGCATGTGTCTCAACTAGGTGAGCTTCTCCGTTTTGACCTTATGCAGGAATCCAGTGGGACAAAGCAGTATCTGTGGCTTTCCGGGATGCTCATAATGGCCCGTAAACGTCCTACATTGTTCCTGGTTGATGAGTTGCATACTAGCCTCCATCCAATGTTATCCACCCGGCTTGTGCAAATGGTCAACAGTCCAGAATTGGGTAATGGTGGGACTCAGTTCATTTTCACAACGCACGATGTAACGCTTCTTAACCCGAGCTTGCTGAGGCGAGATCAGATCTATCTCACTCAGAAGAACTCGAAAGGTTCTGCGGAGATCTACTCTCTCTGGGATTTTGAGGATATGCCTCGAAACAACGCTGCGTGGGGAAGGAACTACTTGGCAGGCAGGTTTGGCGGGATTCCAGTGTTTGGTCCATCACTGGCCGACATACCGCAGGCGGATGCGCCTACGAGGGTCCACTCTGAAACGGTAGGAGCTAAGTGAATGGCAAGGCGCGCTAGGGGCAGAAGAAGAAGAGCGCCGCGCAAATACAGTCCGCGATTGTTGCTCTACTGTGAAGGAAAAGCGACAGAGTACGAGTATCTTGCCAGACTGAACAGCGAATACAAGAGGTCTCAAGGGCCAGTTCTCGCGCCCAAAAGAGGGAAAGGAACGGATGCAATATCTGTTGTTCGGAGGGCGATCCACGAAGGAATGGGAGACGAGAACTATTCCGAAGACGACGGTGATCGCGTTTATGTTGTTCTAGATGTCGAACCTCACGATCAATCGAAAGTGGCGGCATTGAGACAAGCCTTGAGTTTGGCAGAAGCGAAAGGGGTTAGTGTTCTGCTTTCGAATCCAGCTTTTGAGTACTGGCTACTCTGTCATGTTCTTCCGGCGAATCGACTGACAAAACAGATCCCAAGTGCCAAGGATGCCGATGTACTTCTTCAGAAGGAGCTTGGCTATGGGAAAGCGCAGTTCCACGCAAATCCATGCCTCTTTGAACAGCTGATTGAGAAAGTCAAGGAGGCTGTTGAGAACGCTAGCCAAGTGCATTTGGGTCACCATCAGGGTACGACCGATATCGCCAAGGCCAACCCCTGTACAACGGTGTATCGGCTGGTCGGCTACATTACCGGGCAGTATAAGGAGTTGCCTTAGGCTCAATCCGATTCTTCCAGCATGTCCCAGCAGGAGTCTTCGCAGAAGGCGTCGGATCAACTGTGTGTACACACCATAGAGACATGCTGCCGGTGTTCACGCCGCAGGCGTAACACCGCGCGGTGGGCCGGTCGGACACGCCGCTTGACGTCCGTGCTTTCGGGGGCGGACGAACAGATTGAGTCTGGTGTGGCACGGTCATCTTGACCGTGCTGGGTTCGACGCAGCGGCTGGTGTCCCAGCAAGGGTGCCGGTGTTCACGCCGCCCGTCTTCGCCTGACGGCTACGACGCGGCAGGCAAGGCCTAACACCGCGCGACGGGCCGTTCGGACTCGGCCTGGTTACGGCGATTTCGGCCTGACGGCCTCGCTCCCCGTGAACCAGG
>JBKHDI010000101.1:0-10880 GCA_046541415.1 Phycisphaerae bacterium | reverse complement strand
GCCGACCAGGACCGCATGGCCAAGGCGCTGAACCGCTTCATGAAGGAAGACCCGACCTTCCGCGTATCGACCGACCCGGAGACCGGCGAGACGATTATCGCCGGAATGGGCGAGTTGCACCTGGACGTCTACATCGAGCGGATGCGACGCGAATACAAGGCCAAGATCGAAGTCGGCCAGCCCAATGTCAGCTACCGCGAGGCGCCGACCAAGCAAGCCCAGTACGACTACAAGCACAAGAAGCAGACCGGCGGTTCGGGACAGTACGGCCACGTCGTCGGACGTCTGGTTCCCCTGCCCGATGACGCCGAGGACCCCTACGAGTTCGACGACCAGGTCACCGGCGGGCGCATCCCGCGGGAGTACATCCCGGCCGTCAGCAAGGGCTTCGAGGCGGCGATGAAGAAGGGGCCGCTGGCCGGCTACCAGATCGTCGGCTGTCGGATGGTGCTGGAAGACGGCACGTACCACACGGTCGACTCCAGCGAAATGGCCTTCCGCACCGCGGCCGTCGAGGCCTTCAAGCAGGCCTTCACCCGCTCCAAGCCCTGCCTGCAGGAGCCGATCATGCTCGTCGAGATCGAGACGCCCCAGGAGTACCAGGGCAACCTCGTCGGCGACCTGAACAGCCGCCGCGGGATCATCCTGGCCACCGAGAACCGCGAGAACTACAGCATCATCCGCGCCGAGGTGCCCCTGGCCAACATGTTCGGCTACGCCACCGTCATCCGCAGTCTCTCCAAGGGCATGGCCACATTCAGCATGGAGATGGCCAAGTACGCCCGCGTGCCGGCAAGCATCCAGGAAGAGATCATCGAGCGGCGCCGCAAACAGGCCGAGGCCGAAAGCCGGAACTGAGGGCTCCTGGCCTGCCCCGTTTTCCAGGGCGTCCGGCCAAGTCGGACGCCCTGCTTTCTGCGCCCCCCCCGCACTCCGTCGGTCTCGATGCTCCACAGGGCGGGGTTACACATATCCTGCAACGTTTCATCATGGTCAGCCCCCAGGATCGCGATCTGCTCAGGCATCGGCCCGGACCTCGGGTAGGCGAGAGCCTGGCAGCTGGCGACAGGGGAGGGATTTTCTCCGCGCGCCGGGGACAGGTCAAGAAGGTGTTGAATTGTGCGAAAGATCGGCCTATTTTGTAGTAGATGAAGGCCGATCCAGTTGGCAGGTGGGTGTCCTCCAAAGGGCAACGGGGACGCAACCGCTACAGCACAACTGCCTGGAAACGTATGGGTAATACGGATTTTAGAGAAATCTTCGACCTGACCGAGATCGCCCTGCTCCATTGCGATCAGGCCGGAAGGATCCTGCTGGCCAATCCGGCGGCGCGGAAGATGCTGGACCTGGATTTCGGCCAGTTGGTTCCGGACACGGTCTCCGACCTGTTCCATCCGCAGCACCGCAGCGAGATCCGTGCGGCCTGCCACGGCCTGGCGCGGGAGCACGCCTTCCGCCTGCACACCAGCCTGGCCGGCAGCAGCGAGCAGAAGGTCGTGCTGATCGCCAAGTCCATGCGGGCCCCGCGCGGGGACATCCTCTTCCAGATCCAGCCGGAGGACCTGCAATCCTGGCCTGACGGGCCGCCACAACGCAGCCGCGCCCTGCAGAGCATCGAAGAGCGACTCTGGAAGATCTTCACCACCAGCCCGATCGGCCTGTGCATTACCCGGATCTGCGACGGGCAGATTGTCGAGGTCAACAACAGTTTCCTGGAGATGATCGGCTACCGCCGCGAGGAAGTGCTCGGTCAGACCACCGAACAGCTCGACCTGTGGGTCGACCTGAACCACTACAGCCGCATCCTCAGCACGCTGGGCAAGAACCGCCGCCTCTACGGCGAGGAGTTCCCCTTCCGCACGAAACTCGGGGAGATCCGCTACGGCCTGTGCTTCTACGACAGCTTCGAGCTGGAGGGCGAGAGGCACGTCCTGGCCGAGATCCAGGACATCACCCAGCGCAAGCTGGCCGAGGAGGCCATGCTCGAATCCCAGCAGCGGATGGAGGCGCTGTTCTCCAACGCGCTGGACGCGATCATGCTGATCGACAACGAGGGGCAGATCCTCGAGGCCAACCCCGCCTCCTGCCAGTTGATGGGTCGCTCGTACGAGGACATCGTCGGCCGGGCGATCTGGCAGCTGACCTCGCCGCAGACTGGCAGGCAGTTGGAGCGAGACTGGCTTTCCTTCCTTCGCACCGGGCAGATGCAAGGCCAACTCGTCCTGCCCGGGGCCCAGGATACCGCCGTCGAGGCCGAGCACCTCTCGGTGGCCAATTTCGTCCCGGGCCTGCACATGATGGTCCTCCGCGACGTGACCGACCGCAACCGGGCCGAACGCAAGCAGCGCCAGTCGCAGGCGGACCTGCGGGCCCTGTTCGACAGTTCCGTCCAGGGGGTGATCCTGATCGACCGGGAGGGCATCGTGCGCGACTTCAACGCCCGGGCTGAGCTCTTCGTCGCGTCGATCGGCGGCCGGCTGGAAAAGGCCCGACCCGGCGCGGGGGTCCTGGCGGTCGACCCGGAGGCGGAACAATCGTACCTGCAGAACTTCGCCGCGGCGCTGGGGGGCAAATCGTCGGATTGGGACTGGCAGTTTACCGGACAGCAGGGCAGCCAGAGGTGTCTGTCGATGACCTACGCCCCGGTCACCGGCGATGATGACCAGGTCGAGGGCGTCTGCCTCAGCCTGCTGGACATCACCGACACCAAACGGGCCGAGCGCCAGCTCCGCGGGACCCGCGACCAGCTGGAGTCGATCATCGACTCGCTGCCGTA
This sequence comes from Phycisphaerae bacterium, assembly GCA_046541415.1. GTDB lineage: Bacteria > Planctomycetota > Phycisphaerae > SM23-33 > SM23-33 > CAZOVB01. Next base: position 8,104 of record JBKHDI010000101.1, on the reverse strand, counting down.
CGCCACGTTCGTCATCGACAACCAGGGGCGGATCCTGGCCTGGAACCGCGAGCTGGAGCAGCTGACCGGCTACGCGAAGGAGGACATGGTCGGCAAGGACAACCAGGAATACGCCATCCCCTTCTACGGCAAGCGGAGGAGGCTGAGCATCGACCTGATCGACCACCCGGACGAAGAAATCGAGCGGGCCTACGACGTGGTCCGTCGCCAGGGCCAGCAGGTCTACACCGAGATCTACCTGCCCCAGATCCGCAACGGCCAGGGGGCCCACCTGGCCGCGACCGCCTCGCCCCTCTACGACAGCGAGGGCCGACGCACCGGCGCGATCGAAAGCGTCCAGGACATCACCCAGCGCAAGCAGGCGGAGGAACAGCTCCGAGAGAGCGAGGAGCAACTCCGACACGCCCAGCGGATGGAGGCTGTCGGGCGCCTGGCCGGCGGGATCGCACACGACTTCAACAACCAGATGACCGTCGTGGAAGGCTACTGCGACCTGCTGATGCGCGAAGTGCCCGAAGACTCCGACATCGTCGAACCGCTGATGGAGATCCACCGCGCATCCAGCCGCGCCACGCGTCTGACATCGCAGCTGCTGACGTTCAGCCGCCGACAGGTGCTCCGCCCGGAAGTCCTTCGCCTGCCCGACCTGCTGAAAGACATCGAGAACCCCCTGGCCCGGATGATCGGCGAGGACATCAAACTCTCGATTCTCTGCCCCGACGAGGTCGGGCGCGTGGTCGTCGACCAGAACCAGTTCCAGCAGGTGGTGATGAACCTGGCGATCAACGCACGCGACGCCATGCCCACCGGCGGGGAACTGACGCTCGAACTGGCCGACATGACCGTCGATGCCGAGATGGTCAAGAACCATCCCGAGGCGGCGCTGGGCCCTCACGTCATGCTGGCCGTGCGGGATACGGGCATGGGAATGGACGAAGAGACGCGGGCCCACGCGTTTGACCCGTTCTTCACCACCAAGCCGGTCGGCCAGGGCACGGGCCTGGGCCTGGCGATGGTGTACGGCTTCGTCTCGCAGTCCGGCGGGTTCGTCGACCTGGACTCGTCGCCCGGTGAAGGCACGGAATTCCGGATCTACCTGCCCCGGGCCGACGCCGAAACCGAAGCCGAAGAAGAGATCCCCACCGCAGTCCTGCCCAACCCGCCAGTGACAGGCAGCGGACGGGTGCTGATCGTCGAAGACGAGGAACGCGTCCGGCGCCTGGTCACCCAGGTCCTGGACCGCTGCGGCTACCAGGTCCACAACGCCGCCGACGTCGCCGCCGCCCTGAGCTACTTCGAATCCAACGCCGACAAGATCGACCTGGTCGTCTCCGACGTGGTCATGCCCGGCGGCAGCGGGCTGGACCTGGCCGAGAAAATCCGCGACAAGCGCCCCGACCTGCCGATCCTCTTCATCTCCGGCTATGCCCACGACACCGTGCTGCAGCACGGCGAGGGAACGCTGCCGGAGAAGCTGCTGGCCAAGCCCTTCACCCCCCAGCAGCTCTCCCAGGCGGTCAAGGATCTGCTCCAGCGGGCCCCGGCCGAGTAAGGGCCCAAAGCCCGCCTTCTGGCTACGCCTCGACCTGGGCCAGCTTGCGTGCCTGCCTCTTGCGGTCGTTCTCCTTGAGGTGCCTCTTGCGCAGGCGGACCGACTCGGGCGTCAGCTCGACCAGCTCGTCGGAGTCGATGTACTCCAGGGCCGACTCGAGCGTGATCTTACGGGGGGCCTTGAGAACCGTGGTCGATTCCTTGGTCGAACTGCGGACGTTGGTGAGGTTCTTGCGGCGGACGGCGTTGACCGGCAGGTCGTTTTCCTTGCAGTGCTCGCCGACGACCTGCCCTTCGTAGACCTCGTCGCCGGGTTGGACAAACATGATGCCCCGGTCAGCCAGGCCGTCGGCGGCGTAGGCGGTGACGGGCCCGGAATCGGTGGCAATCAACACGCCGTTGGACCGGTGGGGCATCTCGCCGCGGTACGGGCCGTACTCGGCGAACCGGTGGTGCATGATCGCCTCGCCCTGGGTGGCCGTCAGCAGACGGTTCCGCAGGCCGATCAACCCCCGGGCCGGAACCATGAACTCCAGGTGCGTCTGGTTGCCGCGCGTCTCCATCTTCTGGACCTCCGCCTTGCGGTCGCCCATCAGCTGCATCACAGCCCCGACCGAGACGGTGGGCACGTCGATGACCAGCAGCTCCAGCGGCTCCAGCCGCTTGCCCGCCTCGTAGTGATAGATCACCTCCGGCTTGCCTACGCAGAGCTCGTAGCCCTCTCGGCGCATGTTCTCCAGCAGGATGCCCAGGTGCAGCAGCCCGCGCCCGGAGACGATGAACTCCTCGCCGCGGTCCTCGACCTGCAGGGCGACGTTGGACCGCAGCTCGCGCTGCAGCCGGTCGCGCAGCTGGCGGTTGGTCACGTACTTGCCCTCCCGCCCGGAGAAGGGCCCGTCGTTGATCCGGAAAGTCATGTGCAGCGTCGGCTCGTCGACGGCCAGGACCGGCAGGGCTGCGGGGTTTTCCATGTCCGCCAGCGTCGTGCCGATGTCGACATCTTCAATGCCCACCACCGCACAGAGATCGCCCACATCGACGCGGTCGACCTCGCGCCTGCCCAGGCCGTCGAAGCAGAGCAGCTTGCCGATCTTCCGCGGCGAGACCTTGCCCTCGCGGTCGATGAGCATGACCTGCGACTTGTCCAGCAGCGTGCCGGCGAAGACCCGCCCGATGCCGATCCGCCCGACGTAGTCGCTGTAGTCCAGCGAGGTGATCAACACCTGCAGGGGCGCTTCGGCGTCGAAATCCGGGACGGGCACGTGCTCGACGATCGCATCGAAGAGGCAGTGGATGTCGCCCTGGCCCTGGACAGGCAGGACATCGGGGTCCATACAGGCCCAGCCGTCGCGGGCAGAGGCGTAGACGACGGGGAAATCCAGCGCGTGGTCGTCGGCCCCCAGGTCGACCAGCAGGTCGAAGACCTCCTCGACCACCTTGTGCGGGCGGGCGTCGGGGCGGTCCATCTTGTTGACCACTACGATCGGTTCCAGCCCGATCGCCAGGGCCTTGCTCAGCACGTAGCGGGTCTGGGGCATGACGCCCTCGAAGGCGTCGACCAGCAGCAGCACGCCGTCGGCCATCTTGAGCACACGCTCGACCTCGCCGGAGAAATCGGCGTGTCCCGGGGTATCGACGATGTTGATGTGATACTCGTGGCCCTGGCGGGAGGTGTAGTTGATCGCGCAGTTCTTGGCCAGGATCGTAATGCCCCTCTCCCGCTCCAGCGGGTTGGAATCGAGGATGCACTCCTGGGTCAGCTCGGCCTGGCGGAACTGGCCGCACTGGCGGAGCAACTGGTCGACCAGCGATGTCTTGCCGTGGTCGACGTGGGCGATAATGGCGATATTGCGGATATCCTGTCGGGTGGTCATGCGTGCCTCTGGGGTGGGGACCTGCCTGCGAACTGGCGGTCTGGTATCGAAAGCGGGTGTGGGGGGGGGAAACGGCGGCGAATCGACGGGGAGGATCGGGCTTATGCGTCGGGCCAGCTGGCTGCGCGCATGGACCGCAACGGGCGGCGCAGGGCCGCAGCGACGTTGGGCTGCTCGATGATGTCTGCCAAACCGTTCATGGAAGTCGACAGTATAGCTGCAAACGGGCGAATCGGTCAATCTGTCATGTCGATTTTCCCGACGATTCTGCTACAATCTCTGCCATGACCGTCAGGCGATGGACCATCCTGCTGTTGATCGCGGCTGCGGCGCTGGGCGGCTGTCGTAAAGACCCGCCGGCCCAGCCGGACGCTGGCGAGCCCGACTCGACCCCGCAGGCCCGTCAACAGGACCCGAAACTGCCGCCCGCAGCCCCCCAGCCTGCCGCCAACGCAACCGAGGCAGTCATGCGACGCATCGGCCGGGAGATCCTCCGTGCCCGGGCGGTCTGGGCCCGGGTGCTACGAGACGGCCTGGTGCGGTTGCAGGACGCCGCCCCCTCGGCCGAGAAGATCACCATCGACCGGGCGGGCCAACTCTACCGCCAGGGACGGATCGACGAGGCGATCGCCCTGCTGGCCGCCCAGTTGGAACAGACCCCCGAGACCTGGCCGATCCAGCAGCAATACGCCGCCCTGCTCGCCGCGGCGGGGCAGTTCGAACGGGCCGCCGACGCCTGCCGCCGCGCCATCGAGCTGAACCCCTCCGACCGGGCATCGCGGTTCAACCTGGCCGTCGCCCTGGCCCGCCAGGGCCTGACCAGCCGGGCCGAGCAGGTCTATCGAGAGTTGATCCTGCGAGACCCGGACGACCCGACGGCGAAGATGGGCCTGATCGGCCTGCTGCTGCACGCGGGGCGAACCGACGAGGCCCGCACCGCGCTGGAAGAACTCATCGCCCAGGCGCCCGAACTGGCCATCGCCCGGGCTGCGATGGGCGACCTGCTGATGGACCAGGACCAGCCGCGGGAGGCGATGGCCCAGTACGCCGCCCTGGCCCAGATCCAGCCGGACAGCATCGAGAACTGGCAGAGCTTCGCCAACGCCGCCATCCAGGCAGGCAGCCTGGGTCGGGCCCTGTTCGCCATGCAGCGGGTGATCGAACTGGCCGACCGGATCGGCAGCGGCGCCCGCCCCCTGGCTGAACTGGCCCTGACAGCCGCCGCACGCCCGCCGGTACTCCTGGCCGACCCGTCGGACCTGGTCCAGGCCCAACTCCACGCCGCTGCCGCCCAGGGCAGGCTGCGCTGGTGGGCCCGACAGTACCAGTCGCTCGGCGACGTGTACCTCGCCATCGCACGCGACGCCCGGGCCAGCGACCAGCTGCCCAACGCCCTGGCCGCCTGGGAGAAGAGCCTGGCCATCTGGCCCGACCAGCCGGAACTGCGCCGGCGCATCGGCCGGGTCCGACAGATCATCGAAACCCCATCCGACGACAACCAGCCATGATCGACAACTTCCGCCAATACGCCCGGACCCCCCGCGTCCTCGACGGCGGGTGGGCGACCGAACTGCAGCGACGCGGCCTGGGCGTCGGGGCCTCGGCCGAGATCTGGATGCAGGACCACCCCGAGCACGTCCGACGGGTGGCTGAATCGTTCGTCGCCGCCGGCAGCGACATCATCCTGACCAACTCGTTCCAGGCCAACAGCCTGGCCCTGCGGGACCGGGGCCTGGGCCCGCGGGCGGCTGGGCTGGCAGAACAGGCCGCCGAAATCAGCGCCCGCGCCGCGGCAGGAAAGGCCAAGGTCTTCGGCTCGATCGGGCCGACCGGGTACGTCGTGATGGCCGGAAACCTGCCGACAAGCCGCATCTACGACGCCTTCTACGAACAGGCAGAAGCCCTCCAATGGGGCGGGGCCGACGGGCTGGTCCTCGAGACGTTCCAGGAGACCGACGAGATCAAGATCGCCCTGCAGGCCTGCCGGGCTGCAACCGACCTGCCCGTGGTTGCCTGCATGAGCTTCGAGGCGGGCTCGGACCGCTATTACACCCAGCTTGGCGTCAAGCCCTCCGACCTGGCAGCGGCCGCGACGAGAGCGGGCTTCGATGCAGTCGGGGCCAACTGCGGAACCGGCCTGTATGACGGCGTGGCCGTGGCGAACATCCTGAAAGACAACACGCCCCTTCCCGTTTGGATCAAGGCCAACGCGGGCCTGCCCCAGACCGGTCCCGACGGGCAGTTGCACTACCCGGCCGGGTACAGACAGTTCGCCGAATACGCCGCGGAGCTTCTGGAACTGGGCGTCAGTTTCATCGGCGGCTGCTGCGGGACCAGGCCCGGGTGCATCGAGGCGATCCGGGCCGCGGTAGATGCTCAGATCGCCGAATCGGGCTCGAAGAACTCCAGCAGCTCGCAGGGCTGATCGATCACCGTCTTTGCGCCGTTGCCCAGGAGTTCAGCCCGGTCGCGGAAGCCCCAGCCGGCCCCGACGGCGAGCATTCCGGCCGCCACGGCCGTGTTCATGTCCGTGTCGGTATCGCCGAGATAGACGAAGTCATCCGGCGTCATCGCCAGCTGATCGACCACGTGTCGGACCCCCACTGCCGCGGGCTTGGGCGGAATTTCCCCGTTGACGCCGAGGATCACGTCGAAGCTCCAGTCGCCCAGCAGCTTGCTGACGCAGAGCTGCGTGAAATCGTGCGGCTTGTTCGAGAGGATCGTCTTCTTGACACCCTTGCTGTCCAGCGCGTCGAGCATCTCCGCCACGCCGGGATAGGGACGGGATTGGTTGTCCCAGCGGTTGGAATACTCCTGGCGCATCTGGGCTGTGAGTTCCTCGACCAGCTGGTCGTCCTGGGCCAGCTCCCGGCCGAGGGCCCGACGGACGAGCATGACCACGCCGTCGCCGACGAACTGGCGGTAGCTGTCGACGGGGTGGACGGCCAGGTCGTTGGCCTCCAGCACGGCGTTCATCGAGTCGGCCAGGTCGTCGAGGGTATCCAGTAGGGTCCCGTCGAGGTCAAACAGCACGGCTTTGTATTTCATCAATCGCTCCGCTTTCTACCCCAGGTCCATGGACATGAGGAACTCGGCGTTGGAGTTGTGTTTCTTCAGCTGTTCCAGCAGCAGTTCCATCGCGTCGACCGGCTGCATCTCAGCCAGGATCTTCCGCAGGCGGGTGACGAGTTTCAGCTCGCCATCTTCCAGCAGCAGCTCCTCGCGTCGCGTGCCGGAGCGGCTGATGTCGATCGCCGGCCAGATGCGACGGTTGACCAGTCGCCGGTCCAGGTGCAGTTCGCTGTTGCCCGTGCCCTTGAACTCTTCGAAGATCACCTCGTCCATCCGGCTGCCGGTTTCGATCAGGGCCGTGCCGATCACCGTCAGCGAGCCGCCTTCCTCGACCGCGCGGGCCGATCCGAAGAAACGCTTCGGCGCCTGCAGGGCAGAGGCATCGATGCCGCCGGTGAGGATTTTGCCCGTGTGGGGTGCCTCTGCGTTGTAGGCCCGGGCCAGTCGGGTGATGCTGTCCAGCAGGACCACCACGTCCTTGCCCGACTCGACCATGCGGCGGGCCTTGGCTGAGACCATCTCGGCGATCTGCAGGTGTCGGGTGGCCGGCTCGTCGAAAGTCGAGCTGACGACCTCGGCGGCGGTGTTTCGCCGCATGTCGGTGACTTCCTCGGGTCTCTCGTCGATCAGCAGGATGATGACGTAGGCATCGGGATGATTGCGGGTAATCGCGTTGGCGATCTTCTGCAGCAGGACGGTCTTGCCCGTCCGCGGGGGTGCGACGATGAGCATGCGCTGGCCGAAGCCGATCGGGGTGATCATCGTAATCGCCCGGGTATTGAGTTCCTTGGCGTCGGTCTCCAGCTGGATGCGCCGTTCGGGGAAGGTAGGCGTCAGCTGCTCGAATTCGATGTTCTTGCCCGCCTTGTCCGGGGCGTCGAAGTTGATCGCCTCGACGCGGAGCAGGGCGAAGTACTTTTCCGATTCCTTCGGCGGACGGATCTGCCCGGCCACGATCGTCCCGGGCTGGAGGCTGAAGCGCCGGATCTGGCTGGGCGAGACGTAGATATCGTCCGGGCTGGGCATGTAGTCGTAGTCGGGGCTCCGGAGGAAGCCGAACCCGTCGGGCAGGATCTCCAGGACGCCCTCGCCGTACATCAGGCCGTTCTGCATGATGCGGTTTTTCAGGATCTGGAAGACCAGCTCCTGTCGCGGCAGGGAGTTGTAGTCGGGGATCTGCTCTTCCTTGGCCATCGCGTGCAGTTCAGGGACGGTCAGCTGCTGCAGGTCGGTCATGTGCAGCTGGCCTCGCTTGATCCGCTCGTACTTCTCGTGCATCTCCTGGTCGAAGCCGGTAGCGAACTTGTCCTCGTCGTCCTTCTGGTCTTGCGATTCGGTCTTTTCCGCAGCGACGGACGAATCGTCTTCGTCATCTACGTCGCCTTCGACGTCCTCGTCTTCGTCTTGGTCTTCCTCGTCATCGAAGTCGTCATCCTCTTCGTCGTCGTCCTCGTCGTCATCGAAGTCGTCATCGAAGTCGTCATCGTCCTCGTCGTCATCGAAGTCGTCATCGAAGTCGTCTTCGTCGTCGAGGTCATCTTCGAGGTCCTCCTCGTCGTCGTCGTTCTCGTCCTGGACGTCGAGGTATTCGTCTTCGTCGTCGCCGT
>JBKHDI010000100.1:0-10930 GCA_046541415.1 Phycisphaerae bacterium | reverse complement strand
GGTCGATGAACTTCTCGCTCTCGGCCAATCGCACCACGGCTGCCTCGGTCAGGGCGCGGGAGACGCTCGAACCGCGGAGGGTCCGGGTGAGGTTGTCCAGCACGGCCACGGCATGAACCAGGGCGGGGGTGGAGAACTTCCTGGCCGTGACGGCCAGGGCCTGCTTCTGCGTCTCGGGCAGTTCGATCAGGTCGCTGTCCGGCCCGCAGGTGTTGGCGATGAGCATGTTGCGGAAGGTCTCGGACAGTCCTCCGGCCACGGCGGAGAGCGTAACGCCCGACTGCAGCAGACCGTCCAGCTGGCCCAAGGCCTCGGCCGTGGCGGATTCGGCGATCGCGTCGGCCACTGCCAGGGTCCGCTCTTCCGGGGCGGTGCCCAGAACGTGGATCACCTCGTCGCTGGTAATCGTGTCGGTGGCGGCCAGCAGCTGGTCCAGCAGGCTCAGCCCGTCGCGCATCGAACCGTTGGCGGCCCGGGCGATCCGGAAGACGGCCTCGTCGTCGGCATCGACGCCCTCGCGGCTGCAGAGGTCGGCCAGGTGGTCGGCGATCTTCCGCGTCGAGATATTGCGGAAGTCGAACCGCTGGCAGCGCGAGAGGATCGTGGCAGGGACCTTCTCGACCTCTGTGGTTGCGAAGATGAACTTGACGTGCTCGGGGGGCTCTTCGAGGGTTTTCAGAAGCGCGTTGAACGCTTCCTTGGTCAGCATGTGGACTTCGTCGATGTAGTAGATCTTGCAGCGGCAGCGGGCGGGGCGGAAGATGGCGTTGGCCCGCAATTCGCGGATTTCCTCGATGCCGCGGTTGGACGCCCCGTCGATCTCGACGACATCCACGTCGTCCCCGCGGCCGATGGCCCGGCAGGCCTCGCACTCGTTGCAGGGCTCGGGCGTCGGTTCGTCGGACGACAGGCAGTTCAGTGCCTTGGCCAGGATCCGCGCCATGGTCGTTTTTCCCACCCCGCGCGTACCCGTGAAGAGGTAGGCGTGGGCGACGCGATTGTTCTTGATCGCGTTCTGCAGCGTCTGGGAGATCGGCTCCTGGCCGATAACCTGGTCGAATGTCTGCGAGCGGTATTTTCGGGCGAGGACGAGATAGCCGGCCATGGTGGATTCTCAAGGGGTGCGGCGGAAACTTTCAGCGGCCCAGTGTACTGGTTTCGCCCGGCCTTGCCAACGGGCGATTGCGAGATTCGCTCGCCCCGGCAGACTGACAGCGGAGGCAGCCGGGCTTATCGCAGCAGAGGCAGCTTGCCCAAACGCGCTGCTGGAGGACAGGTGCCGACGACGTACTGGTCGGCCACAGCGTGGTTCTCCAGGGTCGGTCGCCGGCACCGGGCGGGCCTGTGCTCGTGTTGCTGATCGCCGCCTCTGTGATGGCCCTGCGACGACGGAAGAAACGCGCCTCGTTGCAGTAGAAATCACCGTTTTAGGACTATCTCTGCTAGGATGGTACAACGCTGACCAAGTGGAGGTAGCTGTGATGACGATGTTGAGGTTCTCCGTGGCGTGCTGTGTTGTTCTGGCGGGCCTGGGACAGGTGCGGGCCCAGGGATTTGATCCCTCAGCCGATGAGCAGTACATGCTCGAGTTGACCAACCGGATGCGGCTGGACCCGGCGCCGGAGCTGGGGCTGCTGGTGGACAACCTCGATCCGATCTCGTCGCCGTATCGCAACATCGACCGGGCGATCGACTTCTTCAACGTCGATGGCCAGGTGCTCCAGGACCAGTGGGACCAGCTGGTCCCGGCCCCCCCGGTGGCCTGGTCGCCGGAGCTGTACGACGCAGCCTACGGCCACAACCTGCAGATGATCGCCCAGGACGACCAGAGTCATCAGCTGCCCGGGGAGCCGGGACTGGCCCAGCGGGTCGAGGCGGCGGGCTATACAGGCTGGAACGCCCTGGCCGAGAACATCTACGCCTACAGCGAGGATCCGCTCTACGGCCATGCCGGGTTCGTCATCGACTGGGGCTCCAGCCCCACGGGCATTCAGGACCCGCCGGGCCACCGGATCAACATCATGAACCCGAACTATCGTGAGGTGGGTATCAGCATCGTCGAAGAGACCGACCCGGCCACCGACGTCGGTCTGCAGGTGACCACACAGGATTTCGGCAGCCGCTTCGGGCTCTCGAACACCCCGTGGCTGCTGGGGACGGCCTTTGACGACGCAGCCGGCGACGGCGACGGGTTTTACTCGCCCGGCGAGGGGCTCGGCGGGGTGCTGGTGGATATTTCCCAGGCTGGGGCTCTGCTGACCACGGCAACTACGCTCTCGGCTGGCAGCTTCCAGGTTCAGCTCTCGCCGGGGACATACGATCTGGTGTTCTACGGCCCGGCGCTGGGCGGAGCGTGGGGCGTCGACGGTATTGTCATCGGCAGCCAGAACGTCAAGCAGGACCTGTCGGTGGGGCTGGCTGCGGAGTTGCTGAACCTGGGCGACGTGGACCTGGACGGCGACGTGGATCTCTCCGACGCCTCGGTCCTGCTCTCTGGTTACGGCAGCAGCGGTACGGGCTATCTCGGGGGAGATCTCAACGGCGATGGCGTGGTCAACTCAGCCGACACCGAACTGCTGCTGGGCAACTGGTCGCCGGGCGGCGGGGCTGCGTTGGCGGTGATGCCCGAGCCGGCTGGGCTGGGCGTTCTGCTGGCAGGGGCGGCGGGGCTGATCGGCCGGCGGCGCCGGCGCGGCGCATAGAAAAACCGTGCGTCCGGGTCGAACGGCCGAACCAGAGGCCCATCGTCGCTACGGCTCAGGCTGGACGGGTCTTGGCACCCGTGACGTTAACGCTTATGGCTGCTTCGTTTCCGACCTGACCAGGTTCACGGTGTCACGTTGCCAAGGGCCCAGCCCTCAACGCCGCGCAGAACGACAGGCAATTCCAATGCGGAACGCCCTTGCCGGACCTTCAGCCCCTCTGTAGCGGATTGAGGGTCGTCCCGAAGGAGTCAGGGCACCGCTAACGCCCCGCCTAGCACGGTAATCGCCTAGTTTACACAACCGGCGGCCGGGGAGCAAGGATTTGTCGCGCCCCAGATGACAAGACGAGAGATTTTGGGAAAAACCCCCATACAGACGGCTTTTACGGCCTGGGTATCGTAGATTTCCCCTGTTGCCTGATCGACCCAGACGGACGGTCGGGCAGGGGACATGCCGAAGGCCAACAGACGGGCGACGATGCGATGCGAAAACGGACCGGGATCATCCTGACAGTAACGACGTTCCTGCTGCTGGCCGGGGCGTCGACCCCCGCAGGGCCGGTCGGCCAGATGGGTGAATCCGCGGATCCTGCCGCCCCAGCCGGTACCATTCTCACGGGCTTTCAGACCGACAGCAGACCGGAGAGAATGACTTCCGAATGGAGCTGCCAAGATGGCCGAACCCGATGTTTCCCAAGACGCATCCCTTCGCGACAAGCCGCTGACGAAGTATCCCTATGGCGGGATTGTCCTGACGGCCCTGGCCGGTAGCTGGCTGATCCTCACATCTCTTGTCTTTACATTGGGTTGGCACCCGGCCCACGGGCGCATGCACGGCCACGGGCGGTTCTTGTGGCATCACGATGTGGTGTTCCACTACGCCGGGCAGGTCTACTGGAACTGGTTCGGGGCCATCTTCGGGGCGCTGATGCTCCTCGCCGCGGGTCTGATGGTCTGGCGACCCAAGACCGCCATCGCCTGGGCCTCCGGGGTGATCGTCTTTTCCCTGATCGTCCTGGTCTCCGGGGCCGGGGGGATCGTCGCGGGCATCCTGGGCCTTCTCGGCGGGATCCTGGCCGTGCTCTGGCAACCGATTCCCAAAGGCCCTTGATCCGCCGGGGTCGATGCCCATGCCGGTGCGAAGGGCTTGTCCGGGTCGGGCCGATGGCGTAGAATGGTCTCACCTTTATTGGAGATACTCCCACGATGATTGAGACGGAAGCTCTCAAAGAGACGATCGAATCGCTTCGGGCCCGGATTCACGCGATCCGGGACTCTCTTTGACTACGAAGGACGCAAGAAGCGCCTGGAAGCCCTGGAAGGCAAGATGGCTGATCCGGGCTTCTGGAACGACCAGGAAGCTGCCCAGGAAACCGTAGCCCAACTCAAGCAGACAAAAGCGTTTGTCACGCCGATTACCGACCTGCTGGAAGAGATCGAAGATGCGGGAGTCCTGTTCGAACTGGCCGCCGAAGCCGACAGCCAGGACGACCTGAAGGACGCCCAGAAGCAGGCCTGGCAGATTGAGAAGGACGTTGAGCGTCTCGAGCTCAAGGCCCTGCTTTCGGGCAAGCATGACGCCAAGGGCTGCTATTTCTCGATCCACGCCGGGGCCGGCGGGACCGAAAGCTGCGACTGGGCGGCGATGCTGATGCGGATGTACCTTCGGTATTTCGAGATCAGCGGCTACAGTGTCGAGGAAGTCGACCGGACCGACGGCGAGGAGGCCGGCATCCGCTCGATCACGTTCAACGTCTCCGGGCCCTGGGCGTACGGCTATCTCTCGTGCGAGCGGGGCGTGCATCGGCTGGTGCGTGTCAGTCCGTTCGACTCGCAGAACCGGCGTCACACGAGCTTCGCCTCGGTCGACGTCCTGCCTGAGCTGGACGATGTGGAAATCGATATCGACTGGGACGCCGACGTGCGGGAAGATACCTACCGGGCCAGCGGCGCCGGCGGCCAGCACGTCAACAAGACCTCCAGCGCCATCCGCCTGACGCACCTGCCGACGGGCATTGTCGTGCAGTGTCAGAACCAGCGGTCGCAGCACAAGAACCGGGCCGAGGCCCGCAAGATGCTCGCGGCCAAGCTCTACCAGCACGAACAGGCCAAGCGGGATGCCGAACTGGCCAAGCTTTACGGCGAGAAGGGTGAGATCGCCTTCGGCAGCCAGATCCGTTCCTACGTGCTCTACCCGTACCAGCTGGTGCGGGATGAGCGGACGGAACTCAAGAGTCCGCACACCGACAAGGTCCTCGACGGGGACATCCAGCAATTCGTCGAGGCGTATTTGCGACAGAGGGCTTCATCCCGCGTGAAATAAGGGATTTACCTCGCCGGCAGTCGGAGAAAAAAGTCCCATTTTTCCTCTGGGATGTGTTATACTGCGCCTATGCCCGCTGTAGATGTAGTGGGGCCATGCCACAGAGACACTCCACGCCCGGGCCGGACCGTCAATCCCTGCCAGTCGGACCTGACCATTCCCCATTATGCGTGTCCTCTATACAGGCCGAGATTCGCAACGTAATACTGTTTGCCGGCGGTAAGCAATAGATCCCGGAGGTATCGATGAAAATAACACGACCTGTCATCATCCTGCTCTTCGCGGCTTGCCTTTTGGGCTTGCCTCTCCGCCCGGCGGCGGGGGTGGTCACCATCAGCGACCCGGAAGTCAAAGAGGCGATCGGCAAGGCCGTCCAGTACCTGCTCAAGGCCCAGCAGGCCGACGGCAGTTGGGGCAAGGACAAGTTCTGGTCGCATGAGTACCCGGTCGGCCCCTCTGCCCTGGTAACCTACGCCCTGCTGGAATCCGGCGTCAAGCCGACCCATTCGCAGATGATCAAGGCCTTGAACTGGCTGGGGCATTCCAGCCAGGACACCGAGATGACCTACGAGTTGGCCCTGCGCAGCAACGCCTGGCACGCCGCGTGGCGAGAGGGGCGCGACGAACGGTTCAAGCGGGCCCTGCAGCGCGACGCGCGCTTGCTGATCAACGGCCTGCAAAACGGCGCATACGACTACTACGTCAGAGATCAGAAGGAAGGCAGCAACAGCAACCGCAACCGTAACCGCAAGAAGTGGGACAACTCCAACGCCCAGTACGGCCTGTACGGAGTCTGGGCGGCCTGGGCCAGCGACATCGAGATCCCCAACCAGTACTGGCGCAAGGTCATGGAGCACTGGGCCAGGGACCAGAACGACGACGGCGGCTGGGGCTACAGTCCCAGCAACCGCCCCAAGAGCGATCTGAACATGGTCACCGCGGGCCTGGCGAGCATGTACGTCTGTCTGGATGCACTCTACGCCCGCAGCTTCGCCCAGGTCGGCCGGCGTGACGAGCTGCCGGAACTTCGGAGAATCCAGAAGGGCCTGGACTGGCTGGAAAAGGAGTTCCCCGGTTCGGTCCGCATGAAGCACAAGGGCATTTACTACTACCTGTTCGGCATTGAGCGGGTGGGCCTGGCCAGCGGATACAAGTATTTCGGCACGGAAGACTGGTACAGGCAGGGCAAGAATCTGCTGCTGGAGGAACAGCAGAAGGACGGGTCGTGGAAGACCGACAACAACTTCAGCGGCAACGACTACACCGCCACCGCCTACGCACTGCTGTTTCTGGTCCGCGGGCAGAACCCCGTGCTGTTCAACAAACTGCAGTTCGATGGCGACTGGAACAACCGCCCCCGCGACCTGGCGTACCTGACTCGCTGGCTGTCGGAACGCCTGGAACAGCAGGTCAACTGGCAGATCATCAACCTGGATGTCGAAGTCGAGCAGTGGCACGACGCGCCGATCCTCTACATCTCCGGAGCCCAGAAGCCCAAGTTCACCGACGAGCAGGTCTCCCTGCTCCGCCGGTACGTTCTGGAAGGCGGGACGATTCTCAGCATGCAGGAAGGCCCCGGCCGGGCGTTCTCCGAAGAGATGAAACGCGTCTACGCCAAGATGTTCCCCCAGTACGAACTGCAGGATTGCAGCCCGGATCACCCGATCTACACCAGCCATCACCAGTTGGCAGGCAGGCCGCCGTTTAAGGAACTGACCAACGGTGTCAGGCCCTTCGCCCTGCACACAGACGTCGACCTGGGGATGCACTGGCAGACGCGCCAGCTGCGCAACCCCCACAACGCCTACGAGGTGGCCTTCAACGTGTATCTGTACATCTCGGGGGGCACGTACCTGCGAAGCCGCGGCGTCTCGCTCTGGCCCAGAGACGAGGAAACGCGGGTCGAGAAGACCATCCCCGTCGTGCGCGTCAAGCACGCGGGCAACTGGAACCCCGAGCCGATGGCCCTGGCCCGCCAGGCGCGGCTGATGGCCAACCGCGAGCAGATCCAGCTGCAGATCGCCGAGCCGGTCGAACTGGCCGAACTGGGCAAGTCCAACGCCAAAGTCGCCTTTCTTTCGGGAACGGGAGACTTTGTCGCCAACGCCGAAGAACTCAACGCGCTGAAAGCCTTCACCGACAATGGCGGGACCGTCCTCATCGATGCCGTCGGTTCGGATAACCAGTTCTACCAGGATGTGCTCAAGGCCAGCCAGGGCAAGTTCGGGCTGTTCAACATCCAGTCCCTGCCCGCCTCGTCGTCGGTATTCCATCTGCCCGGCAAGGAGATCAAGACCGTCGAGTATCGCCAGAACATCATGGGCCGATCGAATCAGCCCAGGCTGATGGCCGTCCGCGGCGCCCTGGGCAGTTCGCCCCGGATCCTGCTCTCGCAGTACGACCTGACGGTGGGCATGCTGGGAACCCAGCTGTACGAGACAGACGGTTACACCCCCGAGTCGGCCTACCAGATGGTCAGGAACGTCCTGATCGGCGCTGCCGAGTAAACCCGCGACCACCGGGCCACCTGAGAATCAGCCAGCTGCATCGGCGCCCGAAGCCCTGCGCCGGCGCCGCCAGGCCAACACGCCCAGCACGACCAGCGATACCGCTGAGAGCCCAGCCCCTGTCGCTGCGATGGTGTACAGCGCGTCGATGACCTCCACCCGATCGACATGGACAGAGGCGACCAGCCCCGCCAAGGCCAACAGGCCCGGCAGGGCCGCAGCCCCCGCTGCCAGGCGCCACCAGCCGGCGCCGAAAGCGCCCAAAGCCCATGCGCCGTGCAGCATCGCAACCAGGCCCCCCAACAGCAGCAGCTGGGCCTCGAAGCCCGCCAACGGCAGCCACCAGACGCGGACCATCCAGACCGTCGCGACCAGCAGGCTCAGCGGCAGGGCCAGGGCGGCCAGCATCGTCCGCCCCGGACCCCGAAGCAGCAGCACACCAGCCAGAACCACCGCCGCGACGACCCGCAGGTCCCCGACCGGGCGGGTGAAGACCACCGCCCGACCCGTCTCGATCGTACGCGCCAGACCGCCAGCCGCAGCCAGGCCGCCGGAAACGCAGAAGACTACCAGCTTCCGCCGGCGCGGCGACTCGATCCGGTGCCCCGACATCGAGACAGCCAGCAGGGCGACCATCACCAGCACGTAGGCCAGGCCCGCAACCAGCATCGCCCGCTGTCTCGGTTCGGGGTAGACAGCCATCAGCCCCAGGCCCCGAAAGGCCGGGTGGTCGAATAGGACGTCGCTGAACATCGCACCGGCCCGGGTGTCGAACCCGCCGGTCACTCCCGCCGGGGCCAGCAGCGGGGCCAGGAACGTCAGGCCGATCGCCGAGGCCAGCGTGACCAGCCAGCCCGGCAGGCGCAGCAGCGATACAGCCAGGCCGTGTATCAATCCCCCCCCAGCCCCGGCCAGCAGGGCAAAAGCTCCTGCCGCTTCGGGCGCCAGGCCCATATCCGTCAGCCGGGCCGCAACCAGCGCAGCGGCGCCGGCCATCGCCCAGACGCTCAGATCCAGCGTCCGGGCTCGAATCGTCAGCAGCAGCCCCAGTGAAATCGGCAACAGCCAGGAGACCATCGATTCGGTCAACTGGGCCACGTAGGCCACCGTGTCCGCTGCCGGGGGCGGACCATCATCATCCATCGCCATGGTTCCCAGCAGCCGCGAGCTGTGCAGCGGCCAGGCCGGCAGGAGCGACAATGCCAGCAGCACCAGCAAAACCAGGCAGAAGATCTCCGCACTGCCGGCCGACGAGCGACCACTGCGGGGGGGGGACGGGCTGACTGGATCCATAACGGCGACTCCTGGTAACTCTCTGGCGTCCGGTGAGTATCGCCTCCGGCGCCGGGTCCATGCAAGCTTCGCGTTGCTCATCGGGTTCGGAAATCTTTCCCCAGCCCCCCTCAGGCGGTTACAATACAGCCACGCGAAGATCCTGTTTCCCCTTCGGCCCCGATAAGGAGAACTCCATGCCCCATGTCATCACCGACGCCTGCATCAAGTGCATGAACTGCGCCAACGTCTGTCCCGTCACCTGCATCCACCCGGCAGAGGGC
Organism: Phycisphaerae bacterium; assembly: GCA_046541415.1. Taxonomy (GTDB): domain Bacteria; phylum Planctomycetota; class Phycisphaerae; order SM23-33; family SM23-33; genus CAZOVB01. The sequence continues at coordinate 1,840 of JBKHDI010000100.1, read as the reverse complement.
GAGGAGAAGCTCGATGACGTCTCGATGCTCTACATCAACCCGGATGAATGCATCGACTGCGGCGCCTGCGCCCCGGAATGTCCCGTGGATGCGATTTTCCCCGATTCCGACCTGCCGGCCGATAAGCAGGAATTCATCGAAAAAAACGCCGATTTCTACAAATAGCCGCATCTGCCCGGTTTGACGGTATTGGCCTTTCTGCTTGACCCCCGCTCGGCCGGTGGGCTATCATCCCGCTCAGCGCTTTGTGCGGCCCGGACGGAACAGGTTCGTCCCGAGGCTGCAAGCTTTACCATACGTGACGGCTGAGCATGCAGACAAGCAGGCCGTCGGCGAAGCGACGTTCGGCGTCCGGCAGGAACGCATTCCGGCTGGACGCTGGGGTCTGCCCGGCGCCCGCCCATGCGGGAACTGGCAAAAGACCAGGCAGGTTCCGGAACGTCGATCATTCGCGCCTGCGACCTTCCAGTTGCAGACGCGAGGCCCGATTGGGCTATAGATTCGACCTGAAGATCAGCGACGCCAGGGCCCCGAGGCCCCGGCCGGTAGAACAGATGCAGCGTACGATCAGCAAACGACTTATCACCGGGCTATCCTCAAACTGTCCCCCGGATTCCATGCCGGCAAGGGGCGGTTTCTGCCTTGGGTCCCGGCAGGGGGTCTGATCGGCTGTTTCCGCGGTCTGATCCCGGCTGATCGATGACGCGACGCCGCCGTCGCCTCTTGAAGGGAGAATCTCGCCCGGGCTGATCCCGCTGCGCCCGCCTGCTTGCCCCTGTGGCGCTCTGCTCCGCCCACGCAGGAAGGACCGGGACATGTCCACTTGCCTACCGCTGGCCCAGATCGATCCCGCCCTGGCCATGGTGATCGGCCTGGCCGGCACGGCGATCGGGTTCCTGATCGGATTCGGCGTCAAGATCCTCATCGAACGCTCGCGACGCGAAGTACTCGAAAAGGAGTTCAACGCCGCACGGGCCACCGCCGAAGCCGAGGCCGCCAAGATCGTCGCCGAGGCCCAGGCCCAGGCCAAGAGCGAACTGCTGGAACGACGCCAGCAATTCGACGCTGAAACCGAAGATACACGCAAGGAACTCCGCGAAGAAGAACGTCGCCTCACCAAACGCGAAGATCTGCTCGACTCCAAACTCGAAACCATCAACTCCAAAGAACGCCAGCTCGCCGTGGCCGAAAATGCCAACAGCGAACGTGAAAAGGCCCTGGCCGCCAAGGACCGGGAAATCACGCAGGTCCTCGAACAACAAAAACGTCAGTTGTTCCACGTCAGCCAGCTGTCGCCCGAACAGGCCCGCGAACTGGTCCTGCAGCGCGTCGAGAAGGAAATGGAGCACGAGACGGCCGTGCTGGTCCAGCACCGCCTCGACGAGGCCCGCGAACAGGCTGAAACCGAGGCCCGCGAGATCATCGTCAATGCCATCCAACGCTACGCCTCCGACCATACCTACGACTCGACCGTGTCGACCGTGGACATCCCCTCGGATGACATGAAGGGCCGCGTCATAGGCCGAGAGGGCAGGAACATCCGGGCCTTCGAAAAGGCCACCGGCGTGGACGTCATCGTCGACGACACCCCCGGCGTGGTCGTGGTCTCCGGCTTCGACCCCGTCCGGCGCGAAACGGCCAAGCGAGCCTTGAACAAGCTCATCCAGGACGGACGCATCCACCCGACCCGCATCGAGGAAGTCGTCGCCGCAACGCAGAAAGAAGTCGACAAGGAAATGCTCGAGGCGGGCAAGCAGGCGACCATCGACGCCAATATCCGCGGCCTGCACCACAAGCTGGTCGAACTGCTCGGGCGGCTGCACTTCCGCACCAGCTACGG
>JBKHDI010000099.1:0-10982 GCA_046541415.1 Phycisphaerae bacterium | reverse complement strand
CACCGCGGCCGTGGGCAAGGGCTTTGCCATCGGTTCGGCGGCCCTGACGGCCCTGGCTCTGCTGGCTGCCTATGTCGAGCAGGTTCGAAGCGGTCTGAACCGCGAGGCCAGCGTGACCGTCGCCCAGGTTCTGCCCGAAGCGGCCGAAACGCCCGAAGCCGGAATCGGACAGGTCGTCTACCAGGGCCACCGCAAGTTTGCCGTCAAGACCTCCGAAGGTACCGGTGAGGAGTCGTTCAGCGCCTTTATGGCCCTGGCCAAGGTCCCCGAAGATATTGAACCGGGACAGCCGGTCGAGGGTTACGTACTCGGCGAGGCGGATGAATTCAACGTCAGTCGCCTTGCCAAGAACGGCAAGAGGATTCCGTTGGTCTCGGCCAGGAAGGCTTCGCTGGAGCAGTTCATGGACTTCTTCAAGGTCACGTTGATCAACCCGCAGGTGCTCTGCGGGATCTTCGCCGGAGTCCTGCTGGTTTTCCTGTTCAGCGCGATGACCATGCAGGCGGTCGGACGGGCGGCCATGGCGATGGTCCGCGAGGTCCGGCGCCAGTTCCGGGAGATCCCCGGCATCATGGAAGGCACGGGCCAGCCTGACTATGCCCGCTGTGTGGAGATCTCCACCGCCGGGGCCCAGAAAGAAATGATCATTCCTTCGCTTCTGGCACTTGTGGTCCCGATCCTCGTAGGCTTGCTCCTCGACGTCGGCGGCGTGCTCGGCCTGCTGGCAGGCGGACTGGCTTGTGGTTTCGCCATGGCGGTCTTCATGGCCAACGCCGGCGGGGCCTGGGACAACGCCAAGAAGTACATCGAAACCGGCGCACATGGCGGAAAGGGCAGCGATGCCCACAAGGCCAGCGTCACCGGTGACACCGTGGGTGACCCGTTCAAGGACACCTCCGGTCCATCGCTGAACATCCTCATCAAGCTGATGAGTATGGTCTCGGTGGTCTTCGCCGGCGTGATCGTCAAGTACGCCCCGTATATCTCCGACATGCTCAAGAGCCTGGGCGGCTGATATACTAACCTGACAACCTGCGGGCGGCGGGCCCCTGACGCCCGCCGCCCGTTTGCCATTTACCGGAACCACACGTGGCCAAGAAACCCGCAAACTCACACTCCAAGTCCAAGGCCAAGCCCAGGGATCCCCGGCAGCAGGCAGAAGCAGTGGCCTTCGCCATCGCCGCCGCACGGTGCTGTCAGGAGAACCACTGCGAGGAAATCCTCGTACTGGACCTCCGCGGCGTCAGCCCGATCACCGATTATTTCGTCATCGCTACCGGCACCTCCGGCCGGCAGATGCGTGCCGTGGCCGAGCAGATCAAAGAACTCGGCAAAAAACAGGGCCACAAGCTCTGGCAGATGGCCGGGACCGACTCGGCCGAGTGGATCGTCCAGGACTTCGTCGACACGGTGATCCATCTCTTTGACAGCGACCATCGACACTACTACGATCTGGAATTGATCTGGGGCGACGCGCCTCGCATCGACTGGATCGACGGACAGGCATCCGACGAGACGAGCTGACATCCAGGCCTGACGGGCCGATACCACCTGCCGGAAAGAACCCCGATGAACCTCCGCAGCATGATCGAGCAGCGACTGGCCGCAGGCCTCCGAGCCGCCGGGGCCGACGAAAACGCCCCCGCCTTGGTCAAACCCTCCGCCCGCCCCGAGTTCGGCGACTACCAGGCCAACGGCTGCATGGCCGCGGCCAAGGCGCTGAAGACCAACCCCCGCCAGCTCGCCCAGCAGGTCATCGATGCCGTCGACCTGTCCGACGTAGCCGAGAAGGTCGAAATCGCCGGGCCCGGGTTCATCAACATCACCCTGTCGGCCGAGATGCTCGAATCGCAGATCCGCAAGGCCCTGTCCGATCCGAAACTCGGCGTGGCGCCGGCAGCGACGCCGCAGATCATCGTGGTCGACTACTCCAGCCCGAACCTGGCCAAGGAGATGCATGTCGGCCACCTGCGAAGCAGTATCATCGGCGACGCGATGGCCCGCGTGCTGGAATTCGTCGGCCACACCGTCATCCGACAGAACCACGTCGGCGACTGGGGCACGCAGTTCGGGATGCTCCTGGCCTACATGGACACGCTCTCTGTCGGCGACCAGGTCGACGTGACCGAGAAACTCGCCGACCTGGAAGCCTTCTACCGCCAGGCCAAGGCAAAATTCGACCAGGACCCGGAATTCGCCGACGCGTCCCGCAAGGCCGTCGTCGAACTCCAGGGGGGCAACGAGCATTACCTCGCCCTCTGGCAGCGGTTTGTCTCGACCTCGCTGTCGCATTGTCAGGCTGTCTACGACCGCCTCAACGTCACCCTTGGCCCCGAGAACGTCTACGGCGAGAGCCAGTACAACGGCGACCTGCCCAAGGTCGTCGCCGACCTGGAAGAAGCGGGCCTGCTGACCGAATCCGACGGCGCGCAGTGCGTCTTTCTCGACGAGTTCAAGGGCAAGGACGACGAGCCCCTGCCCGTGATCGTCCGCAAGTCCGACGGCGGGTATCTCTACGCGACGACCGATCTGGCCGCCATGAGATACCGGGCCCGACACCTCGGGGCAAAGCGCATCCTCTACGTCACCGACTCCCGCCAGGCCCTGCACTTCGCGCAGGTCTTCGCCGTGGCCCGCAAGGCCGGCTTCGTCGGACAGGCCGTCTCGCTGGAACACATCCCGTTCGGTACGATGATGGGCCCCGACGGAAAACCCTTCGCCACGCGCACCGGTGGGACGCTCAAGCTCATCGACCTGCTGGACGAGGCCGAAAAACGCGCCGCTGAGTTGATCGACGAAAAATCCCCCGAACTCGATGCCCGGCAGCGACGGCAGGTGGCCGCCGTGGTCGGCACGGGCGCCGTAAAATACGCCGACCTCTCCCAGAACCGCACCAGCGACTACCTCTTCAACTGGGACAAGATGATCTCGATGGACGGCAACACCGCGCCGTACATGCAGTACGCTTACGCCCGCGTGCGGAGCATCTTCCGCAAGGGCCAGCTCCAGGAAACCGCCGCCGTCGGCGACGTGCATATCGACGCCCCGGCCGAACGGGCCCTGGCACTGAAACTGGCCCAGCTGCCGGAAATCATCGAAACCGTCGCCTCCGACTGCATGCCCAACGTCCTCTGCGCCTACCTGTTCGAACTGGCAGGGGCGTTCATGAGCTTCTACGAGGCCTGCCCCGTCCTCAAGGCCGACGAGCAGACCCGCACCAGCCGCCTGATGCTCTGCCTGGTTACCGCACGTGTCATCCAGTGCGGACTGAACCTGCTGGGCATCGAAACACTTGAACAGATGTGACCGCCGACCGGAGGCCACGCATGGACCGCCCGAACCTGTTATTCGTATTCACCGACGAGCAGCGATTCGACACGCTGGGCTGTTACGGCAACGAGAAGATCCGCACGCCGCACACCGACAGGCTCGCGGCCGATTCGGTCCTCTTCGAGCGGGCCTACGTCACCCAGCCCGTCTGCACGCCGTCGCGATCCAGCTTGATGACAGGCCTGTGGCCCCACCAGAACGGCTGCGTCGAGAACAACATCCCGCTGCACGACGACACCGACTGTCTGCCCGAGATGCTCCCGGCCGGGATGTACGACAGCGCGTACATGGGCAAGTGGCACCTCGGCGACGAAATCTTCGCCCAGCATGGATTCGAAACCTGGGTCTCAATCGACGATGCCTACCGCAGCCACTACTCCGAGGGCCGCGACAAGGACGCCCGCAGCGACTACCACCATTGGCTGATCGCCCACGGCCACCAAGCTGACGACGATGGCGTCTTCGACCGCCACATGGCCGCGAAGATGCCCGAACGGTTTTCCAAACCCGCCTTCCTGGCCGAGAAGGCCTGCGAATACCTCCAGGCCCGCACCGGGAGCGACAAGCCCTTCTGCCTGGCGATCAATTTCTTCGAGCCCCACATGCCCTTTACCTCCTGTCGGGACGAACAGTACGACCCGGCCGAGGTAAACCTGCCGGCCAACTTCCAAGACGTGCCCAAATCCGAGAACCCGCTGAAAACGCGGATGTTCCACCGGGCGTATTTCGACCGGGGCTTCGAGGGGATCGACCTGCAGTCCGAGGACGGCTGGCGGACGCTGATCGCCCGCTACTGGGGCCAGTGCAGCCTGGTCGATACGCACTTTGGACGCATCCTGGAGACGCTGGCCCAGACCGGCCAGGCCGACAACACCATCATCGTCTACACCTCCGACCACGGCGACATGATGGGCTCGCACCGCCTGCTGGCCAAGTGCGTGCAGTTCGAAGAGGCCGTCCGCGTGCCGCTGATCATCAAGATCCCGGGTCAGCACCCTCGGCGGATCTCCGCCCCCGTCAGCCAGATCGACCTGGTCCCTACGCTGCTGGAGTTGATGGGAACCGATGTTCCGCAGTCCCTGCCTGGGCGCAGCTGGAAGGCGGATCTGGAGGCTGGGAACGAGCCGGTCTCCGACGTCTTCATCCAGTGGAACGGCCACAATAACGGCTTCGGCGACACGATCGGGCAGGTGAACCTGTCGCCCGCCATGCTGCAGGTCGCCCCGGCCGAGGAAGGCGAGCAGGCCGTGACCGACCCGGTCCGCACGATCGTCAGCCCCGACGGCTGGAAGCTCAACGCCTCGCCCTGGCGCGACGAGCACGAGCTGTATAACCTCAACGACGATCCGCACGAGCTGACCAACGTCTTCGACCTCGAGGCCCACGGCGACCGCATTGCCGAGCTGGCCTCGCGCATCCGCAGTTGGCAGCAGCGCGTCGACGACACGCCCATCCTGCCCGATCCGCTGGCCTGAGCCCAGCGCCCTTCGCGGCCTGCATTTCTCCTGTTGCCCCGCCAGGCTGCGCGGTATCATTTGTATATTCATTCATCCATCCGATGCGGTGTTCAGGGAACTGGGGTACTGACCGGAAATCGGAAAGGGCTGTAACATGAAGTGCTACCGGGATTCGTTGCGGGGATTGATTGTTGTTATCGGGCTTCTCGGCATGCTCGTCGCGTCAGACTCGGGCCAAGCGGAACTCTCGCCCCAGAAGGTCACCGCCGTCCTCGAGCCGCCATTCGTAGAGACGATCTTCCGGGATGACGGGAGGCTGTCGGACTGGACGGTCGAGCTGATGGCCCGGGCTGCGGCGGGAAAGCTTTCGGAACTCACTTCGGTGCGGGTGGAGAACCTCGCGGGCAGGCAGTTCGTCGGCATCGGCGGGTACTGGATCCAGGCCGACTTGACGGGTGAGGCGAAGATCGTCCCGGCTGGGGGCGAGAACCGCAGGGCCCTGCTGGCCGATGAGGCCCTGGCCGCCTTTGCTGCGGGCAGGCACGTGATCCTCCGCGGCCCGGACAGCCAGAAGGTCGCCTGGCTGATCCAGCCGGGTCCGTAAGCGCCGCAAGGCCCGGGGCCCCCGGCAGGCGAACCGGGCCGGGGTCCCGGACAGATTATCCGCATTTCCGGCTGCAAAAACTCGACCCATCACCGGCTGAGGCGCGTTATATGGAGGTCTGAGTCGAATTTATGCCAAGCTCCCGGAGATTCCAATGCCCCGTCCAACTGTTCGCTGGATTGCAGTCGTGGTTCTTGTCGCCGCCGCTGCTGCCGCCCAGGCCGGGCCGGAAGAAGATTTCCAGACCTTGGTCGACATCCACGCCCGCCTGCGAGAGAAGGTCTCGGCCAGCCCGCAACGACAGGCCTCGGATGTGCTGGTGCGGATCGACAACGGCTTGGGCAAGGGGGCGATGGAGCTGCTGCTCCGCCGCCGCAACGGCAGCTGGTTGCTGCGCGACGTGACCCCGCTGCCCGACGCGCTGGACCTGGGTGCCTTCGATCCCGGCCAGTTGACATGGCAGGACGGACGCATCACCGGGCCTGTGAAGGTGAATCTCTCCGGCGATGACGCCGACGAGAACGGGCAGGAGCAAGACAGCGCCGGTCTGCAGGTCTTCCAGGTCGATCTGCAGGTCAAGCCCGGCGATCGGGAGCTGGTGATCACGCTGCAGCGGTTCACCGGGCGCGACGACTGGCAGTTGGCCTACCGCAGGCAGGGCGAGAAGTGGGTCTACCAGTCGACCCCCCGTAGGCCGCGGTCGCTGCAGGAGTACACTTGGCAGGCCGAGCCGATCACCGTCGAGGCCGATGGGCGATTCAGCGGGACCATCGGCCTGGAATACACCGGCGATATGGAGCGGATCATCGAAGGCACGCGGGCCAATCCGCCGCGTGTTTCGTTTGCCGGTCGGCTGATTGCCGGCCAGGCCGAGTCAGCCTGGCAGCGGACCGGCGCGGGGGGCAAGGGTTTGCTCGGCACGGGCCAGGACACGATGGTCGCCCGGACAATCACCGGTCGGATCCAGGGCAGCTACGTCGCACAGGGAGCCAAGGGCCAGTGGCTCGGGGAGGTCAGCGGCCTGGTTCAGTCGGTCCCGGCCGACGCATTGGCCGAGGTGGACTTTCTCACCAGCGCGCCTGCTCCGGAATCGCCGCAGGGGCGGGCGGTCGTGGCTGTCCGCCTGTACCGCGAGATCCGCGCGATGGCCCGGGCGCTGGCCGATCCGCGCCTGGTCCTGGCCGACGCAGTTACGCAGACCGTGGCGCCGGAGCCGGTGCTGGGCTCGCAGGCCCAGGCCCAGCTTGTGGCGCTGCTGAGCGCCCTGGTCGGGCAGGCACGCAGCGTGTTGCCGGGCAACAGGCCCCAGCCGGCCGAGGGGCCCGGACAGGTCCAGGATCCGCGCTTCGGGCCATACTACGGGCTGGCGCAACTGCCGGTGGAGGGCAACGCGATGGACAAGGCAGCCGGGCCCTGGATGGCCCTGGGCGGCTGGCAGGTTCTCGGCCCGTTCGCCCTGCCCTCCTCGACCGCCCGGGTCGTAGCGCCGGAAATCCTTCCCGTCGACGGCGTCAACTGGCAGCGCGAGCGGTTCTTCACCGAGGCGGACGGCCAGGCCGCCGTCCGGCGCGACCAGGCCCGTTGGCTCGACGCCCGCCAGGACCGGGCGATCGTCTATGTCCCGAAAACCCGCGACGCCTCGGCCGGCTCGATGCGCGAGCTGGTCTGGTACGCCCGTTCGACGCTGCAAAGCCCGGCAGCGCGGAAGACGTGGCTGGCGATGCGCCTCTCGGGGCAGGCGGCCGTCTGGGTCAACCGGCGACTGGTCTATCTCTCGGGCCATCAGCTCGATACGCTCAACCCCGTCTGCTTCCAGGCCGACCTGCAGGCCGGGGCCAACGAGGTGCTCGTACGGATGGCCTCCAGCCCGGCCTCGAACCGCCGCTACGGGCAGGTCGACTGGATGGACGGCTACGACTTCCGCCTGCTAGGCCGGGCCGAGATGACCTTCTTCGAGCTCTACGCATCCGCCGACCCGGCCGCTGCACCCCGGGCCGACCGACAGGTCCAGCCTGTTTCGAACGGTCACGGCCCGCGCGTCTATCCGCAGGCCCAGCCGCCGGTGGCGTGGGACCTGGAAAAGCCCGTCAACGTCGAATGGCGCATCGACCTGCCGCCCGGCACGGCCACGCCGGTTGTCCACGACGGACGGATGTACCTTACGGCCGAGCCGAACGTCGTGCTCTGCATCGACGCCCGGACGGGCAAGCAGATCTGGCAGCAGGCGGTGGGGAAGGTCGTGACGGAGTCTCCGGCCGAGGTGGGCATGTACCAGGCTTCGGCCCGCCCCGCCGTCGACGACCGGGGCATCTTCGTGGTTTTCGGCAACGGGGCGACGTCGCGTCTTTCGCTGGACGGGCAGGTGGTATGGACCGAGCAGCAGGCCGGCTGGAAGCAGCCGAACATGGGCTCGCCCCTGCTTATGGGCGATCGGCTGATCACGCAGGTGCACTTGTCGGATCAGCCGGAGGACACGTTCGCACTGGTTGCCCGCGCCGCGGAGACGGGCAAGCTGCTCTGGACGGCGAAGGGTTCGGCCATCGAGCCGATCAGCCAGCACGACCGGGCTGCGGGGCTGGGCAACGGCCTGGCGAGCATGGAACTGGCAGCGGGGGACAACAAGCGGGCGGTCATCATCACAGGCGATGGGGCGGTGGTAGACGCCGAATCGGGGCGGCTGCTGCATCGGAAGATTTTCGATCTTCTCGCCACGCGGGCCGAGCCCTACGTGGTGGGCGATACGGTTTTCACCGCGGCGATCTCGGGCCAGCAGGCGGTGCGTCTCTGGTTGGATGAAAGCGGCCGCTTGGCCGCACGGTCGCTATGGAGGTCTGGCCCCCAGTGGGGTCGGGGCCAGACCAAGACCGTCACCGACTGGGGCCAGCAGCACTGGATGAAGGGCCCCGTCGTTTCCGGCGGGCGGATGTACGTCGTGCGGATCGACTCGGCCCACGTCCCGCAGCACTACGTCTGCCCGTGGACGCAGGTGGAGGTCTTCGACGCCGCGACGGGCGAGCGGATCAGCCGGACCCGCGCCCTGCTGCGCGACGCGACGGACCCGACAATCGCCCCGGTCATCGCCGGGGGGTACCTCTTCGCCGGCGACGGGGGCAGCCCGATCCCGGGTTTCGGCGGGACGGTGGAGTTCGGTCAGATGGCCGTGCTGGACCTCCGCGCAGGCCAGCAGGATTCGGACTTCCGGATGCGCACGCCGGTGCATTCGGGCCTGTGGGGCCCGGCGCTGCGGGTGAGCGTCAATCGTATCCCGCAGACCCGCTGCGCACCGGTCTTTCTGGGCGATCGGATGTACCTGCGCAGCTTCGGCAGCCTGGTCTGCATCCGCGCTGCCGACCCGGACGGCCAGCGCTTCGAAGACCAGCAGATCGCCACTGCCTTTACCGCGGACCTGGTGGGGCGAAAGCCCGAGCACCCCGAGGCGATTCAGATACGGTCCGGTCAACCTCTCGATCCGGCCGATCCGGCGTCGGTCTCTCCGGTCCGGCCGGACGGCAACGGACGCGGCTGGGTTGTGCTGGGCCCGCTGGACGCATCGATCCCGGCTGAGCGGATCTCGGCGGCGCTGGAACTGGCCGAGATGCCCCAGCCGGGCAGCGAGGTGCGGATCGACGGCAAGGCGTATCGTTGGCAGGCCGTGGGGACCGAGGCGTACCTGCCCGGCGGACAGGTCAATGTCGTCGCGGCGATGGGGGGTCGCCGCGATGGCCAAGCCGTGCTGGCCTGTCAGCTGGAGAGTCGGCGCGGTCAGCAGTTGCTCTACAAGCCCGAACCGGCGGTCAAGGACACGTGGATAGCCGGGCAGGAGGTCCGGCCCGACGACCGGATCGACTTCGGCTTGGGGCGGTACCCGATGTTCGTCCGCACATACGTCAAGAATCTGCCGGATTTCATCGAGTCGCCCAAGCTGACGCTGGGTCTGACGCGGGCCCCGGCGATCTACGACACGCAGGAGCTCTGGACCCGGCGGATCCGCATGCTGCAGGAGAAGCTGCGGTGGGTGGCCCAGTCTCTGCCGGGTTCATCGCAGGCCCGGTCGGCGCGGGTGCAGTTGGCCGCGGCGGGTCTGGACGCCCCGGCCCCGGCGGGGCCCGAACCCAGGACAAGCGGTCGGAAGCAGGCTGGCCCCGTTGTTTCGGGCGATCCGGCCCCGCCGTCGAGGCGGCAGGGCGAGGCGTCCGGGGCAGATTCGCCCGGCATGACGGTGTACCTCGCCGCCGGTGCGGCCGGGGCGGTCGTGATCGTCCTGCTGCTGGTGGTGATGGCCAAACGCCGAAACCGGATGCTGGATTGACAACCCGTGTAGAAAGCAGGTTTTTCTTGACCCGCTTCGGGGGAAAACGCTTATGATAATCGGGCAACTATTACTGTATTTGAGGCCCGGGCACGATGAACGTAAAAGTGATCAAGACATTCTGTGACCTGGTCGAGTCGGGCAGTTTTTCCGAGGCGGCCAAGCTGAACAATGTCTCGCAGTCGGCGGTTTCCCAGCAGGTCGCCGCATTGGAAAGCGAGTTGTCGACCCAGTTGCTCTGCCGCGGCGGGGCCAATGCCCTGCCCACCGAGGCCGGCGAGGCCTTCTACAAGGGAGGCAAGGAGATTGCCGGCCGCTTCGAGCGGATGCTGATCGAGATGCGGGCCGCCGACGACGCCGAGCGGGGCGTGCTTCGGATCGGAACCATTTATTCCGTAGGGTTTTACATTCTCGATGAACTGATCCGCGAGTTTCTCACCGCCCATCCGGAGATTGATCTGCACGTCGAGTACACCCACTGGAACCACATCAACGCGGCTGTGCTGCGCGGCGAGATGGATCTGGGGGTGGTCGCCTACCCCCAGCGTCACCGGAGCCTGGACATCATCCCGATGACCGACGAGCAACTCGTCTTCGTCTGCGCCCCGGAGCACGAGCTGGCCGAGTCGGAGCAGATCCAGCCGGCCCAGCTGGCGGGGTGTCGTTTCGTGGCCTTCCAACCGAACATTCCCACCCGAAAGCACATCGACAAGATCATCCGGGCCAGCAAGGTCAAGCTGGAGATCGCCCTGGAGTTCGACAACGTCGAGACGCTCAAGCGGGCCGTGGAGGTCAACGCGGGGGTCAGCATCCTGCCGGAGACGACCGTTCGCGACGAGGTCGAGGACGGCTATCTCAAGAGCATCCCCATCTCCAGGCCCGAGCGCTGGATTCGCAAGCTGGGCATCATCCGGCGAAAGGGCAAGGAGCCCGGAGAGGCCGAGAACGAGTTCTTTCAGCTGATCCGCCAGTCCGACAAGACCACGCTGCGGAGCGACTGACCGCTCGGTCAGAAGCTAAGCTCTGAAACAACAGATTCTTGCGTAGAATTGTCGGTCGGGTATTTCTCTTTTGCCCGGCTGAATCCTATGTTTCCCACGTGCCGCGGCCTAGCAGCCCGTTTAGAAAGCTACCTCTGCTGCGATCGCCCGGATTGTCTGCGACCCGGCGTCACAAAAACTCAGCGAATCTCGCGATTCGCCTGCGTTTTCGTTCCTTGGTGCTCGACAATCCGGTCTGATCTCGCTACGAGTTCCATTTCTAAACGGACTGCTATGCCCGG
>JBKHDI010000098.1:0-11497 GCA_046541415.1 Phycisphaerae bacterium | reverse complement strand
GGCCAGGGGCAGGGCGAAAGTCAGGGACAGGGAGCCGGAACGTCCAGTGGCGACCAGGGCAACCAGTCCGGGCAGAGTGGCGGGGACCCGAATTCCGGTTCCTCCGACCGGCGCGGCGACGTGGACCCGTACGAGGGCATCCCAGCCGGGCAGCGGGAGAAGCTTGAATCCATCGGCAGGACCATCCAGGAGGCAGACCGCAACCTCCGGGACGGGCAGGTCGACCCCGAACTGCTCAAAGAGCTCAACATGACCCCCCAGCAGTACACCAACTTCGTCAAGCGCTACGTCGATCAGTTCCAGCAGGTCCGCCAGTCGGCCCGGCGCGGCGATGGGCAGCCCGAGCCCGGGCAGGTCGTCATCCACGGCAGCGAGCAGGTCCAGCAGGGCCAGTCCGGCAAGCAGGAATTGACCGGCACGGAGCAGCTCAGCGAAGACGAGATCCGCCGCATCCAGCAGAGTCGCCTGGAAGATATCTCCCCCGAGTACCGCGAGCAGGTCGAGCAGTACTTCCGCAACCTCGGCCAGACCGGCAGGCGAAACCCGGACGAAGACGGCCAGTAACCCCCCACCGCGTCACGACCGGCGGGCAAGAGGGGATTGTCTTTTGCCTCCCCCAGCCGTACAATTCTCCTTTTCCACCCCGCCTGCTACGGAGCCACCCATGGCCAAGAAAGACAACATCAACAAGATCGTGCTCGCCTACTCCGGCGGGCTGGATACCAGCGTCATCCTGCCCTGGCTGAAGGAGAAGTACGACTGCGACGTGGTCGCCTTCGCCGCAGACGTCGGCCAGGGCGAAGGGGAACTGGAAGGCATAGAAGAAAAGGCCCTGGCCTCGGGCGCCAGCGAGTGCTACGTCGCCGACCTGCGCAAGGAATTCGCCGAGGACTACTGCTTCAAGATGCTCCAGGCCGGGGCGACCTACGAGGATGTCTACCTGCTGGGCACGTCCATCGCCCGCCCGCTGATCGCCAAGGCACAGGTCGACTGCGCCCGCCAGACCGGCGCCGACGCCGTCGGACACGGCGCGACCGGAAAGGGCAACGACCAGGTCCGCTTCGAGCTGACCTTCATGGCCCTGGCGCCGGAGCTGAAGATCATCGCGCCTTGGAAGGACCCCGAGTTCGACCTGACCAGCCGTGAAGCGGCCGTGGAATACGCCAAGGCCCGCGACATCCCCATCCCGGTGACCAAGAAGAAGATCTACTCGCGAGACCGGAACTTGTGGCACATCTCGCACGAAGGGGCCGACCTGGAAGACCCCGCCAACGAGCCCAAAGACGACCTGTGGGTCATGTCGGTCCCGGTCAGCCAGGCGCCCGACAGCCCCGCCTACGTGCAGGTCGACTTCGAACAGGGACGCCCGGTCGGGATCGACGGCGTGAGCCTGGAAGGCCACGAACTGGTCGCCAAGCTCAATGCCCTCGGCGGCAAGCACGCGGTCGGACAGGTCGACCTGGTCGAAAACCGCCTGGTAGGCATCAAGTCGCGCGGGGCCTACGAGACGCCCGGCGGGACGATCCTCTACCAGGCCCACCGCGCGCTGGAGTCGATCACCCTCGACCGCGACACCGCACACTACAAGCAGCAGATCGCCCTGCAGTACGCCAACATGGTCTACAACGGCCAGTGGTTCTGCCCGCTGCGCGAGGCACTGGACGCGTTCGTAACGTCCACACAGAGAAACGTCACCGGCTCGGTGCGCGTCAAGCTGTATAAGGGTCGGGCCACCGTGGCCGGGACGACCAGCCCCAACAGCCTCTACTCGACCGACCTGGCCAGCTTCACCATGGGCGCCGAGTACACGCCCTCCGACGCGACGGGCTTTATCAAGCTCTTCGGCCTGCAGATGCGAGGCCGCGGCCAGGCCTGATACGAACAACGGACGCGTCGACCTCTTAGCAACGCTGATCGCAGGGTTTGGAAACCCTGGACTTAGAGCTTCGGATGGACTGATCTTTCCGTGGCGCCGATGCGCGTCAGTCCTCGACGATCTCGCCTTCGACGATTCCTTGCTCGTCCGCCCGCTGTGATTCCTCTCGCGGCTCGGCCGTGAAGGAGAAGCCCTTGCCGGTCGCGTCGATGACCACGTGGGACTCCGGCGGGATCTGCCCGGAGAGGATCTGCCCGGCCAGGGCGTTCTCGATCTTCTGCTGGATGACGCGTTTGATCGGGCGGGCGCCGAAGCTCGGGTCCCAGCCCAGTTCGGCGACCAGATCCGCCGCCGCGTCGGTCAGCTCCAGGCTGAGGTTCCGCTCGGCGACTCGCTGGGCCAACTGGCCGAACTGGATGTCGACCACGTCGCGGAGCTCTTCCTTGCTCAGCGAATGGAAGATCACCGTTTCGTCGATGCGGTTGAGGAACTCGGGGCGGAAGGTTTCCTTCAGGGCAGCACCGAGTTTCGCCTCGATCTCCCATTCCTGCTCGGCCTTGCCGGCCAGCTCCTGGATGTACTGGCTGGCGATGTTGGAGGTCATCGCGATGATGGTGTTCTTGAAGTCCACGGTGCGTCCCTGCCCGTCGGTCAGGCGACCGTCGTCGAGGACCTGCAGCAGGACGTTGAACACGTCGCGATGGGCCTTTTCGACCTCGTCGAAGAGGATCACGCAGTAGGGGCGGCGACGGACGGCCTCGGTCAATCGGCCGCCTTCTTCGTACCCGACGTAGCCGGGCGGGGCGCCGATCAGGCGGGCCACCGAATGCTGCTCCATGAACTCCGACATGTCGATACGCACCATGGCGTCTTCGGTGTCGAACAGCAGCTCTGCCAGGGCCTTGCACAACTCGGTCTTGCCCACCCCGGTGGGCCCGAGGAACAGGAAGCTGCCGATGGGCCTGCGCGGATCGCCCAGCCCGGCGCGGTTGCGCCGGACGGCGTCGGAAACGGCCCGCAGCGCGTCGGCCTGGCCGACCACACGACGGCGGAGGCGGTCTTCCATTTCCATCAGCTTGTGTCGCTCGGTTTCCATGAGCTTGGAAACCGGGATGTGTGTCCACTTGGCCACGACTTCGGCGATGTGCTCGGGTGTCACTTCCTCGCTGGTCATCGCCCCGGCCGCCTGGACGCGCTGCAGTTGGGCCTCTGCGTCGTGGATCTTCTTCTCGATCTCACGCAGCTCGCCGTACTGGATGCGGGCTGCGGTTT
The DNA here is from genome assembly GCA_046541415.1 of Phycisphaerae bacterium. Classification (GTDB taxonomy): domain Bacteria; phylum Planctomycetota; class Phycisphaerae; order SM23-33; family SM23-33; genus CAZOVB01. The sequence goes on along the minus strand of JBKHDI010000098.1, from coordinate 8,349 downwards.
CCAGGTCGCCGGACCGCTGGGCCTGTTCCAGCTGGGTGCGTTTGGCCTCGATCTCGTTGCGAAGGTCCTTGATCTCGTCCAGCGCTGTCGTCTCGGACTCCCAGCGGGCGTGCTTCTCGTCGAAGTCTTCCTGCAGGTCGGCCAGGAGCTTCTCGATCTGCTCCAGGCGGGCCTTGGAGGCCTCGTCGGACTCCTTGCGCAGGGCCTCGCGCTCGATCTGCATCTGCATGATGCGCCGGCGCAGCTCGTCCAGCTCAGCCGGCATGGAGTCGTTCTCGATCCGCAGGCGCGAGGCGGCCTCGTCGATCAGGTCGATGGCCTTGTCGGGCAGGAAGCGGTCGGCGATGTAGCGGTTGCTCATCACCGCGGCCGAGACGAGGGCGGTATCCTGGATGCGCACGCCGTGGTGGGCGTCGTAGCGGGGCTTGAGACCGCGGAGTATCGCGATGGTGTCCTCGACGGTCGGCTCGTGGACCATCACCGGCTGGAATCGTCGCTCCAGGGCGGCGTCCTTCTCGATGTGCTTTCGGTATTCATCGAGGGTGGTGGCGCCGATGCAGCGGAGTTCGCCTCGTGCCAGGGCGGGTTTGATGAGGTTGCCCGCCGAGATGGCGCCTTCGGCGGCCCCGGCCCCGACGACCGTGTGCAGCTCGTCGATAAAGAGGATGATCCGCCCGTCGGACTCGATAACTTCCTTGAGCACGGCCTTGAGGCGGTCTTCGAATTCGCCGCGGAATTTTGCCCCGGCCAGCAGGGCGCCCATGTCCAGGGCGTAGACAGTCTTGCCGGTCAGGCCGGCCGGAACGTCCCCGTCGACGATCCGCTGGGCCATGCCCTCGACGATGGCGGTCTTGCCCACACCGGGCTGGCCGATCAGCACGGGGTTGTTCTTGGTCCTGCGGGAGAGGACCTGCATGCAACGGCGGATTTCCTCGTCGCGCCCGATGACGGGATCCAGTTTGCCTTCACGGGCCATGTCGCACAGGTCGCGGCCGTACTTGCTCAGGGCCTGGTACTTCTCCTCGGCGTTGGCGTCGGTCACCCGGGCCGAGCCGCGGATGTCCTTCATCGCCTTGCGGATGTCTTTGCAGGTCGCCCCGAGGGTGGTCAGGACCTCCCTGGCCGGCCCGGACTCGTCGGCCAGACCCAGCAGCAGGTGCTCGACGGAGATGTACTCATCGCCGAGATCCTTGGCTTCCTTCTCTGCCCGGAAGAGGGCCTGGTTGAGCTTGTTGTCGGCGGCATGACCGGCCTGCGAGCCGGACTGGCTGGGCAGGCGATTCAGTTCCGACTGGACGATCGGCAGGATTCGCTCGCGCGGCAGGCCAACCTTCTCCAGAATCGTGGCCGTCAACGACCCCTCCTGCTCGAGCATCGCGCCGAGCAGGTGGAGTCCCGTGATATTGGCGTGGCCGGACTCCATGGCCGAGCCTTGCGCCGCGGCCAGGGCCTCCTGGGCCTTGACTGTCAGTTTATCCATTCGCATAGTTCACCTCGGAAGAATAGGTTGCAACACGCGTGCCATATGCGTAACCCATTGTTTAACATTCTCTTGCGGATGAACGCGCCTGCCATTCTGGCACCTGCGGGTCGGGGTTGTCAATCCGGCAGCCGGCGGGGCCTTGCCAACAGCGACCCGCGGGTGTAGGACAGTAGCACGCCACGGGGCAAGCGAGAAACGAGACCAGAACACCATGGCCGATGTGAGAATCGCACTGATCGGGGCCGGCAGCTACGTCTTCGGGCCCGGGGTGATCCAGGGCGTCCTGCTGGAGCACCGCCTGGACGGCGCCCAGCTGGCGCTGATGGATGTCGATACCCGCACGCTCGGGCCGCTGGTCGGCGCAGCCCGGCGGATCGCAGACGAGGCCGGGGTGAAGGTCGAAATCACCGGCCACCGCGACCGGCGCGAGGCGATCGCCGGGGCGGATTTCGTCCTCTCTGCGGCTGCCCCGCAGATGGCCTCCCGCCTGCAGACCGACCAGCAGATCATCCGCAAGCACCTGGGCGAGCACATCATCACCGAATTCGGCGGGATCGTCGGGATCAGCTACTCCCTGCGGCAGATCGCCTTCTACCAGGGCCTGGCCGACGACATGCTCGAACTGGCGCCGGGGGCGCAGCTGATCGACGCAGCCAACCCCATGCCCCGCATCTGCCAGGCAGTGGCCCTGAAGGGCGTGCCGACGGTGGGCTTCTGCTCTGCCGCCGACGAGGCCTGGACGATGTTGTGGCACCTCTTCGAGGGCGAACACATCGACCACCCCTACCCGCAGGCCCGGCAGCGGTGGCAGATGAAAACCGCCGGGCTGAACCACTTCGCCTGGGTGATCGAACTGAAAGACCGGGCCACCGGCGCCGATATGCTTGCAGAAGTCCGCGACCGCCTGGCCAATGGGGGCTCGACGGGCCAGCCGATCAGCGACGCGATCTCGAAACAGGCCGGCTATCTCCTGGTCCCCAACGACCATCACACCCAGGACTTCCTGCCCCCGATGAGGCCCGAACTGTCGCGGGAGACGACCTGGCACGGCGGGACCGACGCGCGCCAGAAGCGGATCGAACTGCTCCAGGCCATCGCCGAGGGGGATGCGCCGACCGAAACGCTCATGCGCGGCGGCAGCTGGGAAAAGCCCGTGGACATGATCGCCGCGATGGTCCGGGATCAGCCCGCGCACTTCGAACGGCTGAACCTGATGAACACCGGCCAGATGCCGCAACTGCCCGAAAACATCTTCGTCGAAACGCCGGTGATCGTCGATGCCGCCGGGCCGAAAGCCGAGACAATCACCCTGCCCGAAACGCCGCTGGAGTACTGCCGCTCCGTCGCGGCAGTGACGGACACCATCGTTCAGGCGGCGATCCAGCAGGACAGGCAGCTGGTCCACCAGGCGGTGCAGCTGGACCCGACGATCGTCGACAAGCCGGCCGGGATCGCAGCCATCGATGCCTGCCTCGCCGCCCATGCCGATATCCTGCCGGAGTATCGCTAGGCCCGGGCGGCCGGTGCGGTCAGAGTGACAGGTTCGCCAGGCGCTGGGCCTTGTCGCGGGCGATCAGGGCCTCGATCAGTTCGTCCAGATGGCCTGCCATGATCGATTCGAGGTTGTAGTTGGCCCCCTCAGCCCCCTCGCCCTTGAGACGGTGGTCGGTGCAGCGGTTCTGGGGGAAGTTGTAGGTCCGCACGCGCTGGGACCGATCGCCCGAGCCGATCATCTCCTTGCGGGCGGCGGCCTCCTTGGCCAGCTGCTGCTGGCGGAAGTGTTCGTACAGACGGGCCGTGAGAATACGACGGGCCTTGGCGCGGTTCTTGTGCTGTGACTTTTCGTCCCGCATCGAAACGGTAATGCCCGTCTCGATGTGCTCCAGCTTGATCGCCGACTCGACCTTGTTGACGCTCTGCCCGCCGGGGCCGGAGGCGCGGGAGGTGTGCTCGACCACGTCGTTGTCCCAGTTGATCTCGATGTCGATCTCTTCGGGCTCGGGCATGACCGCCACGGTGGCAGCCGAGGTGTGAATCCGCCCCTGCGACTCGGTTTTCGGGACGCGCTGGACGCGGTGCCCGCCGCCCTCGTAGCCCAGGCGTGCCCAGACATCCTGCCCGCGGACATTGAGAAGCACCTCGCGGAACCCCCCCATCTCGGTCGGGCTGCCCGAGAGAATCTCGTGCTTCCAGCCGTTGATGTCGGCGTATCGGGTGTACATCCCCAGCAGGTCGCCGCAGAAGAGGGCGGCCTCGTCTCCGCCGGTCCCCGCCCGGATCTCCAGGACCACCGAGCCGATGGCGGTATCGTCGCTCATCACCAGCAGGCCCTTGACCTCGTCCATCGCCTCTTCGACCTTTCCGGCCAGTTCGTCGACTTCCAGCTCCGCCAGCTCGCGCATCTCTCCGCCGGTGGCAGGGTCGTCCAGCAGTTCCTGGGCCCCTTCCAGCTCGGTCTGGAGGGCCCTGTACTGGCGATAGGGCTCGACGATCCGCCCCAGCCGGGCCAGCTCCTTGGCGATGGAGATGACCTTCGTGCCATCGGAGGCGATTTCCGGGTCGTTCATCTTGTCGGTCAGCTCCTGGTGGCGCTGGTCGAGCTGGTTGAGCTTGGCGATGAGGGTGTCGTTATCAGCCATGGCTGGGGCTTTCGTCGGGAGGATTCAGAGGGACCGGTTCGGTGGGGGCATAGAAAAAGCGCCGAAAACCCGCCGGCGTCTGTACCGGAGGAACCGGTGAGACGCCAGCGGCCGATCGGCGCTTTTCGTGTATCTGCAGCTACTTCTTGCGGCTTTTGAAGTAGTCTCCGCCGAATTTCTTGTTGAATTTCTCGACCCGGCCCGCTGCGTCGAGCAGCTTCTGGCGCCCGGTGTAGAACGGGTGGCAGGACGAGCAGATGTCCGTCTGGATGTCCTGGCCGCTGGTCGAGCCGAGCTTCCACTCGGCGCCGCACGCACAGCGGACGTTGACCTCTTTGTAGTCCGGATGAATCTTGGCCTTCATCGTTTCGATCCTTATATAGACAGTTCTGGCTGTTTTCAGCTGATCGTGAGCCGCGTATTGTATCACAGGTTGTCGGGCAATCAAGTCGGATTTCGCTGCAGTTTCGTTTCGCCCGGGCCGAAAATAAAGAAACCGCCCGGACCCTGCTTGACTTGCCCGCCCGGTGCGGCTAGGATGCACCACAATGAACCACGCCAGCAGACAACTTGACTGCCTCTCAGTCGGCCCGACAGGCCGACGGGTCGTCTCTCTGCCCGCGCTGCGCGTAGTCACTGTACTCTAGGCCGCTGCTGCAGTTCCGCAGAGTGGCCCACCTCCGCTTCTCCCCCGCCGGCGATCTGAACTGGCCTGTTGCAGACAAGATCCCGATCCGGCAAAGGTTGTATCCTGACACGTGATCCGTTATAGGATCCTTGAATCCATAACCGCCTGAGGAATATCAAATGGGACAAACACAAGAACAGACCAAAAGCCTCGTCGGATGTACCGGAGCGCAGGTCTTCCACGAAATGCTCAAACGCCAGGGCGTGGAAGTCATGTTCGGCTACCCCGGAGGGGCCGTGCTGCCGATCTTCGACCAGCTCTACGACTCGGACATCAAATTCGTCCTGACCCGCCACGAACAGGGCGCCGCGCACATGGCCGACGGCTACGCCCGCTCGACGGGCAAGACCGGCGTGATCCTCGCGACCTCCGGGCCCGGGGCGACCAACCTGGTCACCGGCCTGCTGACGGCGCACATGGATTCGATCCCCGTTGTCGCCTTCACCGGACAGGTCAAGAGCTGGCTGATCGGCAACGACGCCTTCCAGGAGGCTGACACCGTCGGCTGCGCCAGGCCCGTCACCAAGCACTGCTTCATGGTCAAGGACGTCAAGGACCTCGGCCGGGCCGTCAACGAGGCCTTCTACATCGCCAACTCCGGACGCCCGGGGCCGGTCCTGGTCGATATCCCCGTCGATATCACCGTCGACAAGCTGACCGAAGAGCCTGACCTCGAGCCGCGCCTGCCGGGCTACAAGCCGATGATGACCGGCCACGACCGGCAGATCCAGGCGGCCGCCGATGCGATCAACGCCTCGGAAAGGCCTGTCCTCTACGTCGGCGGGGGCGTCATTCTCTCCGGCGCTTCGGCCGAACTCCGCGCGGTGGCCGAGAAGGGGCAGATCCCCACGACTACCACGCTGCTGGGCATGGGCGCGTTCGACGAGACCAGTCCGCTTGCCCTGCGGATGCTGGGCATGCACGGGACCGCCTACGCCAACTACGCCGTCCAGGACTGCGATTGTCTCATCTCCGTCGGAGCCCGCTTCGACGATCGCGTCACCGGCAAGCTGGAGACCTTCGCGCCCAACGCCAAGATCATCCACGTCGATATCGACCCGTCGAACATCTCCAAGAACATCGAGGTCGACATCCCCGTCGTCGGCGACGCCAAGGACGTGCTGGAGAAGATGCTCCCGCTGATCCAGGCCAAGCCGCGGACCGAGTGGCACGCCAAAATCGCCGACTGGAAGGAGAAGCACCCGCTGACGTACCAGAAGGACGGCGACATCAAGCAGGGCGAAGTGATCGAACTGCTGGGCAAGCTGACCGACCACGACGCGGTCGTCTGCACCGGCGTCGGCCAGCACCAGATGTGGGCCGCCCAGTTCTACGGCTGGAAGAACCCGCGACAGATCGTCACCTCCGGCGGGCTGGGCACGATGGGCTTCGGCTGCCCGTCGGCGATCGGCGCTGCCTTCGGCAACCCGGACCGGACGGTGGTGGACATCGACGGCGACGGCAGTTTCGTGATGACCATGGTGGAGATCATCACCGCGGTCCAGCATAAGCTCAACGTCAAGTTCATCGTCCTGGACAACGCGTACCTGGGCATGGTCCGCCAGTGGCAGGAGCTGTTCTACGAGCGGCGGTACTCGGCCGTCGACCACCCCTGCCCGGACTTCAAGAAGGTGGCTGAGGGCTTCGGCGCAACCGGCATCCAGGTCAACGACCGTTCGGAGCTGGAAGACGGGCTCAAGCAGATGCTCGCCACCGAAGGGCCCGTCCTGCTGCACGTGAAGGTCATGAAGGAAGAGAACGTCTTCCCCATGGTCGCAGCCGGCAAGAGCCTGCACGAAATGAACCTCGGACGCCTTTCCTGAACATTCGCACGGAGAATTCCAATATGACTACCCAAGAAGCACCCCTCTCGGCCCGGGCTGCCCGGGCTGTGGCAGACAAGGGCGTCCGCCGCGGCGTCATCAGCGCGCTGGTCCAGAACCAGCCGGGCGTTTTGGCCCAGATCGCCGGCATGTTCGCCGCCCGCGGTTTTAACATCGATTCCCTCGTCGTCGGACGCGCCGAAGAAACAGGCCTCTCCCGGATGACCATCGTCGCCATCGGCGAAGACCGCGTACTCGAACAGATCCGCAAACAGCTCGAAAAGGTCGTCCCCGTCGTCAAAGTCCGCGACTTTACCGAAGTGGCTCACGTCGAACGAGACCTGCTGATGGTCAAAGTCCAGGCCGGGGCCGAAAAACGCAGCGAGATCGTCGAACTGACCAACCTCTTCCGAGGCCGCGTCGTCGACGTCTCCCGAACCGGGATGATGGTCGAACTTTCCGGGCCGGAAGAGAAAATCGAGGCCTTCATCGACCTGATCCAGCCCTACGGTATACTCGAACTGGCCCGGACGGGCGTGATCAGCATGCAGCGCGGGCAGCAGAAGCCCTCGCTGCGCGACTCCTGAGATCGGAGATTCCATGGCCGAGAAAATCCTGCTCGATACCGACATCGGTAACGACATCGATGACGCGATCGCCCTGACCTACCTGCTCTGCCAGGAGCACTGCCAGCTGCTGGGCATTACCACGGTGACCGGCGAGTCCAATCGCCGGGCTGCGATGGCCTCGGCGATCTGCAGGCACCTCGGCCGCGACGACATCCCGATCCACCCCGGCTGCGAGATCCCGCTGTTTGGCCCGCCGCGCCAGACATCGGCCCCGCAGGCGGAAATGCTCTCGGAATGGTCCTGCCGGACGGACTTTGCGCTCAACTCGGGCGTCGAGTTCCTCCGGCGGACCATCCGCGAGAACCCCAACGAAGTCACGCTGCTGGCCATCGGACCACTGACCAACGTGGCCACCCTGTTCGTGATCGATCCGGAAATCCCCTCCCTGCTCAAACGCCTCGTGCTGATGGGCGGGAACTTCTTCACCCGGATGATGGGCGAGTGGAACACCATCTGCGATCCGCACGCCACGGCCATCGTCTTCGGGGCCGGCCACCAGTCCAAGCCCCGCGAGCACGTCAGCTTCGGCCTGGACGTAACCACCCGCTGCACGCTGGAGAAGGAATCCTGCCTCGATCGCTTCAGCTGCCATGCCCTGCGCCCCACGCGCGACTTCGCCGAGGTCTTCTTCCGCCGTCACCACCAGCGGATCGTATTCCACGACCCCCTCGCCGCGGCTGGGATCTTCCAGCCCGCCCTGTGCAACTACCTCGAGGGGCAGGTCACCGTCAGCCTCGACCCGGCCACCGCGGGCTGGACCGTCTTCCGCGAACTGTTCGAAAACGCCCCGCACACCGTGGCCCACGAAGTCCACGCCGAAGCCTTCATGGACCACTTCTTCCAGACCGTCGGCGCCTGAGGCAAACCTACCGGTCTGCCGTCTCGGCCAACGCTGCCATCGCCGCACGGCGGATGCGGTCGAGTTTCTCGGCCGAGAGCCACCGGAGACGCTGGCCGCTGGTGTCGTCCATCTGCGCGACCAGACCCACCCAGGTCCGCAACTGCAGGTCCGACCAGCCTTTGGCTTGCCGCAGCTGGCGGAGCAGTTCGGCATCCTGCAGGCCCTGTCGCCAGGCCTTCATCCGCA
>JBKHDI010000097.1:0-11746 GCA_046541415.1 Phycisphaerae bacterium | reverse complement strand
CTTTTACGGACCCGAGGCCTTGCGAGGGTCGTAGAAAGTACCTGACCCCAAGCCGCGTCACCCTTTCAGGGTGGGCGTCGGAAGCGCAAGAATCAGGGCGGCGCGTCGGGTTGACGCGCCGCCCTGGGTTGGGGTTTCCGGATCGGCCGGGGGTGCTATTCCTTTTCCGGCACGTAGAGCAGGGGCAGTTCGAGGTAGTGGACTTCCTGGACGAACTCCTGGTTGCGGATCTGTTCGAGCACAGCGTCGGACGGGGCCGAGTCGAGGTTGATCCCCACCATCGCCGTCGGCGGCTCGAGCTTGCGGGCGAAGGTCATGTCGGCAATATTGATGCCGTTGGCGCCCAAAATCGAGCCGTACTTGCCCACCACACCGGGCTGGTCTTCGTTGGCGATGACCAGGATGTGACCCTCGGGCTTCATCTCCATGCGGTAGCCGTCGATGGCGATGACGCGCGGGAAGCGGTTGCCGAAGATCGTGCCCTTGGCCGAGCGGGCGGCCTTGTCGGTGGTGATCTTCACCTCCATCATGTTGGTGAATTCCTTGACCTTCGCCGAGGTGATCTTCTCGACCTCCACGCCGCGGTTCTCGGCGATCACGGGGGCGTTGATCACGTTGACCGGGTGTTCCAGATGCGGCTGCATCAGCCCGACCAGCAGGTACGTGGCGATCGGGTCGATGTTGGTCTCGGCGATCGCGCCGCGGAAGATCACTTCCACCTTCTGCATCGCACCGGGTGTCATCGAGGAGAGGATGGTTCCCATCCGCACGGCCAGTTCGGTGTAGGGCCTGTAGGCGGCGGGCAGTGCCTCGCCGAAGCCCGGGGCGTTGATCGCGTTGCGGACTTCCCCGCCGCGCAGGGCCTCGACGAGCTGCTGGGCGGCATCCAGGGCGACCTGCTCCTGGGCTTCTTCGGTCGAAGCGCCCAGGTGCGGCACGGCCAGGACGTTGGGGTGCTGGATCAGCTCCAGTTCGGCCTCGTTGGTCGGCGGTTCGGACAGCCAGACATCGATGGCCGCACCGGCGACGCGATCTTGCTTGATTGCCGCCAGGAGGGCATCGACGTCGATGATCCCGCCGCGGGCGGCATTGATCAGCCGGACCGAGGGCTTCATCGCGGCGATTTCCTCGGCGCCGATCATCCCGAGCGTATCGGCGGACTTGGGCACGTGGACGGTGATGTAGTCGGCCCGCTTGCACAGTTCGATCAGGTCCTTGACCATCTCGACCGGGCTGTCGTCGGAGCCGGCGAAGAACGGGTCGTAGCCCAGGACGCGCATATCCATGCCCTGTGCCATGCCCGCCACGGTCCGCCCGATGCGGCCCATGCCGACCACGCCCAGCGTCTTGCCCGCCAGCTGGGTGCCCTGGAACTTCTTGCGGTCCCAGGCGCCGGACTTCAGCGATGCATTGGCCGGGGCGATCTTCCGCGACAGGGCCATCATCAGCGTGATCGCCAGCTCGGCGGTCGATACCGTGTTGCCGCCGGGTGTGTTCATCACGATCACGCCCTTGCTCGTCGCCGTCGGGATGTCGATGTTGTCGACGCCCACGCCGGCCCGGGCAATGCCTCTCAACCGCCCCGTGTTGGCGAGCACCTCGGGTGTCGCCTTGACGCCCGAGCGGATGATCATGCCGTCATACTCGCCGATGCAGGCGGCCAGGTCTTCCGGGCTCTGTCCGGGCTTGTTGGTCACTTCCACGTCGCTCTGGCTTTCCAGCCAATCGATGCCGACCTTGCTGAGTTTGTCTGCGATGAGGATTTTAATCATATCGTCAGCCTCCTTATTCCCAGTCCTTCAGGACAGCTGCGGCGGCGGTGACGCCCTGGCCGATCTGCACGTTCTGGCCCAAATCGGCCAGGGTGTACTCGATCGCGGCGACCGTGCCGATGGTCTCGATCGGGTCGACATAGCCCATGTGGCTGACGCGGAAGATCTTGCCCTTGACGTCATCCTGTCCGCCGGCCACGCTGATGCCGTACTTCGTCTGCATGTGCTTGCGGAACTCGTCGGACACGCCCTCGGGGAACCAGACGCCGGTGACCGAATCGCTGGGCTCGGCCGAGAAGATCTTCATGCCCAGCGCCTTGCACGCCTCGCGGAACGCCTTGGCCAGCAGGGCTGTGCGCTTCGTGACCGTGTCGATGCCGATTTCGTTGATCTTGTCGACGGCCACCTGCAGCCCACGGATCAGCGTCAGGGCCGGGGTGTAGGGCGTGTCGTTGTTGGCTGCCGACTTGCGGTAGGCCTTGAGGTTCAGGTAGAACGTCGGCGCGTCGATGGTGTCGATGAGCTTCCAGGCCTTGTCCGAGACGGCCAGGGTCGCCAGGCCCGGGGGCAGCATGAAGGCCTTCTGGCTGCCGGATGCGACGATGTCGACACCCCAGGCATCGGTCTCCAGCGGCAGGGCGCCGGCGCCGGTGATGCAGTCGGCGATGAGGATCGCGTCGGTGTCCTTGACGACCTTGCCGATGGCTTCCAGGTCGCAGGCGGTGGCGGTGGAGGTCTCCGAGTAGACGGTGATAACCGCACCGTACTGGCCGGTGGCGAGCTTTTCCTTGACGGTCTCGGCCTTGAGGGCCTTGCCCCACTCCAGGACGACTTCATCGACGTCCAGGCCGTAGAGCTTGGCGATCTTGACCCAGCGCTCGCCAAACTTCCCGCCGTTGGAGACCAGGACCTTCTTGTCCCGGGGGCAGGCGCAGGCGATGGCGGCTTCCATCCCGGCCGTGCCCGAACCGGTAATCGTCACAATCGTGTTCCCGGTCTTGAGCATCTTGGCGATGCCCTCGTGGACCTTCCCGAGCATCTCCCGGAACCGCGGCGTGCGGTGATGGAAGATCGGGTTGGCCATCTCGACGAGCACTTCGGGTGGAACGTCAGTGGGACCGGGGGTCAGGAGGCGATTCTTGATCATCAGAGGTAACCTTTCACGGTTATGAATTGGCGGCAGGAACTAGCCGGCAGCGCCGCAGCACCCTGCTACGGTTGCCTCACTGTCGCGTGAATAGTATTTCAACTGCCCCCGAAGGACCTGTCTATCCCCGTTGGTCCTCCTGAAGCAGGATGCCTGTATCGTAGGGGACGCAAGCCCGGCCGTCAATATCCTTCTTATCCAATCCACGACAATGTCTGATCGACCCGCTGCGGGACATCCCCCCGGCCATGGTGGTGAATCCGGTATCCTGCCAGAAAGAGGAGGCGAAACAATGCGCAGATCCGCGGCAAGCGCAGCGACTATCCTGTCCCTGCTGTGTCAGACGGCCCTGGCTGCCGAGACGTTCACCATCGAAACATCCAGCTTTCTCGGCTGGGCCGGGGCCATCCGGACCGACGCCCGGGGCAAGGACGCGTCCTTCGCCATCCTGGCCGGAGCGAAGACAGACGCCGACTGATCGCTTTTCAGATGACTTTCAGAAGCAGCAGGATGATCACGATCACCAGCAGCGCCCCGACGATGCCGGAAGGCCCATAGCCCCACCTGCGACTGTAGGGCCAGGTCGGCAGAGCGCCCAACAGCAGCAGAATCAGCACGATAATCAGAATCCATCCAAGCATGGGTTTCTCCTTTTGGTTGAGGTATGGCTCTTCCCTGAACTATATCTGCGCCGGCGTGGGCGACAGGTGCGTCGGTGCCCCAATTTTATATGCAAGCTTCCTGCATAGGATGTAGGGTTTCAACCTGACGCCTGGCGATGCTGCAGATAAAGCTTCCACAAAGTCAGATACGCCGCCCCTGCTGTTACTACACTTCCCTGAACGCTCACACGCATAGAATCTGAAAGAAGCAAAAAGGAAAGGACCCGACATGTCCATCGCCACAATTACAACCGATCATGAAGAAATCAAGCAATGGGCCACGGAACGCAACGGCAAGCCGGCCACGGTAAAGGACACCGCCAACGGGGGCCCGGGGCTTCTGCGCATCGAGTTCCAGGACGACGAGGACGTTGAGGGTCTCAAGCGGATCCAGTGGCCGACGTTCTTCAAGAAATTCGACGAAAAGGGCCTGGCCCTGCTCTACCAGGAGACCCGCGAAAGAGGCAGAGTCAGCCGCTTCTGCAAGATCATCTACGCCCCGCAGGGCCTGCTGAAAACGCTGCAGGACCAGCACGAGGCGATCAAGTCGACCCTGGAAGACATGGCCTCGACGACCAGCCGCGCAGAAAAAACGCGCCCGCGCCTGCTGGAGAAGCTCCGCAGCCTGGTCATCCCGCACATGAAGGCCGAGGAAAAGACGTTCTACAAGAAGCTCAAATCCGCCGCCGACGAGGACCAGCAGGCCCACGTCATCGAAGCCAACGAAGAGCACATGCACGCCCGGCGCGCCCTGAAGCGCCTGGAAAAGGCCGACGTCGACGACCCCAAGTGGGAAGCGAGGTGCAAGGTGCTCAAGGAACTCATCGAGCACCATATCGAAGAGGAAGAATCCGAGATGTTCGACATGGCCCGCACCCTGCTGGAGGAAGAAGGCCTGGAAGAAGTCGAACCGGCCTATGAAGAGAAGTACAACAAAACGGCTGAGAAGGTCAGCAGTTGACCAACCTTGCCCAACGCAGCATCAACCAGGCCCGGATTCGCCCCGCGGCGAGCCCGGGCCTTTTCTCTGCACGCCCGTGCCCGGGTTCGCGCCGCTTCGGCGCAGGCCGCCGCGGCAGGCTTGTCGACATCGGCATGGTTACGACGATCTCGGCCCCTGGCCTCGATCTGCGTATACCATGGCACCATTGCATCGGAAGCGCAAGTACCATTACCGAGCCTCCCCCCGTCACCGGTGCCGGGATGCACGCCGCTGGCGCAGCCCCGCGCGGAGGCTCAGCCGGGCTCGAGGCCGAAGAAGGCTGCGTCGACATCGCCGGTTTCCCAGCGGATGCGGATGAGGTTGGGCCCGAGCTTGGTGATGGTCCACTCGATGTTTTCGTACTCGGCCTCGTATTCCCCACCTCCCAGGGCGGCGGCGATGGCCTGGCGATTGCCGGCCAGCAGGTCGGTCGGCCCGCGGGTGAGCATCTGGGCCAGCGGTCGCAGGCGGTTCTGTCCGGCGGCCGATCGGACGTCGACGGGGGGCAGTTCGGCGAGCATGGCCCGGACCCGCAGGGCCTGGTCGGCCAGGTGATTGGCCGGCGCCGACGGGGCGACGTCGTCGCGGACCTGCTCCAGCGTGCGGCCCGGCGAGGTCGAGTCGTTTTCGGAGGCCAATATCGCCATCCCCGCGCGTCGTTCGATGTTGCGGGCGTAAGCGGGGATCGACCACCCGGTCGGCGGGGCGTTCATCGCCCCGGGCTCGACGGTGAACTCGAGGGTGTACTCGGCCGAGTCGGACTTCCAGAAACCCCGGTGGGCCTTGCCGACCTTCAGCGTTTCGATGGCCACGACGCGCCCGGTCTGGCCGATCAGCCCGCGCTGGACCGTCACCTGGTCGGCGGCAGGCAGTGGCTCGCTGGCCACCAGGGCCGTCCAGCCGAAGTTGACGCGCCTTCCGGGCAGGTCCGACGGCGGCGCCTGGCCGAGGCGGACCGAATCCAGGGCGTTCTGCTCGGGCCCTCCGCAACCGACGGCGAAGACCAGGGCTGACAGCAAACACGGCAACAGAATGGTTGTTCTCATGGTGGTTCTCCTATAGAAGCGTATCGGAACCCACGGGGCGTCAGTCTCGTTTTACAAAGCAAAACTCCTCGCAGGATCGGGCGCCCCTAGAATGGATCGATATGGACAGTGTGACACAAGCTTTGCTGGGAGCGACGGCCGCCCAGGTCGGCTTTCGCCAGAAGATCGGTCGCGACGCGACGTGGGTCGCCGCAGCAGCCGCCTATGCGCCCGATCTGGACATCTTCGTGCCCCGCATCGCCGGCTGGCTGGGCCACGTCGATCCGTTCATGAGCCTGACGACCCACCGGGCCCTGACGCACTCGCTGCTGATGATCCCGGCGATCGCCCTGCTCTTTGCCGCCGGCTGGGCCCTGGCCCGCGGCGCGTGGCGGAAGTTCAGGCTTCGAAAGTTGCCCCCATCCCGGCCGGCGGATCGGCCCCCGCCGACCTCTTTCGGCTGGCTGCTGGCCTGCTGCCTGGTCGCCGTGGCCACCCATGCCCCGCTGGACTGGATGACCAGCTACGGCACGCAGTTGCTTGCGCCGATTACCAACCAGCGCTACGCCCTGCACGCGGTGGGGATCATCGACCTGATCTACACGCCGATTCTGATCCTGACCCTGCTTGCCTGCTGGCTGGTCCGCCGGTGGCGCAGCGAATCGAAACGGATCACCATCGCCATCGGCGCAGCCGGGCTTGTGCTTTCCTCGGCCTACCTGGCTGCCGGGCTGGGACTGCGGTTCCGGGCGATCGACAAGGCCCTGGCCCTCCATCAGCCCGATGAGGTGATCTCCGTCGAGGCCTACCCGACGATCGGGACGATCCTGCTCTGGCGGACGGTCATCGAGACCGACGAGGCCTGGATCGTCACCCGCATCCACCACCTGGACAACAATCCGCCGCGGTTCAGCGTGCTGGCCAAGGCCCCCTACCGGCCCCAGCTGGACCTGGCACGACAGACCTACGCCTATCAGGTCTACAACTGGTTCGCCGCTGACAAGCTCCGCGTCGAGTACGACCGGGCAGGCGATGCGACGATCGTCCGCTTCCACGACATGCGATACAGCGCCGGCAGCGACAGCGGCCAGAGCTTGTGGCCCCTGGAGGTCCACATCGACCCCGACGGGCTGGTGGCCTCGGCCCGACGCAGCCACGCCCGTCGCGAGGGCGGGCTGGGCCATTTCGCCAGCCGACTCTGGAACGACATGTGGGACTTCTGAGCCCCGGCCCCGGGCCGGCCAATCCACCAGCCAGATCGGAATACACACAATCTCCCCCTCGCCGTTGTTCTGCCGGTGGCCAGACCTCTATCATTCACCTGGCGAATTGCACATCCCGCACTCACAGAAGGAGACAACCATGCAAATGCCCAAAGTCAATGACTGTCAGGTCGACGCGTGCGCCTACAACGAGGGCCATGCCTGTCACGCCCTGGCGATTACCATCGGCAATGCGACCAACCCCGACTGCGACACCTTCTTCGACCACGACAGCAAGGGCGGAGACGCCTCTGCGACCGCCGGTGTCGGGGCCTGCAAGGTCTCGGCCTGCAAGTTCAACCAGTCGCTGGAATGCTCGGCCGAGTCGATCCAGGTCGGTAAGAAATCCGGCCACGCCTACTGCATGACCTACTCGATGTAGCGGCCCGGGTGGCCCGGCCGAAGCGTGGGTCACCTTCGGCCACTGCTTATCAGGCAGTAACGCCCAGCGACATTCTGCCCCTGCCGGGACGACCCGGCGCGCCGCAGCCCGGAAGAGGAGCGGGCTGCGGCGCAGGGTCGGGATCCCAAGCCAGGAGCATCAACCCCAGTAGTAGTTCCAGGTGTAGCTCAGCGTCTCGGACTGACCCGCCTTGAGCTGGAGGTCCCATTCGACCTGGCCGACGCCGTTGAAATGGTGCCACCACCACGGCCAGGAGTACCAGCCCCACCAGTGGGGCCTGTTGTCGTTCATGTTGGGCAGGAATGAATCATCCTCGAAGACGTTGAGCATCCGGGTCTGGCCGTCCATGTTGGCCGAGACAACGTTGCCCAGCACCGACCGGGTGACTTCCAGGCGAATCTGCTTGTCCTTGTGATTGGTCAGCTTGATCTCGCCCTTGAGATTGACCTTCATGTACTTGTGGCCCCGGAAGGTCGCCGCATCGGGCTCACGCTTGCTTTCCTCGTCGGATTTCTTGACCGTCACGTCGACGGCCGTGCCGATCTTCAGGTCGACCTCGCCCTTGATCGGCGTGTACGTGCTCATGGTCTGGGCGAGGACTCTGCCCTTGAGCAGGATCAACGCCGGGGCCGTGGTGATCGGCGCCTTGGACTCGTTGGTCAGGCGGATCTTGTGCTGGACCTTCGGCTTGCGGTACATCTCGGCCAGCTGCCGCTGCTGGGAGGAGTTGAAGTGTCGCCAGATCTCCTTGGGCGGGGTGAAGGGAATGTCCAGGGTGTGTACCTCGGTGTAGGGCAGCTTGTAGGTTGCGATGGGGATGGTCATCCGCTCGCCCTTGGCCAGCGTGATGTTATCGACGGGGAAGACGAACAGGTCCTCGTTCTTGCTGCCCGTGCCGACTTCCGGGCCGAGATTCGGGGCCCGGCCGCCACGCGGGGCGGACTCGTACGCGCCACCTGCCTGGGCCCGCTGGGTCATGATTGCGTTGGAGAACCCGTAGGCCGTCTGGCTGTCCCGACGGAAGTGCTGCGAGAGGTTGGCCAGGCTCTGCTGCATGCCCATCGGGTCGATCTTGTCGGCAAAGGCGAAGTTGGGCACGCCGACGACCAGGTTGGCCGTGACGCCCTCCAGGTCGGCCAGCTCATTGATCAGCGTCGCCTGCAGCTCGACGGTGGCCTGTCCCTCGCCGTCCAGGTCGATCTTGTAATTCGGGATCCATCGCAGGCCCTTCTGGACGTACATCAGCCCGACCTGGGCGGTCTTGTCCGCCCCGGCCAGCTTCATCGTCAGCGTGTTGCGGAAGGTCTCGTTTTCCAACTCGCTGGCCGGTTCGCCCAGAACCGTCAGCGACAGGATTCGGTCCATCGGCAACGCCTTGGTGCCCCGACTGGTCTGGAGCATGACGATGGCGGAATACTGGGTCGTCTTGGGTCCGCTGTTCGGCGGGGCATTTCTCTCCTGCTCCTCGACCGTCCGGTGCAAAAGTCGGAGGATCTTGGCCTGGTAGACGGTCACCTCTTCGACCTGCCCGGCCGGGACTTCCTCGATCAGCACGTCCTTGCCCAGGTTCGCCCGAACCAGTTCCGGGATGCTCATGGCGGTCTGTCTCTGGACCACCCGCCGCTGCGAGGCCACCACCGCCTTGAGCTTGGCCTTCTCGCCCTGGGCTGTGAAGGGCCAGAACGTCCCCAGCACCGGCGTGGGCAGGTAATCCATGACGAGCTCCTGGTCGCCCTGAATGGCCATCTTGCCCTGGTGGAGGACCAGGGCGTGGCCGTCCTTGAAGACCGTCACCTCGCGGATGGGCATGGACTGGGGGGGCAGGGGCAGCTGTTGCCGCTGGGCTGCAGCCAGGCTGGTCATCAGCAGCAGAGCTGTTACCAGCGTGTTCCGGATGGCAGTTCGGTGATGCATGGTCAAATCCCTTCGTGGATATAAGGACTGGATGGTCTGTCGTTTCGACGTCGATATTCTCGCACAAACCGCCCGTCGTTTGGGTAACACGTGCGTAACAACCGCTGGTGCTTGAAAACCCCCCGCCGGCGGAGTAAAACAGAGCTGCGCCACAAGGAGATTGCATGCACATTGTCGTACCGATCAAGCAGGTCCCCGAGACCAACGCCGTGAAGATGGACGAGGCCACCGGTACGATGATCCGCGACGGCGTCGAGGCGATCGTCAACCCGCTGGACCTGTTCTCGATCGAGACGGCCCTGCGACTCAAGCAGACCCACGGCGCGACGATCACGGCCATCTCGATGGGTCCGCCCAAGGCAGAGCGCGCGCTGCGAGAGGCCCTGTCGATGGGCTGCGACGCGGCGATGCTGCTGAGCGACAAGGCCTTCGCCGGCTCGGACACCTGGGCGACCGCCCGGGCCCTGGCCGCCGCCGTCGAGAAGCTCGACCACGCGCCCGACCTGATCCTCTGCGGCGAGCGGGCCACCGACGGCGACACCGGACAGGTGGGCCCGGCGATGGCGGCCTTTCTCGACTGGCCCCTGGCGACCTACGTCGGACAGATCGAGTCGGTCGACCAGAACTCCTGCCGCGTCCGGCGACTGGTCGAGGACGGCTACGAGACCCTCCGCCTGCAGATGCCCTGCCTGCTGACCGTCGTCAAGGAAATCGGCCAGCCCCGCCTGCCGACCCTGCGGGGCAAGCAACGGGCCCGGCGGACGGAGGTGCCCGTTCTCTCTGCCGCGGAACTCCAGGTCGAGACCAAGCAACTGGGCCTGACCGGCTCGCCGACGCGCGTGGTCAAGATCTTCCGCCCCAAGGTCGCCCGCCAGGGCCAACTGCACCGCGCAGTCGACCCGCAATCCTGCCAGGACGCCGCGGCCAGGCTCGTCGAATTCCTCCAGCAGCGAGACCTGCTCTGAAGGACCATCCCATGGCCACCGCCAACAGCATTCTCAGCCGGGTAACCTACCACGCCGTGTATGAACCCAACGTCCCCGACGCCCTCCGCCGGGCCAGGCCGGGCGGGTTCTCCGGCGTGCAACTGGCCGAAACACCCGGACTGTGCTTCGAACAACTCAACCGCAACCAGGTGGCCGAGATCGCCTCGATCGTCCGTGGCGAAGGACTGCGCCTCTCGCTGCACGCATCCGACGATGACGCCAGCCTGTTCACTTCCACCCCCGTGCTCCGACAGGCCGTGCTGGACTACTACCGACGCCTGCTGGACTTCGCCTGGCATGCCGGGGCCAGGACCATAACCCTCCACATGGGCCATGCCCCCACCTGGCCGACCGACGAACAGCCCCCCCGTCTGCGATACCAGCGCGACAGCACCGCCTACGCCCGCATCTTCAACGAGAACTTCTCCGCCGTGCTGGACTGCTGCCAACTGCCCTGCCGCATCGTGGTCGAGAACCTCCACCTCGACGACTGGCACCGCGAACTGCTCCAACCTTACATCAACGACAGACGCGCGGGGATCTGCTGGGACCTGCCCAAAAGCTACCGCCCCGACCAGACGCCCGACACCCAGGAAATCGCCTGGCTCCGGCGCAACGCCCATCGCATCGGCCAGGTGCACCTGCACGACCGCCGCGACGGAAAAAGCCACCGTGTCATCGGGACGGGTTGTGTAGATTTTCCCGATCTTCTGAGCTTCCTGCCCGAGACGGGCGTAGAAGAGTATGTCATCGAGGTCAGGCCCTTCGAACAGGCCGTCGAAAGCCTCGAAAACCTTCGCAAAATCCTGCAGCCTTTCCAGGCGAGCATCGACTGAAAACCAATGCCCCCCACAGACAGCCACGGAATCTGGATCCTCGCCGAGCAGCGCAACGGATGCCTCTCGCGGATCAGCTACGAACTGCTCACCCGCGCCCGCGCGCTGGCGGACAAACGCTCGGCGCCGCTGACAGCGGTGATCCTCTCGGACGAACTGCCCGACCACCAGCTCCGGACGCTCATCAAACGCGGGGCCGATGCGGTCCTGGCCGTCGAAGCGCCCGAGTTGGCCCACTTCCTCGTCGAGCCCTTTGCCGCCTGCCTGGCCTGGCTGATCGAAACCCACAACCCCGAGGTGCTCATCGCCGGGGCCACCAGTAGCGGTCGGACCGTCCTGCCCTACCTGGCCGCCAAGGTCCACGCGGGACTGACCGCCGACTGCACCGAACTGGACATCGACCCCCAGACGGGCAACCTGCTCCAGACAAGGCCCGCGATCGGGGGCAACATCCTCGCGACCATCCAGACGCCCCAGCACCGCCCGCAGATGGCCACCGTCCGCCCGCGCTCGACCCGACCGGCCGAGGCGGACGACGCCCGCACCGGACGGATCGATCGCATCAACCCCCCGGCCGAACGGCTCGGCTCGCGCGTCGAACGCATCGACTTCACCCCCGCACAGGATGAACACCCCTTGACCGAGGCCGACAAGGTCGTCACCGTCGGACGCGGAATCAAAAAGGCCGACAACCTGCCGATGATCCACGAACTGGCAGAACGGCTCTCCGCCGCCGTCGGCGCCACGCGCGACGTGG
>JBKHDI010000096.1:0-12989 GCA_046541415.1 Phycisphaerae bacterium | reverse complement strand
TCCCACGGTCCGACACGAAAAAGCGTGGTTGGCCCTGCGGGCCAAGCCACGGCACCCAAACGCGGCGGAGCAACCACGACGAACGGGACACCACCACACGAAACGTGGTTGGCCCTGCGGGCCAAGCCACGGCACCCAAACGCGGCGGCCCCTATCATTCCGGTAGGAAAGTCGACGGGCGGGCTAATGTTTCGGCCCGCCGATCCGACAAATAGACCAGGTGGGGGAAAGAAAGGATTTCGACCATGCAGAACAACAGCCGAACCGTTCGAGTCCGCGTGGACAACTTCACCCGCTGCATGCTGGCGATTCTGGCAGCACTGCTGGTGGTGCTGATCGCCGGCCTGTGGGTCTACGCCGTCCCTGATGCACCGGCCGCCGAGGCCCAGTTCAAGACCAACACCGAGGGCGGAACGAGCTTCGCCAATGCGATCGCACAGCGGAAAGCCCTCATCGACGCCCAGAACGAGACCAACAAGAAGCTGACCGAACTGATCGCCGTGCTCAAATCCGGCCAGGTGGAAGTGAAGGTCAGTTCGCCCGACGCTTCCGGAAAGGCAGGGCCGCAACGTGGTACGCCGTAAACCCCAGGCCTTTACGCTCGTGGAAATCATCATCGTCGTGGTGATCCTTTCGATCATCGCGGCGGTCTCGGTTCCCTCCTGGTCGACCGCCTCGGACAGTGCCCAGTCGATGGCGGCCTTGCGGATCGTCTCGGCCGACCTGGAGTACGCCCAGTCGATCGCGATTACCTACCGCAAGGAGGTCACGGTGGAATTCGACATCTCCGGCGACAGCTATACCGTCAAGGACGCCGGCGGTTTCGTGACCCACCCGATCAACCGGGACGACTTCGCCGTCGACCTCAACGACATCAGCGGCACGGACAAGGCGGACATCACCGCTGCCGAGTTCGGTTCGCCGACGGGGGTCAAGCTGGTTTTCGACGAGACAGGCACGCCCGTCGGGGCCGGCGGGAGCCTGACGATCAAGGTGGGCGAGACGACCAGCAAGATCCATGTTTCCACGGCCACCGGACGGGTGACCGTCGAATAGGCCTCCGAAGAATACTAAACCGGTCCGTTCAGCCCGCGATCCACCGGATTCGCGGGCTTTTTTGTTGCGCGTGCGGTTTGTCCAGCCCCTGCAACAGACAGGACCTGCGCAGAAAAAACTTCTGGATCAGGCGACAACCCCGGAAAAACCGGTAAAGCCTATTTGGTTTCCCACGAAGATAAAACCGAAGACAGCCCCGCCTTCCGCGCGGGGTGAACCGGTACACCGATGCCTGGCGGCCTGAGAGGCCGCCTCCTGCAAGGAGTGGTAACCATGCATTTGAGAGGTAGGATAGTACGCCACGCCGCGTTGAGCCTGGTCCTGGCCGCTGCAGTCACGGCCGTTCCTTTGGTGGCCCAACAGGCAAGTCAGGGGGATGGGCAAGGCGGCACGGTCATTACAGTCAATGGCAAGCCCGCCGACGGCAATCGCAGTTACAGTATCACCAAGCCCGGCACGTTCGACGAGGCGCACTTCAAGGATGCCGACCTGCGCGGCGTGCTGCGTCTTCTCAGCGTCGAGGGCCGACGCAACATCGTCGCGTCCAAGGACGTCAGCGGACGCGTGACCGCGGACTTCTACAACGTCACCTTCGACGAAGCGCTCGATGCGATCATGCGGGCGACGGGGTACGTCTACGAGAAACGCGGCAACTTCTACTTCGTCTACACCCCGGCTGAGATGGAAGAGGTCAAGCGAAGCGAAGAGACCGTCACGCGGATCTTCCGACTCGGGTACGTCCGGGCGGCGGATATCGAGCCGATCGTCAAGCCGCTGCTGACCGAACAGGGCAAGGTGACGATGAACCCGGCCAGCGAGGTGGGCATTTCCACCAGCGACACCGAGGCCGGTGGCGACAACTACTCCGGTTCGGAAGTGCTCATCATCCGCGACCTGGCCAGCGCTGTCGACAAAGTCGCCGAAATCATCGAGCAGCTGGATGTCAAGCCGATCCAGCTGCTGATCGAGGCGACCATGCTCCGGGCCACGCTGACCGAGGATAACGCCCTGGGCATCGACATCTCCCAGACCGGCGACTGGACGATCCCCAACCTCGATACGAGCATCGACTTCAACACGTCGACCACAAGCGGCGTGCCCAACGGCGGTCTGAGCATGACCGTCTCGACAGGCCGGGCCGACTTCCTCATCCGCGCCCTGGAAACCGTCACCGACGTGGCCGTAATGGCCAATCCGAAGCTGATGGTGCTCAACAAGCAGCGCGGCGAGGTGCTCATCGGCAGCCGTGACGGCTACCTGACCACCACCGTTACCGAAACCAGCGCGGTCCAGTCCGTCCAGTTCCTGGAAACGGGCACACGCCTGGTCGTCCGCCCCTTCGTCGGTCGAGACGGGTACATCCGCATGGAAGTCCACCCGGAAGATTCATCCGGTTCGGTCGACACGGTCGGTTCCAGCGTCCTGCCCAGCGAGACAACCACGGAAGTGACCAGTAACGTCATCGTCAAGGACGGCCACACGATCGTCATTGGCGGCCTGTTCCGGGAGCGGACCACCGTCGGGCGCAGCCAGGTGCCCGTCGCAGGCAACGTGCCGATCCTCGGCTCGCTGTTCCGCCGGACCTCCGATGCTACGGAACGGGAAGAAGTGATCATCCTGATCACCCCGCACATCCTGGAAGACCAGGTCGCCAGCGAGATGGGCCAGAACATGAAGTCCGAGATCGCACGTCAGCGAATCGGCCTGCGGGAAGGCATGCACTGGTGGGGTCGTAGTCGACTCGCCCAGACGCACATGAACTGGGCCCGCAAGTACGCCGACAACGGCAATACCACACTGGCTGCCTGGAATGCCGACCTGGCCCTGTCGCTGGAGCCCCGGATGGCCGACGCGATCCACCTGAAGGAAAAGCTCACCGGCCAGGCGATCTGGTCCGACCATAACAAGTCTTCCGAGGTCCAGCACTTCCTGGAAAAAATGATGATGCGTGAGATCGGCCGGGACGTGGACATGCTCGTCCCGCCGAACCGACCGAAGGACCTGGAACAGCTGGATCCGGAAGTCAAACAGAAGTTCGGGATCAGCGGCATACCGGAGATCTCCGGTGTTCAGCCCCCCCAGCCGAGGGAAACCACGCCCCAAGCGGTGCCCGTCGAAGAGCCCGAACAGCAACTGCCGACCGAGGTCACCGAGGACAGCGAACCATGGCAGGGACAGGATGACCAGTTCGGCCGGACCGAACAGCCCCTGCCCCAGCCGGAAGAGTTCGACCCCGAGCAGGCTCCTGCCCTGCAGGCCCAGGCGGACCCGATCCGCGGCGACCTGCCGATCGAGCCGGCCGGCGAGGGCGAATGGTTCGACCAGCTCGTGGAAGACTGGGACCGGAACCCCCAGCCGATGGCCGCCGGTGAGACCGATGAACAGGCCCAGGCCAGCGACATCCCCTCCAACGGGCCGATCGAGCCCTTCGTGACCCGTCAGCTGTGGCGAGGCATTGAGGATCTGCTGCCCGAGACCGCTCCGGTCAAGTGGTGGCAGGAACTGCTCACCCAGCCCCAGACGCCCGAGCAGCCCGTCGTCACCCAGGCCCCCCCTGCCGACCTGCCGAAGGTCGACCAGGGCCTGACCCTGGAAATCGAGCCGATCGACGAGTCGGAACTCGACCTGGTCGAGCCGGTCGATGAACTGGAATGGGACTTCCCCAGCGAAGACCAGGAGTAACAACCACAGGCGCTGCCGCCTTTCGTCGCGGGCCCGGCCCGGAGGCAGACTCCGGGTCGGGCGCCGCAGTGACTTCTCGCCGGCCCCCGGGCACGGCGAATCGAACGTCTCCGTACTGCCTCTACTCCGGATCGTGCGGATCCGGAATCCCTGCCAAGGAGCAGACCATGAAACGCTTTCGGGTCGGTGCACTGATTCTCTCTGCGATGCTTACCTGCCTGGCCGGCTGCCAGACCACCGTCAGCCAGGAGAAGGTCCAAGCCAACAGCCGCTGGGACCTGGCACGTGCTCGCGTCCTGGCCAGCGGAGCCGAAGAAGCCCTCCAGCTCGGCAAGCTCGACAAGGCCCAGGCCGATGCCGAAGAGGCCCTGTCGCTGGCGCCCAGCCTGCCGGAAGCCCACATCGCCATGGGCAACATCCACATCGAACGCGGACGCTTCTCCGCGGCGATCATCCAGCTGGAAAAGGCCCTGGAAACCTCGCCCCGCTCGGCCAGGTCTGCCTACCTGCTGGGCGTGGCGTACGAGAAATCGGGCAACCTGCCCGAGGCCCTCTCGGCCTATCAGCGGGCAGGCCGAATCGACCAGTCCAGCTTCCACGCCACCCTTGCACAGGCGGAAGTCATGGCCGGGATGGGCCAGATCGACCAGGCCCGCGACCTGCTGGAAGGTCGCCTCGACCAGGCCGGCGACGACCCGACGGCCTACGAACTGCTCGGGCGCCTGTGCATGATCACCAAGGACTACGTCCGGGCCGAGAACTACCTCCGCACCGCCTGCGTGCTGGATGACGACAATCCGATCTACCACAAGGCCCTGGGCCAGGCACACTTTGCACTGGGTCACTATCGCGAGGCAATCAAGGCGATGAGTCGCGTGGTGGAAACCAAGGACTACGAGGCCTCGTACACCGTCTACGTGATCCTCGGCGAGAGCAACCTGGCCCTGGGTCGGGCCGAACCGGCCCGCGACGCCTACTTCACCGCCAGCGAGCTGAGTCCGTCCGAGCCGAACGTCTGGCTGGGCCTGGCCAAGGCATACCTGGCCGCCCGGGAAGGCCCCCGGGCCGTACTGGCCGCCCAGCAGGCCATCCGCCTGGACCCGGAAAACCCCGATGCCGTTCTGCTGGGCGCTTACGCGATGATCCAGAACGGGCGGGAGGCCGAAGCGGCCGAAATGCTCACCCTGGCCATCCGCCACCATCCCGACAACGCCATGATCCGCTGCCTGCTGGGCCAGGCCCTGGACCGCTCGGGCAGTAAACCCGCCGCCCGACGCGCCTACCAGAGCGCCCTGCGGATCGATCCCAACCTGTCCCTGGCGGTCAAACTGCTTGCCCGGCTGGACGAGGAGCTCTCGCGGGCCAACTGAGCCAAGCCCCTACAACCGATTCTGCCCACACCCAAGGGCCCCTGCAGGATGGATTCCGGGGGGCTCTTGCTTTTTGCGCCGGCAACTCAGGCGTCGTAGTCCAGCGCGGGCCGCCCGATGCGGCTTCGGACATCGGCCTGGATCTCGATCAGTTCATCCCGGACCCGGTCGACCAGCTCCTGCGGGCTGTACTTTCGCGCTTCGGCGCGGCTGAGCGGCTTGCCGTACTGCACGACGATGTGGCCGATGCCGGGCACCTTCTTCTCTCGCGGCCAGGCCTCCCATGCCCCGTCGATCAGGACGGGTACGGTCCACTCGGCCGCCCGCTGGGCCAGCATGGCCACGCCGGGCAGGAACGGGCCGATCCGTCCGTCGCGGGTCCTCGTGCCTTCGGCGAAGACCACGACCTGCCCGCCCTTCTTCAGGCGGCGCATGGCCTCTTTCAGCGCCCCGGTATCCGCCTTGCCCCGCTTGACGGGGAAGGCGTTCAGGGCCTCGATGATCTGCTTGAAACCGGGCATGCGGAAGAGGCTGTCGCGGGCCATGTAACTCATCGGCCTTCGCAGGGCCAAGCTCATGAGCATCGGGTCCAGGAAGCTCTGGTGATTGGAGATGTAGACCGCCCCACCGGAGGCAGGCTCGTAGTGGCGGTTAAAGACGCGGATCTTCCAGAAGGCGGTCATCCAGCCCTGGAATACGCGTCGCATGACGCGGTAGAGGCTGTTGGGCACGGGCACGTCCGGGCCGAACGTCCAACGGCGAAGCTGCGGGTTGGGGTAGCTGGCGGGCATGGTCAGCTGCCCTTCCCGATGACGGCGAGCATCTGCTGGATGACCTGCTGGGGCGTGGTGTCCGAGGTGTCAATTTCGACCGCCCCATCGGGCTTGACCAGCGGTGCGACGGCGCGGGACGAGTCGCGCTGGTCGCGTTGGATGATCTTCTGGAGGATGTCCTCGTAGTCGGCCTCTTCGCCGGCGGCCTGGAGTTGTTCGACGCGTCGCCGGGCCCGGATTTCCGGCGAGGCGAGGATGAAGAACTTGTGTTCGGCTGCAGGGAAGACGACCGAGCCCTGGTCGCGGCCCTCGGTGACGAAGCTGCCCAGTTCGGCGCCGACCTGCCGCTGCTTGTCGACCAGGACCTCTCGCACGGCCGGGCATGAGGCGATGTAGTGGGCGTTGTCGGTGACGCGCTGGGTGCGGATGTCTCTGCTGATGTCGCGGCCGTCCAGCTGCACGGTCGTGCCCTCGCCGTGGGGCACCAGGTGCAAATCCGCCCGGCGGGCGATCCCGGCCAGGGCCTGCGGGTCGCCCAGGTCGTCCAGTTCTTCCAGGGCCTTGAGTGTCAGGGCCCGGTACATCGCCCCGGTATCCAGGAACGGGATGGAAAGGGCATGGGCGAGGTTTCTGGCGGCGGTGGACTTTCCCGCCCCGGCCGGTCCGTCGATGGTGATGATCATGCAGCAGGTCCGCGGAAACTGGGGGAACAACAACGGGGCGGACCAGCAAGGCCCGCCCCGTCGTCGGATGTCGGTAACGCTTTGCGGGCGATTATTCGAACGTCGCGGTGGGCCCGAAGACGTTGAGGGCCTTCATGTAGTTGGCCCGCTCGAACGCACCGGGTTCGGCACAGTTCTTCTGGCTGAGCACACCCTTCATCTGCTCGACCGATTCGTAGCCGTGCTTGTCCATGATCCGTTCGAGGCCCTTGGTGACCTCGGTGATATGGTCGATGCCCTGGCGGAGCAGCGCCGCGGCCATCTGGGTCACGTCGGCGCCGGCGAGGATCATCTTGGCGACGTCTTCGGCGGTAATCACGCCGGTGGTCGCGGCCAGGGAGGCCTGGACCTTCTGGAACATGATGGCGATCCAGCGCAGCGGCAGGAGGTTGTCTTCCGAGCGGCTGAGCGTCAGGCGCGGCACGACGGCGAGGTTGTCCACGTCGAGCGTGGGCTGGTAGAAGCGGTTGAACAGCACCAGTGCGTCGGCACCGGCGTCGTCCAGGCGGGACAGCAGGTTGGCCGGGCTGGAGAAGAACGGGCCGATCTTGACGGCCACGGGGATCGAGACGGCCGACTTGACGGCCTGGACGATCGAGACGTAGGCCTCATCGACCTGCACGGGCGTCACGTCCGGGCTGGTGGGGATGAAGTAGATGTTCAGTTCGATCGCGTCGGCGCCGGCTTGCTGGAGCTTTTTGGCATAGCTGGTCCATCCGCCGCTGGATACGCCGTTCAGCGAGGCGATGACGGGCATGGAGACGGCCGACTTCAACTCGCCGATGTGTTTGAGGTATTCGTCCGGGCCGGTCTTGAAGTCCTCGTGCTGCGGGAAATAGCTCAGGGATTCGGCGAAGCGTTCGGTCCCGTATTGCATGTAGTAGTCGAGTTCCTGGGCTTCGTGCTCGATCTGCTCTTCGAACAGAGACCACATCACGACCGCGCCGGCGCCGCAGTCCTCCATCTTGCGCACTTTCTCGACGCTCTGGCTGAGCGGGCTGGCCGAGGGAACGATCGGACTGGACAGTTCCAGGCCCATGTAGGTCGTCTTGAGGTCCATGCTGGGCTGATCCTTTCTAAACGTCTATCTGTCTGAGTGACTCTTGCTGGTGAGGGTATCGCGAGATGGGCATGATATTTCAGCCGGGCCCGTCGGGCAAAGACAAAATCAACTTTCCGCACAGGACGAGACGATCCTCCGGGCCCCTCGGATCAAACCCGGACGCTGCCAACCGGGCGATGGGAAACTTTTTTGCATTTCGCCGCCGCCCTGGTGCTTGACATTCCCCTGCCGGGCGTTAGAGTAGTCAATTCGCTGCCGGGCAACGGCAGCAGAGACAACCCGCGGCCGTGGCGGAATTGGCAGACGCGCAGGCTTCAGGTGCCTGTTCCCGTCAGGGAGTGAAGGTTCGAATCCTTTCGGCCGCATCCATCAAACCTGCATGCTCCGGCGTGCAGGTTTTCTTCTGCGCTGCAGGACTTGCCAGATTCATCAGCTTGTGATATAAAGATCTTTTCTGATTAGAAGACCTTATCCGGGACAAGCTCGATGAATCTCGATGTAATGCAGACATTCTGTGACCTGGTGGATACCGGCAGCTTCTCCAGGGCCGCCGAGGTCAACGGCGTTTCCCAGTCGGCCGTCTCGCAGCAGATCGCCAAGATCGAACGCGACCTGAACCTGACCCTCCTGCACCGCAAAGGGGGTGTTGTCGCCCCTACCGCCGCCGGTGAAGTGCTCTACAAGGGTGCCCGCGAGATCCTCCGGCGCCACGAGCAGTTGCTCGGAGAAGTCCACTCGGCCGTCGATGCCGTCCGCGGCGTACTGCGGATCGGGACAATCTACTCGGTCGGCTTCAGCCTGCTGGAACCCTACATCCGTCAATTCATCACCGAACACCCGGAAGTCAAGCTCCACGTCGAGTACACCGGCTGGGACCAGATCTACAACGAGGTCGGAAGCGGCGAGATGGACCTGGCCGTGGTCGCCTGCCCGCAGAAGCACCGGGCCGTCGAGAGTCTCGCTCTGACCAGCCAGCAGATGTCGGTGATCCTGCCGGCAGGACACAAGTTGGCGTCGGCAGAACAGATCGATCCGCAGCAGCTGGAGGGCGAGAAGTTCGTGGCCTTCAAGACGGGCATTCCCACGCGAAGACACATCGACCGGCTGCTTCGCTCCTGTCGCGTCTCGCCGGATATCGTCATGGAGTTCGACAACATCCAGCTGATCAAGCGGGCCATCCGCGTCGGTGCGGGCCTGAGCATCCTGCCGGAAGAAAACGTCCACCGCGAGTTGCGGAAGGGTCTGCTTGTCTCCGTGCCGCTGCGTGACCCGGAAAGTTTCCTCCGCCCGATCGCGATTTTGCGTCGTCGAGGCAGGCCCCCGGGCCCGGCAGAGAGAATGTTCCTGGCGATCCTGCGCAACAACGTCGCCGCGATGCGCGGCAACTGAAAGCATCCCCGAGGCCAAAGCCCCCTCCGACGGTCGGCGGTTCGGCAGGCCGAGCTGACTACCGGCCGCGCTGCAGGGCCGAGCGACACTCTTCCAGCAGCTGCTTGACCTTGAACGGCTTCATCAACACCGCCGCCAGCCCTTCCTTGCGGGCGCGGACGATCGAATGACTCGGATCATACCCGAAGCCGGTGATCAGGATCACCTCGATGCTCTCATCGATTTCCTTGGCGGCGGCGAAGACATCATATCCCGTAGCGCCGGGCATCTTGATGTCGCTGATGACCAGGTCGTATCGCTGGGTCTTGAGCTTCTCGATCGCTTCGGCGCCGTTGCGGGCCAGTTGTACGTCGCAGCCATAGGGCTCGAGTACGTCGTGGATCGTCTGGCGGATCAACTCCTCGTCGTCGACGACCAGGAACTTTTTGCCCGTCAGCACGGGGTCCTGCTTGACGCCCGCCTTGGGCGCGTCGATCACGCCGGTTTCCGAGGCCCTCGACAGGGCCTGGATCTTCTGTCGAGCGTCGGTGGCGGTGTCGATCATCACGCCGAGGCGTTTGCGGAGGTCGTCATGGCCGATGTAGTCGTCCATGATCTCGCCGGCTGCGGTGATCAGGTCGTTCAGAGGCCCGGCCATCTCCGCACAAATCGATCCGCTGAGCTGGTTGTGCGTCGAGTACCGTTCGTAGACCAGCAGGTTCAGCACGTGCAGCGCCAGGGCCACGTGGTTGGCGAACATCTCGGCGAACTGGCGATCTTCCTCGCTGAAGGCCTTGAGCTGGCGGGACTCGGCATTGAGTACGCCGATGACCTTGTCGTGCAGGCGCAGCGGGACCGTCAGGCTGCTGCGGGCCCCGGTCAGCCCGGCCAGGTACTTCGGATCCCTGCGCGTATCGGGGCAGATGTAGCTGCCGCCGGTCGAGGCGACGTACCCGCAGATGCCGTTATCCTGCGTCGAGGCGAACAGTTCGTAACTTTCGGTGCTCTGGTCCAGCCCGACCGAAGTGACCACCTCCAGGCGATTGGACCGCTCGTTGAGCAGCAGAACGGCGAAGTGTTCGTAGTCCAGCACGTCGCGGCTGCAGCGAATGATCCGCTCTTCGATAATCGCCAGCCTCTGGCGGACGTCGCGGTTTTTCAGCAGGTCGTAGTCCAGGCGGACCAGTTCGCGCCCGGCCCGGTCGATGGCGTTGAGCTTGAGCTGCTGGCGACGCTGGTTGGTGGCATTGACGACCACCGCGGCGATCTGTCGCAACAGGCCCTGGTGGTCCAGCACGGGAGAGCAGATCACCTCGTAGTACGTTCCGCCTTCGGGCATGAGGCTGAATCGCTTGGCCCGAAGCGGAGTCTGGGCCTTCTGCGAATCGGAGGCGAATTCTTCGTAGACTTTCACGCAGACGCGTCGGAGAGATTCGATGTGGCTTTCCGGGAACTGGCGAAGCCTTCGGTTGGCCCAGACCAACTCCCCCCCGTCGCCGATGATACAGACCCCGTCGCCGATCGTGTCCAGCACGACCGAGGACTGCTGCATCCCCATGCCCCGCTCCAGCGGGAGGAAGTCTCCCGTCTCGGCCAGCACGGCCACGAAGCGATCATTCCGCATCCGCTCCAGGGCCTGGTCGAGACTGTCGACATATTCGATGCTGAAGTCCCGGGCCAACTGATCCAACAGGCCCTGACCTTCTATGGTCGGACCCCGGAGTACCAGCAGCTTCCTCAGTTGTACCTGCTCGGCCATACTGCTTACCTCAAAAAGCCGGCATGTGGCTTACATTCAGTACTCGGAAAGATCATCGTATTGTAGGGCATTGCACCTATTTGGTCAATCCGATCCGTGCCGCAAAAGGCGTTTTGCACCGCCCTGCAACAGTCGCTCCAGCAACCGGTTGGCTGCCAGGTCCGCTTCGGGCTCGCTGCAGACTTGCTGAATGCATCGGCCCGTCCGCCGACAGCCGACAAAACCGCGTGCCGTCCAGGTTTCGTCCGATTCGACCGGCGGGGAAACGAAAACCGCCACCGGACTGCTGCAACCGGCTCCCAGGCCACGAATTACGCTCCGCTCGGCATGGAGGCACGTTTCTGTAGTATCGTCGGTCAGCCCTTGCAGTAAAGCGCAAAGTTCCGCGGGCAGTTCTGCTCTGGTTCTGGACTGGACCACCAGCGTGCCCTGCCCGGCTGCGGGAATGAACCGCCGGGGATCGAGGGCCACAATGCGGCCGGTGTATTTCCGCAGCAAACCCGTTCGCTCCAAGCCCGCCATGGCAAGGATCACAGCGTCCAGATCACCCGGGCTCGGGAGTACATGAGAGAGCCTGGTTTCCACGTTACCGCGGATCGGCGCGACGCGGACATCGGGGTACTCTCTTACTATCATAACGGCCCGGCGGGGGCTTGACGTTCCGATTTTCAGTTCTCCGGGCAGATCGGGCCAGGCCAGCCCTTCTGCCAGGACAATCGCGTCCCGCGCATCTGCCCTTGGGGGGGTCGCGGCGATCTCCAGATGCTCGGGCATCTCGGCGGGCATATCCTTGGCCGAGTGCACAGCCAGGTCCACCCGGCCGGTAAGCAGGGCCTCTTCCAGCTCGGCGGTGAACAGTCCCTTGCCCCCCACCCGGCTCAAGGGCCCGGCCGTGCGGTCGCCGGTGGTGGTGAAGGTGACGATCTCGACGTCCAGATCGGGCTGGATCTGCCGCATCTTCCGGATGACCAGCTCGGTCTGGAGGCGTGCCAGCTGGCTGGTGCGGGTGGCGATGCGGAGCTTCATCTCGGGCGACCTACTCTTCGTACATCGGTTTGGAGATCAGCCCGCGTTGCCTGCGGTATCGCTGGGCGGCGTTGAACCTGCCCCGTGCGGTGGCGATGGCCGCTTCGCGGGCCGCAATCTCCCGGTCGGTCTGGGCGGGCAGACGCTGGGCCTGCTGGAGTTCCTCCCACGCCGCCTCGGGGTCCAGTTTGCCCGTCGGCGTGCACTGCTCCGCCAGAAAGACCAGTTGGTCATCGAGCATGCGGGCGAACCCGCGGGCCACGAAATATCGCTGCTCGGAATCATCCCGACCGGTGATGAAGATCTCGCCGACGCCCAGCAGGGCCACCATCGGTGCCCGCCTGGCCAGGACGCCGACCTGCCCGTCGGAGGCGGGGAATTTCACCGAGACCGCGTCGGATTCGACGATCTTCTCGGAAGGGGTGTAAATCTCGCAATGGAATCGGCGATGGGGCATGGCGCGGCAGTGGACCTCAGAAGAACCTGTCGTAGCAGACGATTTGCTGGAGGGACTTGCGCGGCTTGGCGGCCTCGGCAAACGCGGCAGGATGGCCGACGATCAACAGTTCGATGATCTTCAGATTGTCGGGCACCTCCAGCAGCCGGCGGGTATTGTCCTGGTCGAAGTGGCCGATCCAGCACGTGCCCAGTCCCTCGGCCGTGGCGGCGAGGCTCATGTGGTCGATCGCGATCGCGCAGTCGACCGGATCGGCCGGTACGCCGCAGTACATCACATAGTCCGGGGCCGTGCCGACAACAGCGATGGTCACCGCCGCCCGCTCCATCCACGGCTGCTCGCAGGCCTCGCGAGCGATCTGGCTGCGCAGGTCCTGGTCCTGGACGACGATGAACTTCCACTCCTGGCGATTCCGCGCCGAGGGCGCCAGGGCCCCGGCCTGGAGGATGCGTTCGAGCACCTCCGGGTCGATCGGCCGGTTCTCGTACGTCCGCACGCTGCATCGTCTGGTTATCGCTTCGTAAACATCCATGGGCGGTCTCCTGATCTCAACGCCCCTATTTGTATCGGCCTGCAGCCTGGAAGACAATGCCCATGTTGGGATGTCACCCCGGAGATGATTCACCCAGGATACTGATACCCCCATGGTGCCGTGGTTCACGAAGATCGAGGCCGAAGTCCGAGATCCTCGTAAATGGTGCCGTGGTTCACGA
>JBKHDI010000095.1:0-13065 GCA_046541415.1 Phycisphaerae bacterium | reverse complement strand
TTTTTATTAGTATCTTATTCTGCAGGAAGACAAAAACACCTCCGGGTGCTGCCGCCAAAGTCTGGCGTGACAGAAAGACAAGATCTGCAACTGGCCTTCAATTGGCCGTCAAACAGCTTCGGACGAGCGACAGGTTTTTCACCGGGTATCTGTTTGCTTCTCAGTTACTTATCAGAATATCCCCCAGCGGAGGGTTTTGTTCCCCTTGGCAGGTAAGCAGGGTCGTATATAATGGAGAGCATCAGGCAGCGGGCGAACTGGCACCCCGATTGCATGATTCCCTCCCGGATGGTTCCAGATACCATTCGAACATGACAAGCCACTGAAGAGAGGCCCTTGTAGTAGAGAGGTACTGCCATGAATGAGGCGGTCGTAAAAGAAAGACTCCTGGAACTGAGTGACACCCTGACCGGTAACCCCATCGCCGACAGCGGCGGCAGCAGCAAGGAAGGCGTATACCTGCCCCATAGGGTCGGCGCCCAGCCCAGCGTGGAAGATGCCCTCGACCACCTGCGCATGCAGCTGAAGTACCTGATGTTCGACCTGGAAGCCACCCGCCGCGAGAACCGCTACCTCCGACAGATGCTCGAAGGCAGGAGCCGACCCGACACCACGGACGGCAAGGGGTAACGCCGCCCTCCCAGGCCCAAGCCACAGAACAAATACGTCCCTTCCCGGGTCGATCCGAACAGCCGGATCGGCCCGGTTTTGTTTTCCGCCTCAGCGGCGGCAGAAGCCTTCAAGCCCCCGGACCTGCCAAGCCGATAGCATAGACATACAACAAGTTGACGTTCAGCCAGCGCTATGCCCCAATATATGGCCGCGTCGATCTGCAGGGATCGGCCATTACCGCCGCACCGAAATTGAAGGTGGAAAAATAAGGCAACCGGCCTTGACGTTTGGAACCTGTTAGCCTATACTTTCACCGAACAAACACCGAATGCTGGCCGCCATGGTCCGGCAGGCCATGAGATGCGGCGCTCTGCAGAGACCGTACAGCAGAAGGCCAAGTGCCAGGCCCAGTGCAATTTGGCCCCGGCAGAGGCGAAGGCAGCCACGCCAAGGAAGGCGGAAACCATGAGTATACCGTTGGTGCAGACAGGTCCCGGAGGCGACTATGCCTGTTGTTGGCCTGACGACAGTGAGCCGATACAGCGGGAGCAGATCTCCTGCAGCGCCGACCAGCTTACCGCTGTACGGGGGAACAAGCCCCCACTGATCAGCACGGGGCCGGGCGGGATAGACTGGCAGAAGACCCCACAGCCCAGCCGCCTGGCGGCTTGGATCGGTCGGCAGTTCAGCCGACTGTTCGCTTCGGGTGCCGAGGCTTCGTCCGTTCATCAGGTCCCTGCCAACGTCCTGCCTGAACAGGCCGAGCCAGCCGAGCAGGATTGCTGGACCACGATTGTCGCCGAAGCATCCAGTTCCGCCGATTCGCTCCTGATCGCTCGCAGCCAGGGCGGCCGGATCGATAGCAACGGGCGATTTGTCGTAGCCCTCGAACAGACCGCCCGGCTGAGCCAGGAGAATACCCAACATGCAGACCGTCACTCCGAGACAACTGGAAATTCTGAAATTCATACGGGATTGTCGCCTGCGTTACGGCTATTCCCCGACGATGCAGGAGATCGGGGACCACTTGCACCTGACCAAGGTCACGGCCTACGAACACGTCGTAGCGCTCGAAAAAAAAGGACTCGTTCATCGAGGGCCCAAACACAGGGCTCGCTCTTTACGAGTCTCTGAGGACTTCCAGTTCCCCGACGAGTCCGGCTCGACCCGCCTGCCGCTGGTAGGGCGCATCGCCGCGGGCAACCCGATCGAAGCGATTGAGGACGTCGAGACCATCGACCTGGAAGAGCTCTTTCCCGCCTCGCCGAACACGTTTGTTCTGGAAGTTACCGGCGACAGCATGATCGACGAGCAGATCCGCGAAGGCGACTACGT
The DNA here is from genome assembly GCA_046541415.1 of Phycisphaerae bacterium. Classification (GTDB taxonomy): domain Bacteria; phylum Planctomycetota; class Phycisphaerae; order SM23-33; family SM23-33; genus CAZOVB01. The sequence goes on along the minus strand of JBKHDI010000095.1, from coordinate 11,118 downwards.
GATCTGCCAGAAGCGCAACACTGCCCGCAACGGCGAAACGGTTGTAGCCCTGCTCGACAGCGGGGAGGCGACGCTCAAGACCTTCTACAAGGAGGCAAACCGCATCCGCCTCCAGCCGGCCAACCCGAAGTACAAGCCGATCTACACCCGTAACGTCCAGATTCAGGGCGTCGTCATCGGCGTGATCCGCCGCATCTGACGAGTCCTGTCTGCCAGCGGCGGTTTCGGACTGCCGGACGAGCCATCGCCACAAGGTGGCCAGGGGTTTCTTTAGAGGTAGCGGGCGAGTTGGCCTGTAAGCACGTCGGCCGGGACGCGTGGATGGCCGATGGAGACCTCGGGCTTGGTGGCTCCGTGGAAGTCGCTTCCGCCTGTGATCTGCAGATTGAATTTCCGGGCAAGGTCCAATTGCAGGCGTGTCTGGCGCAGGTCGTGGTCGGAGTGGTAGACCTCCAGCCCGCCCAGACCGTCATCGACCAACTGCTTGACCACCGTTTCCAACTGCAGGCGATTGCGGCAGCGGAGTTGGACAGGGTGGGCCAGAACGGCCAGGCCCTCTGCCCGGCGGATGGCGGCAATGACCTCTGAGGCTGGAAGGCGTTCTTTGTCCAGGTAGGCAGGTCTGCCGGCCTGGAGGTACTTTTCGAACGCCTGCTGGGTCGAGTTGACCAGCCCTTTGCGACGCATGGCCTCTGCGATGTGCAGCCGCGAGACGACCGACTGTCCGCCACGGCCGGCTGCATCAGGAACCACCGCCAGGACATCATCCATGTCGATATCCAGGCCCAGCTGCTGCAGGCGGTCGATGACCTGCGGATTCCGATCACTTCGGGCTTGGCGCAAACGCTTGGCCAGCGAGGTGATCGACTCGGCCGAGGGGTCGATGTCCAGCCCGAGGATGTGCATCGTCCCAGCCGGGTAACTGGCAGAGACTTCGATGCCCGGGATGAAGGCCAGTTGCGGCCTGGTGGCAGCTTCCTGGGCCGCCGCGGCGAGACCTTCGATCGTGTCGTGGTCGGTCAGCGCAATCGCCGCCAGCCCCTGTTCGTCGGCCAGAGCGATCAGCCGTTCGGGGCGCAAGGCACCGTCCGATGCGGTCGAATGGGTATGCAGATCGACCCATTTGCGTTTCATCACGCCGCTCACTGCGTCGAAGGCTCAGACGTCCAAGTGGTCGAACAACGCGCTGGAGAGGTACCGTTCGCCGAAGCTGGGGATGATTACGACGATGTTCTTGCCCGCTGCTTCTTCTCGAGCGGCGACTTCAGCGGCAGCCTTGAGAGCGGCCCCTGAGCTGATGCCGACGAACAGGCCCTCTTCCATCGCGGCCTTGCGGGCCCACTGGAGGGAATCTTCCTGGTCTACCGCGATGACTTCGTCGATCACATCGAGGTTCAGCACGTCGGGGATGAATCCCGCCCCGATGCCCTGGATCTTGTGCGGGCCCGGCTGGAGCTCTTTACCCAGTCGGGCTTGTTCCATGACCGGGCTCTGAGCGGGCTCGATGGCGATAACTTTCAGGTCGGGATTCCTGGCTTTCAGGGCCTGGCCAACGCCTGTGACGGTCCCGCCGGTTCCCACGCCGGCGACGAAGTAGTCGACCTTTCCTTCGGTGTCGTTCCAGATTTCCTCAGCGGTGGTCTGCCGGTGGATCTCGGGATTGGCTGGATTGTTGAACTGCTGGGGCATGTAAGCGCCGGGACTGTCCTCCAGCAGCTGCTGGGCCCGCTCGATCGCCCCGGGCATGCCGTTTTCGGCCGGGGTAAGAATCAGCTCGGCCCCGAGGGCTTTGAGGACCTTTCTGCGTTCGATACTCATAGACTCGGGCATTGTCAGCGTGCATTTGTAGCCCCGTGCGGCACAGATGAAGGCCAGGGCGATGCCCGTATTCCCGCTTGTCGGCTCGATGACCATCCCGCCGGGCTTGAGCTGGCCGGATTTCTCGGCCGCGTCGATCATCGCCTTGCCGATCCGGTCCTTGACCGACGACATGGGATTGAAGCTTTCCATTTTGGCCAGGACGTTTGCCTGGGACTGGATGATTTTCCGGACCCGGACGAGCGGGGTATTGCCGATCGTCTCGGTAATGCTATCGAAGATGCGAGGCATGAAACATCCTTCCTGAATCTCAGACCATTTCACCCGGGAGTTGTATTCGTCGAAACGCCGGACAGACGGGCAACTTCCCGCAGCCTGCCGAATCGTTCAACGAAGACTGCCCAGAGTGTAAGTGTATATGTCGACTGCAGGCAAGCAATTGTAGCCGGGCAGATCACGAAATGCCCGCCGACAGTGCGATTGATTCTGCAGAAAAATGACAATTGGCCGCAGGTTGTCTTGAATGGCCATGGTGGAAATTTGTAGTATATCCCTTTGTAATGGCGGTTGACGAGCGAAACCACCCCTCGCCGTTTCTGCCAGCGACCATCCCTGAGCAATGAAGGAGCACCCGATGAGTTTCAAGATCTCCACCGATTGCGTCACGTGCGGCGCCTGTGCCGACGCCTGCCCCGCCGATGCCATCAACGCCGGTGAACCGTACGATATCGATGCCGACAAGTGCATCGATTGCGGCGCCTGCGTGGACACCTGCCCCGTCAGCGCTATTTCGGAAGCATAGGCTCCGAAGCCGCAATGGCATCGGCCGCCGGCAGCAGTGACTGCCGGCGGTTGTTTTTTGCGCTTTTGATCGAAACTTCGCCGTCGACTTTCCGTCATATACTATATGTAGAGCGGCATCGGCCTTGCGCGACCTTCGGCCGGGCCGACCGGTCTCAGCGGCCGATTTCTTCTGCGCCGAAACGAGGTACTTCGATGCGTCGCACCATTCTCAGCCAACTCATCGTCAATATGGTCTTCTGCGGACTGCTTCTGCTTTCCGCCGCACCTCTGCAGGCCCAGAAGGTCGTCAAGGATCTTGACGAACTGCCCGAAGGTCTGGCCCAGGTGATTCGCCAGTCGACCTCGACCAAGCCGGCCGTCAACACCGATCAGGGCCTGGCAGTAACGGGCAAGAAGCTGGCCCCACTGCATCCGATCGCCCTGCTGGTTACCAGCGAAACCCAGGAGCCTTTGGCTCGAGCCCTGGCCCGTGCAGCCGAAAAGACGGGCGTGATCCTCGTCGTGCCAACACTGGCCGAAAAGGACGATACCGTTGACCTCGAAGCTTCGATGAAGAACTTCGACTCCGTAGTCAAAACCTTGCGCGAGCAGCGGAAGATCACCACCGGCCAGATCTGGCTTGTCGGGGTTGGGCAAGACTCCGCGACCGCCCTGGCCCTGGCCGTCCAACAGGCCTCCCGGGTCACCGGTCTGCTGCTGGTGGCCCCGGAGAGAATCGAGCTCGACGAGAAGCAGTTGGCCAAGGCCAAGGGCCTCCAGGCGATCATCTACACCTACAGTGACGAAGATGACGCGATGACCGTCATCGCCCAGGCCAACAGGAAGCGGCTTGAGCAAGCCGGCTGGAAAGTTCAGATACAGGCCGAGCAGATCGACTCGGTGGAGAAGCTCCTGGCTGCCAAGGGCGACGAGATTCTCTCCCACGCGATCCCACCGGCCGAGGAACAAGTGGCCCAGTACAAAGACCTCGACGAAATCGACCAGCTCTACATGAAGGGGAAATACAAACTTGCCGTGGCCGGCTATCGCAAGTTCGCCAAGCAGGCCGACCACCAGGTCGCCGCCGCGATCGGCCTTGCCAGGGCCCTGCACGCCACCGGTCAGTACAGCGACGCCATCGAGGCCCTCCAGGCCGCCTCCGAAGTCGGAGCCGACCGCAGCGATTGGCATCTGGCCATCGCCCGAGCCCTGCAGATGGTGGGCAAGTACGACAAGGCCCTCGAACACATCCAGATCGCTGACCGCCTGAGGCCCAAGTGGGCGCCGACCCTGCTGACCCACGGCCGGCTGCTGGAGACCCTGGGACGCAAGGAACAGGCCATCGACGTCTACAAACAGATGACCGCCATCACCGCCGGAGATGGCTATCGCAACGACGCGGTCCAACTGGTCGCCCTGGGTGAGATCTACGACCGCTATGCCATCTTGAGCGGGATGCGTGCCAGCGAGCAGGCGTCCAACATCCTGCACAATTACCTCCAGGAAGCCTACCAGAAAGCCGACGAGAACTACTGGCCCGCCCATATCGCTGCCGGACACTTCCTGTTGAGCAAACACCGTCCCCAGGGCGCAGCCGAGGAATTCCAACTCGCCCTCAAGAAGAATCCCCAGGCCGTCGACGCCATCATCGGCATGGGCGCTATCGCGCTGGATCAATGGAACTTCGAGGCCTGCCTGAAAATGGCGGACAAGGCCCTGGAGATCAACCCCAACCACCCCGAGGCGATGATCCTCAAGGCCACCTGCATGCTGGCCTGGCGAAAGTACGAAGAAGCCCCACCCTTGCTGGAAAAGGCTCTGGCTGTCAACCCCAACCACCTCGATGCCCTCAGCCTCATGGCCGCCAGCTACGTTCGCCTCCACGACGAGAAGAAGACCGAAACTTACGCCGACCGGGTCCGCGAGATCAACGAGAACTACTACGGCCTGGAGCTGGCGATCGCCGAGTGGCTCGCCGCCGGTCGTCAATTCGACCAAGCCGAGCAGCATTACCTCAAGGCCATCGAAATGGCGCCCGAACTGGCCGAACCCCTGACTGGGCTGGGCAAGCTCTACATGCAGACCGGCGAAGAGGTCAAGGCGCAGGAAACGCTCCGCAAGGCCCGAGACCGCGACGACTTCCGCGAGGACGTGGCCAACTTCCTGGTCATCGTCGACCGCATCCTCGATCCGGAACGCTTCGTCGTCAGGGAAACCGAGAACTTCATCATCAAGGTCGACAAGAAGTACGACCTGATCATGCTCGACCAGATGGCCGAGTACATGGAGGAGATCTACGAACAGGTCTGCGGCGACTTCGGCCATTATCCGAAGGACAAGACCATCGTCGAGATCATGCCCACCCACCAGCAGTTCTCGCTGCGGATCGCCGGGCGCGGGTGGATCGGCACGGTCGGGGCCGCCACCGGAAGGGTCATCGTTCTGGCTGCACCCCACCAGGAACGCAGCCAGCTGGGCCTGCACAACTGGGCGATGGTCATGCGTCACGAGTTTACCCATACGGTGACACTGGCGGCGACGGATAACAACATCCCCCACTGGTTCACAGAGGCCTGCGCGGTCTGGCAGCAGCCGGACAAACGTAACTACCGCTACGTGCAGATGCTCGTCAATGCCGTCCGCGGCAACCGCCTGTTCCCGCTGGATGAGATCGACTGGGGCTTCATCCGACCCAAACGCCGCGGCGATCGAAGTCTGGCCTATGCCCAGGCCGAGTGGATGCTCGAGTACATCATCTCCGAACACGGCTTCGGCAAGGTCACCGAAATGCTCGAACTGTTCCGCCAGGCCTTGCCGCAAAAGCAGGTAATCAAGCAGGCCCTGGGGATCGACGAGAAGACCTTCGACAAACGCTTTGCCAAATGGGCACGGGCCCAGGCCCAGCAATGGGGCTTTAACGTCGACCCGGCCCCCAACCTGGGAAAGGCCAGGAAGCAGGCCAAGCGGAACAAAGAAGACGCAGCCGCACAGGCCGACTACGCCTACGCCCTCTATCGCAGCCGCAAGCTCAAAGAGGCCGACCAGCAGGCCGACAAAGCCCTGAAACTCGACAAGAACAACAGCCGTGCCCTGTCGGTCAAGGCGGTCATCGCCCTGATCAAGAAGGATTACGACAAGGCCATCCAGTTCGCCGGGCGCGTCGAGAAGGTCGACCCGTCTACCAACGTCGTCCCCCGCATCCTCGCCCAGAGCTACCTCGCCAAGCGAAACTACATCCAGGCGATCAGTGCCCTGGAACTGCTCAAACAGCGCCAGCCCCTGGACAGCTACAGCTACACCAACCTGGCCAAGATTTACCAGCAGTACGGCCAGCCCGAAAAGGCCCTGCCCAACCTGCTGCACCTGCATCGCCATACGATGCGCGAGCCGGAATTCGCCCGCCAGATCGCCGAGATCTACCGCATGCTGGACAAGGACGAACTGGCCCTGACGTATTTCAAGGAAATCGCCTTCATCAATCCGTACGAATCCAGCGCCTACGAATCGATCGCCGCCATCTACATGCGACAGCGGCAGTTCGATGAAGCGATCAAAGCGGCCAATAATCTCCTCCTGCTCGAACCGGAATCGGCGAAGGCATGGGACTACATGGCCGTTGTCCGGTACCGCGCGGGCCAGTCCTCACAGGACATCAACATGCTCCGGGAGGCACGCAAGGCCGCCGAAAGATCGATCGAACTGGATCCTTCCGGCAAGGGCCAACGCATCCTCGACGCGATCAACCGCATAATCGACGGACTTGAAAAGGCCGCGTAAGATCGGTATCAGTCAGGGCGGCCCGGGCAAAACAAACCCCGGCCGCCCTTTTCTTTGCGCCACAATCCAGTAAACGCGAGCCATCCATGGTTACCATTGCCGAGTTCCAGCAGTTCATCCGCGACAAGTACTACGAAACCGACGCCGCCCGCGGTGCCCCCAAGACTTTCCTCTGGTTCATCGAGGAAGTGGGCGAGTTGGCCACCGCCATCGCGGGGACAGACCAAGCCAACAAGGAAGAGGAATTCGCCGACGTGCTGGCCTGGCTGTGCACACTGGCCAACATCTCAGGCGTCGACCTGACCCGGGCGATCGAGAAGTACACCGTCAACTGTCCGGAAGGCCACAAGTAGGCCCCATCACAACAACCGCCGCTGGTCCGGCGGCCCCTCGTCGGGCTGGCCCAGGTCGAACTCCAACGTGGCGTGATGGATGTCGTACTGCTCGGCGAGCATGGACTTGATCTGCGCCTTGACGTTCTCCAGCCGCCCGGCCGCTTCAGGTGGGATCACTACGTGGGCGTCCATCGCGTTGTTTTGCTCGTCGAGCATCCAGGCATGGAGGTGGTGCACGTCGAGAACCGGCTCTACCTTCTGGATCGTCTTAACCAGATCATCCAGGTCGATTCCCGGCGGGGTGGCCTCCATCAGGATACGGGCCGCCTGGGGCAGCATCCGCGTCACCTGCCAGAGCAGATACCCGGAGATCAACAACGTCAGGACAGGGTCCATCCACCACCAGCCCAGCCAGATCACCGTCCCTGCCCCGAGCAGCACGGCCAGGGAGCCCAACGCGTCGATGAGATTGTGCAGAAAGGCAGTCCGCGCGTTAAGCGTCCCTCGTCGCAGCGCAGCCAGCAGCAGCGCGGTTCCCACATCCACCGCCAGGGCCAGGCCGGCCGCAGCAGCCATCAGCCAGCCGACAATCGGTTCGGGCTCAAAGAACCGCCGAATGCCCGCGTATACCAAATACAGGCCGATCGCACCCAGCAGCGTCAGATTGATCATCGCGCCGATCAACTCCGCCCGACGGTACCCGAACGTGTAGGACCGATCCGCACCCCGATGGCTGATCCGCCGGGCAATCCAGGCGATCAACAGCGAGTTGGCGTCGCTGAAATTGTGGACCGCATCGGACAGCAGCGCGATGCTTCCGGAGAAAAGCCCCGCCACAACCTGACCGACGGTGAGCAATTGGTTGAGCCAGAACCCCCAGAGCAGGCGGTTCTGGTGAATATCCTTCTCCTGGGCATCGGGCTGCTGGTGCGTGTGCCCATGGCCGCCGAGGCCGGGGCAACTGGGGGCCTGATTTCCATCTGCCATTATGGTATCCTTCTCTGAAGCGGCGCGGGTGGCTCTGCCAGTATCCTACCGGTTCAGCGTCACTAGAAGCGTCGACCGCTAAAAGCCTTGCGTTTCCAGCCCGGGGCGGATAGACCCGATAGCGAGGAGTCCTGAGCTGATGTCCGCTCATCCACTGCACCCGCTGGAACTGGAATACCGTCACGCCCACCCTCTGCGAACGCTGTGGCATGTCTTCTCCGGCGAGCGGAAAGCCCTTGTCATCGCTATCGCCCTGTTCCTGATCAAGCAGACGCCGGGATTGGCATTCCCCCTGCTGATCGCCGAGATCATCAATCAGTTGGCCGCCCACTCGGCCGGGGACGGAGGCAACCTGACGCGGATCTTCCTGGCCGGGGCGGCGATGGTGATCCTGGTAATTCTCAACTTCCCCGCCCACGCCTACCACAGCCGCTGTCTTTCGGCTGCATCGCGCCACGTCGAGGCCCGCCTTCGCGGGGCCCTTGTCCAACGACTGCAGCAGCTTTCGATGGCTGTCCACGACCAGATGCACTCCGGCCACGTCCAGTCGAAGGTTCTGCGCGACGTCGAATCGATCCACATGCTCTGTAACCGGCTGATCACGACGATGCTCTACGCGATCCTGACAGTGATCGTCGCCCTGATCGTCGCCCTGCTCCGCGAGCCGTTGATCGCCCTTCTGTTCGTGGCGATGGCGCCCTTCTGTGCAGGACTGATCCGCGTATTCCGCCACCGGATGCGCAAACGCAACCGGGAATTCCGGGGCCAGTTCGAGCAGATGAGCTCCGCGGTCAGCGAGATGATCGAGATGATTCCCGTCACCCGCGCCCATGGCGTGGAGGAGGCAGAGGTCCAGCGTGTGGATGATCACCTCGAACAGGTTAAACACGGCGGGATGCGCCTGGACCTGCTCAACGCCATCTTCGTCGCCTCGACCTGGACGGTCGTCCAGCTCAGTCGCTTCGCCGTTCTGGGAGTCGCCGGCTGGATGGTCTGGAACGGACGGATTCCCATCGGCGACCTGGTACTCTACGAACTGCTTTTCGTCAAACTGCTCAATGCCCTGACCTCCGTGCTCAACACCCTGCCGATGATCCACCGGGGCTTCGAGTCGATCCGGTCGCTCGGGGAGATCATGGAATGTCCGGACCTGGAGAACAACCAGCACAAGCAGCCTTTGGACCGCGTGGTCGGCAGGTTCGAGTTCCAGGAGGTCCGCTTCACCTATCCGGATGGAGATGCCCCGGCGATTGACGGGATCGACCTGACCGTCCCCGCCGGTCAGACCGTCGCCCTGGTCGGGCCCAGCGGGTCGGGCAAGAGCACGATGATCAGCCTGCTGCTTGGCTTCCGCAGGCCCGGCGCCGGCCGAATTCTGCTGGACGGCACTGACATGCAGGACCTGGATTTACGGACCTTCCGACGCGAGGTGGCGGTCGTCGGGCAGCAGACGATTCTGTTTTCCGGCACGATCGCCGAGAACATCGCCTACGGCCTGGATGGTGTCACCGACGAGCAACTGGCCACGGCGATTCACACGGCGAATCTGGAGGAAGTCATCGCGTTACTGCCCCACGGGCCCGATACCGTCATCGGCGAACACGGCGGCCGGCTCTCCGGCGGCCAACGCCAGCGTCTGGCCATCGCCCGGGCGGTCGTTCGCGACCCGAAGGTGATCTTCCTGGACGAAGCAACCAGCAGCCTGGACGTAATCAGCGAAGTCGCCGTCCAGACCGCCATCGACCGCCTGGTGGCCGGCAGGACGACCTTCATCGTCGCCCACCGCCTCAGCACCATCCGGCACGCCGACCGCGTGCTGGTCCTCCAAAACGGCCGCATCGTCGAAGACGGAACGCAGGAGCAACTGCTCGAAGCCGGCGGTGAATTCCACCGTCTCAAGACGCTGCAGGGCTGAGAGGGACGGGCAGCCAAATCATCGCGATGGCTTCTCGGGAGACGAGAGCCTCTTCCAGATCAGCACGATCGGCATGGCCAGTATCGGCCAGTCCGGAAGCAGGGCGATCGGCAGGTACGACTGTCGCTGGGGGAGTTCGGCGACCGGTGCGAGCAGAATCGCGACAATCCCCGCGGCTGAGCCGATCAGGGGGACAAAGCTGACGTTGCGGGGCTGCCTGCGGATTCTGGCCGTCACGATCGCCCCGATGGGCCCGACGAAGCTCATCAGCCAGAAAACCCCCAGCAGCCCGGCCAGGGTCCATCGCATGAGTATCATGCTTCACAGTCTATCGACAACGGGTGCTGCTGCAAGATCGACCTGCCGCCGCAGGCTGTTCGGCATCTGCTGAACGGAATGGCCAAACCTGCCGTAGATTAGTCCGGCAGCGGCGTCCCGATGATCTGGATCGATAGCCAGCGAGGCATTTTCTACTACAAGCTCAGCGATTGATGGGCCAATCTCCTCTTGGGGATCCACCAGCAGAAGCTTCAATCTTGAGCAAGTTTCCGATCAGAACGGGAAGATCGCTCTGGATGATCGTCCAGAGAATGTCCAGGTCGATTGTATCATAACCGTGTATCAACTGATTTCGAAGGTCAGCGACATCCTGCCATGGGACCTCGGGATGCATGGCTCGGAAATCCTGTGGAACCCGGGATGCCGCCTCGCCGAGGATCTCCATCAGCCGAACCAACGCCAGATTCAGCATCCTGTTTCTATCGAGATCCCCGCGCTGGTATTCTCAGGCCATTGCTTGGGCTTCCCGAGCATGGTCCAGCATATGGCGGATGAGAAGCAGGGGATCACGCCGCGACATATAGATCCTCTGCTTGACCAAGAACCTCCTGTCGAAAATGCGGGCCCAGGTCAGATACGGTATGCAGATCTACCTGCCTGGACAGCATACCGGACAGTTCACGCTGCATGCGGAAAAAAGTCAATCCGGGAATATATTCGGGTTCAAACTCCACAAGGAGGTCCACATCGCTGTTCGGTCGGAAATCAGACCGCAACACCGAACCAAACAGGGCCAAGCGGCGGATGTGATTTCTCTGGCAAAACGCCTTGAGCTCTTGGTCGGGAATTTCAATTCGGGCGGGCATTTGACAACTCCTGGCAGATGGATCTGCTGGGGAAGTGCTTCAGGGCACGCAGTAGTCGATGATGCGGGCCAGTTCGCTGCGCATTTCGGAGCGGGAGACGATCAGGTCGATAAACCCGTGCTCCAGGAGGAACTCTGCCCGCTGGAATCCTTCGGGCAGCTCAGCCTTGATGGTATTGGCGATCACGCGCGGGCCGGTAAATCCCACCAGCGCGCCGGGCTCGGCGATGATGATGTCGGCCAAGGTGGCGTAGCTGGCCAATACGCCGGCGGTGGTCGGGTCGGCGAAGACGGCAATGTACAGGCCTCCTGCCCGGTCGAAGCGGCCCAGGGCGGCGGAGGTCTTGCCCATCTGCATC
>JBKHDI010000094.1:0-13234 GCA_046541415.1 Phycisphaerae bacterium | reverse complement strand
CCATCGCACAATGTTCGAAAAGCTCCGCGCGGTCCTTGTAAGTTGGCCCAGCCTCCTGCAAGCGCGAGATCAACCCAGAGGTACTCGCTTTCGCCTGCGTGCCGGGAATGGCCCCGATGCGAACCCTGTTATCGAGCGATGCTGACGGTTTCACCCTCGATCACTGGTGGTGGCGGCCGACCGTCGCGGCGCGGTCCAGGGACATCTGGCGGAAGAGAATCCAGGGGTCCAGCAGGATCTCGGTCTCGCTGCCGGGCTCGATAACCTTGAAGACGAAATGACTATGGTTGTGCGCCCCGGCCAATACGCCCGCGCCCTCGGCGATCTGAACCCCGGCATCGATGGGTTGACCTTCGTCGACCAGCAGACGGAAGACGTGGTGGACCTGGAGAATCCATTTTGACCCGTCCGGCCAGGTACGCACGCCCCGCCAGCGGTTGTTGTTCGCTCCGTCGTCGACGCGGTCGAACATCTCGCTGGTCTCCAGGTTGATCGGCGCCCAGATCGGCGTCCCGGCCGGGTGATTGATGTCCAGCCCGCCGTGGGCCGCAGCCCCGAAGTACGCTCCCATCCAGCAGTCATCGGCGCAGTAGCAGTCTTCGATCCGCAAGCCATCCGCCGGCAGGGGACACCACGGATGCAGCAGCGGCGGGCAGATTCGCAGGGACGCATCCTGGATTGCCAGGCGCAGCTTCTTGTTGGGCCTGCACTTGCCGTGATCTTCGGTGAGAAACTCGAAGCAGTCGTCGCAGGCGTCGAACCAGATCCGCAGCCCGGCCACCTCGGCCGGATCGTAGAAGCTCTCGTTGGTCCCCACCGTCCGGACCAGATCCAGCGGCCTGCCGTCAATCCGCAGGCGACATTTCATGCGATAGGTCGTTTGCCCGCCGGGGACTTCCTTGCCGACCTCGTCGAGGTTCGTCTCGACGATCACCGCTGCGGTGCTGACCGCCTCAATCTTCCTTCTGGCACCGTTGGCCAATTCGAAGGTCAGCCCATCGCCGCAATCCATCTCGACCGCCGTCAGCGTCGGCCGGACCTGTTTCGTCATCTCCATGGGCATCTCCTCTGGCCAGAAGAATACCGGGCGGCGCGAGGCGGGGCAACGGGGAAGCTGCCCGGGCCTCGCGCCGCCCGGCGGTTGATCTCAGGGGATTGTCTCAGGTGTCAGTCGAGCATGGGGACCGGGCCTGCCAGGGCCTCGAACTCCTCGACCGGCAGGCGGTCGCCGGACATGACAAGCTGTTTGTCGGCCTGGAATTGCGGCATCTTGCTGCGGAGCCAGTACTTGGCGACGGCCTTCTTGGTGTCGCTGGCGGTGGCCTGGTCACAGAACAACGCGCCGACGATCAGCGTGATGCCCATGTCGACCAGTCGGCGGCCGTGGAGTTCCATGTAGTCCCCGCCGCCCTGGGTCTTGACGAAGGCGACGGCTTCCTGGAGATCTTCCAGGCCGTCCCTGAGCTGCTGGATCTGGCTTTCCATCTCGCCCGGCCAGTCCCGGTCCAGCAGGTCGGCCATGACGTTATCGACCTGCCCGCTCATCACGCCGCGCACGCCGGCGACGACCTGCAACTGGCTGGTCCCTTCGTAAATCGTCGTAATCCGGCTGTCGCGGAGGTACCGCTCGACCGGGTAGTCCTTCATGTAGCCCGAGCCGCCGAGAACGGCGATCGAACCATTGGCCACCCGCATGGACATTTCCGAGGCGTAGTACTTGCTCATCGGAGTCAGCAACGCATTGATACGCTTGTACTTGCGCGAGAGCTTCTTGAGGTCCTTGGCCTCGTCCTTCTCCGGATCGCCGAATTCGAGGGTCTTCAGGGCCCCGACTTCCAGGTCCACGCAGAACGAGCCGTAGTAGGTCAGGGTCCGGGCGGCCTGGACGTCGACGTTCATGTCGGCCAGCAGTTCGCGGATGGCGGGGAAGTTCTCGATGGCCGTGTCGAACTGCTTGCGGCTGTGGGCGTAATCCCGGGCGACGCGGTAGGCAGCCTCGCCGATGCCCAGGCTCTGGGCCGCGATACCGACGCGTGCACCGTTCATCAGGCTCATCACGTAGGTGATCAGCCCGCGCTGGCGTTCGCCGACCAGCTTGGCCGGGGCGTCGTCGAAGAAGATCTCGCAGGTCGGCGAGCCGTGAATGCCCAGCTTGTTCTCCAGGCGGCGGATCTTGACCCGCGGCCCGGCTTCACAGAGCAGCAGGCTCAGGCCGCGACCGTCGGTGATTTCCGGCTCGGTCCGGGCCAGAACGAGCAGAACTTCTCCACAACCGTTTGTGATGAAACGTTTTACGCCGTGGACAAACCAGTTGCCATCGGCATCCTGGTAGGCCCGCGTCTTGACAGCCTGGAGGTCCGAGCCGGCGTCGGGCTCGGTGAGGACCATTGCGCCGGTCCACTCGCCCGAGGCCATCCGCGGCAGGTATTCCTGCTTGAGCTGTTCGGAGGCGAAGGCGTTGATCGTTTCGGCGATGCCCTGGAGCCCGTAGATGTTCATCAGTGACGCATCGGCGCGGCTGAGGATGTCGTTGCTCATCGTGTAGACGAGGTTGGGGCAGTTGATCCCGCCGAAGCGGTAGGGCAGGGTGAAGCCCATCAGGTTGGCCTGCCCGAGGCGTTTGATCGCTTCGTCGATCCCCTCGGGGCGGGCGACCTTGCCGTCGGCCTGGAGGACGTTGCCCGTCTGGTCGACGCTTTCGGCGTAGGGGGCGATGACCTCTCCGCAGAGTTGGCCGAGGCAGTCGAGTATGCGTTCGTAGTTGTCGACCGCATCTTCTTTATTTTCGGGGGCGAAGTCGAATTCTTGGTGGAAACGGAATCCTTCTTCCATCAGTTCGGCCAGTCTGCCGGTGTCCATGTGATGGAGGAGGAACTTGATATCTTCGTTGTCCTGGTAGAAATTGGCCATGGTATTGCTCGTCCGTGAAAGGGTTATGCTCCGGCGGCCTGGGCGGCGTCTTCGATGCTCGCGCCGCTGCGGATGGCCTTGATCATCATGGGGATCACCGTGTTCATGTCACCCACGATCCCGTAGTGGGCGACCTGGAAGATGGGGGCGTCGGGGTCGTTGTTGATCGCGATGATCTTGGCTGACTCCTCCATGCCTGCCCGGTGCTGGACGGCGCCGCTGATCCCGCAGGCGATGTAGAGTGCGGGGCGGACGGTCGTGCCGGTCTGGCCGATCTGGTGATCGTGATCGACGAAGCCCAGGTCGACTGCGGCGCGGCTGCCGCCGACGGCGGCGCCCAGGGCGTGGGCCAGGTCCCAGATCCGCTTGAAGTTCTCTTTGCTGCCGACCCCGGCGCCGCCGGCGACGATGACGCGGGCGGCCTTGAGGTTGACCTTCTTCTCCCGGCGGTGCGATTCGAGCACTTCCACCGGCAGGTCGAGGTCGTCGATCCCCGCGGCGCAGGTGACGACTTCGCCGGCGCGGCTGTCATCGGGTTCGCCCATCGGCATGACACCTTCACGGACGGTAGCCATCTGCGGCCAGCGGTGTGGGTTGACGATCGTGGCGATGATATTGCCGCCGAAGGCGGGGCGAATCTGCAGCAGCAGGTTCTCGTGGGTTTCCTTGGTCTTCGGATCGGTATGCGTGCCGATCTGCAGATCGGTGCAGTCGGCGGTCAGGCCGCACCTCATCTTCGAGGCGACCGTGGGGGCCAGGTCGCGCCCGATCGGCGAAGCGCCATACAGCACGATCTGCGGCTTGAACGTTTCGATCTGCCTGCACATCGCGGCGCTGAACGAGGCGGTCTGGTAGTGGGCCAGTTTGGGATCTTCGACGAGATAGACTTTGTCGGCGCCCAGGGCGATCAGTTGGTTGGTCAGGTCGGCGACCGACTTGCCCAGCAGCACGGCCCCGACGGGGACCGACAGTTTGTCGGCCAGTTCACGGGCCTTGCTCAGCAGTTCCAGCGACACATCGGCGAGCTTTCCCTGCTCGGCCTCGGCGAATACCCAGACTTCGCCTTCGCGGTTGACTTCAATCATGGTTCGTTCCTGTAATGTGGGCAGCACGCGCTGCGGTTATCCGATGGTGTGGTCCGTGATCAGATCGCCGACGAGCTTCTTGACGCCTTCCTCGGTCGGCTCGAACTCCTTGTACTCTCCGCCGGCCAGCACGATCGACTGGATCCGGTTGACCTTGGTCGGGCTGCCGGCCAGGCCGCACCAGTTCAGGTCCGCGCCGATGTCGTCCAGGTCCCACTGCTCGAAGAGCAAGCCGCTGGCGGCGAGCTTGTCGGACTGTTCCTTGGCGGCAGCGTCGTCTGCGGCGGCCTTGGCGACCTCGGCCGGGGCGAGGGCCTTCTTGTACTTCATCATCCGCTTGACGGCGATGGGCCGCGGGACGTTGGCGATATCCAGCACAGTCAGCAGCACGGGCAGCTTGACGCGGACGACTTCCCAGCCGTTGCCGACGTTTCGCTTGAGCGTCAACTTCTGCTGGTCGCCCTGGCTGATCTCTTCGACGTAGGTCACCAGGTTCATATCCAGCTTGTCGGCCAGCTGGGGCCCGACCTGGGCGGTGTCGCCGTCGATGGCCTGGCGCCCGCAGAGGACCACGTCCGGATCCAGCTTTTGGACCGCACAGGACAGGATGTAGCTGGTGGCCAGCGTGTCCGAGCCGGCCGCCCTGCGGTCGGTAACCAGCACGCCGCGGTCGGCGCCGCGGAACATGCTCGCCCGGAGCATCTCTGCCGCCGAGGGCATGCCCATCGTCACGACCGTAACCGTACCGCCGAAGCGCTCTTTCATCTCCAGGGCGGTTTCCAGGGCGTGCAGATCCTCGGGATTGAAGATCGCCGGAAGTGCCGCACGGTTGACCGTGCCGTCTTCCTTCATCGCCTCGCCGGTGATGTTCTTGGTGTCTGGTACCTGCTTGACGCAGACCACGATGTCGTATGCCACTTGCATAGCTCCTGTTTGATCTTGCCGGAGGCCGGGATGATGGTGATTCCGTTTCACCTGTCGTGCGTTTTCTGAGAACCGCGCCTCCGGGGGGCATAAAACGAAAACAGGCCCGTCTGGCGGACCTGCAGCCTCATGAATCTAGAAATTCTCCCCCGCCAAGTCAAGCACGAATTGCCCCCAATCGTGGTTTCCAGCCGCGCCTGCACATATAATGTAAGCTTCATCACCCCCGAGGTCCCTGTCTCTCTGCCGGTCGCCAGGGGGGACTCCGGTACTCTGCCTGCCTGACGCCTTTGGAGAACAGGCCGCAGCTCGCCTGGCAAGTCGACGCATATGCTGCGCAGGGATCTTCCACAAACGCGCAATTCCTGTATAATGCGTCTGCATGCCAACCCCGAGGCTGTCCAGGCCAAGTTCGAAGAAAAGAAAAAATGATCAAGGAAACCCGCCCCCACTGCGTGCGTTACAAACCCCGTCGTTGGATTCTCGGACTGGCCCTGGTGGTCTGCGCAGCCGGCGGAGTCGCCGGCTGGTGGGCCCTGCGAGGCAGCAGCCGCTTATCCGACCCGACAGACAAGCCGCACATCACCGGCTGGCTGGAGCAGGCCCGGGCCGAACTGGATGCCATCTCCGACGTCGCAACCCTCGAGCAGGCGCGTCGCATGTACGTCTCTGCCGCGGTCATCTGCGGTTACTACCGATCGGCTGAGCAGGCCATCGACGAATGGTACGGCCACCAGAAGCGCCAGGCCTGGGAGATCGCCGCCCGCAACTGCCTCGCCGCGGGGAGGCTCGAGCAGGCCGAGGTCGCCATCCGACAGATCCGCAATCAGCAGGTCAACCGCCAGCTGCGCCGCGAGATGCAGGATGCACGGGAGAAGTTGCGACAGCGGGAACAGCAGGCCGACGCGTCGGCCGGACCCGATGAAGACAACAGGCGCCTCAGGTGGGTCCAGGGTGCGGCGATGCATGGGGATTTCGATACCGCATCCGCGATCGCCCGCACCATCACCGACAGCCACGTCAAAAACCGGGCCCAACTGCAGATCCAGACGATCCGCCTGGCCAGCCGCGACCCGGACCAGCAACCGCAGGACGTGGTCGAGAACCCCGACGTACTGACTCTGATGTACCTGCCTTGGCTGGTAAGGAACGGGCAGTCCGAGCGAGCCTGGCAGATCGCCTCTGAGGCTGAGTCGGCCATCGAGCAGCTCAAGCGGGAAACGTGGATCCTCAAGGCCCTTCAGCCCCCTGCCGCTGTCGAGACGGGTCTGGTCTGGCAGCGCGTCCAGCAGGTCAGCCCCGCCTCCAGCCAGCAGTGGATCGATCTGCGA
This sequence comes from Phycisphaerae bacterium, assembly GCA_046541415.1. GTDB lineage: Bacteria > Planctomycetota > Phycisphaerae > SM23-33 > SM23-33 > CAZOVB01. The sequence goes on along the minus strand of JBKHDI010000094.1, from coordinate 6,984 downwards.
ATGGTTACCGAGGGGCTGATCCAGGCCTACCTCCGCCTGGACGATCCCCAGGCCGTCGAAGAGGTGCTGAGATTCTATGAGGGTCTGGCCGATGGGCCCCACGCCCCGGCCGGACTGGACGATCCACTGTCGGATTGGAAGATCCAGGCCCGCCTGGACCTGCAACAGACCGGGAAACTGGCTGAAGAGATCGCCGCTGCAGAGCTGTCCGATCAGCGACTGGGATACGTTGTTGAGCGTCTGAGCCTGGCGGCCCCGGAGCTTGTAGCCCCGGCCGTGGCAAAGAGCGACGAGCCCTTCCAGCGGTTCCGGATGCTGCTGGGCTCGGCATTGCGTCGCTGCCGGTTGGAATAAGCCGAACCCAGGCCACCGGCCGGGCGTACCGAAAGCGGTGCAAATATGATCCACATGATACGAATAATCGGGGGGATCCTGCTTGGCGGCATCGGCGGGTACCTGCTGGGCAACGTCAAGACGTGCAGTTCCCAGGCCTGCCGGTCGCGCTCGAACCGCATATACACGGTAATCGCCGGAGCGGTCTTCGGGGCCGGGGTGGCCGTCTGGCTGAGCTGGGGCTCGTGAGAATCGGGGCAGCTGGGCAAGATTCACTCCGCCTGCGCAGCAGAACCGGACCCGCGCTGCCAGGCGCCGGTCCGGTTTGTGTTATTCCTGGGGGTTGGAACTGACCCTAGTTGGCGATCTTCTCTGCCGAGGGGGCCTTCGATGCATTGGCCAGACGCGACCAGAGCATGTTGACTTCCGAGGTGATCTGTGCCCGCTCATCCTCGCTCAAGCCCTTCTGCATTCCCCGCTGCAGCAGTTCGGAGACCCGCTTGCGAATGACATCCAGTTCGTCCATGGTTTCACCTTTCCTGAAGGCCGGCAGTGTGACCTTTCGGTTCCCTGTTTGCGTCGCCCCGATCTCGTCCGAGACAACTCTCTACCCCCCTATCGGAACCTTGGGCCGGAAATTCGAGACTTTCTGCGAGAATTCGGATCTGCCCGACGCCCCTGCCTGTGCGCATAGACAAAGCCGGCGGAGGGAATCGAACCCACAACCCCAGCTTTACAAAAGCTGTGCTCTACCGTTGAGCTACGCCGGCCTGGAAAGTCGCATTGTCACCCGCGGGGGCATTTCCGTCAAGCCCTGTTACATCCGCGGGACTTTGTGGTCGTAGAAGAGCTTGGCCACGGGGGGCACCGCCCGTTCGATCAGCTTCTGGCGAACCCGCTGGCCGTAGTGGCGGAACTCGCTGGACTCTTCCTTGAGCGTCACGTCCGGCAGCGGATGGCCGTCGATCTGGTCCCGGGGCCACAACTCGCTGTGGTTCTGCGGGTCGCGGACGGAGACCGTGTAGGACAGGTGTCCTCGGAACATGCCCGGCGCGTCCGGGTCGGTCACCGTCAGCTGCTTGATCTTGACCAGCACGAGTTGCTCGGCCCCGAGCTGCTGGGCGATCTGGTCGGGGGTGTACATGCTCATCGCGTTGGGCTTGCGCTGCTGGAGGCGGATGAGGTTCTCGTAGGGCACGGTCCGCTGGACCACCTTGTTCTGCTTGAGCTCAGCGGTCAGGTGCTCAGCCAGCTTCTGGGTCATCACGTACTGCCTCGACTCCAGGCCAGAGTCGTCGACGTACACCAGCGTCAGCTTCTCCGGATCGGGCTGATACTGGGCCTCGACCTCCTCATCGGGGGCAAAGAGCATGGTCGTAAAGCCCGCGATCGGCCCGCAGCCGCCTGCCAGGGCAAGCACCAGCAGCGACGCCGGCAAGGCCAGGATGAGAATGCCGCGCGGGTTGTCAGGAAGGCCGGTTTTTCGGATCGTCATCTTTGATCACCACCGTATGGTCGTAGAAACGCTTGGCCAGCTTGTCAGCCAGCTGCATGAACACCATTCTCCGCACGACGGTATCGTCGCTGCTGAGTTGTCCGATCGGGCCGTGTTCCGGGTAGACCTCCGAGAAGGTCGCATCGTGCGTCGCGCCGGGCCAGACCGCGGCCTTGTACTCTTCCAGGGAGGCATCGTAGAGCGTCGCACTGGCCAGCAGCTGCCCACGGAACAGGTCGGCTGTGTCGCCGTACTCGCGCGTGGTGAACTCCATCACCGAGACCATCAGCAGGTAGTCGGCCCCGAGCTCCCTGGCGATCTGCGTACGGGGCATGCCCTGCCAGTTGAGCTTGCTCTCCTGGTAGTCGCGCACCGTCACCGCGTCGATCAGCTCCAGCTTGCCGAACTGACCTTCCCGGATCACCCGGTTGAACTCGTTGGCAACGAAGTCGGTGATCTGGCCTTCGGCGTAGGGATAGTCGCTGGCGATATCCGGGGGCATGTAGATCATCACCGCCAGTTTGCCCGACTTCATCTGGTTGTACTCTGCCGCGACGTCGACCTTCTGCTCGCCGCCGAAGAGGACATACATCGTGTGGTCGCACCCGCCCATCATGCTGACACCGACGACCGTCAGGCCCAGAAGCAGGCTGGGCACGGCGGCCAGACCGAGATAGAGGCGTTGTCTTGTCATGGTTGGTCCTTTACTGCGAAGTTCTGCCTGTCTCAACCCAGCGGGTAGGTTCCGTCGGCCCGGCCGATGGCGACCTTGATCGCCCAGCCGGCCAGGACGCCGTTGGCCAGCAGAATCCACCACCAGACCCGCGTGCGGGAAAGCAGGGCCTTGCCCGTAACCGCCTGGACCGTGCCCGCCGCGGCCACCGCGGCCGTTGCGGCAAAAAGCACGGGGGCGAACGGGTGGTACCCGAACGATGCCCGCACCTGCCCGTGGGCCATCGCCCGAAAGCCACGCGTCATCCCGCAGGTCGGGCAGGGATAGCCGTACTTCTTCTTCAGGCCGCAATAGGATCTGTCGACGTCGATCTCCATCGCCGCAAGAAACAGGATCGTCAATGTCGGCAGGGCGAACAGTACGCCCGCCAGGCGCCGGGCCAGAAACGGTTTCCGCTGGGTTGGTCTTTCGCTCTGCGGCGCGGAATCGGCCTCCGCCCCGCCGTCTGAATGCATGTATGAGGGCATGGAATGAATCCGCACATCATACCCGCACCCCGCCCCCGCGGTCAATGCGATCTGACCGACCAATCCGCCTCGCCGAGAAGCGCCCTTACCGGACAGGCTTCGGCGGAGGGGATCGCAAGCGGGGGGCAGAGCAGGGTGTAGAGGCCGGGCTGAACGGCGGCCAGGTCGATGTTCTCGAGGATCAGGACCTCGGCGGCCATGAGAATCCGGTGGGCGACATGGTCGCCGGCCAGTGGGTCGACGGAGAGATAGTCGATCCCGACCAGCGAGGCGCCCATCGCCACGCACGCCTCTGCCGCCTCGGCCGAGAGGTGGGTGTACTGCCGGCTGTATCGGCCCGAGCCGGCCAGGCCGGTGTGGCTGTTGTCGGTCTTGCAGAGAATCGCCCCGCCGGCAGGCAGCTCGATGTCCGCCAGATCGTCGGGGCCGACGACATCCCGGCCGGGCAGGTCGACCACCACCGCCGGGACGACGAACCGCGACGGATCGAACGCGTCCAGCCGCTTGCCGCCCTCGATGAAATGGGCCGGGGCGTCGATGTGCGTTCCGCTGTGGGCGCCCATCTCCAGCGTGGAAAACTCGCAGCCCGCCTGGTCGATCGTCGCCGGCACGTCCCGGCGGAACTGCGGATCGCCCGGGTAAACCACCGTCTGCTCGCCCAGGCGCAGGGAGATGTCGTGCAGGATTCGCATCAGCCGGCCACCTCGAGCAGCAGCACGCAGCTGTCGTGGGCGGCCAGGCGGACCGCCGGCCCGGCCGGGCCGAACTCGACCGCCTGAGCCGTCCGGATATCCCGGGCCCTGGCCACCGGGCCTATACGCTTGATGTCCGCAGCGGCAAGCTTCAGCTGGGCATGAATCCTCGCGTCGATGCCATCGGCCTTCCAGCGGCTGACCAGCCCCGCCCCTGCCCGAGCTGAGCCGGCAGAAGCATAGGGGATAAACGAGCCGTCCCGGTCGGTCAGGCCAGGCCGGAAGGACAGAGATCGGGCGGGAAACGCAATACGTGCGGACTCGGGTCTCTGGGAAATCATCCCGCCATTGTATCGGCCGGGCCCGTTCTGCCAAGGCCCTGGCCGGACGGGTCATTCCGGTGGTTCATCCAGCTGCAACTCCAACTGTGAGCCTTCCTGCCGCGCCAGGCGCCACTGGCGGGTCTGCTCGGCGACCGCGGCGGCGTAGTCCATCCGCTGTTTGCGGTCGAAGACGTTCAGGTAGACCGCCTCCATGACCTGCTGGTGCAACTGCGAGAGCTGCTCCTGGCCCTGCCCCGGCGGGCTCATCTCTGCCGTCGAGCGACAGAGCGTGCGGATCCGGACTTCCTGGCTGGGCAGCAGGTGGATCCGTTGACACTGCTGGAGGACCCGCCGGCAGAGCTGGTGGGCGGTCCACCGCTGGCGCTGCTGGGGCCGCAGCAGAGAGAGCATGGCCCGGATTTCCTCGCGCCCGAGTTGCCGGCAACGCTGGCGAAGGGTTCGGATGTTCTTCTCAGCCCGGGCGATCTGGGGCCCGGTGGTGCAGGTTTGCCGGGCCTGCTGGGCCTCGGACAGCTCGTCCCAGAGCTGCTGCTCCCAGCGGGCGCGGCGGTGGCGGGCGACTTCCAGGATGTCCCGCCCCCGGGCCAACTGCTCGGCGTCCATTCCGCAGACGCGGTGGATCTCTCCGAGGGGCTCAGCCAGGGATTCCGACGGTTTCAGCGGCAGGTACTGCTTGGCCTGGGCAGGGGCGGGTTGCGGCTCGGGGTTTCCGACGGCCTGGGCCTCTACCGACGGCGGATCGGCCTCGACGGCATCCGGCCCGGTTCGGGCCACCACCAGCGCCAGTGCCAACACCCCCATCAGACAGATGATTTCGCGTTGCATGTGCCTTTCCCTCCGCGACGAACTCCGCTCTCCACTTACCCCGCCGAGTCTCCTCGCCGGCCGGGGCTTCGGGTCCGTTGCACTGCTGGTATCGGCCTGATTTCTGGGTGAGATTACCTAGCGGAGGTCGTTTTTTGAGTATTTTCCCTGCCTGCCGGCGGGCAGATCCGCCTGTGACGGTCGGGCAGTCTGCAACACCTGCAGCGGCGACCTTCCAGGCCAAAAAGCCCCTCAATCCGCTTGACACAACCGCGACGCAGGAGGTATTGTTACTGGTTCCCCACCGCCCGGGTGGCGGAATTGGCAGACGCGTCAGGTTGAGGGCCTGGTGAGGCTTATACCTCGTGCTGGTTCGAATCCAGTCCCGGGCAGATCGGTCCTAACGGGCCGCCGGATTGAAAAGGAACGGCCACCTGCGGGTGGCCGCTCCTTTGCGCCCGATCCGTGGGGGGATTTCACCACGGCCCGATCCGACAAGAAACGCATTTTATCTTGGCAGAATCGAGCAAAATGGGGGATAATACAGATCGCTCGCAGACCGCATATCCTCCAGGACACTCGCTAGAGTTAGAGGCACCGAATTATGCAACCGGCTCAGAAACACACAGCGGACCTGGCCGACCTGGTCCAGATGGAAGATGACCTGGCCGCCCTGTTGCAGGACATGGCATACGACGTGGAACACACCGAGCAGTTCGATCGGGAACAACGCGCCGAACTGCACACCATCCTCCGGGCCCTCCAGGCCGATACCGAAATGCATCGCGGCATCATCGCCGTCATCGCGCGAAACGGGGAGTACGTCAAAGATGTATGAGCAAGCCCACCTGCAGGACCAGGCTGCCAAACTGATGGCCCAGACGCAGAAGATCTCTCAGCTCTACGCCACCCTTGCCCAAAGCGGCAACAGCCCCGAACTGCGCGAACAGTTCGCCAAACTCCACCGCGAAAAAACCCGCCACGCCATGCTCGCAGAACGTATGCGCGAAATCCTCGAATAGACCCGCTGGCCGATATCATTCCCCGCCGATCACCGCCTCGGCCAGGCCCGTGTCCGACCGCTCGGCATCGACGATCCCGAAGTTGCCCTTGTAGTCCCACAGCGCCCAACTGATCCCCAACCGCCGGAAGACCGCTACGATATCCCGCAGCCACGCCAGGCGCACCTCCAGCGGCGACGTGCCGTAACAGCCGAACTCCCCGCAGTAGGCCCGCAGCCCCAGCTGCCGGGTCTTGTCCAGCACGGGCCCGATCGCCTCGACCATCTGCTCCGGGCCGAACGGAATGTTCAACTCCATCCGCTCGGCCATCTCCTGCCAGTCCGGCGGCATCTTCGCGAAATCCGACGGATCGATAGGCCGGCCCGGGTAGCTGATCGGCCCGGCGTAGTCCTTGACCGGATCGGACCACTGGGCGCGGTAATGCGTGACCACCAACGGGCTGTAGAAGTGAAAACTCGGGATGATGTTCTCATCGTCGGGCAAAACCAGGTCCGGGAAGGTCTGCGGCTGCTGGAAATCATTCGACCCGATAATCACCACGCGGTCCGCCTCGCGCGAGCGGATCTCGTCGAAGGCCATGTGGGCGACGGTGTTCCAGTCGGCCGGATCGTGGGCGACCGGCTCGTTCAACAACTCATAGGCCACCTGCCCGACCGGATACTCCCGCAGCTTCTCCGACAGCTCCGCCCAAAGGGCTGCGAACCGCGCCTGCTCGGCCGGGTCGGTGTACAGCCGCGGATTCTTGTCCAGAAAGTGATGGCTGCGCAATATGTGCAGGTCGACCACGACCTTCAGCCCGCACCGCGCCGCCCAGGCCAACGCCTGATGCAGCAGGTCGAACGCCTCGCTCTCGGCCCGGCCGGCCTCGTCCCACATCTGCTCCTCGTCGATCGGCAGGCGGATGTGGTCAAAGCCGTAACTGGCGATCAACTCCATGTCCAGCGCCGTGAAAAACTCGCGCCTCTCCCGCCCCCGCCGCTTGGACTGGCTCAACCAGTGCGATACGTTCACTCCACGATGAATCACCAGCGCCATGCTCTCTCCTGTACTCTGCTGCGCGCCCGCTCAACTCCGCCAACAGCCTACCAACCCCC
>JBKHDI010000093.1:0-13350 GCA_046541415.1 Phycisphaerae bacterium | reverse complement strand
GTAACTACGTCGGCCGAGAGAGCAGACAGACCTGCCAGGCAGCCACGAACCGCCAGCAGGCAGAGCAGCAGGCTGAACCCAGCCAGCCGGAACCCGAGCCGGCCAGCCCCCTGCACCGGATGCTCAGCAGCGAACAACGCGAAGAACTGGCCCAGGACCCGGCCGTCCAGAAAATCATGGAACTCTTCCAGGCCCGCGGGGTCGATTTCAGCCCGCAGCAGCCGGCTCCCTCGGCCGTGCCCGACGACAGCCTGCTGGACAGCTCAGCCTCGGCCGAGGCCCTGCTGGCGGATGAACTGGACGAAGAGGACGACGACGAGTAAAGTACCACCTGCGCCGCAGCGCGGCGACCGGAACCGTTTGCAATCCACCTGAACTCCGAGGAGTTGTGATGTTCGGCAATATCGGCAAGATGATGAAACTCGCCGGCGAGATGCAGCAGAAGATGCCCGAAATGCAGGAAAAGCTCGCCAATTCCAGCTACTCCGCCGACGCCGGCGGCGGGGCCGTAACCGCCATCGTCAACGGCAAGATGCAACTGACCGACCTGGCGATTCAGCCGGACGTACTGGCCGACGCCGACGCAGCAATGATCGAAGATCTCATCAAGGCCGCCATCTCGGCCGCCCAGACCCAGGCCGCCCAGGCCGCCAAAGAGGCCATGGAAGAACTCACCGGCGGGATGGACATCCCCGGCCTCGGCGGCATGCTCGGGATGTGACCTGCCGATCCGGCCTGGCTGGCCCGCCTGGAGGCCCGCTGGGACCGCCAGTTCGCCGCCAGAGACAACGGCCTGGTCGCCGACGACTGAGCGTTCTCGTATTTTTCCGCCTCGAAGGGGGTTTTCTCCTGCCCGGCGGAATATAATGACATCGCTGGCCCGACGGATCGGACGTATACCACCGGCCGGGTCGAGAGGAGTTGGATGAGCAGGGCGTTTGGAGGACAAAACGTCGCGAACTGATTTTTCAAGACGCATTTCCCCTTGGCGCCTGAGGAAAGCTCGTCTATAATTGGGTGCAGTTGAGAAAGGCACATAGTGGATCGGGCTGAGGAGCATCCGATCCGGTTTGAGCACGAACAACTCGCATTTCCACACAACCCAGAAGTAGTTCCCGTATTGCTGACGCAATACACAACTCTAGTTGTTTTCCTGAGGAGGAGACAAAATGAGAACACTTGTCGCATTGGTACTTGTAGGCGCAATGGCCACCGTGGCCGCGGCACAAGTCAAACTCGTTTCCGAGGACTTTGAGGACGTCGCCGTCGACGCGATTCCCGCTGGTTGGACCAGCGACTACACCGTCCAGGAGCATACCCTGGCTGACGGAAATACCGTCAAGAAGGTGCTGCTCAACGACGGCACTGGTGCTTGGGACCACACGACTGTCGGCCTCGATGCCGGCACGGTCAACACCTACAGCACCGACCCGCTGCTGGAAACAGCTATGTATCTCGAGAGCGTCCCTGTCGCCTGGGGAAACAAAGCCGAACTTCCCTCCGGTGTCTGGGTGGACATGTACAACGGCACGACAGGAAACGGCTATCGCTTCCTGTTCAAGCCCAACACGGGCTCCGAGCCGAACGTGCAGGTTCGCTACGACTTCGACAGCGACGGAATCCATGAAGACCCGACCGACAACGCCCCCCCCGGCTACAACGGTGGCCTGGGAATGGGTACCGACAACTTCAACAAGGCTTTCGAACACATCGCCGTCTTCCGCGAAGCGGAGACCGGTGCCGAAGTGGAAGTTTACCGCAAGGCCCCCGGCGCCGACGGCTACAGCCACATCGTGAGTGGCACGATGGCTTCGGCCCTGAATGAAGAGATCAACACCATCGAAATCGGCGGCAAGGCCCGCACCACCCTTACCGACCAACACCATCCCGACGCGATTTCCTTCGGGACCGTGATGTCGACCGACTTCAACTTCGATGGCGACACCGACATCTTCCAGCTGGACCTCCAGGGCGATGCCCAGATCCTGCTGGCCAACATCGGAACCACTTCCGGCGCCCATCTCAGTGACGGCGATGCCAACAACGACGGCGACGTCGACGTCTTCCAGCTGAACCTCGAAGGCGACGCCCAGCTGCTGCTGGCGAATCTGCCCAGCGAAGCTCCGGCCGGCACGGCCACGGCGACCTACGACTACACCACCGGTGAAGTGATCGTCGAGGTCGGCTCGGACGTCCAGTTGATCGGCATCGAGTCGATCGGCAACGTCGTCCAGGGCCTGAGCCCCGAGATCGATGGTGAAGGGCCCGCACAGTACGACGAGGACACCGTAGCCTGGTTCACGCTTACTGCACTGGGCGAAGGAACCTACAACCTCGGCGCGATCCTGCCCACCGACCTGACGGCCGATGACATCGGCTTCGGGTACAACACCAGCATCGCCGAAGTGACGGTCGTTCCCGAACCGGCCACGATGAGCCTGCTGGCCCTCGGCGGCCTGGTCGCGATCCGCCGCCGCCGTCGCAAATAGGACGGGCGATTTCAGAAGTTGAACTCTCAAGTTCTGAAGAGATAGACGGAAAGCCCCCGGCCGCCAGCGCGGACGGGGGCTTTCTTGAAACGTCTGCGACCCTTTGTCTCGGCCTGTCTTTCCGGGCTGTCAGGAACATCAGCCCGATCTGAGCCGGGCCACTTCCACCTTTCTTTGGAGACAGCAATGAGCAGTAGAGTGACAGTTCTTCTGGTTGTCGTGTGCGGAGTCCTGGCCTCGTCGGCCATGGCTGCACCGGACGGCACGGCGGCGGCAACCTACGACTACACCACCGGTGAAGTGATCGTCGAGGTCGGCTCGGACGTCCAGTTGATCGGCATCGAGTCGATCGGCAACGTCGTCCAGGGCCTGAGCCCCGAGATCGATGGTGAAGGGCCCGCACAGTACGACGAGGACACCGTAGCCTGGTTCACGCTTACTGCACTGGGCGAAGGAACCTACAACCTCGGCGCGATCCTGCCCACCGACCTGACGGCCGATGACATCGGCTTCGGGTACAACACCAGCATCGCCGAAGTGACGGTCGTTCCCGAACCGGCCACGATGAGCCTGCTGGCCCTCGGCGGCCTGGTCGCGACCAAACGCAGGCGCAAGTAGCAATTGCACACGATTCCGGACCGATGCCGGCAAAGCCGGTCCGGAGAGCAGAGACGCTGGCTCCCGGCTGCTGCCGCGGCCGGGAGCTCAATTCGCACATTTCAGTTAATCCAAGGTGGGGCCATGCAACGTTCTCCAAACGATGCACACATTTTAGGCAGGAAGGCAGATGGGGCGTTTGCCGGAGCCGGGAAAGGCTTCTGCTGTTTGTCTGACCTTCCATTTCTATTGAGGAGAGAGCAATGAGAAACGCAATCGCAGTCTTGGCAGTATTGGCCATGGTCTCGCCGCTGATGGCGGGCTCGGTGATCCAGGAGGATTTCAACAGCGGGGTCTTCACCCTTGCCACGACCAGTCGGCCGACGACTGGCACGGACCCGATCGTCTACACGTGGGGAGGCATTGGGGATGAATTTGACGGCTGGGTGTCGCTTACCGAGGGTGGATCGGTCACCCCTACCGGTGCGGAGATTTATCTCAACGAGGTCCGGACCGGACTGCACCCGTCCTCCAACTCCTTTGCCTATGGGGATACCAGCGACGGCAACCTCGTCGCCTGGTACGCCAAGCAGAACGACGTGCCCAAGAGCGGGTTCGAGTTCACCACCGTCCTCGACCCGGCCATGGGTGGCGGACGCGACGACGATGGGAACGCCCAGGCCTTCGTGCTGATCTACGACGCCGAACTGGCTTACATCTCCGGATCGCGCGGCGCCGTCGGCAAGGCCAATGCCGTCGTCTCCATCGACGGAGCCACCACCGACGCCTCCAGCCCCCGTTTCTATCGCGAGACCAACCCGGAGAATGGTACTCCGTACGATTTCACCTTTACCCCCAATGCCGATGACGTGTCTGTCGAAGACCTCGCAACCGGTGTCCGCCTGGACACCAGCGACGGGTCGGCCGCTGCCGCTATTCGCGGGTGGTCCTCCGGTGTCATCGAGCAGACTGTCGCAGACGGAGCGCCGATCGGCGTGAAGTTCCTGAACAACCGCTACGGTGAGAAAACCAATACCGTCAAGGATGACCAGGGAAATGTTTTGGTCGGCAGCAACTGGCAGAACATGGCCACCGCGGTCGACAATGTCCATCTGGCCGTGCTGGAGTACGGCGATGCCAACGGCGACCTGGACGTCGACATCTTCCAACTGGATGGCAATGGCGATGCCCAGATCCTCCTGGCCAATCTCGGCACAGGATCGACCTGGTCGGAAGGCGACTTCAACGGCGACGGTGACGTCGACATCTTCCAACTCGACCAGCGTGGCGATGCCCAGCTTCTGCTGGCCAATCTGCCCGGCGATGTCCCGGCCGGCACGGCGGCGGCGACCTACGACTACACCACCGGTGAAGTGATCGTCGAGGTCGGCTCGGACGTCCAGTTGATCGGCATCGAGTCGATCGGCAACGTCGTCCAGGGCCTGAGCCCCGAGATCGATGGTGAAGGGCCCGCACAGTACGACGAGGACACCGTAGCCTGGTTCACGCTTACTGCACTGGGCGAAGGAACCTACAACCTCGGCGCGATCCTGCCCACCGACCTGACGGCCGATGACATCGGCTTCGGGTACAACACCAGCATCGCCGAAGTGACGGTCGTTCCCGAACCGGCCACGATGAGCCTGCTGGCCCTCGGCGGCCTGGTCGCGATCCGCCGTCGTAGAAGGAAGTAATCTGCATCCCGCAGCTCCACGCCTTTGATTGTATAGGCAAGGAAGATGGCCCCCGACCGCCAACGCGGCCGGGGGCCTCTTTACATCCAGCAGGATTCTTCGCAAAACCTTTAACCGGCTTGCATGTTATGCGTCACGCTTTGCGTATCTTACTGCTTTTGGCAGATTTCTGCTTGAACGCCAGCCCTATCTAGGTGTATACTGATATTTGAGTGAGGAGAATTCATGTCGAAGCATTTGCCGCCTGGCATTTCATTTCGTGGCTTCGTCGATCGCGGTTGTGCGCCACAGGGGCGCGTTCTCCTCGTGTAAAACGAATACCTTTTGAGGAGGAGGTACCACATGAGATCTCTTATCGCATTGTCCATGGTTGCTGCGTTGGCAACGTCCGCATTTGCGGGAGTCTGGATCGACGAAGACTATTCCGATGGCGTCACGACGGCTGGCTATGACCAAGCGGCTGACACCAAAGACGGGACCAATCCGTCAACGCTGGCGAATACCAGCACGACGATGGGCGACCTGTGGGCCGGAGCGGTCGGCAGTGGTGCCACATGGGGCATTTACCAGTCCGCCCTGGATGGATACTACACCGGCGGCGGTTGGAACTGGGGAACCGGTGCAGCCGGCCAATGGAGCGATGGCGGGGCCTACAAAAACCTGCCCGGTTGGTCTGCTGGAAGCGGCGAAGTGCTGGCGGTGGAATTCACCGCCGGGTTCGAGGCGCTGGATGGCGGCGTGGAAAACAACAACGCCGGCGTTTTCGTCACCACTGATGGCGTGACCGGCTGGGAAATGCACATCTCCGGTGAGAGCGATGGCTCGGACGGCATGTTCCGCATTCGCTCCCGCGAAGGTCGCGCAAGTGACAACGTCTTCGATGGCGCCACTGGCAGCCATCCGACGGATCCGGAGCTCGATCCTTCAGGCACCAACGTGCAGTGGGGCGGAGCTGCCCAAGCCGACACCCTGTACACCCTCAGGGCAGTCATCCGTCTGGGCAATGAGAGCGGTGTGGCGGCATCTGAAGTCGAAGCCATGGGAATCAAGGGCGGCACTTCCTTGATTAACACGGCCACGGAGCAACTGTATGACGGCATCAACGGCGCCTATGTCATCGATGGTTTCGATACCGTCATCAACCAAGTCAAGATGAATAAGGGCACCGCCGGCGATCTCGGTGGTTTCCAGAGCCTGAAGGTCGGAACCTACAATCAGGCCGACTTCAACCTCGACGGCGACGTGGACGTCTTCCAGCTGGACCTCCAGGGCGATGCCCAGATCCTGCTGGCCAACGTAGGCACGACCAGCGGAGCAACCCTGTTCAGCGGTGATGCCAACAACGACGGCGACGTCGACGTCTTCCAACTGGACCTCGGCGGCGACGCCCAGATCCTGCTGGCGAATCTGCCCAGCGAAGCTCCGGCCGGCACGGCCACGGCGACCTACGACTACACCACCGGTGAAGTGATCGTCGAGGTCGGCTCGGACGTCCAGTTGATCGGCATCGAGTCGATCGGCAACGTCGTCCAGGGCCTGAGCCCCGAGATCGATGGTGAAGGGCCCGCACAGTACGACGAGGACACCGTAGCCTGGTTCACGCTTACTGCACTGGGCGAAGGAACCTACAACCTCGGCGCGATCCTGCCCACCGACCTGACGGCCGATGACATCGGCTTCGGGTACAACACCAGCATCGCCGAAGTGACGGTCGTTCCCGAACCGGCCACGATGAGCCTGCTGGCTCTCGGCGGTCTGGTCGCCCTGAAACGCAGGCGCAAAGCCTGACACGAACCCGAGGACTCGCCACTGCGCAAGTCCGAAAACATGTATGTCCAGGCCGGTTGATGCAGCCTGGAGCACAGTGAACACAAGGCCCCGCGCCGAAGCGTTGGGGCCTTGTGCTTTTTGGACCGTTTGGCGTCCAACTTGCCCTCGCGATCTTTTCGGCGTTGGGTCTGTCGTCTCGGCCGGGTTATGGACAAAACCTTACAGGAAATGCCGAATCGGAGCGCTCTTCGGCAGCTGTTTACGTGCAAACCGTGGTATAATGGGAGCAGGCAATCCGACCCTTTGACTGCCATGGCGAGAGAGGTAATTTGGCAATGTCACGTAACTGCACCAACTCCCGTTTCCTGATCGCGTCCGTTGTCCTTGCTGGGATTTGCGCGGCCGGATCGGCTGCGCCCTTCCGCGTCGGGCTGGACTTCGTTATCGAGCCCACGGAGATTGAGGCGTTTCCCATGACCGATACCATCGACGGAGAGGTCGTATATTCATTCGAGTACACGCACTTTGCGATGACGGATCCTTCCACCTTCGCCTGGCAGGATGGCGCTCTGGGAGACTACACACAGGCCGACCTTGTCGAGCACATCACATGGCAGGCCGAGAAGATCTATCGGGACGTGGATACCGGCGACCCGAACACCACCCTTGCGGTGGAATTCCTGCCGGGCCTGGTGCCGACGCACCTGGCCGGGGAGCGGCGGAACATCGGCCTGGGAACCAACATCTACGGCGACACATACCTCGGCTTCGCCCGCACCAGTTCGCTGAGTTCCGATCCGCAGGACTCCTATGGCGCTGTGGTCCTGCTGGACAACATCGACGCCCTGCAAGGTGTTACCTTTACGGATGTCCAGAGCGTCGTCTGGGCCTACAGCGGGGTAATTGCACATGAGGCGGGACACATGGCAGGGCTGCGGCATTTGGACAACACAGCTGCCGAGCCCCCCTTTCCGCTGATGTCTACCGGCAGTACCGGGTTGTCCAACCCGCAGCGTCTGCTGCCCCGGGCCGCGACCGACATTCCCGATTCCCAGCCCCTGGGCTCCACGGTCAGTCATCTTATCGAGGTACTGGGCACGGTGGATCGGGCTGACTTGAACATGGACGGCGAGGTGGATGTCTTCAAGCTCGATGGACAGGGCGACGCGCAGATCCTGCTGAGCAATCTGGGCAAGAGCCAGTTCGCCTTCCACCGCGAGGGAGACATCAACGGTGATGGCGACGTGGACGTCTTCCAGATCGACGGCCAGGGCGATGCGCAACTCCTGCTGGCTTCTGTTGCTTCCGGTTCCAGCCAGGTGATGGAGGCCTCGGCCACCTACGATCCCGGCCAGGATACGCTTCTGCTGGACCTGCCGGAAGGCACGGGGGTCGTGGGGTTGACGGGCCTTGTTCTCGATCCGCAAGCAAGCCCGACGCTGGGCGAAGCGATCAGCACCGGGACGGACACGGTCTGGTTCGACGTCGAGGGCCTCGCCGGCGGGCAGCACGTCCTCAAGGGCGTCACCGGCGGAGGCAGCCCCGGCCAATCCCGCCTGGTTTACACGCTGATCGGCGGAGGAACGTACCAGGCCGATGTGGCCGTGGTTCCCGAGCCCGGGCTGTTCAGCCTGCTGGCAATTGGCGGCCTGGCCGCGATGCGACGGCGCAAGAGGTAATCGCAGCGGGTGCTACAGAAGACAAAGCCCCCGGCTGCGATAGCAGCCGGGGGCTTCTTTGTTGCGAGCTTGCGGGTGGTCGACGGGCTTTATCGACCCTGTACCTCCAGGACGAGGTTGCCCTCTTCGTCCAGGCGGATCGACTGCTTGCCGACGACGATCTTGTCACCCTTGGCTTCCGCCTGCGGGGCCTTCTCGGCTGCGGGGAAGAAGACCGTCACCGTCTTGCCGCCCAGGTTGAGGCGCTGGCCCTTGTCCTTGCCCGTGGTGACGAGCAGGACATCCTCTCCGCTTGCGCCGGTGAAGTCGAAGGCGAAGGCGGTTCCGTCGCCCATCGTCAGGCTGCTGGTCTGGCCCATCTCGGTGTGCGACCAGTGCTTGACCTTGGCGTCCCGGATTCTGCCCCAGCTGAGGTGGTTTCCGCCGGCGTTGATCTTCAGGTTCCGGTCGGCCTTGGCGGCCATGTAGCCGCTGGACCGCTGGGTCAGAACGGTGATGATGGTATCGTTCTGGTCCTTCCAACGGTTGCGCCAGGCGTAGAAGCCCCAGGTGCTGTCGCGGTAGCACAGGGGCAGGACTTCGGCGGGGTTGACCGCCTTCGTCTCGACCGGCCAGTTGACGTAGGCAGAAACGGCGTACTGCGGATAGACGCTGGCGGTGTCATACGGCTTGCCCGCCTTGGCGTCGGTCTCGGCCAGGAAGTTCTGGTAGTACCACTTCATCGCTGCGGCCTGGTCTGGTGTCACGCTGCCGATGCCGACGGCGAAATAGCCGGCCCCGCTCATCCCCCCGCGTGACCAGACATTGTGTCCGTAGGCCCCGCGGATGGGCCAGAAGTCCGGCCTGCCGTCGCGGATGAGGGTCTGGTAGATCCACTTGAGGGTCATCATCCGGGCGTTGGGGCGATCGACATTGATGAAATCGATCCCTTCGACGTTCTTCCAGGCCTGCAGGGCCGAGGAGAAGATGATCTGCGACGACATCGAGCCCGTCCCGTCGCCCTCGGCGAAGAATCCACCGTCGCCGAAGCCTTCGGTCATGTTGCGGATCATGCTGTGGCGGGCAACCTTCAGCAGCGTGTCGATCTTCTTCTGGTCGACACCGGGCTCACCGGTAATCGCCAGCAACGCCATCGCCGCCCCGCCGACCTGCATGCCGAAGTGGTTGCTGGCTGGGGGCATCATCCCACGGGCCAGGCCTTCCAGATCGGCCACCTTACTGCCCTCACCCTCGGAGTATTCGGCGATGGCCTTGGTCAGCTTCTGCCGGGTCTGCGGGTCCATCGCGTCGTAGAGCAGGTCGTATCCGACGGCGTACCAGCCCAGCGACGGCCCGGCCCGCAGAGCGCCGCCGGGGTTCTTGAAACTGTAGCGGTCGTCCCGGTCGCGCTGGCCCTTCAGGGCCCGCTCGAAACTTTCAATGCCATACTCGGCATACTTCTTCTCCCCGGTCAGCTGGTACAGCAGACCGTACCCAGCGGCGTGGCCGATGGTATATGCCCCGGGCGCATCGAGCTTCTTGCTCTTGTATCCGCCGCCCATGTAGGCGTGCCTGGCGTCGGAGAAGACCGTCGTCATGGTCTGGCCCTCCTTGCCGTCCAGCAGATACCCCAGGCGCTTGAGGATGGCCTTGCCCTCCGGAGTCTTCATCTTCTCCCGCAGGGCCGGCAGGTCCGATTCGCGGAACAGCAGGCGCGGGTGCTCTCCGGGCTTTACGGGCTTGTGATCTTCCACGCGGACGAACCAAGGCTTGTCCTCGGGAATCTCCAGGCGGTCGACGCCCTGGCGGTATCGGCCGTCGAAGCTGGCTTCTATGACCTCCCGTACCTTGCCGTCCACGGTTATCGTAGCTTTGTAGCTCCCGACGGTCAGGCCGTTGAGGAACACGCCCCGGGCCTGGTACTGGTACGTGCACGGCTCCATGTCCAGAGTCATCGCCGGAATGGTGAAACTGGCGGTAAAGCCCTTGTCGTTGATCTCGACGCTGCTGCCTTCGGCCCGAACGGGCGTGCGGCCGAAGGCGCGCTGCTTCATGTTCAGCTGCCCGTGGCTCAATGAGATGATCTGGTCGTTCGAACTGCTGAGCCAGACAACCATGCACCGGTTGCCGTACTCCGGCTTGCCGCCGATCAGGGCCGACTGCAGGTTCAACTCGAGCGTCACGTCCTCGGGCATGGTCAGGGGCTCTTTCGGGTTCGACCAGCCGTTGACCTTGCCGGATTTGCCCAGGTTTTCGATGGCTTTGGCATCACCCTCGGCCTTGACGACCTTCCAGTCGCCGGTGATCTTGTAGTCCTTGCTGACCGTCGCGTCGATATCGAGTGTGACCTTGACCGGCTTGTGATTCGAGGGGATCCAGAGGTCCGGCGTGAGGTACACGTCGAACTGCCCCTTGACCTTCCCGTCGGTAATCGGCACCCCGGAGAGGTCCGGGTAATACCAGGACATGTTGAACGTCTTCTTATTGCCCGACCGATCCGGGTCGCGGCTCGAGCCGACATAGCCGAGCCACTGGCCCTTCTGCTCGCGGGTGTAAATGATCAGCGGCTTCGTCCCGTTGGAGAAGAAGCCCTGGATGCGGATGTCCCAGCCGCGAGCCTGGACGTCCTGATCCTGGGCTATCGCGGCAGAGACAGGGATCAACAACAGGCCGATCAAAGCGGCCGACACAATGCGATTCATGGTCGTCTCCATCTGACTGTAGGCAGGCCCCGCGACCAAAGCCCGGCAGACAAACCGCGGACCTCGTCGCTTGTTGGTTCAAACCCGCAGGCGGCAAGATGTTACGCCCTCTTTGTCGGATCAGTCACCCTGCTCGGGGCCCTCTTGCCCGGCCGGGGTGAGCATCTTCCGCGCCTCGGCGGCAGCTTCGGTATCCGGATAGCTCTCCAGCAGCTTCTGGACGCGGGCCGCCGCCTGGTCGAAGTACCCGTTGGTCAGGTACAGCCGGGCCAGACGCAGCAGCCCAGAGGCCTCGATCTCCGGGTCCGTCGGCAGCTCGATCGGCTCGACCGAACGCTCGGGGGCCGTCGGAGACTCGTGAACCACCTGGCCCTCGATCGCTGGCGGATCCCACGCCAACCGGCGCTGGACCGCCTTGGCCGGGTTGTCGATCAGCTCCTGGACCTGGTCAATGTCCTCACTCAGCCGGCGGGACTGCCTGGTCAGTCGACGCAGCGTGTGGTAATACCGACGGCGCAGGGCTCGCAAGTCGTCGCCGCGGTCATCGGCCCGGTCGATCGCGTCTCGCAGGGCCCCCCGACGATACTTCGCCGCCCGATGCGAATTGACGAACAGGTTGTCGTCGTCGCCGATGATGATCGTCCGCCCCGTCGAGTAGCCCAGCCGCCCCACGACCACGCCGTCAACATAACCGATATGCCCCACCCCATACCCGCCCACCACGCCGCGACGCGGGTCGTAATACTTGCTGATCCGCGTAGGGTGCCGATGGGCCAGGTAGAGCTCCAACTCGTAGGCGTCCTCGAGCTGCTCCTGCTCGGCGATCTTGTCGTTGATCTCCCTCAACTCCTTCTGCAATGTCAGGATCTGGCCGTTGATCCCCTCCAGCAGGGCCTGGTCACGCTGAACCTGACCCTCCAGACGCTGGCCCATCTCTGCCTGGCGATCGTACAACGCCATGAACCGCTCGTACGACCGCTTGAACGCCGGCTTCTCTTCGATCTGATCGCGGACCTTGACCAGCCGGGCAAGCAGGGCGTTGGGCAACTGCGGAGCGATGGGCTGATTGTCGTACCAGGCCAAGGCCTGCCCCGCATTATGCAGCACGCCCGGGTTGTCGGCGTCGGCCTCCAGGGCCAGCAGCGTGTACCGCAGGGCCCGCGGCATCTGGCCGTCGCGGGCGGCATCGTAGGCCAGCAACGCCCACGCCAGCGTGTGCTTCGGATTGATCCGCGCCAAATCCGCCGCCGACTCGACCGCGTAGTCAGGCCGCCCCAGCTGCAAAGCCTTCCGCAGGTACGCATCCAGCACGTCCGGGTTGTCGCGGTCGATCACCTGGGCCCTCCGCAACGCCGTCCGGGCCGTGATGATCCCCTCCGCCTGCCCGATGTGCTCGATCAAGGCTCTTACCTGCGCCTCCTTGAGCTTCTCGGCCCGGGTCGGCTGGGCCTGCTCAGCCCGGGGCTTCTGCCCGGGTTGGTCCTGGGCCCAAACAACCCCCGACAAGGCCAATACCACCACGATCCATGCAAATGACGTTCTCATGACTCTCTCCTGGATGTCCCAACGTCCGGGCCCGAATGCGGGTTCCCTGCAGGGAATTGTAGAGCAGCCCGCCTGCGGGCCGGCAAAGGAAAATGCTCCGTCCATCGAATCCGACACGCACCGGCTTGACGGGTTAGGCCCGGGCAGCTACGATTTTGCCCATGATCCTCCTGATCGACAACTACGACAGCTTCACCTACAACCTCGTCCAACGTATCGGCGAACTCGGACTAGGCCGCACCATCCAGGTCATCCGCAACGACGTCATGCCACCCGCCGAAGCTGCCGATCGCTACAAACCCCAACACCTGATCATCTCACCAGGACCCTGCACCCCCGACGACGCAGGCCTCTCCTGCGACTACATCCGCCATTTCCACAGCCGGATCCCCATCCTCGGCGTCTGCCTCGGACACCAGTCCATCGGCCAGGTCTTCGGCGGAACAGTCATCCGCGCCCCACGCCTGATGCACGGAAAAACCTCCCAGATCACCCACGACGGCAAAGGCGTCTACGCCGGGCTGGAAAACCCCTTCACCGCCACCCGCTACCACAGCCTGATCGTCGACCCCACCGGCCTGGACGACGACTTCATCGAAACCGCACACACGACCGACCAGAACGAACTCATGGGCATCCGCTCCAAAACCCACCCCACCGAAGGCCTCCAGTTCCACCCCGAAAGCTTCCTGACCGACCTGGGCCACAAAATCCTCGCAAACTTCCTCGCCCTCTGATCCCACACCCCCAACCGCAGATCCGCACAGATCCCCGCGTCACGCGAACCAACGTCTACCCCAAACGCAGGACCTCCTGACCCTGCGCTCCGACCTCCATCCGGACCGATCCCCACATCCTCGGAACCACCCTCCGAATATCCAGGCACCGCAACCGC
>JBKHDI010000092.1:0-13361 GCA_046541415.1 Phycisphaerae bacterium | reverse complement strand
ATCGGTACCCCCATGCGCCCTCGAAGACAGCACGGCCAGGATGGCCGTGCCACACCCTTGGGGCGAAACACTGGTTGTGCAGGTATGCCTAGATTTTGACCAGCACGACTTCCAGGGGTTTCAGCGAGAGGGTTTTCTCGACCTCGTTGCCGGTCAGCAGGTTGGTTCCGCCGGCCGGGAGGGTGACCTGCTGCGGGGCTTCGGTGAGATTGACCACGCCGTAACCGGTAATGTTGCCCTGCTTGTCAGCCCGGGGAACCACCACGACGTCCTCGGAGCCCTTGGCGACGGGTTTGATCCCGGCTGCGTCGAGCAAGTGGTTGACCATCAACAGCCAGGTCGGCACGTCGACGGGACAGCCCAGGGTAATCACGCGCCCTTTGCCGAGGTGGTTGACGACCACGGCCGAGCCGCCATCGCCGTAACCGCCCTTGTAGTGGGCCAGCACGTCGGCGGACCTGGCGTCGAAACACTCGCACCAGACGCGCGTGCGGGATTCGTGACCGTCGTCGAAGACGACCTTGATCTTGTCTTCCTGCCAGTGCGGGCTGAAACGCAAGGCGCTGTCGGCGCCGATGAGTTCTTCCAGACCGCCGAAGACCTTCTCGCGATGGCAGGTCCATTCCTCTGTACGGAAGCCGGTCAGCGGGCCCAGCAGCAGTTGGCCGCCGGCCTCGACCCAGTCCCTGAGGCGCTGTCGGGTGGATGGCTTGACGATGGGCATGATCGGCAGGAGCAGGACGTCGTACTTCTCGAAGTCGGCCTCTTCGCAGATCACGTCGCGCCAGATGTGCTTTTTGCACAGCGGCTGGTAATAGTCGTCGCGCCAGCGGTTGAGATAGGTGTTGTCGTCGTCCATCGGGTCGATGGAAAAACCCCAGGCGTTCTCTGTGCTGATAACGATGCCGACCTTCGCAGCAGCCGGCTGGTTGTCCATCAGCCACGGGCCGTGGTCCTTGTACTGGCGGGCGAGTTTCTTCCAGGCTTCCACGCCCGGGCGCCAGTCGCCCTGGGCCGTCACGTGCGTGCCGTGGAGCATCTCCTGTCCCGCCCAGTGCTGTCTCCACTGCCAGAACAGCGTCATCGACCCGCCGAGCACGGTCGACAGCCAACTCATCGCCTGGACGCCTGCCCCGGAATGATGGATGTTCCACATCCGCCCGCCGCCGGACCAGTTGGGGGCCGTCTCCAGCAGCCAGTACGGGGCGGGCTTCTCTGCCCGCATGCGGTCCAGGTGCATCAGGTTCCAGCCGTAGTGGTCGACGTCCTTGTAGAGGCTGAAGCCCACGCGGTCCAGGGGGCGGTTGTTCTGGAACCAGTCCATGCTCAGCGGCGTGCCGCACATGTTGGTGGTAATCGGCTTGTCGGAGTACCTGCGGATGATCTTGGTCTGGTTGCCGATGAAACCGGTCCACGCGTCGGACTTGCAATGGGCCGCAGCCATGATCAGCGAAGGGTGATGACGCTCGGGGACCTCGATCGAGCCGACCGAGGCGGTGGGAATGGGGATCTGGTCGAAACGGTCATAGGCCTGGGACCAGAAGTTCAGCCCCCAGGTCTCGTTGAGCGTGTCGATATCGCCGTACTTCTGCTCCAGCCACCAGTGGAAGTCGCGGTAGGCTTCCGGGCCGAAGTCGCTGCCTCCCATCTCGTTGTCGATCTGCCAGCTGTGCAGGGCGTCGCAGCCGCTGAACGCCTCGGCCATCTTTTCAGTGATAATCGCGCAAAGCTCGCGGTACTTGTGGGAATAGACGCTGTAATGTTTCCGCATGCCGTGGGTGCGCTGGCGGCCGTCCTTGCCGATCTGCAGCACCTCGGGGTACGTGCTGGTCAGCCAGGCCGGTGGGGCAGCGGTGGGCGTACCGACCATCACGTTGATTCCCGCCTCGGCGCAGAGATCCATGATCTCCATCGCCCAGTCGAAGTCGAAGACGCCCTCTTCGGGCTCCAAGCGTCTCCAGGCGAATTCGAACATGCGGACGACGGTAAAGCCCAGCTCTTTCATGCGGGCGATGTCCTTGGGCCATTCCTTTTTCGGCCACATTTCGGGATACCAGCTGGCCCCGATGAGGACGGCAGAATCGTCATGGACGGCCGGGTTGTAATCGGACATGTCGGAGTGGTTCCTTTCAGAGGGAATTCTATCCGGAGGCGCAAAGAAGCAGCCCGCGATTACGGGCTGATCTCATGGGAGCGGCTGGATTCGAACCAGCGAAGGCATACGCCGACAGATTTACAGTCTGTTCCCTTTGGCCACTCGGGCACACTCCCTCGGGAACGAAGTACTGTAGGGCAAGGTGCCGGAGGCGTCAAGGGGCGAACCGGACAAAAAGCCGGGCTTTTTGCGTTGGTCGTCAGGGCAAGCTTGACGAAAGGCCCGGATGGGTGTAAAAGGATGCGTTCACCCCCGAGACAAGGCAAGGAGACAGAATGTCTGAACTGAAGATCTACTACGACAAGGACGGATCGCTGGCGCCCCTGGAGGGCAAGACGGTGGCCGTCATCGGCTTCGGCAGCCAGGGTCACGCCCACGCCCAGAACCTGCGTGACAGCGGGATCAAGGTCATCGTGTCGGAACTGGAAGGCACGGGCAATTACCGCCTGGCCGAGAAGTCCGGCTTCAAGCCCGTTGCCGCCGACGAGGCGACCCGACAGGGCGACCTGATCATCATCACCCTGCCGGATGAATTCCAGGCCAAGGTGTACGAATCGCAGATCAAGCCGAACCTCACGCCGGGCAAGGCGTTGGGCTTCTGCCACGGCTTTAACATCCGCTTCGGCTGCATCGTGCCCCCCGAGGGAGTGGATGTGGTGATGATCGCCCCGAAGGGCCCGGGCCACACGGTCCGCAGCTGCTACGAAGAAGGCTCGGGCGTGCCCTGCCTGATCGCGGTGGAAAAGGACGATACGGGCAAGGCCCACGACGTGGCGCTGGCTTGGGGAATCGGCATCGGCGGAGGCCGGGCCGGCATCATCGAAACCACCTTCACCGAAGAGACCGAAACCGACCTGTTCGGCGAGCAGACCGTCCTCTGCGGCGGGCTGACCAGCCTGGTCAAGGCGGGCTTTGAGACCCTGACCGAGGCGGGGTATCAGCCGGGCATCGCGTACTTCGAGGTCCTCCACGAGCTGCTGCTGATCATCAAACTGATGGCCGAGGGAGGCCTGAGCTACATGCGGTACTCGATTTCCAACACGGCCGAATGGGGCGACCTGAAGGTCGGCCCGGAGATCATCGGCCCGGAAGTCAAAGAGAACATGAAAAAGGCCCTGGCCAACATCCAGGACGGCACGTTCGCGAAGGAATGGCTGGCCGAGTGCGAAGCCGGCAAGCCCGAATTCACCAAGCGCTACGAAGCGGACAAGTCGCACCCGATCGAGGTCGTCGGCCGTCAGCTGCGCCAGATGTTCAGCTGGATGGATGCCAAGGAAGTCCCCGAGGACTGATCGGCGACGGTACACGGGGGAAACCCCCAGGCGCCCGGCGTAAAACCCGGGCGTTTTTTTATATCCACTAACGCTGGCCCGGGCCGATCCGATAGACTAATTTGATGGCGGCACGGGTCGGGCCGGACACTGATCGGCCGGTCCGTCCCCCAGTCGCAAGACCGGGAGTTGATGTCAACTTCGGAGATATCGACCTCATGTGTACTGGTTGTCTGCTGTTTGCTGCTGGCCTGCGGGGATGGATCTATGGATGAACCAACCCATCTGGAAGACAAACCTCAAATCCTGATCGTCGATGACGAGCCGGACGTCCGGACCATGCTGGCGACCGCCCTGGAGATTTCCAACTCCTACGAAGTCCACCAGGCCGCCAATGCAACCGAGGCCAAGGACATCCTGCAGGAACACTGCATCGACGTGGCCGTGACGGACCTGATCATGCCCGACTGCAGCGGCATGGAGTTGATGGAGTGGGCCCAGGACAATCTGCCAGGCACGACGTGGATCATCCTCTCGGGCCAGGGCAAGTTCGACGACGCCGTCCAGGCCGTTCACCTCGGGGCCTACGACTTCATCTGCAAACCCCTGCCGGCGGTCGACTCGCTGATCGTCACCATCCGCAACGCCCTGCGACAAAGACAGCTGGAACAGGAACGCGAACGGCTGCACCTGGACATCGAAGAACGCAACCTGCGACTCAAGGAGCAGGTCGTCCAACTGCGTGAGGCCTGCCGGCTGCTGGGCGAACAGGCCCAGATCATCAACGACGACCTCCGCCGGGCCGAGCTGATCCAGCGAGCCCTCCTGCCCCGCGAGGCGCCCGACGTGGGCCAATTCTCGGTCAACAGTCTCTACCGCCCCTGCCAGTCGGTCGGCGGAGACATCTACGAGTGTCTGCGGATGGACTACCGGTACGTACTGGGCTACGTCGCCGACGCAGCCGGGCACGGCGTCAGCGCCGCGATGCTGGCTGTGCTGTTCAAACACCGCCTGCACATGCACGACGAGATGACGGGCCTGCCGACCGACCCGTCCGAGGTGCTCGCGCTGGTCAACCGCGACCTGATCGGCGAGTGCAGGGCCCCGGGCCTGTTCGTCACGGCCGTTTATTTCGTGCTGGACCTGGAGGAGAACAGCATCCGCCTCGCCTCGGCCGGCCATCCGCCCGTGCTGATCCACCGCAGCGGCGGCGAGGTCGAAACGCTCTTCCACACGGGCCCGGCCCTGGGAATCGCCCAGAACGCCCGCTACGCCCAGAAGAGCTTCAAGCTCGATTCGGACGACCGGATCCTGATCTTCACCGACGGGCTGCTGGAGGGGATCAAGGAGCGGTTCAACTCCGAACAGATCGCCCGAAAGCTGGCTGAGACCCCCGAGCAAGGCCACGACCTGCTGCAAAAGTACTTCCGCCGGGCCATCGGCTCGGACCAGCAGGACCACCTGCCCGACGACGTAACCATGCTCCTGCTCGAACGGGCCGACGCGCCCAGCCGGTTCGACAACGGCCGGGCCACGCCGCCGTGCGACTCACGCGAGCTGCCCGGACGCGACGAGACCGAGATTCTCCACGGCCGGGAAGAGGGCCTCGAGGCCGTCGCCGTGGGGGGCAAGGGGACCTGGACGCATTCGACAGCCTTCCACGATGTCTGTCAGCACGCCCTGGATACCGGCGAGAAACTGGTGATCGACCTGTCGCTCTGCCGCTATCTCGACTCGACCATGCTCGGGACGATCCAGGAACTGGTCGACCTGGCCGAGCAGAACGGCGGGCAGTTGCAGATCCAATCCCCCGTGCCCGACGTGGCCGCCCAGTTCGAGGAACTGGGCATGGAGAAAGTCGTCAAGCACATCGCCGAAAACCCCATCGCCCTGCCGACGCATATGGAATCCATCGAGGGACAGGCCGCAATGGACGAGCGTCAAGGGCGCCGAATGCTCCAGGCCCACGAGGCCCTGGCCGGACTGAACAACTCGAACAAGGACCAGTTCGGCAAGCTGGTCATGGGCCTGCGACAGGAACTGGCCCGGGCCGAATCCGACCAGTAACCCGCCCCTGCCCCAGAGCCGGGCCTGCCTACTTCGAAAGCTCCTGCCAGAGGGCCTGCTCGGCCTTGTGGAACTTGCGGAAGACCTCTTCGAGGTGTTCCTGGATCTTCTTGTACCCTTCGTGATCCTCGGGTGTTCCCTCGGGATAGAGTTGCTTGAGCTTCTTGAGCTTTCCGATGGCCTGGTCGAGCTGCTCGGCCCCGGCGGCAAAGGAACGGGCGGCGTCGTAGATATCCTGGCTGCGACGTTCCTCGTCGTCCGGTCGGTAGAGCAGCTTCCAGGGCGAACGCCGGACTTCCTGGCCGGTGGCCTTGAGATTCGCCGACAACTGCGTCATGTTGTCCAGCAGTTCGTCGATATTCGTGCGGTTGGTCTCGACGATCTCCTTGGCCTGGCGGCTGACGGTGCGAAAGTCCTCGGCGATCTGCAGGGCCCGGTCGCTGATCTTGCGGAGGTCCTTCATCACGGCCCCGAGATCTTCCCGGGTGTAGCCTTCGATCATCTCGGCGGTGTTACCCGCGGCGGTCAGGATGTTTTTGATCCGGGGCCTGGCGTCGGCGGTCATGGCGTTGATGTCATCGACGGTGGCGTGGATCTTGGCCATCAGGGTCGCCTTGACGGCCGGGTCGGTCTCGCGGGACAGCCGGGCCATCATCTCGTTGAGCATCTCGGCCGCGGAGAGGATCTTCGCCAGCAGCGATCCGTCGACGTCGGCATCGGCCTGGTCGCGGACCGAGGCGGTCAGGATGTTCACGTCGGCCAGGGACTGGTGCAACCCGGCCATCAGCGAGTCGGCCTGTTTGGCGTCCAGCTGGGCGATGACCATCTCGCTGATCGCGTTGACATTGCCCGCCGCGGTGTTCAACTGCCTGACGATGCCCTTGATCTGCACGAGCACCGAGTCGGGGCTGCCGGGGTCCAGCTCGCGGGAGATCGAATCGCTGGCGGCCTGGAGGCTGCCCATGAACCCGCCGGCACCGATGCGGACGGCCTGGTCTTCCGACTCGGCCCGGGCGGCTGATTCGCTGCCCGTGCTGCGCAGGGAGATTACCGGATTGCCGATGAACGGGGCTACGACTTCGGCCTGGGCGTCGGCGAAGACGGCCAGGTCGCCGGCAGAAATCTGGGCGACGTAGTAAGTTCTCCCGGCGGCGCGGTCGTAGCGGATTTCCACCAGCTTGCCGACCTCGGCGTCGTTGACCTTGACCATCGCTCCCGGCTCCAGGCCCAGCGGACCCGTGGCGGCCGGGGCGTAGAAGACCACCGTCTGCCCGGAGCGGCTGAACCAGTCGGCCCCGCCCATCCAGAGGACCACGCCGAGCAGGACCGCCACGGCCAGCAGCGTCAGCAGGCCGGCCTGGATTTCGTTTCGTTGTTTTCTGGCCATCTCTACAGTTCCTTTGCCGGCCTGGCTGCCCTGCCGCTGCCGGCGGCGAGAATGTCTTCCTCGTATCCCGTGCTGAGCCTGCGCTGGGTGATCGGCCCGGTGCAGTCGCCCCGGAGAAACTGGCGGACCATGTCCTGCAGGTCCTCGCCTGTCGGTTCCCCATCCCGCAGGTCCTCGAATTGCTTCCGGGGCCCGGCCATGACGATCCGCCCGCAATCGAGCATGACCATCCGGTCGGCGATCCGGAAGGCCGAGTCCATCTCGTGGGTGACGACCACGCTGGCCACGCCGAGCTTCTCGGTCAGGTCGACCATCAGCTGGTCGATCTCGGCCGAGGTCACCGGGTCCAGCCCGGCCGACGGTTCGTCGTAGAACAGGATCTCCGGGTCCAGGGCGATTGCCCTGGCCAGTCCTGCGCGTTTTTTCATCCCGCCGGAGATCTCGGCCGGCAGGCGGTCGGCCGCCTCGCGCATGCCCACCAGCTCCAGCTTGATCCGCACGATGATGTCGATCGTATCGGCGTCCAGGTCGGTGTGCTCCTGCAGGGGCAGGGCGACGTTTTCGGCCACCGTCATCGAGTTGAACAGCGCCCCGGACTGAAAGAGGATGCCGAACCGCTTGCGGACCTTGTTCATCTGGGTTTCGGTCATCTCCGAGAGTTTCTCGCCGAAGATCTCCACCCAGCCGTCGTCGGGCTCCCACGAGCCGATGATCGATCGCAGCAGCGTACTCTTGCCGCACCCCGAGCCGCCCATGACCACGACGGTCTGGCCCGGGTAGACATCCAGGTTGATCCCATCCAGCACGGCCCGGCCGTCGAAACGCTTGACCAGATCGCGGACCCGGATGACCGGCTGCCTGTTCTGTCGATCCGACTCGGACATCGCTACCAGCCCAGCGTGTAGAAGATGGTGGTGAAGACTCCAGCAGCCAGGATGATCCCGACGATCGAGTAGACGACCGTCATCGTCGTGGCGCGTCCCACGCCTTCGGCCCCGCCGCGGACGCTGAGCCCTTCCCGGCAGGCGATCAGGCTGATCAGCAGCCCGAAGACCCCCGCCATGATCATCCCCGTGGTGATGTCCAATACCGTCAACTGGTCCTGCATCCGCGCCCAGTAGCCGACGTACGACTCCGGCCCGAGCACCAGCAGGCTCGTCAGGTAGCCGCCCAGGGCTATGGTCACGTCGGCGATAATCGTCAGCAGCAGCATGGCCGCGGTGGTCGCGATCAGCCTCGGCAGGACCAGGAAGCGGACCGGGCTCATGGCCATCGCTTCCAACGCTTCGATTTCTTCCGAGACGGCCATCGTGCCCAGTTCGGCGGCGATCGAGGCGCCGGCAAAGCCGGTCAGCACGACGGCGGTAATAATCGGCCCGAGCATGCGAAAGCCCGCCACGCCGATGATCCGCGAGACCTGGGCCTCCTGGTTCCACGGGTCGCGAAGCGGCGGAGTCAGCTGCAGCGCCAGGATCACGCCCATGAACAGCTGAACCAGCACGACGATGCCCACGCTGCGCACGCCGATGCGGACCAACTGGGCTGCGCAGGCCCCGCTCCTGCGACGGCGCTTGCGCTTCAGGCCCCCCAGCAGGTACTTTCCCGCATCGACCAGCAACCAGGCCAGCGACCCGAGGTATCCCAGCGAGCCCAGGACGCGGCCGCCGAGGGCGGCCAGGGGATTTCGGCTCTCGGCCTGTCGGGTCATAGCTCTTGCAGGGCCTTTTCGACGGTATCGTACATACGGAAGACCTTGTCCAGGCGCGTGATCTCGAAAATGCCGCGCACCCGCGGGTTCAGCCCCGCCAGGGCCATCTCCATCTCCTGCTTGCGGCAGCTGCTGAGGACCTTGACCAGCGAGGCGACGCCGGAGGAATCCATGTAGGGCACGTCGGTCAAATCGAAGACCAGCCCCCGGGCCGCTCTGTCGATCAGTGAGGAGATCTGCTTCTGGAATGCCAGCGAGTGCTGCAGATCGATGTCGCCTTCCAGCTCGACGATCAGCACGTCACCCTTCATGCGGTGGGAGCGGATTACACTGTCGTGGGTATCGTTCATGGTTCAGTCAGGTGCGGATGGGTTCTGGGCGGTCTGGGGCCGGGAGCCGTTGTCGACAGGGTCGTCACGATCGGGCTGGAGGGGCTGAAGGTTCCGCTCCACCAGCCATCTCTTCCACTTCTCGACGCCCTGCTGGCGCTGGTCCCAGCTCTGGTAGTACTTGTATCCGAGGGTTTGGCCGGTCATTTTCTCCAGGCCCAGGATGGCGGTCATTCTCACCACCCGGTCCTGGTCGGACAGGGCGGCGACCATGTAAGGCAGAGCCTGGGTGCGGTTTTTCTCAACGGCCTGGACGAGGGCCTCTTTGCGGACGTGCGGGTCCTCGTGCTGGAGACGTTGCTCCAGCGTCTGCAGGCCGCCGCCATCGCGACAGGCGGCAGGCAGGAAGACACCGATCGAAACGGCCAGGATGCAGATCCATCTGGTCTGTTGCACGAATCGCCCTTGTCCTTGCGCCCGAACCTCGGAACATGTTTGAGGCTACTATAACGACATCCCCGGCGGCGAGCAAAACCGATCTGCCCGCGCAGGGTCGATATCTACCGAATCTATCGGACGTTGGGGCCTGTCAACTTCGCTCTCTCTTGGCGCGGGTCACCCGCAGGTGGGCCTGGCGGGCCGGCTCGGGAAGCCGATAGCCCCGCGTAGCACGCAGCGTCCAGCGAATCGCCTCGTCCAGCGTCACCCGATGGCCCACCGAAACGTAGACCGGCTTGACGGCCGTCCGCGTCCGCACGGCCGAGCCGATGACCTCACCGTCGTGGCGCATCTGTGTGTGACATCGACGGTTTCGCCCGGGCTGGCGGAACTGCCCACAAAGCACGCTCTTGGCCACCCCCACCACCGGACGGTCCAGCCAGATTCCGACGTGACTGGCCAGGCCCAGCCTCCGCGGGTGGGCCCTGCCCTGGCCGTCACAGAGGACCAGGTCGCCGCCGGCGGGCAGGTTCTCGATCGCTTCCAGCACGGCCGGGGCTTCGCGGAAGCTCAACAGCCCGGGCACGTAGGGCATTCGCGTCGGCTGAATGCTCAGAGACTCGGCCAGGACGTCCATGGTCTTCGCGTCGCAGAGCACGGCCGTGGCGAGAATCCGCTCGCCGCCGTCCAGGAATGCACAGTCGGTCCCCACCAGGGTTCGGACCGGTCCGGTCAGCGGTTCGACGCGGACCAGCCCGGCCAGCTGGCGCTGGATCTGTACGCCCTGCTTGGGCGTTACGTCCCAGCTGTGCAGCGGCCGGCCTATCATAACCTGCTCAGGATCTCTCGGAACGCTGCCAGCGCCTGGTCGATCTGCTCGGCGCTGACGGAAAGATTGGTCACCGCGCGAATCTCGCGGGCTCCGGTGGCCAGCACGCCGACGCCCCGGGCGGACAGTACTTCGACCAGCTCGGCGGCGGGAATGGCGGTTACATTGAACAGGACGATGTTGGTCTCGACTTCCGGGTCGATCTGAACGCCGTCCATCTCGGCCAGGCCTTCGGCCAGCGTTCGGGCGTTGGCGTGGTCGTCGGCCAGGCGGCTGCGGTGGTTTTCCAGTGCATACAGCGCCCCGGCTGCGATGAGGCCCGCCTGCCGCATCCCCCCGCCGAGCATCTTGCGGAAGCGGCGGGCGCGGTCGACCAGTTCAGCCGAGCCGGCCAGGGCAGAGCCCACCGGCGCGCCAAGTCCCTTGGAAAAGCAGACGCTGATCGAATCGCAGTATTGCGCCCAGCGGCTCTCGGGCAGGCCCACGGCCACTGCCGCGTTCCAGAGTCGCGCCCCGTCCATGTGCACCGCCAGGCCGTGATCGCGGGCGAACTCGGCGACGGCGCCCAACTGGTCGGGCGGCCAGATGCTCCCCCCGCCGCGGTTGGAGGTGTTCTCGACGCAGACCAGCCGGGCCGGGGCGTAGTGGACATTCTTCGGCCGCAGGGCGCGGTGGATGTCTTCGGGCCCGAAGATCCCACGAACCGTCGGCAGCATGCGGCAGAGCACGCCGCTGATCGCCGCCGGTGCGCCGCCCTCGTAGTGGAAGATGTGGGCGTTGTCTGCCAGGAGCACCTCGTCGCCGGCCTGCGTCCAGCAGCGCAGGGCCACCTGGTTGGTCATCGTGCCGGAGGGCATGTAGACGGCCGCTTCGGTGCCGAGGACCTCGGCGGTCCTCTCCTCCAGGGCGCGTATGGTCGGATCTTCGCCGAATACGTCGTCGCCGACGGGCGCCTCGGCCATCGCGCGCCGCATCGCGTCGGTCGGTTGGGTGACGGTATCGCTTCGCAGGTCAATCATTGACTCGCCTCCCGGGCAAAGAGCTTCAGCCACTTGCAGGGGGTCTTTTCGAAGAACTCCCGCCGGATCAGCTCGATGTTGTTGCGCTGCTGCCAGAACGGCACACGATCGGTCGCCTGCTGCGTGTCGAGCCATTCGAACCGGTCATGCTCGGCCGAGAGTTCCACGTCGCCGTCGGAGACGATGGCCAGGAAAACCGGGTTCATCCAGATGCTCCGCGAACCGGGCTCGTAGAAGGTTTCGATCGCATCGGCCGAATAGAGCTCGACCACCTCCAGGCCGGTCTCCTCGCCCACTTCGCGCAGGGCGGCCTGTTCGGGCGCTTCGCCGGCCTCCAGACAGCCGGTCACCTGCTGCCAGATGCCTCCGAAACCGCCCCCCTGCTCGGTGCGGCGCATCAGCAGCCACAGAGGCTGGTCGCCGTTGCGACGCGCGACGTAGACCGAGACGGCGAAGCTTTCGACCGGGATCCGGTGGCGATGGTCCGACACTTGCGCCGACTCCTACAGGCCCAGCACGTCGGGCATGTCGTACATGCCCGGCTTCTTGCCCGCCAGCCACTTCGCCGCCCGCAGCGCACCGCGGACGAACGTGTCTCGCGTGTGGGCAGAATGGGCGATGGTGACAGTCTCGCCCAAGTTGCCGAAGTGCACCTGGTGTTCGCCGACCGTATCTCCCAGCCGCAGCGCATGCATGCCGATCTCGCCGGGCTTGCGGGGGCTTTGCCCGCCCCTGCCCAGAACGGCCACCTCGCCGTAATCCACGCCGCGGGCCTGGCAGACCGACCGGGCCAGGCTGATCGCCGTGCCCGAGGGGGCGTCCTTCTTGAACCGGTGGTGCGTCTCGCTGATGTCGATGTCGTAGTCTTTGCCCAGCGCTGCGGTCACGTCGGAGACCACCTTCAGCAGCACGTTTATGCCCACCGAGTAGTTCGATGCGTGGATGATCGGGATCTGCGAGGCAGAGTCGGCCACCTCGGCCTGCTGGGATTCGGTCAGCCCGGTCGTTCCGATGACCATGGCGGTGTTCTTCTTGCGGCAGATAGGCAAGACGGCCAGCGTCCCCTCGGGCAGGGAGAAGTCGATGGCCACTTCCGGGAATACGTCGTCGGGGATCGAGTCGGTCACGGCCAGGCCGAACTTGCCCACACCGGCCAACTCGCCGACGTCCTTGCCCGCCTGTCCGGTGGAAGGATTTTCGGTGGCTGCGACGATGTCGAACTGTTCGGATTCGATGGCCAGGGCTGCGATGCGCCGCCCCATTCTTCCAGCGGCGCCGATGATGGCGATCCGGGTCAACTGGGTCATGTCAATCAGGCCTTTCTAGCTTGGGGGAATCAGCCGGGCAGAATACCGCACCGCGGCGACGAATGCAATTTCCCCCCGCGGGCCGATCAGCCCAGTCGGGTGGCGGCCCGTTGCTGGATTATCCGCAGCCAGGCCGAGAAGCTCTCGACTTCCGGGCCGCCTTCGGCACGGCGCCCGATGCGGACGACCACGCAGGAATCGGCTTGCCTGCGTGAGGTGTCCAGGGCCCATCCGCCGCCGGCGTCGTCCAGGGCAAAGGGCACGAGGTGATCCTCTTGCTCCTCGCCTTCCAGGACGGCGATTTCCTCGCAGCTCAGCAGCGACTGGTTCCAGATCCGTCCCCCGTTGCCGCACCGCAGCCAGTCGGCCAGGTCGCCTGGCAGGTCGCCTCCGAAGGCCTCGGACAGCTGGGCCAGTTGCTTCGGCCCGGCGGGGGGTTTGAGGTGGACGCCCTGGCCGGCGTCGAAGCTCTCTGCCAGGAACTGTCGGACCCAGTCGGCGGCCAGGCTTTGGGGTGCCTGGGGTTGATCGTCGTCCTCTTCCTCCTCGGCCAGTCCTTCGTCGCCGGCCAGCTCCTGGCGAATCGGGCTGTCCTGCGGCGTCTCGGTTTGGTCGGGTTCGTCGTCCTCGTCGGCCAGCCCTTCCATCCAGTCTTCGTCGGAGCGGCTTGGTGGTTCTTCTGCGGCCTCGGGCTGGGGTTCCGGCACGGGCTGAGGTTCGGCTTGCGGCTCGGACTCGGCCGGTTCATCCGAGTCGGCCGGCGGGCCGGCGACTTCCCGAAGCACCCGCTCGAACTGCTGGTGGGAGGGATCTTCGGCGATCGCCCGGGCGATCTGGTGGACGTCGGGGTC
>JBKHDI010000091.1:0-13655 GCA_046541415.1 Phycisphaerae bacterium | reverse complement strand
TTCGCGGCTGTCGTCCAGTTCGGCCAGGGCCCGGCGGAGCAGGGGCCTGTAGGCCTCGATGCGTCCGAGCCAGTTGCGGCGTCCGGCCTCGGGGGCCAGGATGGGATTAAAGTGAGGCCAGAGCCTGACACGGCCTACCGGGGGGAACTGGAAGATGTCGACCCGCAGCAG
Organism: Phycisphaerae bacterium; assembly: GCA_046541415.1. GTDB lineage: Bacteria > Planctomycetota > Phycisphaerae > SM23-33 > SM23-33 > CAZOVB01. Next base: position 13,484 of record JBKHDI010000091.1, on the reverse strand, counting down.
CAGCGGGTGCAGGCCGGGCGACAAATGGACGGCCGCGGCATCGGGCAGCTTCTGGCCGCTCAGCCATGCCTGGCCGGTCTCGCTGCGCAATCGCACGGCCGTGGGTTCATCGACGCGGACGACCGTGTAGAACAGCGTCGAGGACGTGTCGGCCTGGTCGATCGCGGCGTTGAGGTCGATCGCGTAGCTGGGCTGATAGAGCGTCTGGCCGGAGAGGAACAGCGTCGTCACGCCGCGGAGGATGCGGGCCTCGGCCGGCAGGGGGGCGAAGCTCGCGGTGGTCCCGGCCAGCTGGATCTGCTGGCCCGGCGCGGGGCGCAGCGAGCCGAGGTCTTTCTCGGCGTCGGGGGCTTGGCGGCGGCTGTGGACAAAGGGGCCTGCCATCAGCCAGCGGTCCGGCGGGACGTTGGGCGACAGCTCCCAGACAGGCACGCCGCGCGGGGGTTTGTAGTCGGCCGGCGGGTCGATCCGGGCCATGTCCAGCTGCGGCCTGCGTCCGATGCGTCCGATCGCCTCGTTGACCATCGCCCGGAGATCCTGCTTTCGCGACTCGGCCGAACCGGTCCCTGCGCAGGTCAGCTTGCCCGGTGTCCGCAGCAGCATGTGGGGTCCGAAGCAGACCGGCTCTGCCAGCAGCGGGCCGGAATCCATCTCCTTGCGGTAGAGCAGGCGCGGGGCCGGGCCGGTGGTCATCAGGGCCACCGCAGCCTGGGGGGGCTCGTTGTAGGCTCGCTGACCGGCGTCGGAGTAGACCAGCCACTGGCCCGCGCGGACCAGCGGCAGGGGCGTGGCGCTGGAGGTGATCACCGGGTTGGGCCTGGCCAGGTGCTGGCCCCAGCGGGTCTCGTAAACGTCCAGCTGATCCCAGGCAACAGGGTGATGGCCGGCGTTTTCGTCGCTGCTGCGAGGCAGGTAGAACCGTCCGTCGTAGATCAGCCCCGGGGCGGTAATCTGCGGGCTGGACCATCCGGCCCGGCCGATCTGCCAGATCGTCCGGACGGTCAGCTTGCCCCCCGCGTCGAAGGCGAACCCCAGTCGCGCCTGGCCGGTGTTGCGGGCGACGAAGATCGCGTCGTTTCCTGATACGCAAGGCCGGACCGGGCTGGACATTTTGAAGAGATTGCGGGCAAGGACCGACCCGTCGGCCGGGTCGATCACCGTCGCGTCGGGCAGCAGCAGGATCGGGCGGGGCTTTTCGCCCCCGGCGACCAGGGCGGCCGTGGCGGCCTGGCCGTCGGGCCCCAGCTTGGCGCTCTGCCAGAGCAGCTTGCCCGTCGCGGCGTCCAGGGCGGTCAGGGTCGCGGCGCGGTCGTTGCGATGGCCCAGCTCGGGTGCGGGGACCGAGCCCGGGCAGATCAGCCTTTCGCCGACAAGCAGGGGGGAGAATTCGGTCCCGCCGGAGAAGGGTCGGCCGGTGGCCTGCTTCCACTGCAGCTTGCCGTCCAGGTCGAAGCAGGCGGCCACCGAGGTCCCCAGCAGCACGAAGACGCGGTCGCCCCGTGCGACGGGGACGGTCCCGGCCCGTCGGCCCAGTTCGTCCTCGACGTTCAGCCCGACAGTCTCCAGGGCCTTGCGGTAGGCTGCCCAGGAATCCAGCAACTGCTGACGGTCCTCCCACAGCTGCTTCTGTTGGGCCTGGAGCTGTTCGACCTGCTGGGCGGCGGACTTGTCGCGTCGCAGCCGGCGGATCTGCCGGCCGATCTGGTCGGCCTGGTTGTCCATTGCCTCTGCCCGGGCCAGGGCTGCACGGAACCGGGCCAGCGTCGCTTCCTGGCCGTCGGGGCCTTCTGCGTCGACGGGCTCGATCTTTCGCGACCAGAGCCGGCGCCCGGTCCTGGCCTCCAGGCAGATCAGCTCGTTCGGCTCGGCGGTAACGAAAATCCGCCCGCGATGGACGATCGGCGCGCTTTGGGCCGAGGGCAGATCGACCGACCAGGCGATGTTGCTTGCCGCCGAGATGTCCCAGTACACCGGCGGCTGGGCGTCCGGGTAGTGTCGGCTGAGTCCGCTGCCGTAGCCGTGGATGTCGTTGTCCTTCGCCTCGGCCGGGCCGGCCATCGGTTCGGGCAGTTGCGCCGGGTCGTTGCTGCCGGCGGGCTCATCCGGCCGGCTGTCGGGTTTGGCCAGGACGGTCAGTCTGCCGCTGCGCTGTCCGTCGACGTCCTGTATCTGCCAGCTGCCCGAGCCGACCTGCCAGGCCGTGCCGGCAATCTTCGCTTCGTAGCGTCCGAAGTCGCCCTCGGCCTGGTACGTGCCCTCGACCCGCCCGTCGCGAACCGTCGCATCGACGGTGCACTGGACGGTCCGTAACCGCGACCCGTCTCGGGAACGCGGGACCCACGGGTCGGGTGTCAGGTGGATGGTCATCCGGCCGGTGAGCTTGCCCTCCTGCAGGCGCAGCTGCCCGCCGTCAACGGTGTGCTGTCCCTTGTTCCAGCTTCTGGCCATGGCCGAGCCATCTTCTGATTGGCCCTCGGAGAACGGAATTCTCGCGTGGAGACTCTTCCTGTCATTGTCGCCGACCAAGTCGTTCAGGGTCAGTTCCAGCAGCATGTGGTCGGGCTCGATCTGCGCGTCGATCCGACAGGTCCATGCGCTGGGGATCACTCGGGCCGGGCCTCCGATCTGCCAGTCCACCACGGGCCTGCGCCGGGCCTTGAGCATCGAGTGCATGTTCTCACCCTCGCCGGCGTCGCGACGGGTGTTGATCCGCCCGATTATCGCGCGGGCCTGCCCGCTGATCCGCGCGTCCTGCCAGTCCAGGCCCGACAGGTCGATCTGCGGGACGAACAACAGCCCGGCCAGGTGGCGGTCGGGCGTGGTGAACTTCGGTCCCAGCCATCGGCCCTTGTCATACCAGGCCTGCAGCGTCACGTCCTCCAGTTCGATCCCGCTGGGGTCCAGCCGCGCGATCGTGTCGCGGTGCACGAACGACCGGTGCATCTGCAGGCGGACCAGCCGGGTTTGCCCCGTCTGGCCGGCGGCGACCGACGAAACCAGCAACAGCAGGATGGTGAGGAAGCGGCGAGCGTGCATGGATTCTCCCTGCCTGTATGACTGCGAGGGAATGTTGGGGTCCGCAAGTGGAACACCGCGCAGCCGCGGCGGGTTTCCCGGTTTCGGCGCTGGCCAATCGCTTCGGTGGCAGATAGCATGGCGGGCTGGAAAAATCTGCCCCCAACAGGAGAGAAGAACATGGCGGTTTTTGCGTTCGTCCAGCACAGGCTGGGCCGGACCGACGGCGTTTCGCTGGAGGTCGACAAGTGGCGTCGCGTGCTGGAAGAGATGGGCCACACGGTCCATTACATCGCGGGCAACGAGGACGTGCCCGGCGGCCATTCCATTCCCGAGCTCTACCCGTTCCACCCGGTTACCGAGCGGATCATCAAGAACGCCACCCGCGAGCTGGTCGACTACGACAGCCCCGCGGGGCTGCTGGAAGAGATCGCAACCCACAAGGCGGTGGTCAAGCCGAAGATGCAGCAGATCATCGCCGAGCTCGACGTCGACGTGCTCGTGCCCAACAACATCCTCTCGGTGGGCTATAACATCCCGGGGATGTGGGCGGTCTCGGAGATCCTGGCCGAGTCGGGCATGGATGCGATCTGCCACAACCACGACTTCTGGTTCGAGGATTCCGGCGAGGTCTACCCGACCTGCGACGAGATCGTCGGCCTGTACGAACTGCACGCCCCGCCCAAGCTGCCCAACATCCGTCACGTGGTGATCAACCGCATCGGGCAAAAGGCCATCAAGGACCGCAAGGACATCGACGCCCGCGTCGTGCCCAATGTCTTCGACTTCCAACGCGACACGTGGACCGAGGACGACTACAACTCCGACTTCCGGGCCCAGCTGGGCATCGGGGCCAATGACATCATGCTCCTCCAGGCCACGCGCGTACTGGACCGCAAGGCGATCGAGCTGGCCATCGACGTCGCGGCCGAGATGGACAAGCCCGAGATGCGCAGAAAGCTGGAAGGGCCCCTCTACGACGGCAGGGTCTTCGGACCCGATGACAGGATCTGGTTGGTCTGCGCAGGCTACGTGGAAGGCATCGGCCTGAGCAGCGACTACCCCTCGAACCTGCAGGCCAAGGCCGACGAGCTGGGCGTGAACCTGCTCTGGGCGGGCCAGCGGGTCGAGCACGATCGTAGCACGGACGAGCAGGGCCGGAAGATCTACTCGCTCTGGGACAGCTACGTCCAGGCCGACCTGGTGACCTACCCCAGCGTCTGGGAGGGCTGGGGCAACCAGTTCATCGAGGCCGTCTTCGCCAAGCTGCCCACCGTGATCTTCGAGTACCCCGTCTGGGTCAGCGACCTGGGACGCGTGGGCTTCGAGGTCGTGTCATTGGGCAGCGAGATCGCCGGCCACGATGACCGCGGCCTGGTGCAGGTGGCCCCGGAAAAAGTCTCCGCCGCGGCAGAAGGGCTGATCCACTACCTGAAGGACCCGGCCGCCCGCACCGCCGCGGTCGAGAAGAACTTCCAGATCGCCAAAGAGCACTTCAGCCTCGAAGCGCTTCGCAGGATCATCAAGCAACTGCTCGACGAGATCGGTATCGGAGAGTAGCTGGGGATAGCAGGGAGCGACGCACATGCCATTGAAATTGACTGAACTGGAGTGCAAGGGCTGCGGGGCACCGCTGGGCGCCGATGCGGTCAGCGAAAAGCTCATGCTCGTGCGGTGTAAGCACTGCGGGTGCGTATTCGCGCTGGAATCCGTCCCGGCTGCGACGCCGACGCCCATCGACCCGCCGCGCCGCCAGGTGCCTCTGCCCAAGGGCATGGAGATGTTCGATCGCGGCAACGAACTGCAGATCGTCAGGTCGTGGAAGTCCATTGCCGTGCTGTTCCTGATTCCCTTCGCCGCCTTCTGGTGCGGGTTCCTGTTGTTCTGGTATTCCTCGGCCATCGGCAGCGGGGCCCCGATCGTCTTCGTGCTGTTCCCGCTGATCCACGTGGCCGTGGGCGTCGGGCTGGTCTACTTCATCTTTGCCTGCCTGCTGAACAAGACCGTCCTCCGCGTAACGCCGAACCACCTGGAGGTCAAGCACACGCCCCTGCCCTGGCCGGGCGGAAAGACGCTCAACTCCGTCGACATCGAACAGCTGTTCTGCCGGCGGCGGATTCGACACAGTGACAACAGCACCAGCCAGACATATGAGGTTCTGGCGGTCACCGTCGGCGGGCAGGAGAAGATCCTTTCCGGCCTGACCGAGGCCGAGCAGGGCGTATTCGTCGAACAGCAGATCGAGAAGTACCTCGGCATCACCGACCGCCGCATCGGCGACCCGGACGAAGTGGCGTACTGATCCCTGCGCCGGGCCCCGCTGCTCAGCTGACGAAGCTCTTGACCGTCGCGGCGACGTAGTCGATCTGCTCGTCGGTCAATTCGGGGTAGATCGGCAGGGCGATGATGTCGCGTGCGACGGCCTCGGCGACGGGGAACTGGCCCCGCTGATAGCCCAGGTCCGCGAAGCATTCCTGTTCGTGCAGGCAGAGCGGGTAGTAGATGTCGCAGCCGACGCCGTTGGCCCGCAGGTGCTCCATCAGGGCATCCCGCTGGGCGACCCGGATGACGTACTGGTTAAAGACCGACTCGTTGCCCTCGGCGATCACCGGTGTCTTGACGCCCGGGCAGTCGGCCAGCAGTTGGTCATACCGCGCCGCGACCCGACGCCGGGCGGCGTGCCAGTCCTCCAGTCGCTGGAGTTTGACCAGCAGGAAGGCTGCCTGGATCGTGTCCAGCCGGAAGTTGCCCCCCACGTATTTGTGGTAGTACTTCGGGTTCATCCCGTGGTTGCGGTACCAGGCGAGCTTTTCGAGGATCTCCTCGTCGCCGGCGGTGACCATCCCGCCGTCGCCGGCCCCGCCGAGGTTCTTGGACGGGTAGAAGCTCAAGCACCCCGTCGTGCCGAACGACCCCGCCCGCTTGCCGTTCTGTCTGGCGCCGATGGACTGGGCGGCATCTTCGATGACCTGCAGGTCGTGCTTCTCGGCGATGGCGTTGATCGCATCCATGTCCGCCAGCTGTCCGTACAGGTGCACGGGCATGATCGCGCGGGTGTTCTCGGTAATCGCCGCCTCGATCTGCGCCGGGTCGATGTTGAAGGTCGTCTCGTCGATGTCGACGAACACGGGCCTGGCCCCGGCCCGCCAGATGCTGCCCGGCGTGGCGAAAAAGCTGAAGGTCGTGGTGATGACTTCATCGCAGCCCGTGCACGTCTGCCCGGTGCGACAGGCGGGGTGGTCCTGGCCGATGCCCAGCACCATCAGGCTGACCAGCAGGGCGTCGGTCCCGCTGGAGACGCCGACCGCCCCAGCCGTGCCGGAATACTCGGCAATCGCCGATTCCAACTCCGCCACCGCCGGTCCACCGACGAAGTACTGGCTGTCGAAGATCTGCTCGACAATGGGCATGACTTCGTCTTTCAGCGGGGCGTACTGGGCTTTGAGATCCAGGGCGGGGACGTTCATGGTCTTGCCTCCATGCAAAAGGCCGTCTCGTCACGGCCGGGCTGATTGTTGGGTTGTCTGACGATGGTCGGCCAGTGCGTCGCGTTTGTCAAGATCCAGGCCGAGCTGCGATCAGCGGAAGCTCGGCGAATCGGCACCCGGCAGGTCATCCGGATTCTCTACCTGGGTGTAGATGGCCCGGTCGTAGCGGAGCATCAGCAGGCGGTCGGTAAATGCGTTCATCTCGGCGGAGATGGCCCGGCCTGTGATTTCCTGGAGCAGGTAGCGGGGCAGGTCGGCCCCGGCGGCGATCGAGAGAGGCACTCCGCCGCCGAAGCGCGGGTTGATCTCGAAGAACTTCGCCTTGCCCTCCTGGCTGCGACGACACTGGCAGCAGTAGACGCCCCAGAGGCCTTCGAACTGGGCTGACAGGCCCAAGGCTGCGTCGATCAACTCCGTATCGGCGAGGGTGACGCCCTTTTCCACCTCGCCGGACCGCACGGCCAGGCGCTGGCGCGGCACGACACAGCGGACCTGCCCGTCGCGGCTTCGGTAGACGTCGATGGTGTACTCCGAGCCTTCCAGGGCCTCCTGGACGATCAGTCCGGGCCCGAACGTCTCGACGTGGGCGGCCAGGGCGTCGGGCGTTTCGATGCGTCGGGCCCCGACCGAGGCCGAGCCGCTGAGAGGCTTGGCGAAGCAAGGGTAGAAGGGCTGGGCCTGGAACTGCTCCAAGGTCAGGGTCCGGACCGGTTCCAGCCCGGCTGCGGCGATCCGGCGGGCGGTTTCGGCCTTGTCTCGACAGGCCCTCACGGCCGGGGCCGTGCCGACATGCACCACGCAGCCAAGCTGCTCGATTCCCTCCCGGTTTTCTGCCAGCAGCAGCAGGTCCAGGTCGGTCGCCGGAACGACAAGGCCGACCTGGTGGTCCCGCACCTGCCCGCACAGCCAGTCCAGGTACGACGGGTCGTCGACGCGCGGTGCGGTCAGGCCGATGTCCGCGGCGTGCCAACTCGGCGAGGCGCTGGTCGCATCGGCAGCCAGGACCTTCCCGCCAAGGGCCTCGGCGGCCAGGGCGGCACGGAAGGCGTCGATCAGTTCCACGCGTCGGCCCGAGCAGGTGATCAGGATGTTCATCGTCGCCTCCGGGTCTCTCAGCCGTCGGGGTATTCCTGGTCCATCTGAGGCCGCGCCGAGACGGGCTGGCGGAACTCAGAGTACGGCTGCTCCTTCCTGTTCAGCCCTCGCAGGGCCACGCTGCACATCGCCAGGACCAGCAGGAAGTAGTAGAAGATCGGCCCATAGGCGTCGGACAGGTCTGCCAGGTGGTCGGCCTGGCGGGAAGTCAAGCCCGTAAGTCGGCCGTATACCTTGAACAGGAACGTCCCGCTTGTCCAGGCCAGGAAGGCGGCCAGAGCGACCAGCACGAGCATGACAATCCGCCGCTTTCGGCTCATTCGCCCGTAGGCGATGGCATACCAGATGGGGATCGTCGCGATCATCAGTACCGGGGCGTGGTGGTCCCAGGTCCGCTGGTTCAGCAGCATCATCCCGCAGACGACCAGACCGAACTCCAGGGCCCGGCGCCCGTCGGTACGCGGGCGCTTCTTCCAGCCGATCGACCAGGCGATCACGCCGACGATCGCTACCTGGGCGGCCTTGACCAGCCACTTGACCACAGCCGGGTTCAACGCCACCAACGTGATGTACTGTCGATGTCGCTCCATGTCGTACGGGTCGTCGTCCGGGTTCCACATGATGTCGCCGCCCGGGTTCGGCGAGCCGATGAAGTAGCGGCTGAACACGCCCGGCAGCGACTGGTTGATGTGGATCGGGTACCACGCGCCCTTGATCAGCCCGGGGATGATCAGGTTGTCCAGCCAGGTCCGCGTCAGCTGGGTGTACCGGGCCGGGCCGATCATCGCCGCCGGGACCGCCACCGCAAACAGAAGCCCGAACAGCACTGTCCCGCCCAGCAGCTTCCAGTTCCGCCGGTACAGCCAGTAGAGCACGAAGATCGCGGGGGTCATCTTGATGCAGATCGCCACCGCCAGCGGCGCCCCGGCCAGCCAGTCGTGCCCCTTGCGGTACGCCCACAGGTGCAGCGCGACGAACAGCAGCACGTAGACGTTGGTATTGCCGTGCTGGATGTCGCCGATGACGAACGTGATCGCCCAGGCGATGCCCAGCCCCAGCACCCAGGCGGGGATCTTCCTGTCCTCGTGGCGGGCGACCGTGGCGAGCATGCCGAACACGGCGAACATCGCGATGATCTTCCCGGCTGTGTAGACCGTCGCCATCGCCCAGATGGGCAGGTAGGCAAAGGGCGAAAGCAGGATGACGGTGAAGGGCATGTTCGGGTGCAGCCAGGATCGCTGGTCCTTGACGGGCTGGCCGTGCTCGGCGTAGTCGTTGCTGCCGTCGGGTGCCTGCGGGGCCAGGTAGATATTCGCCCCTGCCCAGAACTCCCTGGCGGCGAATCGCCAGCGGCCTATCGCGCCCTTGGTCGACTTGGGCTCTTCGCCGAGGGTGGTGGGGTCTTCGGCGGCGGCGACTTGCCTGTCCCACTCCAGGCCTGCCTGGCGGTTCTCCATCGTGCCGTGGAGGAACTGGATCATCGGGATGATCAGGACGACCAGGACCAGGATGACCGCGGCGATCCGCAGTCCGCGCACGAGCTTCTCGCGCCCCGGGGGGGCAGGAACCAGGCGGACCGGCAGGCGGTCGGTCCATTGTCGGTTGGATGTCTTCATTTCGGGCAACAATCTAGCGTCCGCGCGGGCCGACCGCCAGTGATCTCTTGGCCGGGGCGGGTCGGTGACCTGCCGGCTGGTTGGTTTGTCCCACCGGCCTGCGGGGTCTATAATCGGCCCATGCCCGCGAAATTCTCCATCCGAACCCTGCCGATTGTGCTCGATCGCCTGGCCGAAGACTACGGCCTGGACGAGCGATACCGGGCGGAGTCCGGCATTGCCTGCCTGGTCCGGACGATCCTCTCGCAGAACACATCCCGGGCCAACAGCTCAGCCGGGTTCGCGAAACTCACCGATGCTTTCGACAGCTGGGACGACGTGGCCGAGGCGCCCGTCGAGGCCATCGAGGCCTGCATTCGCGTCAGCGGCCTGAGCAGGACCAAGGCCCCGCGGATCCGCCGAATCCTCCGCCAGGTCCGCGACCAGCGCGGGAGTATCGAGATCGAGCACCTGGCCGGGATGGACCCCGACGCCGCCTTCGACTACCTGATGGACTTCGACGGCGTGGGCCCCAAGACCGCCTGGTGCACGCTGCTGTTTGCCTTCGGCATGGACGTCTTCCCCGTCGATACCCACATCGACCGCATCGCCAAACGCCTCGGCTGGATCGACGCCTGCGTCTCGGCCGAGCGCGCCCACGAGTTGATCCGCCCACACGTGCCGCAAGGCAGGGGCTACGACCTGCACGTGCTTTTGATCCAGCACGGCAGGACCACATGCAAGGCCCGCAACCCGCGATGCGGGGTCTGCTGCCTGACCGACCTCTGCCAGTGGTACCACCGGAACATCCGCAGTCGCTTGCGTCGCGAGTAACTGCGGCGCCTACAGCCAGAACTCGCTTTTCAGCGGGTCGCCCTGTTCGCTGGCGCGGATGAAGGCCTCGACCTTTTTCAGATCTTTCACGCCGGGGGACGACTCGACCCCGCTGGCCACGTCGACCGCCCATGGCTGGACCGCGTCGATCGCCCGGCCGACACAGTGCGGGTCCAGGCCGCCTGCCAGGATGATCGGTCCGATCCCTCCCAACGCCCCGGCCGCCCGGGCATCGGCAACCATCTCCCAGTTGAACTGCTTGCCCGTCCCGCCGTGGGCCTTGGCCGAGAAGGCATCCAGCAGGATCGCCGAGAGGTTTGACCGACCGTCGCAGGCGATCAGCCAGTCGCGGATTTCGTCCAGCCATCCCTCGTCGCGGATGCGGAACGCCTTGATACAAGGCCTGTCGATCCGCGCCACGATCCCCGGGTCCTCATCCCCGTGCAGCTGGACGTAGCCGATGCGGGTCCGTTCGATCACGCGGTTGATCGTGGCTGCGTCGTCATCGACGAACACGCCCACCGTGGCCACCCACGGCGGGAGGTTGTCGCAGATCGCCCTGGCCTGTTCCGGCGAGACCCACCGGGGCGAATCGGCAAAGACCATCCCGATCGCATCGGCCCCCATCTGTGCGATCTTCATCGCGGTCTTGGCGTCCCGCAATCCCTCGATTTTCACTCGTACGCGCTGCATGCAGGTTCATCCTTTCTGTCCGACCATCCTAAACGCGTATTCCGGATTCGTCGATAGGCTTTCGCAGGGCAAAGAAACAAGCCCACGCGTCCGGGCAGGCGCGTGGGCTTGCAGAGGGTCGCTCTCGGCCGGTCGGCTTACCAGTCGTACTCGACGGTGTAGGTGACCACGGTCTCGCCGTCGGCCTTGACGGGCACGTCGAAGGCGATGTTGCGGGCGTCGAGCTTCTCGAAGTCGGTGTTCTTCTCGGTGATCTTCCAGTTCACCCAGCGATACATGGGCTCCTTGATCCGCACGACGACATCTTCTTTCTTGTGGTTGCGGATGCGGATCTCGATCTTCTCTTCGATCCAATTGCCGCGGCGTTGGAAGTTGGTCTGCTTGCGCTGGCCGACGATGTCGAACGCGTTGCCGATCTGCAGTCTGAGCTCTTCGTTCTTGGGTGTGTGGTCGATCCGTTCTTCGCCGACAAACTCCATGGCCTCATCGTCGGGGTCCTGCTTGTAGACGCGGACTTTGCCGGCCGGCAAGGGGATGCCCAGCTTGTTGGCTTCTTCATTCTTGAACTCGATGAACACAGCCACCTTCTTGGAGACGTTCTCCGTGCCGTAGGTCTGGCTGTCGTAGCGGCCGCCCCAGTTCCATCGCCAGCTGCCCAGGGGATTGTAGAGGTATTTTTTCTCGATCTTGACCCCGCGGGCCGGGTCGAACAGCTCCAGCTGCTTGACCTCGTTGTTGGCCACCGTCGAGGGGCGCCCCAGCGTGTACATGTGGTATTCGAAGAAGGCCTTTTCCTGCATTCCGGCCTGTCGGCCCGATTCTTCCTCCCGGAGTGTTCGGCTGTACCCTTTTAGTTGCTCCTGGACGCGGCGGACGTCGCCGGCGATGAACTTGAGCTTGGCATCCTTGTAGATCTTGCCCGAGTTGTTTTCCACGCTGACCCAGCCGGAGAGGTCGGCCGCCGAGTCGTCGCCGTTGAGCACGAGGACGTACTCGGCGTGCCAGCTCATCCCGCCGGTCTGGTACGTCACCTCGGCCATGTGCTCGCCTGCCTTGGCGTCGACCAGCCAGAGCAGGGTCGGCTGGGTCAGCAGGCCCTCGGGCAGCTTGCCGAAGCGGATATCGCGGACGTTTTCGTGTCGCTGGATCATCATGATCCCGCCGTCGGCGTCCTGGAGGACCAGCTGGGCGCCGTCGAAGCTCAGCAGCGTCCCGGCGTATCGTTTGTCTTCTGTGAAGACCTCGATGTCGCGGTCGATGTACTTCTGCAGCAGCTTGCTGGCCGAGACCAGGTCGTACTGGTAGTTCTGTTCCAGCAGCTTTGCCCCCGGCTGGGTGAAGCTCTTGAAGTGCACGGTGGTCGGGTCGATGTTGGTGGGCACGTCGCGGAAGCGGACTTCTCCGTCGGCGTCGATGCTCAGGCTGCGGACCTCGCGGACGACGGCATAGCCGCCATTGTAGACCGTCAGGGCCACGCCTTCTTCCTCGGGCACCTGGGCGAAGGCTGGGATGGCCATCGCGGCCAGCAGGAGGATTGTCAGGATGCGTTTCGTTGCGTTCATGCTTGAACTCCTTGCGTATCAAGTCGGGGTTGGCTGGGGTTATTTCTGGTGCGGGGATTGCAGTCCGCCGCCTTTGGTCGTGTTGAAGGTATAGGTCAGTTCGAGTTGGTTCTGGCTATTGGCTTGGACGACGATGGGCACTTCGACGCGGCTGACTTCGGGCGTGTACCAGGGCAGCTTGCAGTCGACCTGGTAGGTTGATCGCGGCACGTCGAGGATAACGGTGATCGTTACGTCATGGCTCTTGTGGTTCCGCAGGGTGATCTGTGCAGTCCGGCGGAAGTGGCCCGGGCCGAGCTTGGTCTCGTCTTTCAGGGTCATCTGTCCGACCAGGTCGAAGGCATGACCCCAGAAGAAGTCGATCTTCTCATCCTTGGGCGTGTGGTCGATGGTGTCGTGCTTGACAAACTCGTCCACCCCGGCCGGTCCCGGGGCGTACAGGCGAACCGTGCCCTTGGGCAGGGGTTGGCCCATGGCGTTCTCTTCGCTGTTTTCCAGCACGCTTTGAACGCGGACATGCGGGTCGGCGTAGGGGTGGTAGACGTACCGCCGCTGCATCCGCACGTCGTTGGCGGTGAGCATCTCGATCTGCTTGGTCTCCTGGTTGGCCAGCGTGGTCGGCCGACCCAGCGTGTAGAGGTGGTACTCGAAAAACGCCTTCTGGGTGAAGCCGGCCTTGTTGTCGTAATCCTTGTCCATGTAGTCCGCAGGCGATTCGCTTTCGCCCGCCCACCTTAAGGTTCTAAACCGCCCCCACCATGGTGGACGGGAGAGAATGCGGGTATCGCCGGCCATCAGCTTCAACTGGGCGTTGTCGAACCGCACGCCGGAGTTGTTGGTGACGGTGGCATAGCCGACGATGTCGACGGTGTCGTACAGGATCGGGCGACCGGCGGGGTCTTTCTCGGTTTCGGTTTCGCCGGTGATTTTCAGGACGTAGTCGGCCTTCCAGTCGATGTTCCACGAGAGATAGGAAACTTCCAGATCGTGGTCGCCGCCGCGGTTGTCCAGCTGCCAGAGAAGCGCAGGGCGGGTCCGCAGACCCTCGGGAAGCGAGCCGAAGGCGATCGAGGCGATCTGGCGGCCGGTGATGATCATCGGCCCGCGACCGTCCGGCGCCAGCAGCAGCGTCCAGTTCGGATTGTACTCGCGGTAGTCGGGCAGATACGGATACGGGGTCCGCTCCGGGTCGGCCGAAAGCA
>JBKHDI010000090.1:0-14356 GCA_046541415.1 Phycisphaerae bacterium | reverse complement strand
TAGACGAGCTGCGCAAAGGATTGTTACAAGTATTTCTCCACCAGTACGCCCAGTTTCTCGATTGTCCCGGGCTGGACCTGGTCCCTGCCGGTCCAGATGCCCAATTCCAGGGCCGAATGCGCCGGGCTGGGCATATCGGCAATCTGCGTGATCCGCTGGATGGCCGCCTTGATCAGGCTGATGGCGTTGCCGGTCGCCTCGGTCAGGTTGCCGATGATCTCCTTGAGCAGTTCGTGCTTGTCCAACTCGGTCGGGGTGGGCCTCCAGCAGTCATAGTCGCTGGGCAGGCAGACCAGGGCGTAGGCCAGTTCGGCCTCTCGGGCGAGCTTGGCTTCGGGCATGGCGGTCATGCCGATCAGGTCCCCGCCCCAGAGGCGGTGCATTTCGGATTCTGCCCGGGTGGAGAAGGCGGGCCCTTCCATGCAGACGTAGGTACCTTCCTCGTGCAGGGTAGTCTTGACGGCGTCGGCGCAGCTGATCAGGTGTTTGCGGAGGACGGGGCAGAACGGAGAGGCAAACTCGACGTGAACCGCCAGGCCGTCCTCGAAGAACGTCCCGACCCGCCGGCTGGTCTTGTCGATGATCTGGTCGGGAATCACCAGGTGCCTCGGGGCGATCTGCTCGCGGAGTGACCCGACGGCCCCCGAGGCGATCACGTGGGTGCAGCCGAGCTGCTTGATCGCGTAGATATTGGCCCGGTAGTTCACCGCGGTGGGCGGGTGGACGTGTCCCGTGCCGTGGCGGTTGATCAGAACGATGTCCGTGCCGGACCAGTTGGTTTCGATAACGGGTGAGGACGTCTGCCCGAAAGGGGTTTCGATGGGCTTGGCATGGGTGGGGATATCGTCGCACAGGGCGTCGCCCAGCCCGCTGCCTCCGATGACGGCGATTTTCACGTCGGCCATGACAGGTCGTCTCCTTCAAGGTCAATGCGATACCGCGGCCCGACTGGCCGGGACAGGGCAGATCATAGCGACTCAGAGGCCCGAGGGAAAGCGAGGATCTAAAGGGCCGGTCAGTTCGCGTCGCGACTGGGAGCGAGAATCGCGTCGATGATGGCCTGGAGGCCCTTGAGCGGCACGGTGGTGATCCGCGGGTTCTTCAGCGTGCCTCGAACCTCGATGACCATCAGCTCCTTGGCGATCAGGCGGAGCAGTTGCTCGGAAACCGCCCCGAGGGTAGGCATTTTGCCCGGCGGACCGGCGATGAACGTCAGTCGCAGCGAGTCATCAGCCAAGGTCAGGTTGCCCGAGCCCAGCAGGGACAACGCATTGCCGTTGAGGTGCAGTTCGCTGAAAACCAGCTTGCCCTTGCGAAGTTCGTAGCCCACCTGGGCCTCGGTAAAGGCCGAGTCCGTCGGCAGGGTCAGGTAGACCACGTGCAGCAGACCGAGGAAAATCGGCAGGCGGTAGATCCTGGCATTGGAGATCTGGATTCGCCCCTCCGCCTTCCAGTCCTCCATCTGCCCCTTGGCGATCAGGGAGATCCGCCCGGCCATCAGGCCCTGCATCTGCGTCTTCTTGTCCGGGTCCTCGATGCCCGCATTGACCAGCGAATCGAGGTTGATCCGATCGACTTCCAGGCTCAGGCCGTATTCGACGTCATCGGCCAGTTTGATCTCCGCAAAGCCCGCCAGCTTGCCCCCGTGGGCCTTGCCGTTCAGGCCTGTCAGGGAGACCACGTCGCCGGTCTGGGGCTTGGAGACGCCGGCGGTCAGGTCGGTTATCTTCCGGCTGCCCATGGCCATCGAGTCGACCTCGACCTTCCCATTCAACATAGCGCCTTTGGCCCCGGAGGAGATCTTGCCGGTGTAGGACCCGGTGATCTGCTCGATATCCATGCCCAGATCCAGCGCCGCGTTGGTCACCGCGAAGCTGCCTTCGCTGGCCCACTCGATCTGTTTGTCGCCATCGGGCGTCTCCGGGTCGATCGCCACGAACTCCAGTTCGTTCAGGTCGATACTGCACGTGCCCTTGGCCTTGAGCCTCCGGACGGCCGGCAGGATGTCGGCGGGGACGGCATCGATGAATTCCTGGTCGATCGGCAGGTTCCGGGCGATGACCTTGAGCTTCCCGTGCTGCCTGTTGTCCTCGGTGAGGATCTGCCCGACCAGTTGCAGCTTCCGCGGGCCGTCGTTGATCGAAAGCTGGTCGAGACTGACCTTGCCCGGAACGGCCGTGACGCGCCCGGAGACGCCCTGCAGGGTCAGCGGGAAATGGCGGAACCGCAGGGACATGTCTGTCGGCAGGAGCACCAGCTTGTAGTCGAAGGGTCGTTCGGGCCGGTTAGGCTCGGGCCCCCTTAACTGCAGGGTCATGTTGGTCCTGCCCCCCACCGACAGCAGGTCCCAGACTTCCCGGACCCTCGGCGGCAGGGCCTGGCGGAGCGAATCGTCCAGTGCGACGGACTGGCCCTGGATGTCCATCTCGACCCGCCCGGTCTTGCCGAAGAGGATCTCCCCGGTGGCCAGGAACTTACCCGAACCGTGCCTGCCGGACATCCCTTTGCCCTGCGGCCCCGGTTCGATCTCCGCCCGGTCTGGGTAGATGGCCACCGAACCGTTCAGATCGGTCAGTTCATAGGGGAAGTCCTCGTAGAGGATCCGCCCGTCGGCGATCTCGGCCAGGACGCGGAAGTCCAGCGGCGTGTTGCGGCTCTGGTGGACTCGGACTTTGGCCGAGTCGACCATGCCCGACGGATGCAGGCGCGCGACGGCCTTGCGGACGGGCTCTTGCAGTGCGTCCAGCAGGGTCTGGTCGATTTTCAGGCGGTCGATATCGATCGTCAGATCGGTCGACCAATCGGGCGAATCGACATTCACGATGCTGCCGTTGATGGTGCACAGGCGTCGGCCGTCCTGGTAGCTTTCGATGCCCAGCAGTTCCACGTCGTCGTCGCGCAGGCGGACCCGTCCGGTCATGCTTTCCAGCGGGTAGGCGAATGGCTGGAAGGTGATCCCCGCCTTGCCGGCCAGGGTGATCACCAGGTCGAGATCGGGCTTGTCCGCATCGGCCGGCTTGCTGACAGCCACCCGCAGATTGGCCTGCCCTCTGGGCGCGAGCTGGTCCCAGACGGTCCGCAGTTGTGCAGGCAGGGCCCGGTACAGCCTCTCGTCCAGATCGATACTCTTGCCCGTCAGTTCCACATCCATAGCCAGCCCGCTGTCGCCTGCCTGCACGCTGCCGGCAAGATGCAACCGCTTCTGCATCGCCTGCAGATCCAGCTTGCGTATGCCCGTCTGATCGAAGCCGACCGTCCCGGAAAGGTCCTTCAACGGGTATGGGAAGTCGCGGTAGGTCACCTGCATGTCCAGCAGATCCACTCTGCCGTCGACCTGCAACGGCCCCCCGCCCTGGCGGCTGATGGTGGCCCGGGCGGCGAAACGACCTTCCGGCGCCAGCAGGTCGTGCAGTTGTCGAAGCAGCCGGCCGAACTGCTCGGTCGCCACGCCCGGCTGGGGGATCTGCCCGTTTGCCAGGGTCACTTCGATCTGGCAAGGCGCGTCGGAATCCTGCAGCGACCACTGGGGGTCCTGGCCGCCGTACTGGCCGTTGATGACGAAACGGGCGTCGCCTGCCTCGGGGACCAGCCCCGTCACGTCCCGCAGGACGACCTGCCCGGCCTTGGGGTCGAGGATGATGTCGCCGCGAACCTGGGTAAACGACAGCCCCCCCTGGTCGGCCGGCAGCTTCATCGACGCGTTTTCCGGGCGGATCAGCATCTTGCCGTCGGACTGGCTGGTCAGCCGGTAGCTGCCCTTCTCGATCTGGTAGCGCTGAAGCAACTGGCGGTACTTCGGCGGCAGGGACTGCAGGGGCAGGCCCTCGGGGAAGTGGAAGTCCTTCCGGACCATCTGCCCGGTGGCCATGTTCAAAAGCCCCCTGCCGTTGGGGAAAACCACCTCGTAGAGCATGTCGCCGGTGCGGGTGGCGGTGACTTCCAATGGCCAGTCGAGTGTGTTGCTTTCGGTCTGGCCGACCTTCTGCCAGAACCGGACCATGCCCTGGCGGAACTGGACGGGGGGCATGATCATCGGGCCTCCCCCGCCGCCGTCATCCCGTATATTCTTATCTTTGCGGGCATTGAACATGCGCTGCCAGATGTTCGTGCCGTCCTCGAGATAGACGATGTTGACCACGGGCTGGTTGCAGACCACTTCGGTCGGATACAGCTGCCCCGTGGCCAGCAGTCGCCACGGGTCATGCCGGATGATCAGGCTCGGGGCCTTCATCGCCGGCATGGTCGTGCTGCCGTCCGGGGTGTAGATCCGCACGCCGCGCAGCTCGATGCCCCCGAAGAGGTGGAATTGGGCCGACTCGACCGAGACGACCCCGCCGGTCGAATCGCGAAGGAAGTCCTCTGCCATCCGCCGGATGCGGGCATCATTGGTCAGGTACCAGTAGCCGTAGAACAGCCCCAGCAGCACCAGCAGCACGGCCAGACCCACACCCTGGCGGCGCGGCGAGACGTACCGCCAGAACCGACGCCTTCGCTGGGGCAGGTGTTGTCGCAGTCTAGCCAGCAGGTTTCTCATGTCGCCTCTCGGGGCGTTTGACCGGGGTCAGGACGCTTCAGGGTCTCGGTGGGCCTCTGTAACTGTATCGGTTTTCGCCTCGCCCTTGGGGGCCTGTTTTTTCTTTCGCCGGGGCCTGGGGCTGACCTTCAGCTGCTCGCAGGCCCGCTCGGTGGCGCCGATAACCTCTTCCGGGTCCAGCCCGGGGGCCCATTCCAGCCACACGCCGCCCCGGCTTGGCGAACTGCCGAGCATCTGGGCAACCAGCCCCATCCGCAGGCGTTCGGGCAGAGACCAACTGCCCGCCTGGCGGGCCATCTGCTCCATTTGACACAGAATCGGCTCGATCGTTTGCTTTTTCGGCGGAAAGTCGATCAGCCCGGCCGAGGCGACTCGACCCGCCCAGACCAGGAACACCTTGACCTGGTGTCGCCTGCCCCGCTGGATGGTCACGTAGCCCAGTTGCTGGCGAGGCCTGACGTGGCGGAACTCCGCATCACCAAGCTCGTCCAGGCGCCCCAGGCGGGACTTGATCGCCGCGGCCTGCTCGAATTTCAACTCGGCCGCGGCCTGCTTCATCCGCCCGGCCAGCTCCTGGTGCACCGGTTCGATGCTGCCCTGGGCCAACGCAGCCGCCTCGACAACGTGCTGTCGGTACGTCTCCAGGCTGATCGTCCCGTCGCAGGGCCGGAGGCAGCGGCCCATCTGGCCGTATGTGCAGACCGGCGCGTCGGGCGCCTGGGCCAGGCAACGCGGGTCCCGGCAGAGGCCGAGCACATCCTCGATGATGCCGATGAACTTGTCAGCCGATCGGGCCGAGACGAAAGGGCCCACGCACGCACCGGCCCTTTGCAGTACGTCCCTGCCCCGGCGGAAGTGCGGTCTGGGCTCGCTGGGGTCGACCTGGACGAACCAGGGGGGCTTGAAGGCGATCATCTCGCGGTAGCGGTCGGGCCAGATCTGACGGGCCAGCTCGAAGTAGCTCAGGTCGGTCTCGAAGTGGCTGGTCGTCAGCAGCCAGCGGACCGAGCGGGTGACCTCGGCCAAATCGGGCATGCGCGTCAGTTCCTCCTCTGTGGGTTGACTGACGCGGTTGCGGATACGGCTGCGCAGATCGGCTGCCGGCAGCAGGAGGATCGGCTGATCTTCGGCGCCCGACAGCAGCGCCACGCCTCGTTTTGCGGGGATCCGGCCCAGCGTCTCGTCGCCCAGGGGAGGCTGGACGGGCAGGCAGTCCGGCAGCAGTGTGTTCAGATCGGCCATGGCGGTTGCGATGGGCCCTGTGCAGCTGCCAGCCCGCTTCTCCGGGCTACAGCCACATGCCCGTGATTTTGCCCTCGTAGACCAGGCGGTCGTTGACGTAAGCCTGTGTGGCGCCCACGCAGCGGCGGCGACGCATCTCGACCATCTTGCCGAGCATCACCACCCGGTCGCCCGGGACCACCGCGCCGCGGAACTTGACCTCGTCGACGCCCCCGAAGCCCAGAAAGCCCTTCTCCGGCTGGCCCGACATCACGTAAAAGCTCACCAGTTGGGCGGCGGTTTCCATCATCAGCACGCCCGGGAAAATCGGTCGGCCGGGGATGTGGCCCTTGACCCAGAACTCGTCTTCGTTGATATCCCGGAAACCGGCAATCTCGCCGGCGTCTTTGTCCAGGTGGCAGATCCCATTGAGTTGCATGAACTCGAACCGGTGCGGATTGACGCTGTAAATCGAGTCCCTGTCAAAAAGGACCTTCTCGAAGTCGACCTTGCTGGTATCGAACAGTGTCTGGGGGGGCATGGGTGGCTGTTCCTGCTTTGCTCTGGCGGATGGGCCGGGCCGAACGCCGCGCCGGACCCAGCGGCGACACCCTATCACTGCCTCCGGCCCGGGTCAACGACATTTCCCTCCGCGTCGGTCTGCTCTACCTGCTGTCTGTAGAATCGGTTGGCGAAGAACGGCTCGCCCACCAGCAGCACCAGCAGCACCAGCAGCACCCAGACCGTCAGGTCGCGCCGGTACCTGCCGCCCTCGGCGGCGGCCAGTGTCGCATCGGCACCGAAGCGTACCAGCCCCGGCGGGAACAGGTCGACTATCCGCGCCGCCTCCAGCCGCTGAAGATCGCTCTCGGCCGGGTCCAGGTTCACGCTGAAGCCCCTTTCGATGGTCTGGCCGGCCGTGACAAACTCCACCACCCAATGGCCCACCACGTCCGGACGCAGTGTCACCTGGCGCGTGGCCGGGTCGATCGCCAGCGGATCTCGCCCGCTGCGCCCGGGACGCCGAACCGTCGCCGTCGCCCCGCCCAACTGCTCGGGGACACGAAGGATAAGCTCCTGGCCCAACTGCACCTGCGTCGGCCAACGGTCCGGCGCTGCCAGCCACGCCAGCGTCCGGTCGGTCAGGATCAACTGCTGGCCGAACCCGGTCAGGTTCGAGAACGACCCAGCCGGCGAGAAATTCCACAGCACCACCGCTCCGCTGCCGACACGCTGGGCCAGCAGCGCCGGCGGGCCGTCACTGTAGCGGACCGGCACGTCGACCTGCTCGGCCGGGACAGACAGCTCCAGCCTCCGGTAGAACCGCAGGGGATCAAACCCCCCATTGCGTCCGTCGGCGAAGGCGGAGATCAAGGGGTGGTCGAATCGGCCGGCGGTCAGCCTGACGCCCTGATCCACCGCCTCGAGCCCCTCGATTCGCGCGGGGAGGATTTCCACGGCCTCCTGGGTCTGGTACCCCCGCGCGGCGACCAGGGGGCCTGGCACGACCCAAAGCCCCCCGCCGGCGCGGACGAACCGGGCCAGGCTGGTCCACTGGGCGTCGGTCAGGCCCGAGACGCCGGCCAGCAGAACGATTTGGCTGTCCTCCAGTGCCTGGGCTGTCAACTGCTCGGGCGTCGAGAGGCGCACGCTCGCCGTGCCCGTCGCCGCGATCGACCCGGTGAGGATGTCGGTCAGTTCATCGCCCTTGCCCAGCGTGGCCGGGTCGCGGACCAGCAGTGCCTGCGGGCGCGGTGCGGCCTGGATGGTGAAGTACCGTTCGTTGTCGGCAGGCAGGGCGTCGTCCGGCGTCAGCCAGATCCTGCCCTGGTGGACGCCAGGGCGCTCCAGCGGCGCCTCGCCGGACAGCAGCGTCGCATGCGAGCCGGAGGGAATCTGGCTGACTTTGCGGAGGATCTCCCGGCCGTCGAGTTCGGCCTGAACGCTGAAGCGCCCTCCCGAGCCCATCGACTGCAGCAGGGAGCTGACCCGCACTTTCGAGCCCACGGGCACGTTCTGGGCAGACAGCTCCACGCGCCCCAGCCAGAGGTTGGCCCCCGCCCCGGCGGCAGCGTCGAGGATCACGCCGGTCGTATCCTGGTCCCAGGCGGCGGCCTGGACGTCCTTCCAGCTGTGCTCGGTCCGGTCGGTCAGAATATAAACCACCCGCCGGGGCAGGTTGGACCGGCCCAGCAGGTTCAGCGCCCGCCCCACCGCCACCGACAGGCCCCGGTCGCTGCGGGTCGGGGCGATCTGCTCGATCTGCCGGACAACGTAGCCCAGATCGTCGGAGAACTCCGCCGGCCCGCCCGACTCTGACGTGCGAACCACCGCCACCTGCGATCCGTCCGGCAGGGACTCGACCGCCTCCACGGCCAGCTCCCGCCCGCGGGCCAGCACCGACTGTTCCTGGTAGCGGTACTCCATCGAGAGGCTGTCGTCGACGACCACCACCGCCGCAACCGGCCCGGCAGCGACCCCGCCGGTTTGGGACTGCTCGTAAAACGGCTGGGCGATCAGCAGCGCAATCAGCAGAATCGCCAGAATACGCATCGCCAGCAGTACGAAGTGCTTGAGCTTGAGCTTCGATAGCGTGGCCTTGTGGGTCTTCTGCACGAACTGCAGGGCGGGAAAGAGGATCCGCCGGGGCTTGGATCGCATGATCAGATGGATGGCCACCGGAGCGGCGACGGCCCCGGCAGCCAGAAGAATCCCGGCGGCGGCAAAACCCAGTGCTAGCATGGGGCCATCTTACCGCCGCGCCCCCCGTCCAGACAAGCGGCCAAAACTGCGTCCGAGACTCTCGCAGGTTCTATCGGTTATAATAGATGTCATGAATCGCATCGCGGTCGCCATTCTTATCAGCATGGGCGTACTGGCCCTGCAGGCCTGGGCAGATCTGGACGACTGGCTGGAAGATCAGCCCGGCCAGGTCGTGGAAGTCAAGCCCGACCAGCCCGTCAGCGGCGGAAGGAACCCGTTCCAGGCCGGCAAGGGACCGGCCGATCGCCCCGATGCCGTGCCCGGCGTGATCGAGCTGTCCAACGGCAGGCAGATCCCCGGGTACATCTATACCACCCGCTACCAGCCCCTGCTGGTGTACGTCGAGGCCCAGCAGCGATGGCGAAGACTGCCCCTGGCGGCCGTGCTGAGCATCGAGGCCATCGTCGTCGAAGAAAAAATGGAGCTCCGCTGGCGCTGGAAGGCCACCGGCGAGCCCGAACGCGTCTACACCGGCCAGAAGTACCCCACCCGACGGCTGCAGTGGCGGTTCCGCCTGATCGACGGGACGGAAATCACCGGCGCGGTCAAGGGCAAGCCCATCTGGGTCGAGTACCGCGGGGTCAAGTCGCCGCCATTCGTGCTGCACGAGCGGTCCAAGGGCCAAGACGGCCAGGGCCTCGACGACCTGATCTACGTCAAGCGCATCCTCATCTCGAAACGCGCAATGAACAAGGTCGCAGAGCACATCGAGGACAACCAGGAAAAGGAATGATCACTCCGCCGCCCGACGGGGGATCTCCAGCACGCTGACAGACCGTTTGGGGAATCGGACCGTCAGTTCACCTCCGCTAAACTCCACCAGCGTATCGTCGACCGAAGCGACCGGCAGATCCTGGCCGGGACCGGGCTGGTTCTCCAGCCGTCCGGTAAGGCTGTGCAGCACGGCCGGGCCGGCAACATCCTCGAAGTCCGACAGGTCCACCTGCACCTCCAGGTCGCGGCTGAAGCTGCGGTTGATCACGTGCAGGTAGATCGCCTCGGGCCCGGACGTGGCCACGATGTCCAGGGCCAGGACCTTCTCGGCCGGGGCAATCCCCGCCATCTGGAAGGGCTGGGCGAAGTGAGGAACGTTCGCCGTCGTCGTCCTCAGCCGCACGTTGCCGTGATAGCGGCTGTAGAGCCCGGTCACCTGTCCGGTCGGCAGCGGGTAGGGCGCCACCTTCCCCGACGGGTCCACGCGAATCCCCGTAATGCCCCAACTCGATCCGACCGTCATCGACTGACAGCCCATGCCGATCACGTCCCCCAGGCGCATCATCGCGTGCAGCCAGCCGGCCGCACCGACGCCCTTGGCCAGGTCGGAGTCGAAATCGGGCCTGTTCTCGCGGCCCAGGCCCCACCAGCCGTTCCAGTTCCATTCCGTCACCGCCACGCGCCGGCCCAGACCGCGCAGCTCATCCGACCAGCCGAAGTCCGCCAGGCCGCTCTCCGGATCGATCCGCGGCAGGCTGACCCAGGCGTTCCAGATCTGCTCGTCGTCCAGTGATCGCGGGTCGACTTCCCGGCCGTCGTCGCTGATGCGCTTGATCGCCCAGGGTGCGTAGCTGTGGCGGACGAACCAGTCGGCCTTTTGCATGCTCGGGTCCATCAGGACCAGGCGGTTCATTTCGGGGCCCAGGCGGTCGCCGGTGTGGTTCAACTCCGTGATCAGTTCGATGTGCGGATCGACCGCCTTCATCGCATCGGCGAAGGCGTTGAAGCATTTCAGGTACCACCGGGCGCGGGCCTGGTTGTCGGCGGCCTCGGCGCCCAGGCCGATCTTCTCGAACGTCTCGCGGGCGTAGATCCAGATCTCGTTGCCGATCTGGAAATACCGCACGCGGTACGGCTCGGCCCGCCCGTTCTTCTTCCGGATCGCGGGCCAGTCGACCATGCCTTCGGGCAGGTCCGCCCCCACCGGCGAGTTGCAGTAGGCCACCAGGCCCGCTGCGAGCCTGGCCGCTTCTTCCAGGGGCATCTCCTTGCTCAAAGCGGCGCCGAAATTCACCGGCAGCAGCGGCTCGGCCCCCAGCTGGTCGCAGAGGGTCAGGAACTCGTCGACCCCGAAGAGATTGCTCAGGGGTGGATGCTTGGGGCTGATGTCGAAAAGCGGCCGGGGGCCCTCGCGCCCCGGGACGTTGTCGATCATGTCCCGCCAGTCGATCCGGCGGATGTCCCCCCCGCCGGGCCAGCGGATCAGCGGCACGTCCCAGTCAGCCAGAATCGCCACCACCCGCGGGTCCAGCCGCCCGCTATCTCCCACGCGGGCCGCGTCATAGCCCGGCTCGCCCCAGCTG
Organism: Phycisphaerae bacterium; assembly: GCA_046541415.1. Taxonomy (GTDB): domain Bacteria; phylum Planctomycetota; class Phycisphaerae; order SM23-33; family SM23-33; genus CAZOVB01. The sequence goes on along the minus strand of JBKHDI010000090.1, from coordinate 3,541 downwards.
GCCCGCTCGAGGAAGTGCCCGAAGAGCTTGTCGTCAACATGGTTGACCGCCTGATCGTGCACCTTCAACTCGATCCGCTCCTGACTGCACCCGAGCACGGCCTGGAACGCAAGGCAGGCCAGGGCCAAAACCATCAGCCGACGTTTCATCTGCAATCTCCCTCAGGTATCGGCGCCGGTCAGACGCGCAGTTCCGGTTGGTCGCCTAGCAGGTCGGCGTTGGTCTTGCGGATCGGCTCGACGTAGTCAGCCAGGAACTCTTCGACCTGGCGCGGCGCCCGTCCGACGAAACTGGATGGATCCAGCAGCGAATCGAAGTCCAGGCCCGCGAAGGCCTCGTCCGCCTTGAGGCGATCCAGCAGGTCGTTGGCCCGACCCTTCTGCTTGACCTCGGCCGCGGCGGCCTGGCTGTGCGTGCGGATCTTCTCGTGGACTTCCTGCCGGTCCCCGCCTGCCTGCACCGCCGCCATCAGGATGTTCTCCGTGGCCATGAACGGCAGCTCCGCCTGGACGTGGGCGTTGATCACCGCCGGGTACACCACCAGCCCCTGAGAGACGTTCAGCACGATCCGGCAGATCGCGTCGGCCGAGAGGAACGCCTCGGCCATCGCCAGCCGCTTGTTGGCCGAGTCGTCCAGCGTCCGCTCGAACCACTGCTCTGCCGCCGTGTGCACCGGGCTGGCGGCGATGTCGATCAGGAACCGCGCAATCGCCGTCGCCCGCTCGCACCGCATCGGGTTCCGCTTGTACGCCATCGCCGAAGATCCCACCTGCGTCGAAGCAAACGGCTCTTCGACTTCCTTCATATGCGCCAGCAGGCGGATGTCGTTGGAAAACTTGTGCACCGTCGCGCCGATCCCCGCCAGAACCTGAACCAGCTGGGCATCGACCTTCCGCGAGTACGTCTGGCCGGTAATCGGGGCGATCTTCTTGAAGCCCATCTTCTCGGCCACCATCTTCTCCAGCTTCTTGACCTTATCGTCGTCCCCCCCGAACAACGCCAGGAAACTCGCCTGCGTCCCCGTCGTGCCTTTGACCCCGCGGAATTCCATGCCCTCGATCCGCGACTCGACGTCCCGCAGATCGCGAATGAAATCGTAACACCACAACGCAGCCCGCTTGCCCACCGTTGTCATCTGGGCTGGCTGGAAGTGCGTGTAGCCCAGGCAGGGCAGGTCACAGTGATCGGCCGCAAAACGCCCGATCGCGTCGATGATATTCACCAGGTACCCGCGGATCAGCCCCATCGCCTCGCGGTAGATCAGCATGTCCGTGTTGCAGTTGACAAACTGGCTCGTCGCCCCGAGGTGGATGATGCCCTTGGCCGCCGGGGCGATATCCCCGAACGTGTGGATGTGGGCCATCACGTCGTGGCGGAACTTGCTCTCGTACTGCTCTGCGGCAATGAAGTCGATGTCGTCCAGATGATCCTGCATCTGGGAGATCGCCTCGTCAGGGATGTCCAGGCCCAGGGCCTTCTGCGATTCTGCCAGGGCCAGCCACAGCTCCCGCCAGGTCGAATGCTTCCGTTGGGCGCTGAACAGCTCGCGCATTTCTGCCGAGGCGTAGCGGGTTTCCAGCGGGCTGCGGTAGGTATTTCGATTGTGTTGGTCTTCGATGTTCATAGGACCTGCCAGCATACCCTCGCCAGTCCGGCCGGGCAAGATTGCGACTCGGGCTTTACACGACCGACGAAAACGCCACAATGGTTCTCCTAGCGGGGGGAACTGCCGAAACCGACACCAGAAAGGATAGCCGATATATGTACCGCCGTTTTCGCCAACATGACTTCCGCCGCTGCTGGGACCTGGCCGGATTCTGGGACTTCGCCTTCCTCGGCGACGTCGAACCGGACGACGTGAACCTCGACCAGATCGAATACGACCAGATCGCCGCCGTGCCGGGCAACTTCGACGCCATGCCCGACTTCCCCGGCGCACGAGGCCTGGCAGCCTACCGCACCACCGCCCTGATCTCAGACGACACCCACCACCAGTTGCTTCTCGATGGCGTGCACCACTGGTCGCGCGTCTTCATCAACGGCCAGCCTCTCGGAGACCACATCGGCGGCTTTACCCAGTTCGGCTACCAGCTCCAGGACCTGCCCGCCGGCCAGGCCGAAATCGTCATCCTCGTCGACAACCGCCTCGACTACGACCGCTGCCCCCTGCACCTGGACTACTTCGACTGGTACCACTTCGGCGGCATCGCACGTGGCGTCGAATGGCAACGGCTCGGAACCCACTGGATCAACAACCTCCGCATCGTCACCGACGACCTGAAAACACGCACCGTCTCGATCTTCATCGACTACACCGCCTTCGACCTGCCCGCCAGCCACGAACTTCTCATCACCTGCGACGGCAAGCAGCTCATCCGCGAGACCGTCGAGCTGCGAAACAAGTACGGCAAGATCAAACGCACCGTCAAACTCGACGACGCAGCACTCTGGTCGCCCCAGCAGCCCAACCTCCACGAAATCCACGTCCGCTTCGGCGAAGATGACATGCGAGAACGCATCGGCCTGCGGACCGTCGAAGTCCACGGTCGCGATATCCTCATCAACGGCCAGCCCCAGCAACTGCTGGGATTCTGCCGACACGAAGCACACCCCCAGTTCGGCTGTGGCCTGCCCAGCCAGCTGATCGCCTCCGACATCCAGCAGATCAAGGCCATGGGCTGCAACTTCATCCGCGGCAGCCACTACCCACAGGACGTCCGATTCCTCGACCTCTGCGATGAAATGGGCATCTGCGTCTGGAACGAAACCATCGGATGGCAGCACACCGCAGAGCACCTCAACGATCCGAAATTCATGGCCGCCCAGATCACCCAGTGCAACGAAATGGTCGCCTCGTCGATCAACCGACCCAGCGTCATCATATGGGGCATCCTCAACGAATCCCACTCCCATGACGAAGCCTGCCGGGCCGGGTATGAAACGCTGCTGGCCAAACTGCGCGAGCTGGACCCCACGCGACCGCTTACCTACGCCTGCAACCACCCCATGGACGACAAATGCCTCGACCTGGTCGACATCATCTCCATCAACACCTATCCCGGCTGGTACGGCACGGAACTCGAGGACATCGCCGGCCACCTGGACAAGATCTCCGACAGGATGGACGAGATCGGCCAGGGCGACAAACCCATGATCCTCTCGGAAATCGGCGCCGGAGCCATCTACGGCTGGCGCGACGACCACGAAACCCGCTGGACCGAGGCCTACCAGGCCCGCCTGCTGGAAACCGTCATCCGCCACATCTTCTTCCAGGGCGACCGCTGGTGCGGCCTGTCGATCTGGCAATTCGGCGACTGCCGAACCAGCCACGAGGTCCGCAAAGCCATCGGCCGACCCCGCGCCTTCAACAACAAGGGCGTCGTCGACGAATACCGCCGACCCAAACAGGCCTTCACCACTGTCAAAGACCTCTTCCAGCAACTCAAAAACAAATAGCACCCGGTCCGAACGGCCCATCCCCGCCCTGCGCCGGGGTCAGGTACTTTTACGGACCCGAGGCCTTGCGAGGGTCGTAGAAAGT
>JBKHDI010000089.1:0-15542 GCA_046541415.1 Phycisphaerae bacterium | reverse complement strand
CAGGCGCAAGAAGATGGGCGGACAGATCGGCGGGATACAAGCCCGATCCGTCCGCCCGAAACGGGCAGGTGCTACCCGAAGCTCTAGAAGCTGGAGATCTCGGTATCGTCGTCAAAGACCGGCTGCCGGGACGATTCGTGCGCCGCAACCGGCGCCGGCCTTTTGGCCGAAGGCTTGGGCCTGCTTGAGGCCGCAGCCTTCGGCGTCTTCTTGCCATCGCCACCGCCACCGGAGCGGAACCGGGCCCCGGAGGTCTCCTGCTGCCCGTAGACCAGCTGCTGGAGCTGCTGGACGCTGTGGTTGAGTTGCTCGGCCTGGCTGGAGAGTTCCTCGGCCGCCGAGGCAGTCTCTTCGGCGTTGGCGGCGTTGGACTGGGTAACGTTGTCCATCTCGGTCACCGCGCCGTTGATCTGCTCGATGCCCTGGGACTGCTCGCTGCAGGCACCGGCAATTTCGCCGATCAGGCTGTTGACCTTCGTGGCCGCCTCGTTGATGCTCGCAAGCGACTCTGCGACATCCCTGGAGATTTTCACGCCGTTGTCGGCCCGGGTTACCGAAGCCTCGATCATCTCGGCGGTGCTCCTGGCTGCCTCGGCCGATCTCTGGGCGAGGTTGCGGACCTCTTCGGCGACGACGGCAAAGCCCTTGCCCGCCTCGCCGGCCCGGGCAGCCTCGACGGCGGCGTTCAGGGCCAGCAGGTTCGTCTGGAAGGCAATCTCGTCGATGGTCTTGACGATCTTGGCCGTCTCGTCGGCCGAGGCCTTGATCTCGTCGATGGCCGTCTGCATCCGCTGCATGTCTTGCGAGCCCCGGGCGGCGTGATCGCTGGCGGAGGTCGACAGCTCATTGGCCTGCGAGGCGTTGGTGGACGTCTGGCGGATCTGGGAGGTCATCTCCTCGACGCTGGCCGAGGTCTCCTCAATCGAGGCTGCCTGCTCGCTCGTTCCGCTGGCCAGGGATTGGCTGGCCCCGGAGACCTGCTCTGCGGCGATCGAGACCTGCTGGGCGCCCTCAGAGAGGTCGGCCGCGATGCCCGTCAGAATCTTCTTGGTCGAATGGATGATCAAGAACGCAAAGCCGATCCCCGAAGCGATGCCGAAGATGCTGAAGAGGATTACCCCAGCCTGGGTCTTGCCCGCTTCGTCGAGCATCTCCTGGTCGGTCATGACGTTCCGGGCCACCTGCTCCCGAGTAGCATCGAGATACTCCTGGACGTGCTCGAGGGCCGGTTTGGTGCGGGTGGCGTAGAGGTTCTGGGCCTGGCTCATCCCGGCGACCTGTTTGTCGTTCCAGGCGATGGCCTCGTCCAGCAGGCCGCAGACCTCGGCGGCCAGGCTGGTCGTCTGGGCCTGCATGACCGAAACCGCCTCCGGGCGACGGTTGTCGGCCAGCAGCGCGTTGATGTCCTTGGCCGATTCGTGCAACTTCTTGTGAGGCCCCTCGATCCGGGCCATGATCTCGTCGAAGGCCGGATTGGCCTGCCGGAACGCCCGTGCCTCGTCGGAATAATACCACTTGCCGAAACGACACCGGTGCGGGTCGACCGCTTCGGTGGCGATGGTGGCGTCCTTGTCCAGCAGTTGCTGGCGGATGTGGCTCAACCAGCCCAGATGGTCCCCCTTGCAGCGTTCCAGGTGGCCCGAAAGCGTCACGTCGGCCTGGCAGAAGCGGCCTTTGATCTCCTCGGCCGAGGCGTGCAACTGGTTGTGCCACTTCTCGATCTGCTGCATCGGCTCGCGGATCGATGGAACGAGCGACTCGGCCTGTTTCCTCGCGTCACTGTAGTACCACTTGCCAAACCCGCACCGGGTCGGGTCGACCTCGACGTTGAGTTCGGTAACCTTCTCGTCGGTCAGCAACTCATTGACCGCGTTGGCCCAGTTAAGGTGGTCGACCTCACGCTGGGTCATTTCTGCCCGGAGCTTGTTGCCGTCAATGACCTCCGATGCGTTGCCGACAATGCCGCTGACCCCATACACGCTCCAGCCGGCCAAGGCCGTCAGGGCCAATATCACCAGCGCGAACCCGAGTGTGATTTTCTTTCCGATCGTCATCTGCCTGGCCATGTGCGAATCTCCTGCGGTGTGAATCCCTTTTGCCCGGTGAAGACGCTTTCTCCCGTGCAGAACGAAGCCCGGACCCCGCTCAGTATCGTGATCGGACGATCCAGTCCCTGCGTGAGGTCGCGGGGTCCGGAAAAAGACGGGCCTTGGGAATCCAAGTTTTCCGCCCTGACAACTCGGCATTGTGACTATTGCCATTGTTGGGTTTGCTAACTGGTTGCCTATTATTGGAGTTATACGAGCATCGAAACGGAACGGGCCGGAACAGCACAGACCCCTGTCGGATTCCTTAACAGCAAATTGAGGAGAAATCCTCTCGAATTTGGGGAGGATGAAGTTGGCTTTACTTGCCCGGCAAGTCGGCTAGAATGGACAGAAGCCCAGAACGGGGCTCGAGAATCGACGGATCCCGACATGCACCAAAGGTGACAGCAAGATGAACAAGCAGGTTCAAGGCAAGGCGTTTGTGGTCGGCGACAACATCGACACCGACCAGATCATCCCGGCCGAGTATCTCAGTTACAATCCCTCCGACCCGGAAGAGCGCAAGTTCTTCGGCAAGTATGCCCTCTCCGGCGTTCCGATCGAGCAGGCGGGCCTGCCGGAAGGCAACATCCCCTTCGTAAAGGGCGAAGAGAGTTTCTCTTCGGAGTTCTCCGTGATCATCGGCGGCCGGAACTTCGGTTGCGGATCAAGCCGGGAGCACGCGCCGCTCGCCATCGCAGAGGCCGGGGTACAGTTTGTCGTTGCAGAAAGTTACGCCCGAATCTTCTACCGCAACAGCGTCAATGGGGGGTACCTGATCCCGCTGGAATCCAAGCAGCCCCTGGCCGGGCAGATCAAGACCGGCGACCAGGTCGAGGTCGACGCCGAGGCGGGCGTGCTGAAGAACCACTCGACCGGCGAGCAGATCCCGTTGAGCACGATGGGTGAGGCGGGCAAGATCGTCGCCGCCGGCGGGGTCTTCAACTTCGCCCGCGCCAACGGCATGCTGGACGGCTGAGTCGCCGGCCATGGCCCAGCTGCGACCGAAGCTCAAACATCACCCGGAAGGAACGATTCTGCCGGTCAAGGTGGTTCCCAACGCCAGCCGCGACCGGATCGTCGGTGTATTGGGCGGTGCGTTGAAGGTGGCCACTTCATGCCCGCCGGAAAAGGGCAAGGCCAATCAGGCAGTGGCCAGGATGCTCGCAGAATGGCTGCACCTGCCGACCAGACAGGTGCAGCTGGTCTCGGCGCCGAGTTGTCCGCGCAAGGAATTCCTGATCCGCAGCCTGCAACCCGAGGCGGTCTCTGAAGCACTGGCCGGGCTGCTCTGAAACGGGCTTCGGCCACATCCACATCGAGAACAGAAAGGCAGGGGCGATTAAGAGGTGCTTTCGGTGCAGCTACAACTGTGGCTGATCGGCGGGTTGCTGCTGCTCTATGGCGCCCTGCTCGCCGTGACGCTCTGGCTGGACCACATCGCCCGCCTGAAGATTCGCCGCTGGGCCGACAGCAGCGGTTATGCCCTGGTGCACATGGAGTTCCAGCGTCATTTCCTCGGGCTTCTGTTCTGGCTGCCGATGGTCCAGCGGGGTCAATGGTTCATTGAAATCGAAGACGAACAGGGAGGCCGGCGCAGCGGGTGGGTGCATTTCGGCCCGTGGTGGTTCGAGCACCCGTGGGGACGGATCCAGATGGAATGGCGCTGACCGCCGCGGCAGGGAGCGATGCCCTCTACTGACGCCCGGCCAGGGCGCGTATCTTGCGCACCAGCTGTTGGGCTGTCGCATCGGCGTCGACGCAAGTGACGCAGGCGGGCACAGGTTGCAGATCCGCCATCTCGCAGCCCAGCAGCAGGATCTGCATTTTCAGCCCGGACTGTTCTATGGAACGGGCCAGGCTTTCGATCGGCTCTGGCCGGGCCTCCATGACCAGAACCAGATCCGGCTGCAGGACCATCGCCAAACTCTCCAGCCCGTCCAGACTCGCCTGCTGGGCGACAACGGAGACATCCGGCCAATCACGCAGCAGGCGGGCGGTGGCCTCTCTCAGCCATGCTGGCCCTCCGGCCAGGAGGATGCTGGCCGCCGAGGACTGTGGCAAGTCCGACTGCTGTTCGAGCGGCCCCATGCCCTGCGGGGCATCGGCATAGCCTGTCGGCGACTGGTCCAGCGGGGCCGAGATGAGCACCGTCGTGCCGTCTCCCGGTTTGGACTGAATCCGGATCTGACCTCCGATGCTCTCGACCCGCTGGGCCAGGTGAAAAAGCCCGAAGCTGTTCTGCTTGCCGACCGCCACATCGAGAATTGCGGTATCCATTCCTTTGCCCGCATCGGATACTTCAATTCTCGCTTGGTTGTCTTGATCCTGCCAGACGCGGACGGCAGCGTCCTGGACGCCGGCATGCTTGACGATATTCAGCAGCAGTTCCTGGATGCAGTCGAAGAACAGCACGCGCAGATCCAACTCCAGCGAGTCGTCGGGGATCTCGCATTCGGCGTGGAGGCAGAGGCCGTGGCGCGATTTCATCCGGTCGACCAGCCAGTGGATCGCACTGGCCAGCCCCCCGTCGTACAGCACAGGCGTGCTGAGCTCCATCGCCAGGTTGCGAGTCGCCTCGAGCGATTCATCGATGATCTTCTCGATCCGGCCGGTCAGGTCGGCCAAATCGTCCTGCTCTGCCTTCTCCAGGCGGACGCCCAGCGTGCCCAGTTTGAACTTCGCCCCGACCAGCAGTTGCTGGAAGCGGTCATGCAGGATCCGGGCGATCCGCAGGCGTTCGGTGTGCTCGGCCTCTGTCAACTGCAGCGCCAAGGCCCTGAGCTGGTTGGACTGGTCGACGAATTTGCCGGCCAATGCACGGGCCCGGGCTTCCAGGTTCGCTGTCAGTTCGGCCAGGCGGCGGCGATCCTGAACCTGTTCGCTGATATCCATAATCGTTGCGATCGCCCCGCAGACCTGCTTGTCTTCGGCCATTAATGGCCCGGCGTTGATCATCACGTCTTTGACGCGTCCATCGTCGAAGCGGATGGTCAGCTGGCTGTTCAGGACACTCCTGCCTTCGCGGGCGGCAGTCTGGAGGGGCAGATCTTCGGGGGCCAGCTGTCTCTGACCGTCATAGATGCGGTACGGCAGGCCGTTGACAGACGGGTTGTTCATCGAGAGGTTGCCCCCTTCTTCCATGCCAAAGAGCTCTTGGGCCCGCGCGTTTCCTTCCACCAGGTTGCATTCGGAATCGCTGGCGACCAGTACCGCACCAGGGAAGATTTCCAGCAGGGCGCTGTAGACATCCTTGATTCCCAGTTCCAGGAAATCCTCCTGGCAGGGGTCCGGGCTTTGTGAGGTCTGCTGATTCTGATCTGCCACGTCTACTCCGATCTGACTGCTGTGCGTATGGAAACAAAGGCTGGATCAGGTCATAAAAGCATAGGCATCCAAACCGGGCGAAGAAAACCGCTTTTGCGCAAACGGTCCTGGGCGGGGGTCACTCGAAGGCGACGCGCCGTTCGGTCAGGGGCCGAGCCACGGTCTGGTCGCGGCGGGTTTTGACTCGGGCCAGGAAAGCCTGCAGTTGCTCGCCGTCGCCGGCCTGGACGATCCGACGGAACGTTTGGAGGCCTTCGGCGAGCATTCCGATCGCTTCGACCACTGCCGGGCCGTTGGTGGTGAAGATGTCCCGCCACATCTCCGGGTCGCCGCTGGCCAGGCGTGTCGCGTCGCGAAAGCCGGTGGCTGCGACGGCCAGATCGTCCTCCTCCGGCAGATCCATCAGCAGACACGCCAGGGCGTGGGGCAGGTGGCTGACGCGGGCGGTGGCGCGGTCGTGATCGGACGGGGCCATCCGGACCGTGTGCATCCGCAGGTGCTTCCAGAAGGCCTCGACCGTATCGGCCAGGGCCGGCGGGGTATGCTCGGTCGGCGTGATGATGCACGTGGCCTGCTCGAACAGGTCGCCGCGGGCCCATTGCGGGCCTCGCTGTTCCGAGCCGGCCATCGGGTGCGAGCCGACGAACGGCCCGCCGACGCCCAGGATCGCCTCGCCCTGGGCGACGACATCGGCCTTGGTCGATCCGACGTCGGTGACGATGGCCCCGTCTGCCAGGCCGTCGGCCAATTGCTTCAGGTAGGTCTCGAAGGTCCCCACCGGCGTGGCCAGAACCACCAGGTCGGTCCGACTGGCCGGCTCTGTCACATCCAGGTGCATTGAATCGATCGCCCCGGCCTCCAGGGCCACCTGCAGCGACACGGCGCGCCGCCCCACCCCGGCGACGTGAATCTCCGGGTCCCACGCCTTGATCGCCAGGCCCGCCGAGCCGCCCAGCAGCCCCACGCCGATGATCGTCACATGCTTTATCTGTCCGTTTTCCATGGAAACAAAAGGATACCCTCCAGGCCTCCATCGGTCAACCGAACCACTCGACCCTCAACCGCATCCCCTCCGCGAAGCGCCGCTTGCGGCGATGCGGGAGGATCCACTTCTCGAACAGTCGCCGGGCTCGGAACCGTATGGCGACTCGAACCTCGAGAAGTCTGCACCCCGCAACAGCACACTGCTGGTTGCACTGTCTTTGCGGAGATGGTGTAATCGGTTCCCGAAAGGGACTTGCCATGAAACTGACACCCATCCGACTCCTGCTTGCGTTGGCTCTTTCGGCGATGACCAACCTCTGGACCGAACTGGCCGTCTCAGCCGCAGACAGACCGATGACCTCGGACATCGCCCTGCACCTGACGGAACAGCCGGGCAAGCTCCGGCTGCAGGGTCCGAAGTATGTCCATGGCGACGAGGCAAGCTTCACCGTCGAGTTGCCGGAAGCAGAAGCCGGCAAGTACGAGGATCTGCTGCTTGTTGTGGAATCCCGTTCGCCGTCGAACTCGGAATATGCTACCGCTTCCGTGCCCGCAGTGGACGAGCAGACGCCCACCGCCAAACGCAAGGGCAACGAGATGTACCTGCTGCGCACGGACCTGCCGGCCGCGAAGTGGAAGGATGGTCCTGCCCGGGCCGCCCTCTTTGCGATAAAGGATGACAAGCGACTCGTAAAGCTTGCTGAAGCAGACCTCGACGTCGTCCGCCAAGGGGTCCTGCAGAAGATTCCTGAAGCATCCCGGGCGGAGCTGGCCCTCTGGCTGGACCATGTCAACCAGCACGTCGATGCCTGGGGCAAGGTCCCCTACTGGCGGAATGTCGACCGGGTCATCGAGAAGCCGGAGCTGCTCTGGGCCGGGCTACGGGGGCTGGTGCTGCGAAGCTACTACAACCCGCAGTTGGACCGCCTCCAGCCGTATGGCATGTACGTGCCGAAAGCCTACGATCCGGACAAGCCCATGCCCTTGATGATCCTGCTGCACGGGTCGGGCGGGAACTACCTGAACCTGGTATCGGATGTCTTCCACGGCCAGGAGTTGGAGAGCAACCCCATGCTGGTCGCAAATGCCGGCGCCTTCGCCCGGCAGGAGTATCGACACATGGCCCTGAACGACGTGCTCTGGGTCATCGAGGACGTCAAGAGAAAGTACAACGTCGATGCAGACCGGATCTACCTGCAGGGTATCAGCCTGGGCGGGCGCGGGTCGCTGGAGATCCCTGCCCTGGCCTCGGGAATCTTCGCTGCCGCCAGCCCGCAGGGCGTCTACGGAATCTTCACCGAACTGACCGACCCGGCCACGACGGCCTCGCTGGACCCTTACACGCTCGCCCAAGGCGCACGCTGGGACATCCGCACGCTGCTGCCGAACCTGCGACACACGCCGATGCAGTTCATCTACGGCATGGAAGATCCGACCACCCCGCCGCACAACGCGACGACGCTGAAGTTCCTGCTGCGCGAGACTTTCGGCGGCAAGGCCGAGATGAAAGGCTTCGATGCCGACCATAACGTCACTTACCCCGTCTACAAGTGGTCCGACACCCGCAAGTGGATGCTCGGACATCAACGGGCCAAAGACCCGCGAACGCTCCTGTTCCGCACCAACGCCCTGCGACACAACCGCCACTACTGGCTGGAGATCCAGGAACTGGAGAGCTACTGGCAGATCCCCTCGGTCATGGCCATGCTGCAGGAGAAACAGAACCTGCTGATCCTGCAGACGGGCAACGTTTCGGCGCTATCGGCCAGACCGCCCAAGCCCGTCGACAAGGTTGTCATCTCAGGCCAACGGATACAACTGGACCAGCCGACCGATGAGGTCCATCTCCGAAAGGACGACGAGGGCAAGTGGGCGATTGTCTCGGCCGAGAAGGTCAAGCCCGCCCAAGGGCGCAAGCGCCACGGCCAGTCCGGGCCGATCTGGGATGTCGCCAGCGGCAAGATGCTCTTCGTCTACGGCACAGGCGGCAGCGAAACCGAAACCGCCAACCTCAGGAAGGTTGCCTCCGACGCTGCCAGGCTGGACGTGCATTGGGGGGACAGCCACCTGCCCGTTCTGGCCGATACGGACGTTACCGAGACGCACAAGGCCGAGAACAACCTGATCCTCGTCGGCGACGCGCGAACAAACAAGCTGATCGCCGGGCAGGACTGGCCCTTCGATCTCCAGGCTGTCGGGGCGGGCAAGGGGATTATCCTCCCGCCTGAGGCGCGGGCACAAGACGGAGCCAACGTGCTGGCTTTCGTCCGGCCCAGCCCATACGGGGCCAATCGTTACGTGATGGTCATCACCCTGGCCGATCCGTCAGCCGAACTGGAAGGGGTCCTGCGACCGACAGACACGTGGAGTCCGTACGTCTGGTCGGACTGGGTGGCGATGAAGCAGGTAGAATTCCGCCGGCGCGGACGGACATACCGCCGCCTGAGCAACGTCGCCGACGGGGTCTTCAGCCCCGACTGGAAACTTCAGCGACACCAGGGCCTGACCCGGCGCATGCGATACATGAACTGGCAGAGGCCCGAAAAAAAGAACCAGCGGGACGAGCAGGACTGACAATCGCTGAAACTGTCAACTGCTGATCCGCTTGGCGCGAACGTCCGTTTCGGCCGGGACGTCGAGACGGACTTCGTCCTCATCTTCGCCGACGTCTATATTCACATCGGCGCAGCCGGCCAGGCCTGCGGCCGCCAGAGACGCCACAACCCAAAGGCCGCCCAGAACGTACCGCCTGATCCTCTCAAACATGGAGCACTCCTGCAGAATGGGTTATCGGGTTTGCACATTGCACTTCGAGTACCGCCGCTGGTCTCAGGTTCTGGCCCGCTGGTCGGCGATTTCCCGGGCCAGCCGACAAACCGAACCGGCCATCTGGGCGGCTTGGACGGTCCCGACTTTTTCTCCGAATCGATAGAGAACGCCTTTGCCCTTGCCCGCACAGATGGCCACGTCGGCACCTTCTGCCTCGCCGGGCCCGTTGACCACGCAGCCCATGATCGCCACCGATACCGGTGCGGGCAAATCGCTCAGCTGCTGCTGAACCTGACGGATGATCGGATCGAGGTCCATCTGCAGCCGCCCGCAGCTCGGGCAGGCAATCAGTTCCAGACCCGTCCGCTTCCGCAGCCGCAACGAGGCGAGCAGTTCCACCGCGGCACCGACCTCGGCAACCGGGTCGCCGGCGTAGGAAATCCGGATCGTCTCACCGATGCCCTCGCAGAGCAGTGCTCCCAGGGCCGCCGCAGAGCGGATCGAGCCCGTCTCGGCCGTCCCCGCATGCGTGACGCCCAGGTGCAGGGGCCAGTCCCACTGGCGAGCAATCCGCCGGTTGACCGACACGCATGTCACCGCGTCGTGGCTCTTGGCCGAGAGGACGAGCTTCTCGAACCGCGCCTCCTCAAAAGGCTGGAGATACTCGGCGAGTTTCTCGACCATCAGCTCATCCAGCGGTTTGTCGCTGTCGGCAGCCTCGACCGGGACAGAGCCTTCGTTGACACCGATGCGGATGGCACAGCCGGCTGCCCCGGCTGCGTCGATCACCCGCCGGACCTGGTCTCGATCCCGGATGTTGCCCGGGTTCAGGCGGATCTTTGCGATTCCCGCGGCGATGGCTTCCAGGGCACGGTCGAAATGGAAGTGCACGTCGGCGACCAGTGGCACGGGAGAGGCAGGGATGATCTGTTTCAACGCGGCGGTCTCTTCGGCGGTCGGAACCGCCACGCGGACAAGCTCCGCCCCGGCCCGGGCCAAGCGGCGGATCTGGTCCAGCGTAGCATCGACATCGGCCGTGCGGGTGTTGGTCATGCTCTGGACGACCACCTCGGACCCGCCGCCAATGATCACCGACCCGACCTGCACCGGTCGCGTCGTCCTGTGCTGCAACGTGGGATAGCGCATGGCCGCATTCTACCGAACCTGCCGCCGGGTGCAAACACAACCGATTTGCGGCTTTTCTGATGACACAACTGCAGATCCGTACTAGACTCCCTGTGCAACTTTTCCGGGGAGATACCAATGGGCCCATCTGAAGCACATCCGTCCAAGCAGGAGCTCCAGCGGCAGCTCCAGCAGGTCCAATCGATGCTGCATCGAATCCAGGAGCAGGTCGACTCCCTGCCGGACGCCCCGGGCAAAGGGATCGACACGGGCTCGGAACCTGCCAAACCGATGGTTTCCCCTCCGGTCCCCCCGCCGGTTCCTGCGTCTGTCTCTTCCGGACCGCGGAAAGCACCCGACCTGATCGAACTGTTGCAGGTCGAGGTCGCCGATACCGCTGCCAGTCAATCCGCTGACGCATCTGCCGCCTCGGCCCTCACGCCCCCCGAGTCGGAGCAACGCGCTTCGTCCCCGGCGGGCAAGCCTGATCCGGCCCCGGTCGGTGTCGAGCAGTTGCTCGGGACGCGCGGGATGCTTTTCGTCGGCCTGATCGTCCTGCTGCTGGGCGGGGTCTTCTTCCTGAAATTCGCCATCGACCGCGGCTGGATTGATCCGTTGCGCCGCGTCATCCTCGGTGCCGCAGCCGGGCTGGGCATGATCGCCCTGGGCCAATGGGCCCTGCTGCGAAGACACATGCGCACTTTCGCAGCGGCGATCTCGGCCGGCGGGCTGGTGATGCTCTACTTCGTCGTCTTCGTCGCCAGTCCCAACGGCTGGTACAAGCTGATGGGCACGACACCGGCGTTTGCCCTGATGTGTTCGGTGACTGTCCTGGGCGTCGGGATCTCCGTGCAGATGCGTCTGCAGTCCGGAGCGATCCTCTCGCTGATCGGCGCTCTGGCCACGCCGATCCTCCTCTCGACGGGCGAGAACCGGCAGGTGCTTCTGATGAACTACCTGCTGGCGGTCAATGTCGGCTTCCTGGCTGCGGCGCTATGGCGACGTTTCTGGACAGTTCCGTTTGTGGCGCTGGTGGGAACCGCCTTCGTTTTCGCCGCCTGGGCCATCAGACACATCCGCTACGTCGCCTGGCCGGTGACGTTGAGCTACAGCTGGGCCTTCGTCCTGCTGTTCATCGCCGCAGGGCTGGCGATGTCCCGCAAGGCCGCCCGGACTGAATCTGCCGAGGGTGACGATGCACATGCCCTGGGAAGGCAACTGACGCTTGCCTCTGCGACCCTGGGAGGCGGCTTCTGGCTGGCCACGGGCGCATCGGCCGAACTGATGCCCCTGGCTGCACTGCTTGCCTCCCTGGGCTGTCTGTTCCTCCTGCTGATGAGTCTGGGGTTGACCACAAGCAGGCAGGAACTGTTGGTCCTGGCCTGGCTGATCGTCCCGGCCGGGACGTGGATGGGCGGGGCCATGTTCCAGTTGAGGGGGCAATTGGTCTGGGCCTGCCAGGAAATCCTCACCTGGGGTTGGCTGGGTTGGCTGGCGATGGTGGGCTGCAGCGTAGGGATCTTCCGTCGGCCAGGCCGGTTGACCTGGCTCTGGCGACAGAACCTTGCGGTGGGCATGGGTGTGATCGGCGTGGGCATGGCCCTGGCCCATTGGCTGATGCTGCGGGAGATCTACCCGGACTGGATGGGCATCCACGCAGCGATCGCCGGGGCCCTGCTGACCGGAATGGTGCTGCTGACGGCGCGGATCAGCCCGGGCAGATGGGTCCACCAGTCCATTCAGCCGGCGATGATCCTGGTGATCCTGGCCTTCGTGCCGCTGCAGATGACCTACTGGCCGGTGACCCTGAGTTGGCTGGCGATGGGCCTGGCAGGCCTGGCGATCTGCAACCGCCTGCGCGAGCCTTTGGCCGCGGCCGGCTCGGTGGTGGCCCTGGCCCTGGCACAGATGCACTACTGGAACGTCGAGCGGATCCAGGACCCGGTGGCCTGGCAAGTGGTCCTCGACCTGCCCCACCTGCCCCTGACGCCCTGGCTGCTGCTGGGTGCGGCGATGATGCTCGGCATGGTCGTCGCCGCCCGACTTGTCCTGGGCATACCCTTTCTGGGCAAGGACGATACCGCCCGGGACAGCCTGGCGGCCATGTTTATGGTCGCAGCCGTGGCGGCCTGGCTGATCCCAACCGGACTGACCCTCCCGCAGGCCTCCTCCAGCGCCTGCTGGCTGGCCCTGGCAGCGGTGGCCGCTGCCGCGGCGTGGATGGCCCGCAGCGAGGGGCTGTCCATCCTGTCCGGGACACTGATGGCCCTGTGGGCCGGACGATGGTTTGCCTGGGACCTGCTGCTGGAGACCAGAGGCTTCGTCGATCCGGTCTTGTCCGATGTGGGAGTCAACTGGAAGTTCGTCCAGGTGATCATCGCGGTGGTCATCTGTCTTTCGGCCTCGGCGCTGCTGTTGCGGCGGGTCCGGCTGACGCCGACCGCGCTATTCATGCTCAGGCCCGGGGCAGCCCTTCTGGCCGCCGGACTGCTGGGCACAGCGGTGACCGTCGAGCTCTGGCGGTTCTTCCGGGTCGGGCCCGGGGCCGAAATGGCCCAGAACTTCCAGGTCCGACACATGAGCTACTCGGTCTGGTGGGCCCTGCTGGCAGCGACCATGGTGGCCATTGGCTTTGTCCGCAGCCAGCCGTGGTATCGCTACGCAGCGATCGGACTGTTTGCGGTGACGTTGATCAAGGTCTTCTTCGTGGACATGCGCAATGTCGAAGCGGTCTTCCGGATCGGGTCTTTCGTGGCCCTGGGAATCCTGCTGGTTGCGGCATCCTGGCTGTACAACCGCAATTTCGGCGGCGGGCAGAGCGAGACAGAAGGCTGAGATTTTGCCTGTCTCGATTCGGCAGGACTCGGCATAATGGATCCGTAAACCGTGCAGCCTTCCCGGTATCGAGCAGCCATGGACCACCCAGACCCCACAGCAAAGCCCCAGTCCTCCACGCCGATCGAGAGCCCGTCGATGCAGATGCCTTCGATCCGCCTCGCCGGCCACGAAATCGTATGGGATCTGGCCCGGGGGGTGGTCACCTTCGACTCCCACCCGGTGATCCTGGCCTGGCGGGACTCTACCGCCGCCGGCTTGATCGGTGGTCTCTACGAAGCAGTCGGCCCGCAGCGCCTGGCCCTGGCGATGCAGTCCCGCGGAAGGGAAAGCGTCAATGTCGACTGGGAGATCATCAGCCGACATCCGGATTTCGAAGAAGGGTTCGAGGCCATCGCCGAAATCGCCGCCACTGCCGGCTGGGGCCGCTGGAAACTGGTCGAACTGGACAGCAACACCACCCAGGCCGTCTTCCGCTGCTTCGACGGCTGGGAAGGACAGATGCAGCGCAACCTGGGCCTCTGCTGGGGCAGCGCCATGTTGGCCGGAAAACTCGCCGGCTACTGCTGCCGCCTCTGGGATGTCAACTGCTGGGCCGTCCAGACCCGCTACCTCGCGCGGGGAGACGACTGCGACGAATTCATCGTCCGCCCCTCCGACCGAACCATCGAATCGGAAATCCAGGATCTGCTGAAAACCGACCAGGCGACCCGCGCCGATATGGCGGTTGCCCTGCGGAAACTCCAGAACGAAATCCAGCAGCGCAAAGAAATCGAACAGGCCCTGCGCCACAGCGAAGCCAAATACCGCGGCTATGTCGACAACGCGCCGGATGGCATATTCATCCTCGGGCCGGACGAAACCTACGTCGACGTCAATCAGGCCGCCTGCGACATGCTCGGCTACAGCCGGGCAGAGCTGCTGCAACTGGGACCATCCGACCTGATACCAACCGACCAGGAACCGATCAGCCAACAGCTGATCGACCAGATGCACAGCCAGGGCAGGGGCGAAGGGGAATTCACGTTCCTGCGGAAAGACGGCAGCAGCTTCCCCGGGTCGGTTGCCGCACGCAAGCTGTCCGATACCCTGACTATCGGCTTTGTCCGCGACCTGTCCAGGGTATACCTGGCCGAGCGGAGGCTCGCCGAAATCCTGCGACTCAGTCACGACTCGATCTTCAAGATCAATATCAAGACAGGCCAGTACGAATACATCTCTACCGGCGATACCATGCTCAGTTCAGAGGTGACAGACGAACTGAGAAGCAAAGGCCCAGAAGCCTTCCTGCCCGGACTGCATCCGGAAGACAGGCCACGATTTGAGGCCTTCTGGCAGAAGGTCCGCCGGGGCCAGAAGGCCGACGCGAAGACGATGGCGGATTTCCGTTGGCGGGTTTCTCCGGACCATCCGTACCGATACTACACGTCGGACCCCGTTCTGATCTGCGACGATCGGGGCAGGCCCGAATCGTTGATCGGCAACCCCCGGGACGTGACGGAGTTGAAATTGGCCGAACGGCGCCTGGCCCAACTGTCCCGCAAGCTGCTGGACAGCCACGAACGCGACAGCCGGTCGCTGGCGATGGAACTGCACGACTCGCTCGGGCAGAACCTGATCTCGCTGCAGTTCCGCCTGCAGAACATCCTTCTAGAGAACCAGGGGCGGAATGACCAGCAGGCGGCCGAACTGGCCCAGGCCGCCGACCAGTGTCGCCGCCTCGTCCAGGAAGTCCGACACATCTGCCACGGGCTTTACCCGCCGGCTCTGCAGACGCTTGGGCTTACCGGGGCGATCGAACGGCTTGTCCGCTCTCACGCCGACGCGGGCCTGGAGATCGACTGCTCCATCTCCGACCGGGCGCGCCACGTCCGGTTCGCGGAAGATCTGGAAATCGCCGTCTTCCGCGTCGCCCAGGAGGCCCTCGCCAACGCCCATAGACACGCCGGGGCCAACACGGTCGGGATCGAACTGGACTACCGACAGCCCCGCCTCAGTGTCAGCATTA
This sequence comes from Phycisphaerae bacterium, assembly GCA_046541415.1. Classification (GTDB taxonomy): domain Bacteria; phylum Planctomycetota; class Phycisphaerae; order SM23-33; family SM23-33; genus CAZOVB01. Next base: position 407 of record JBKHDI010000089.1, on the reverse strand, counting down.
TCGATGACGGTGTGGGCTTCGACCCAGACACCGCCAATACGGGCATCGGCCTGAACTCAATGCGACAGCGAGCCGAAGCCGTCGGCGGGATATTGACTTTCCAGTCAGCCAACCCCGGCACGCGCGTCACCCTGTGCGTCCAGGCCGACCCTGTCCGAATGGCCCTGGACGAACTCACCGGCCAGTGACTCCCGCCGCAGCGACCGGAAATGCAGCCGCGGCCACTCTCGGACAGCAATCCAGTCGCCTCCCCGGCGAGTTCGAACCGAGTCATTCTGGGGACGATTGTAAATCCAGCCTGCGCAAGAAGAAAGCCTTCCGTTTCTCGCGGAAGGCTTTCAGTCCAGTCAAGTCGGGGCGACTGGCACTCGTGTGAACGCGGAGTGGTGAATATCTGGCTCAAACAG
>JBKHDI010000088.1:0-15696 GCA_046541415.1 Phycisphaerae bacterium | reverse complement strand
CTTCGCCATCGTCAAGCAGGAGGTCCCGCCCGCGAAACTCGCCGCGGGGTTCGCGAGCACCGAGACCTTCCGTCGGACGGCGTTCCTGGTCGGGCCGCTGATCGCCGCCGCGCTCTTCTTCCCGTTCGGGTCGAGGGACGCCGACGTGATCCTGGCCTTCCCGCTGATCCTCCTGGTCGCCGTCGGCTTCGGGGTCCTCGGGAGCATGCAGCGTAATCTATCCTGATAAGGATGGTGCCCCGTTGTGGATCGCGGTCGTCGTCGGAGGCTGGCTGCTGGCCGAGCAGTACTGGCCGGAGTCGAGCACGGTCATCTCCGGCGACCTGGCCGGGGCCGAGGCCGGGGCAGACTGGCCCCTGTTTCGGGGCAACCTGGCCCGGACCGGTTACGCCGGCGGGCCCGACCCCCGCAGCGGACAAGTGAACTGGACCTACTCCGAACCGGGCGTCTCGTACCTGGCCTCGCCCGCGGTTGTGGGCAACCGGATCTACATGACCACCGCCAAGATTGAATGGGGCGGCGGGTCCGGGGCTGTCGTCTGCCTCGATGCCGATACGGGCGAAGAACTCTGGCGGACCGTCCCGGGCGAATACGAAGCGACCTTTTCCTCAGCCTCGATCGCCGGAGAGCACCTCGTCGTCGGCGAAGGGCTGCACACCACCGTCGATGCCAAGGTCGTCTGCATCTCCCTGGCCCCGGGGCGCGAAGGGCAGATCGAGTGGATCTACCAGACCGCCTCGCACGTCGAATCGACCCCGGTGATCCACAACGGCCGGGTCTATGTCGGCGCCGGAGACAAGGAAGGCTACTACTGCTTCGACCTCAAAGGCGACGGGCAGGGAGGCCCGAAGGTGATCTGGCACCAGTACGGGCCGGACTACCTCGATGCCGAGACCTCGCTGGTACCTTATAAAGACCGCCTGTACGCGGGGCTGGGCAACGACGGCAAGGCGATTGTCGAATTCGACGCCGCCACAGGTGAAGAACTGCGTCGCCTGGAGATGCCCTACCCCATCTTCAGCCCGCCGGCGATCGTGGACGGCAAGATGTATGTCGGATCGGGCAATGGCGATTTCGCGATGACCGCCGCCCAGCTGGACCTGCCCACCGAGGGCCAGTTGGCCAAGATCGATATCGAGACGCTCCAGCCGGAATGGCAGATCCAGTTGCCGGATACCGTCCTGGGCTCGCCGGCAGTCAAGGACGGGCGCGTCTATGTCGGCTGTCGCGATGGCAAACTGTACTGCTACTCGACCAAAGGCCAGCTCATCCGCAGCTGGGAGACGGGTTCGGAAATCGTCACTTCCCCTGCCGTGGCCGAACGGACTGTGTATGTCCTCTCGCGAGGCGGAACGCTGGAGGCGTTCGATACCGAGTCAGGCCAAGCCGTGTGGGAGGTCGTCGTCGGCAACCCGCCGGGGCCGAACCAGTTCGGGTTCATCTCCTCGCCCACCGTAGCCAGGGGACGGGTGTACATGGGGACGCAGTCGGATGGCTTTGTCTGTGCGGGCCAGCCCGGCGGTGGGTCCAGGCCGATCTGGTCATCGGCCCGTGGAGGCCTGCTGCAGGGCGTGTTGAACGACATGCCCCTGCCCAGCCCGGCGGTGATGTCGGCCGACCCCTGGCCGGCTGATAACCAGTACGATCCCGATGCCCCTGCCGTCCCGGCCGCCCCTGCCCTGATGGGCCAGCGGGTCCTGGCGCCGCTGGCGAACATGGGTGAACGCAATGGATTGGCCTGCCTGGAAGTCGGCGGACAGATGCGTGAGGAGTGGCACTATCCGGTGGCCAACGGGTTCTACCGCACCCCGGCCTTGCTGGGTACGGACGAAGGCGCCCTCTACCGCGTGGTGGCCATCGACGGCCGGCCCGGCCAGACCGCCCGCAAGCTGCACTGCCTCGGACCCGACAAAGAAACGCTGTGGACCGAAGCGTTGGCCGACGATTCGACCGGGTACTTCTCGATCAGTCAGGACCACGTCTTTGCCCAGCTCCAGGTCGGAAAGCTGACCTGCCTGACACTGGAAGGCGATACTGTCTGGACGTCGCAGACCGGCAACCTGGTTACCGACCCGCTGATCGAGCCGAACATGGTGCTCCTGGCCGTCACCGGGACCGATGGTCCGGAGGTCCTGGCCCTCGATCGCCTGACGGGGCGGCTGTTGGGACGCTGGGTCCTGAAAGCCCAGACCGTCCACGACCTGCGCACCCACGGCCAGTTCCTCTACGCGGTAACCGACGCGGGCCTGGTGCCGATCGACCTGGCCGTGCCCGAACCGCCGGGCGACCCGACAGGACTTCCCGCTGCCACCGCTGCCAGCTTCGTCGAGGGCGAGGCCTGGCTCGTCTCGGCCGAGGGTAAGCTTACGCGGTGCGAACTGGCAACGGGCAAGGTTACGCAGTTCGGTCCGGCCTCGAAACAGGCGGCCCCGATCCTCCTGCCGGGCAAGGTGGTCTACATCAGCCCCCAGGGCGAGCCGATGCGGCTGGACCGTGGCGAGTCGGCATCCGGCCAGGCCCAGCCTGTCTGCACCGAAGATATGTCCGCCCTGGGCAGCCCCGCCGATTCTCCGGTGGCCGCCAACGGGCGACTGCTCGTGCCTTACAAGACGATGGGCCTGTGCGTGTTTGGAGGTATGAGCGAATGAAAGGGTACGTATCCTATTTCTCCGACCCGCTGGACGGGCCTGTCGACGCGAAACAGCTGCTGGGCGGCAAGGGCGCCAGCCTGAAAGAAATGACCCGGGCGCAGCTGCGCGTCCCGCCGGGCTTTACCGTTATCACCGACGCCTGCGCCGCCTACCTCCAGGCGGGGCGCACCTGGCCCGACGGGCTGAAACAGCAGGTCGGCGAGAACCTCGCCCGCCTGGAGCAAGAGTCGGGGCGCAAGTTCGGCCAGGGGGCCTCGCCTCTGCTTGTTTCGGTACGTTCCGGGGCCGCCCGTTCCATGCCCGGCATGATGGACACGCTGCTGAACTGCGGCCTGCATCCGGGCCTGGCCGAACAGCTGGGAGATACCGAGACCTTCTGGTCGCTCTGGTGTCAGTTCGTGCTGCACTATGCGGCGGTGGTCGATGACCTGTCGACGGAGACCTTCCGGGGCGTGCTCGAGGCCGACCTGCCCGGGCGCGACCGCAGCGAGGCCCTGCTGGCGGCCTACCGACAGCAGACCGGCAAGGACATGCCCACCGATCCGCACGAGATCCTCGACGCGTGCATTACGGCGGTATTCGATTCATGGAACAACCAGCGGGCGATCGATTACCGCAACCGCCACGACATCCGCGGCCTGAAGGGCACGGCGGTGAATGTGCAGATGATGTGGCCCTCGGAGGTCTCGGGCATCGTATTCACACACGACCCGACGGACATTGAGGCCGAGCGGATGGTCATCGAGGCTTCGTACGGCCTGGGCGAGGCGGTGGTCAGCGGCGACGTGACGCCCGACCGCTATATCGTCTCCCGGAACGATCCGACGGACGTCGAGGTGCACATCGGCGACAAGGCTGGCGTGGTACTGGCCTTGGGCCGGCAGATCCAGTGCGACCCGCAGGCTGCCTGTCTCGATTCGGACCAACTGGCCGAACTGGTCGAGCTGTCCAAGCGCGTCGAAACCCACTTCGGACACCCGGTCGACATCGAATGGGGCCTGGCCGACGGGACCTTCGCCCTGCTGCAGGCCCGGGCAATCCGCGGCCTGGACATCGCCCGCGACGTCGAGCTCGGCCGCCAGGAGGAGATCCAGCGTCTCAAGGACCTCGCCGGCGGGAAACGCAAAGTCTGGGTAGCCCACAATCTCGGCGAGACCCTGCCGGCCCCGACACCGATGACCTGGCAGATCACGCGGGAGTACATGACCGGCGAGGGAGGCTTCGGCCAGCTCTACCAGATGCTCGGCTACCGACCCAGCCAGCAGGTCAGGCAGGAGGGCTTTCTGGAGTTGATCTGCGGACGGATCTACGCCGACCCCGACCGCCTGGCGGGGCTGTTCTGGGACGGCATGCCGATGAGCTACGACCTGGACCTGATCGCCGAAGACGAGTCGCTGCTGAATCAGCCGCCGACTCGATTTTCCCCCGAGCAGGCGGACGGCCGGTTCCTGCTGAATCTCCCGGCCAACCTTGCTGGGATGATCCGCTCGGCCCGAAGGACGAAGCGCCTGACCGCCGTGGCCGATACACGATTCCAACAGGAGATCCTGCCGGATTACCTGGCCTGGGTCGAGACCCAGCACCGGATGGATCTTTCGCAGCTGTCCGATGCCCAGTTGCTGGAGGAACTGGATTCCCGCCGCCGCAAGGTCCTGACCCAGTTCGCTCCGGAATCTCTCCTGCCGGGCTTTTGCGGGGGCATGGCCCTGGCCAGACTCGACGCCCTGTTGAGCCAACTGCTCGGCCCCCAGCAGGGGCCGGCCCTGGCGGCCACGCTGACCATGGGCCTGGAGGGCGACAAGACCGTCGAACAGGACCACCTGCTCTACGACATCGCCCAGGGCCGCCAGGGTGTGGAGGTCTTCATCGAGCGGTACGGCCATCGCTGCATCGGCGAGATGGAGCTGTCCCGCCCGCGGTATCGCGAAGACCGCAACGCTGTAGAGAAGATGCTCGCCCGCCTGGCAGGTACTGCCACGCCCGACCCGCGCAAGCGACACCAGGAGAACATCGCCCGCCGCAACCAGGCCGACGCTGATCTGTTCCAGACGCTGGCCGAGGCAGGGGCGGGAAGCTTCGAGAAACAGGTCCGCACGCAGCTGGACCGGGCGCGTCGCCTGCTGCCCTACCGCGAAACCGGCAAGTATTACCTCATGATGGGCTACGAGCTGATCCGCAATGTGCTGGAAGAGTTCGACACGCGGTATCAGCTGGCCGGCGGGGTCTACTACCTCCTGCCCGAGCAGCTGAGTGAACTGGCCGACAACAAGGCCGAGCTTCTCCAGCAGATCGAGCAGCGGCGCGTCCGCCACAGTTCAGCCCAGCGGCTCGACCCGGCCGAGGTGATCGATTCTCGCGAGTTGGAAGACCTGGGCAAGCGCCCGAGAGTAGCCGGCGGCAGCGAGATGCAGGGCACGGCCGTGGCGCCGGGCAGCCGGACCGGACCGGCACGGATCGTCTTAGACCCCTCCTCAGCCGGCGAGTTGGGAACGGGGTACATTCTGGTCTGTCCGTCGACCGACCCGGGCTGGACGCCGCTGTTCCTCAACGCTGCAGGCCTGATCGTCGAACGCGGGGGGGTACTCAGTCACGGCGCGATCGTTGCCCGGGACTTCGGCATCCCGGCGGTGGTCCTGCCCGGTGCGACCCGGATGATCCAGGACGGACAGCAGTTGCAGATCGACGGCGACGCCGGGAAGGTTCTGGCCACGGCCGTTGCAGAAGGTTCTACCGCCCCGCAGGAGGCCCAGGTCCATGCGTGAGTTTTTCCTGAACATCGTCGACCCGATCTTCGCCTGGCTGCTCGTGCTCGGCCCGACGGCAGCGGTGATCATCCTCGGCATGGTTTCCGCCACGGCCATGGTCCTGCTGCGGAAGATCACCACCGACCAGAAGCACCTGGGCCAGTGCGACGCCGACCGTCGGCAGCTCAAGGTCCTGCGCCGCAAGGCCCGTCGGGCGCGCGACAAAGAAGCTGCCAAGCGATACAAGAACAACAACCTGCTGGTACAGCTCAAACAGCTTCGGGCCGAGGGCATGCCCCTGCTGGCCGGGATGATCCCCATCGCCCTGATAGGCACGTGGAGCTTCTACCGCCTGGAGTATCACCCCCCCGCTGCCGGTGAGCCGATCGGCGTGGAGCTGTCCCTGCCGGCCAATGCGGTCGATTCCCTGGTTACCCTCGTGCCCGCCGACGGCATCGAGGCCGACAGCTGGATTCAACGGGCCCGGAAAGGCTCCGGCGAGCCCGCCCACGCCATCGTCCGATGGCAGGTCTCGGCAGCCAGGGCCGACCAGTCCATCCCGCTGACCATGCGATACCGCGACCAGAGCTACACCCACCCGCTGGCCGTCGGCGGCAGGACATACGAGCTGCCGGTCGTCCAGCACCACCCGCAGTTGATGCTTCCCCAGTCGGTCGTCCGCATGGAGCCGGTCAAGGTGCTCGGTTTCGTCCCCTGGTACGGCCCGACCACGGCGATCGGGGCTTTCCTGCCCGGCTGGCTGATCACATACATCATCGTGGTCGTGCCCTTCGTCGTCCTGCTCAAGCGGGTGCTCAAGATATACTGACCTGCCATGAACCAGCCGTTTCGCATCCTGCACCTGACCGACAGCCACCACAAACCCGGCCATCCGCAACTGGCCCGGGCGGTGGAGGTCGTCAATGCGATGGACCCCCAGCCGGACCTCGTCGTCCACGGAGGGGACATCATCAACGGCTATTGCGATGATGTCGCACGCCGCCAGCAGATGGCCGACGCCGCGGCGATTCTTCAGGATCTCCGCCCGCCCCTGCTGGCGACCTGTTGCAATCACGACACCCACGGCGAGCACGTCCGCGGGACCTGCTTTGCTTGTCACTTCTCCGACGACTGGGTCCAGGAGCATCACCACGACGGCTGGGCTGTCCTGGCCGTCTCGGGAAACGTCGACTTGCCAGGCAACCTACCCCCCGACGCACGCCCGGAAGACGGAACGACCTATCGCATCGGCGAGAACTGGTTTCTGGACCTGCTAAATTCGTGGCTGGCCGAGCAGGCGGACCGCCGTTGCGTGGTCTTCACCCACAAGCCCATCGTGCCCATGCGGGGCAAGCTGCTGCCGGAAGACCCGGCCGACAAACCCCCGCCGGGCAGCCTGGACAACTACTCCCACCGCCAGCCCACGCGCGCCCGGTTTCTGGAGATCCTCCACCGCCACAACGTCGCTGCCCACTACGCCGGACACGTACACTTCAATGCAGTCCGAACCGTGGGCAGCCTCTGCTGCGTCTCGACCAGCGCCACACAAAGCTACCCCGGAGAGATGCGACTCATCGAGTGCTGCTCCGACCGGATCGAACACCGCATGATCCCGGTAACCGGAGGATATGAGCTCTGGACCCGCTGGCGGAACACCACCGACCCGACACATCCGACCGAGAAGCAGTTCTATCTCGGCCTGGATGAAGAACGCGAGTTCACCTTCCACCTGGAACCGACCAGACCTGGCCCAGGCGAAGGTTCCAACAGGAGCCGATAACCATGCTGAACGCCCACCGACCGACCACCGCCCTGATCTCCCTGCTGGGCCTGCTGGGCCTGGCCCGACCGGCCGAGGCGCTGATCAAGGCGGACTTCACCCCCGTCGACCTGGTCGCCAAGGCCGACAGCATCGTCGCTGCCTCGGCCGCTGTCGACGCCGAGAACGACAGCCTCACCCTCACCTATGCCAAGCCGCTGAAGGGCCAGACCCCCACGATCGCAGCCCTCGACGTCTCCGAGTTGGCGGAGGATGAGCAGTTCGCATGGCAGCTGGAAAGCAAGACCCTGCCTGTGATCGTCTTTGCCGGAGATTTCTCCCAGGCCGCCGCCGACGCCAGGTCCGCCGCGGTTGGCGCCCTGCACCTGGGCTCGGAGTGGTACGCCATCGTCCCGGCCGGGAAAGGCCACAAACTCGCCGCCGACAAGCTCGATCTCAAGGCGGTCTGGCACGGCGGGCACGAGCCGCTTCTGGCGGCCGTCAACTACGTCCTTTCCGCCCGAAACCCGATCGTCCGCGTTACCGCGGGCGTCCAGTGGAAGGACGTCCAGACCGTCGGCGCGTACCAGGGCACGGCGGGTCAGCCGGCATGGACGGTCAGCTCGGACGGGCCGGAAGTCTACCTGCCCGCCACCGGCGGAGACAAGCTCCTCACCTTCACAGACGGCAAGCTGGAGGTTATCGACCAGCCGGCCAAGTCGAAGCTCGTCACCCGCATCGACATCGATGCAGACGGCCAGGGCGACTGGATCGTCTCCGACGGCAAGACCATCTCCGTAGCGGGCAAGACACTGCGCAAGCTCGCCGACGCACCGGACGGCCTGCTGGAGATGGCGCCGATCGACTGGAAGGGCACCGCGGCCCTGCTGCTGACCGCCGAGACAATCCAGATTCTGACTGCGGACGGCCAAATTGCCCCTGCCCTGGCAGGACAAGTCAAGGGCATCACGGCCAGTCGAATCGGCGATGTCAACGGCGACGGCGCTGCCGACCTGCTCCTGCTTACGGCGGAGAAACTCTACGTGGCGTTGCGCGAAAAGGACGGGACGTTCGGCAAGCTCACCGAGGCAGCCGAAACGTACGGCATCGCGTTCAACCAGATCCGCCTGGCGGACTTCGACGCCGACAAGGACCTGGACGTGCTGCTGTCGGGCCCGGTCGACTACGGCCTGACTATCCTGGCCAACGACGGGAAAGGCGCGTTCTCCGACGTTCTGACCGAAGGCGGAGAGATCGGTTACCACGGCGCAGGATCCATTGCGGTTTCGCAGTTGTGCGACATCAATCATGACGGGCTGGTCGACATCATCCTGGTCCCCGCCGCGGCCGGGCCGAAGGTGTTCTTCAACCGCGGCTTCCGGACTTTCGGCTACGCCCGGGAAATGGATCTGGGCGCAACGGAAATCGAAGGTGCATCGGCGATTTCGAGTGCAGCCGCCCAGGCCGCCCTGGCCGTCGACCTGACCGGCGACGACGCACAGGACCTGCTGATCGCCGCAGCCGGGAAACTGCATCTGCTCGCTCGCGACAGCCAAGGCCCGAAGTTGGGCGTGCTGGTTTCTCTGGCCCCCCGCGCTGCCGGGCCGGTAACAGTCCACGCTCCCGACACCGACAGGCAGCTCTCGTCGCGCGTAGTCACTGCAGACAAGCCCGTGTTGATCGGCAAGACCACGCGAGGACCCCTGGAGCTGAGCTGGCAGGGACCGGCCGGGGCTGGGTCAAAGAAGCTCATGGTCTTCCGGCCCCTGCAGTACGGGATCCAACCGACCGAATAAATCTGCGGTCCTGCGACCGGCAAGGGCCGGACCCGCGGCTGGGCCGTTGCAGCGCCGGCCCCGTTGTGCTAGGGTTCGCAACTGTGGCCGCATCGGGCAAGTGCCTGTCCGCGATCATGCTCCACCATCTGGTTCCGGACGATCTTCATGGACGATATTCTAGTCGACGACCGCTGCATGATGACCTCCCGGGGAGGCATAGCCACCTATCTCCGGTCGGTCCTGTCCCACTGGCCGGGCCGGAAGAAGCCCGTGGGTTTCTGCGGCAGGTACTTCCGGTGGCGATACTCCGACCAGCCGGGAGGCCAAGACCATCTGGAGGCCTTTCGCCTGCGGCCGCTGGCGCAGCTGATTGCCGAGACCCCCGCCATGTTGCCGGAGGAAACCAACAGGCGGCTGGACATCGGCATTCGCGTGTACGAGGCTGCCTACCGGGCCGCCAGCCTGCTGGGGCGTTTCCGGCTGCAGTTCGAGCCGAACTACCTTCCCATGCCCATCCGGGGCCTGACGGTGACAACCTGCTGCGACGTCAGCGTGCTGGAGCATCCGGAGTGGCACCCAGCCCAGCGGGTCAAACGCTGGCAAGAGGCCATTGCCCGGTCCATGAAAATCACCGATCAGTGGATCACGATCTCCCATTTCAGCCGTCGGCGCATGGAGGCTGTATTGGGCATACCCCCGGAGAAGGTGGAGGTGATCCACCTGGCCGCCCGTCAACTGCCGAAAGTGGACGAGGACACGATCCATGCCCTGCGCAGCGAGGGCCAACTGCCCGACAGCTACGTCCTGCATCTGGGAACCATCGAGCCTCGCAAGAACGTGGAAGTGCTGCTGGACGCCTGGCAGCAGATCCGCAGCGACTTGCCGTCCGGCTCGAAGCTCGTCCTGGCCGGCTCGCTGGGCTGGGGCGGGTTGGCGTTCCGCAAGCGACTGGCCTCTCACCAGGCAGCCGGTGACGTACTGGCCACGGGCGGGCTGACCGATGCGCAGGTTTCGACGCTGATTATGGGGGCCCGGGCCCTGCTGGCGCCCAGTTGGTACGAAGGGTTCGGCCTGCCCGTCGTCGAGGCCATGGCGGCAGGGATTCCGGTTGCATGTTCCGATATAGACGTGTTCAACGAGGTCGCCTCGGACGCTGCCGAGTACCTCCACCCGCAGGACGTTGACGGCTGGGCTTCGGTCATCGCCCGAAGTTTCCTGGATGCCTCCTGGCGCAAAGACCTGATCGAGCGAGGACATGAGAGAGAGAAGCTGTTTTCCTGGACCAAGGCCGCCGGCGCCCACGCGGCCCTGTTTGCAAAGATGCGCAAGAAACTCTGACCATGGATACCGCGGCACGAATTTCGATTATCACCCCGTCCCTGAACCAGGCTCCGTTCCTGTCCCGGACGATAGACAGCGTTCTCAGCCAGAAGGTGGAGGGCCTGGAGTACGTGGTCATCGACGGTGGAAGCACCGACGGGACGCGGGAGATCCTGGAAAGATGCGGCGGCCAGGTGGACTGGGTCTCCGAGCCCGACAAAGGTCAAAGCCATGCCGTCAACAAAGGCATCCGGCGCACCAACGCCCCCATCGTCGGTTGGCTGAATTCCGATGACGTCTACGCACCGGGGGCCCTGGCGACGGTCCTGGAGGCCTTCGAGCAGGACAGCGAGGCGGACATCATCTACGGCCGGGCCAATCACATCGATGCCGAGGGGAACATCATAGAGGCGTACCCGACCGAGCCCTGGCGGGCGGATGTGCTTCTGGAGACCTGCTTTCTCTGCCAGCCGGCGGCCTTCGTCCGAAGACGCGTCTTCGAAACCATCGGACTGCTCGATGAATCCCTGAATTACTGCATGGACTACGAGTACTGGATCCGGGCCTCCGACGCCGGGCTGGTCGTTCGACACATTCCGGACTTGCTGGCTGGCTCGCGGGTGCACGGGCTGACCAAGACATTCGGCCAGCCAGTAAAGGTCCACGACGAGATCTGCCGCATGTTCGCCCGCCGAGGCTCCGTGCCCGGGCGCTGGCTGATCGGCTGGGGCATGTCGCAAGCCTACAACAGGGGGTTCCGCCGCGACCATTGGCGCACGTTCATTCCGGCGACATTGCGGTTCTCCAGCCAGGCTGCCAGGCGGTTCAATGGCTCTGCCGGCTGGCCCTGGGTCCGGACCGCGGCCCACTGGATCTGGAAGAACGCCCGATCGTACTGGCAGTTGCAGCTGCGCCACTTGCGCGGAGAATCGGTCCGACAGGATGCCGACCTGCGGGAGATCTGCTGAGACGGCGACTCAGTTGGATCGGCCGAAAACGTCGCGGTAATCGACCCGCGGAAAGACCTCCAGTTTGCCGCCCACCGTCGCGTTGTAGACTTCCACGCCCCTGTCCCGACAGAACTGCCTGGCCCGGACGTAGTGCTCCTCCATCAGGTCCGGCCTGGGGTCGTGCCACTTGCGTCCCTTGCCGAAATAGGTCGGGTCGAAGTGGTTCGGATCGTCGTCGGCCGTCGATGTCAGGTCCATTCCCTCGGCATCCTCGACCCGCACCGTGGCCGGGACGGAATATGAGTTATCGCAACCGATGAGGTAGATCGGGTTGAAGCCCAGGTGGACAGCCAGCTGCATCGCGGCGATCGTGACGGTGCGGACGTCCACGACGTAGGCCGCGGCATTCGAGGTGAACATCCCGAACCCCCTGCCTGTGGGGTTCTGCGGGACCTGGTTGTACCAGTAGATGTTCTCTGCCGGCTGGAGTACGCCCTCCTGCCGGAAATGGTACGGGAAGAAGAATCGCGTCTGCTGCATCTGCTCGATCCGCTTACCGAGTTGCTCGGCGATGTCGGGCACGACTCGGGTATCCACGCACACGTAGAACTCGTGCCGCCAGGATATCCGGTCGTACAGCAGGTACGCCCGGTTAGAGCCCCAGACGGCCTCGGAGGCGAATACCTCCAGGTCCATCTCGTTGAGGCTGGGCCCGTTGCCCATGATCACTCCGCGTCGACCCCCGCAGGTTCCCTTCAGGCCCCGCATACGCTTGTGCATTGTCCGTGCAGCCGGGTCGGTCAGCCACCGGCGAATGCCCAAGCCCGGACAGCCGGTGACCACCCGCTGGACGGCCCGCAGGCCAAGCAGACCGGTCCGGTACGACGCCCGAAACGCTGGACGAACGGCGGTGCGCAAGGCGGAAGGCACGCAGCGACGATAGGTTCTTCGTACCAGTCCGTCTTGTCCGGCCCGGGACATCATGATAGTCCGTCGAAGCCCAGAGCCTGGCGGATCTGCTCCAGCCCGGTCCGGCAGAGGTGGTTGAGCATGGTGATGTCCAGACTGTATGCCAGAAAGCGGAAGCCCGCCTCGGCCCGGGAGACCAGCGTGTTCGGCTCGCAGGGCACGACGTGCAGGCCGGCTGCCACGCCGCGAGCCTGGCAGGCCTGGAGGATCCGTTCCATCCCCGCCAGCACGTCCGGGTGGTCGGTCTGTCCGGTCAGGCCCATCGACGCGCTGAGATCGTACGGGCCGATGAAGGCGGCATCGATACCTTCGACAGAGAGGATCTCGTCGATGTTCTCGACGGCTTGGATGTGCTCGATCTGGATGACGACGGTGGTGTTGTCGTTGGCTTGGGCGGTGGCGCGGTCGAAGTCGGCCCCGTATTGGTTGCAGCGGGCAAAGCCCACGCCGCGCATCCCTTGCGGCGGGTACTTGACCGCGCCGACCACCTGGCGGGCCTGGGCGGCCGTATTGACCAGGGGGGCGATTACTCCCGTTGCCCCCGCGTCGCAGTATCGCTTGATCGTGTCGTGGTCGCAGCCGGGCAGGCGTACGAACGCCTCGCATCGGGTCGATCCGGAGCGGATGGCGCGGAAGAGTTCGGCCGCCCGGGCCAGGTCTACGGGCGAGTGTTCGACGTCGACAGCGAGGTAATCGAAGCCCGCCGCGGCCATCAACTCAGCCACGATCGGCGAGCCGGTGTTGACCCAGCTGCCGACAACGGTGCAGCCGGCCGTCAGTCGCTTGCGAATCGAGGATTCGGACACCGAGGTTTCCTTTCGTCCGGGGGGGGCTCAGTCGGCATTGGTTCGTACTCGGTCGGTCGGCCAAGACTTGCGGGGCATCAGCCGGACGCTGCTGTCTTCGAACGCACGGTGTGCGGGGGCTTGTCCCCGGAGGACACGGAGGCAGTCCTCGGCGGCACCCAATTCCATCAGGTATCGGCTGCGATAGGCCGAGGCTCCCATGTGGGCGGTGAGGATCACGTTGTCCTGCTGGGCCAGGGGGCCTTCGTACGGTTCTTCCTCGAAGACGTCCATCGCAGCCCCGGCCAACCTGCCGGACTTGATCGCTGCCAGAACGGCCTGCTCGTCGACCACGCCGCCGCGTGAGGTATTGACCAGGTAGCTGCCGTGGGGCATGGCCTCGATCTGCCGGGCTGTGACCAGCCGGCGGTTCTCGGGCGTCAGGGGTACGTGGACGCTGACCACGTCGCAGGCAGCGAAGAGCTCCTGCATCGCCAACCATTCGATATCCAGCCCGTCGGTCAAGGCTGCATTTGGGGCTGTGTCGCAGCCATAGACCTTCGCTCCGAATGCCTGCAGCAGGCGAGCGACGCGCGAGCCGATCCGCCCCAGGCCCAGCAGTCCGACTTTCTTCTCCCGAATCAGGAATCCCAAGTACCGGTTCCACGCTTTCAGGCGCACCGACCTGTCGGATTGCGGCACGAAACGCAACATCGAGAGGATGTGCGAGATCGTCAGTTCTGCCACACCGTCGGCAGGAGCTTCCGGGGTGTAGGTCACCTCGATTCCCCGGTCCAGGCAGTACTGCAGGTCAAGATTGTCCAGACCCACCCCCACGCGAGAGATGACCTTCAGGTCTGCCAGTTCGTCCAACAGTACGGGCGGATACGGCTCAGTTCCCGCGATGATCGCATGGGCCCCGGCCACCGCGGGGGCCACTTCGCTCGTCCGCAGTCTGCGCCCGAACGGGTTGTAGCGGACCTCGAACCCGCTGGTATCCAGCAGGCGTCGCGGCTTGTCGCCGCAGCGGCCGAACGGATACGTCGTAACCTGGATGACCGGCGCATCGGTCATCGACCGGGCCCCCGGTCGTGGGCGAAGCTGGCCAGCAGCTCAGCCAGGCGGAAGGTGAACTCGTCGTCGATGTCAACCGATTCGATCTTGCCGGTCTCGAACATCATCGGGGCGTTGCCGATCCGCCTTCCGTCGGCGGCCTGGTAGGACTGGCGGGTGAAGATGTAAATGCAGGAGTTCTCCTCGTAGATCGGAGGCAAGTCCTGGGTGCGGATCAACTCGGTCGGATCGTGATTGACCGGCCTGCCGTCGTCGAAGTACAGGCGCGTCTGGAAGCGGTTGACGCTGAAGAGCGAATCGTGCTGTTCGGACTTGGCAAAGGCGGTCAGGGCATCGCCGATCGTGGCAGACTTCAGAAGCGGATTGGTCGCGTGGGTCTGCAGGTAGATGTCGGACTCGACCTGGTCCATGTCGTGGCCGATGATCTTGTTGACGCTGACGAAATCTCCCTGCAGGTCCTCGGGCCTTTCGACGCAGACGACCTTGCCGAACAATTCGGTCGCCTCCTGCATGATGCGCGGGCTGTCGGTATCGACGATGACCTTGTCGACCGCATAGGTCTCCTCAAGTGTCTGGAGAATGTGGTGGAACAAGGGCCTGTCCGCGAAGGGACGGAAGTTCTTCTCCGGCACGCGCTCACTGTGTGCCTTGATCGGTACGATGGCGGTGACGGTCTTGGAATGTATCATGCAGCTGGCCTCGGCTCGGCAGGAGTATGGTCTGCGGGCCCGCGATCTGCCCGGGCTGAAGCGTATGATACGCGTCTGTACCGGCGGTTGCCAAGATTAGAATCAGCCTCCCGCCGGCGAGCCAAGCCGCCAGGGCTGTCGCGGCTCTGCCAGAAGGGGTTTAGGCTTGATTGTCTCCTGCAGCACATACACAATGATCCTTTCATTGCAGACGGTTACTGTTCTTTCCTGGGATCCGCTTTGACCAAACCGCACGACAATACCCCTGCCCTTCGGGAGGTGGTCTATACCGCCCAGAGCGAGCTCCGCCGGCCCGGGCAGATGTTGGCCAACCTGGCCCGCGATCTGCGGGGGGCGACGCACCTGGGTTTCCGCCTGTTTCTGCGGGACTTCCGGGCCAAGTACCGCCAGTCGCTGCTGGGGTACCTGTGGGTGTTCCTGCCTCCCGTGGCTGCGACGTTGATGTTCGTACTGCTGACGAGAATGCGCGTTTTCAACGCGGGGGCGCTTCAGATCCCCTATCCGCTGTTCGCGCTGATCGGTACGATCGTCTGGAACGTATTTACCCAGAGTCTCCAGGCGCCGCTGGCGGCCTTTACCGCGGCAGCTTCGTACATATCGCGGATCCACTTCCCGCACGAATCGCTGCTGATCAGCGTGTTTCTCAGCGTGGCGGTCGACTCGGCGATCCGCCTGCTGATCCTGGTTCCGGTGCTGATCTACTACGGCTTCTGGTCGGGCCCGGCGATGCTGCTTCTGCCGCTGGTCCTGCTGGCGGTGATCATCTGCGGGATGGCACTGGGCCTGGTCATCCTGCCCGGCGGGATGCTCTTCCAGGATTTCCAGAAAGCCCTGCCGATGTTCCTCTCGCTCTGGATGTTCCTGACGCCGGTAGCCTACCAGATCCCCAGCCGCACCGCGCAGATTCTGAACCCCGCAACCGCCCTGGTCCTGACGGCCCGCGACCTGGTCACCGG
>JBKHDI010000087.1:0-15736 GCA_046541415.1 Phycisphaerae bacterium | reverse complement strand
TTGAAGTTCATCTGTTCGCCGGCCTTGGCTTCCTTGGCCCAGGCGCCGGCTGCGGCTCGGCCCGCCGCTCCGATCCCCAGTGCACTGCCGATGGCACCGAGCCCGAGGGGCAAGGCGAATCCAATTTGACCCAACCATTCCATATCAGCTTTCTCCTTCGTTTGCTGCGGTCTTTAACGAGAAGGGGGCGTAGGGATGACCGGCCCACTGCACACCCGCATTGGTAGAGAACTCAAGCATATTCAGTCGCACACCGTGTGCGAATATCGCTACCAGGCACAGGCCGATGTTCAGCGCATGTGCCAGAATCAAAATCAGTATCGTCGCCGGCCAGGCCAGCACCGACGCTTCGGTCAACTGCATGGCCAGGTCGTTGAATGCGCTGGCGATATAGTAGCTGGCCAGGCCCACCGCCATCAGGCGGATGTAGCTGAGGATGTCGCCGAAGGCGCCCGGGATGCTCATCAGGTTGCCCAGCAGTCCGAAAACCAACCGCTTGACGGGGTTGCTGCTTGGGCTGGAGAACAGCACGATCAGTCCGTAGCTGCCCAGGATGATCCAGAGCGTCAGCATCGGGGCGATGACCGGTTGATCTCGGAAGAACATGAACCAGACCAGCGTGAACCAGCCGAATATGAAGCCCATCCAGCCGATCTCGGCAATGCCTCGCTGGTCGGGCAGCAGCCCGACCGCCTGGCGAAGATGGGCCAGGACCAGGTGGACGCAGCCGATGGCGAAGCTGATCTGCATGACCAGGTCTCGGCCGGCCTTGGGATCGGATCGCCAGAGCACGGCCAGCGATTTCCACGTATCGGACAGGCCTGTCATGCCCGACTCTGCTAATTCCTTCGGACCGACGCCGAAGACGTTGCCCGTCAGCATGCCCCAGATGAAGGTGGCGATGCCGAAGACCAGGATCAGCTGGGCGCCGGGCTTGGCCCCGGCCCGGACCATCTTGCCGTAGAAGATCGCGCCGACCAGCGTGAAGATCAGTCCGTACCCGGCGTCACCGACCAGCATGGCGGTGAAGATCGGCATGGCCAGCATGAAAAACGGCGCCAGGTCGTATTCCCGGTAGCCCGGGGTGGTCCCCAGGATCCCGAACAGCGCCTTGATCGGCTGGGCCCAGCGCGGGTAGCGGATCAGCGTCGGCGGTTGTTCGTCTTCGTCGGCCTCGATGAACTGCACGCCGGTCTGGATGCCCTTGGCGGAAAGCTCGGCGGAGAGGCTGTCTACGTGCTCGGCCGGGACCCAGCCCTGGATCGCGTAAAGCGATTCGTATTCCTTGCCGCTTCGCGAGGCGATGGTGTATTCGGCATCGGCCTGGCGGCGGGCGTATTCTGCCTGGATCTGGCCCAGCAGGTGGGCCAGTTCATCCAGCCGCGCGTTGTCGGCCTGGAGTTTGCGGTCGATCTCCTGGGCCTCGGCGCGGATGCTGGGCCTGTCGCGGGGGGGCAGTTCGAGGATCTCTGCCTCTTCGGGCAGGGCGATGGTTTCTTCCTCGCCTGCGACCAGGGCGATGAGCACCTGGCCGGCGGAGTAGGTTTCGTCGACGATTTCGACGCAGTCGGCCCGGGCCCGGTCGAGGCTGCCGGCGTCCACGGCGGCGAATCGGATGATCAGTCCGGCCTGCTGGAGCTGCTGGAACTGTTCCAGTCGCACGTCGCCCCAGGCTTCCAGCTCGTGCAGCTGGCGGTAGAGGGACGTCAGGCGGGATTCGCACTCGATGGTCTGTCGTTCGATCTGTTGGACCTGCTGGGCGGCCTGGAAGGGCTCCAGCTGGGGTTTGCTGCCGGCGGGGCTGCGCGAAGACAGGACACGGACGGCCTCGTCGAGCACGTGGAGGTCCTGGACCTGCTGTTCGGCGGCCACGGCCCGTGCCGGCTCGAGCGGCTCGACGTGGAGCACGCCGATCTGACGCAGGGCCTCCAGCAGCGCCTCGCGGTCGGCCTGTCTGGCGACGATATAGGCTTTTCGCATCTGGACAATCATGCGTTCGGGCTCCGGGGCGGTTTGGTATCGGCGGGCACGGCGTCGGAGACGTTGACCTGCGTGGCCTGGACGCCCGAGCCGGTGGGGACAGGCTGGCCTTCGGCCTTGCCGGCAGCGGCGGTCTGGGCGAGCTTGCTCTTGGCGATTTTCGCCCGGCCGACCGCGGCGGTCATTTCGTCACCGAGTTTGATGCGGATCTTGCGGATGGCTTCCTTGGCGTCGGGGATCATGACCTTTTCGAAGAGGTTGACGCGCTGGATGATCTTGGTCAGTTCCTGTTCCAGCAGTTCGTACTGGCGGTCGAGGACTTCGACCTGAGCGCGGCGGCGGTTGAGTTCCCGCATGTCTTCCAGTGCGGTATCGACCCAGGCGGGCGTGGCGAACAGGGAGTAGGTCGCCTCGGGGAACTCGACGCGGTCGAAGACCGGCAGGGGCACGCCTGCGATGTTGACTTCGTTGGTGACCACCTGCTCGGGTGAGGCGAGGTTGCGGATGTTGATCCCGGTCAGGTCGCGGAGGACCTGGCGGTAGGGGTCGAATTTCCGCTGGGCGGCCTCGACGGCCTGGTGGGCTTCCCGGCGGGCCTTCTGGATGTCGCGCATGGTCATCTGCAGCTGTTGCTGCTTGAGCTTGAGCATGGGCAGGTACCGCTGGAACCGTGCCAGTTCATCGCGGTATCGCTTCAGCTCCGGACGCGTCAGTTTGATCTTTTTGGCCATCTTTGCGCTTCGCTTCATCCAATGCGGAATGCGGAGTTCGGAATGGGGAATAGGGGCTCACGCCTTGTTGCGACGTGAGGGCGCCTTAGAACTTCGCTTTCTTGCTGTTTTGATAGAGGTAACGGTAATCTTCAGCAACTGCTCCCCTTCGTCTGGCAGCAGGGAGAGCTTCTGTTCGGACATCAGTCCGGCTTGGACGATCAGGTCGATCCAGAACAGCGTTTCGTCGAGTTCTTCTTCGACAATGCCCAGCTTGGCCAGGAATTCGGCTGTGCTGCGTGCTCTGCAGGAAGCTCGGTAGTTCGCGGCGGCTCCTGTACCAGAGCGAAGCATCTGCTTGCCCAGCACATCGGCCGTTCGGCTGGGCGGCAAGGATTCTGCCGCCTTGATGACCCGAATGGCAAACGATGCCATCCGAGACTTCAATTCGGCCAGACCTTCTCGATCCTGCATGTTCAGGTTCCCGGGTCATATTCCTATTCCGCACTCCGCATTCCCAATTCCGAATTCGGTATCAGGCGGTCGCTTCGGCCACTCCTGCCTCAACGCCGTTGTTCTCATCCGGTTCGTTGTCTGTCAGGTCCTTGGGCCAGTGTTTCTCGATGAGGTTTCGGCGGATGCCGGTCTCTTCCGGCTCGAAGCACTCTGCCAGGATGCCCCAGCAGCGGTCCAGAGCGTCAAAGAGCGGGATGTTCACCGAGAGGTCCATGATCTGGTCCTCGAACATCTCGCCGTAGCGGAGCAGCTTTTTGTCCCAGTCGGACATCTCGAAGCCCATCTGGCGTTTCTCGCGGCTCTCGCGGCAGGTCGCGTACAGCTGGATGCAGCCGTCCATGATCGCCCGGTGGTCGTCGCGGGTATCGCCGTTGACCTGCTGTTTGAGTCGCGAGAGCGACCCGAACGGCTCGATACGTCCGTTGCGGAGATAGAACTGTCCTTCGGTGATATAGCCGGTGTTGTCGGGGACCGGGTGGGTCACGTCGTCGCCGGGCATGGTCACGCAGGCCAGCAGGGTCATCGAGCCGGCGCCGTCGAAGTCGACGGCCTTTTCGTACCGGCGGGCCATCTGGCTGTAGAGGTCGCCCGGGTAACCGCGATTGGAGGGAATCTGTTCCATGGTAATGGCGATTTCCTTCAGCGCGTCGGCGAAGGCGGTCATGTCGGTCAGCAGTACGAGGACCTTCTTGCCCTGGAGGGCGAAGGCCTCGCCGACGGCGAGGCACATGTCGGGGACCAGCAGGGCCTCGACGATCGGGTCGGCTGCGGTGTGGACGAACATGATGGTTCTGCCCAGCACGCCGCCTTCCTCGAACGTGTTGCGGAAGGTCAGGTAGTCGTCGTGCCGCAGGCCCATCCCGCCGAGGATGATGACATCGGCCTCGGCCTGGAGACCCACGCGGGCGAGGACCTGGTTGTACGGTTCACCGGCGACGGAGAAAATCGGCAGCTTCTGCGACTCGACCAGCGAGTTGAAGATGTCGATCATCGGAATGCCCGTCTGGATCATGTTGTCCGGCATGCGTCGCTTGATGGGGTTGACCGGGGCAGAACCGATATCGGTGTCCTTGCCTTCGACCGGCGGCCTGTCGTCGCGCGGACGGCCCGAGCCGTCGAAGACGCGCCCGAGCAGGTCGTCGGAGAAGGGCACCTGCATGGGCTTGCCCAGGAACCGCACGCGGTCGCCGGTCGAGGCGCCCTGCGTGCCGGCGAAAATCTGCAGGCTGACCTCGTCGCCGGAAAGGCGGATCACCTGGGCCAGCGACTGGCCTTGTCCGGTCTCGATCACCGCCAGTTCGTCATATCCCACGCCGGTGGCCTTGACGGTCACGACGTTACCGGCGATACGGGTGATTTCGTCGAAGTACTTTCTCATCAGGAGCGTCCCTTGCTTTCGATGGCTGCATCGATCTGGGAAAGGAGTTTGTTGTATTCGTCCGATCCGGTCTTGGCGTAGTTCCAGTTGCGGTAGAGATCCTGGATCTGGAACATGATCCGCCGGGCCTCGGCCTTGTCCTCAAAGTCGAAATCCTTGTCAAGAACTTCCATGACCTTGCCGAAGACGACGACCTGGCGTTCCTTGGGCGTCGAGCCGTCGACGTCGTCGAAGGCGTTCTGCTGGAGGTAGACGTTGTCGAAGAAGTCGGCCTTGAGCATCGTGGTGAAGTCCTCGATGGGCGTGCCTTCCTCGCCGACGACGGTCATCATCTGCTTGACCTCGTTGCCCTGTCGCAGGATCGCCCGGGCCCGGTCGACCTTGTCCTGATCGATGATGCCCTTGTAGCGGGACCACGATTCCAGCGGGTCGATCGCCGGGTAGCGGCGGGCGTCGGAGCGGGCACGGCTCAGGCCGTGGAATGCACCGGCGACCTTCAGCGTGCCCTGCGTGACGGGCTCTTCGAAGTTGCCACCGGCCGGACTGACCGTACCGCCGATGGTCACCGAGGCGATGGTTCCGTCGTTGAGCTCCAGCGAACCGGCCCGTTCGTAGAAGCCGGCGATGCGGCTTTCCAGGTAGGCCGGGAACGCCTCTTCGCCGGGGATTTCTTCCAGGCGGCCGGAAACTTCACGCATCGCCTGGGCCCAGCGGCTGGTCGAGTCGGCCAGCAGGAGCACGTCCAGACCCATCTGGCGGTAGTATTCGGCCAGGGTCACCGCGGTGTAGACCGACGCCTCCCGGGCCGCGACGGGCATGGCCGAGGTGTTGCAAATAATGATGGTCCGTTCCATGAGGCTCTTGCCGGTCCGCGGGTCGGTCAGTTCGGGGAACTCGCGGATGGTCTCGACTACTTCGCCGGCCCGTTCGCCGCAGGCCGCGATGATCACGATGTCGACCTCGGCGTGTCGGGAGGTAATCTGCTGCAGCACGGTCTTGCCCGCGCCGAAGGGGCCCGGAATGCAGTACGTTCCGCCGCGAACGATGGGGAACATCGAGTCGATGATCCGCACGCGGGTGACCAGCGGGTCGGTGGGCATGAGTCGCTGCCTGCAGATGCTCAGGGGCATCTTGACAGGCCAGTCCTGCTGCATGGTCACCGGGCGGGTTTCGCCGGAGTCGTTTTTCAGGACTGCAATTTCGGTATCGACGCTGTACTGGCCGGGGTCGGCGATCGATTCGATCTGCCACGTGCCCTTGAGGGTGAACGGGGCCATGACCTTGTGCTCGAAAATCCCTTCGGGGACCGTGCCGAGGGGATCGGCGGCCTGGACGGAGTCACCGGGGGCGAGCTTCGGCGTCCAGTCCCACTGCAGGTCGGTCCGCAGGCCCTCGATGTACTTGCCCGGCTGGAGGAAGAATCCGGAATCCTCAGCCAGGCGGGGCAGGGGGTTCTGCAGGCCGTCGAAGATCTGGCCCAGCAGGCCCGGGCCCAGGGTCACCGAGAGCATCTGCTCTAGGAGTTCGACGGTATCTCCGACCTTCAGGCCACCGGTTTCCTCGAAGACCTGCAGGTCGGCGAGGTTTCCGCGGACGCGGATCACTTCGCTCAGCAGCCGTGCGCCGTCCTCCCGGCAGCAGTAGCCGATGGAGTTCTGCACGACGCGGTCTTCCGTTTCGGCGACGACCATGTTTCCGAAGACAGATACGATTTTTCCGATCACGGCGAGTTCCTCGTGTATCCGGCCGATGGGGACGTCAGGCGGCGGGGCCCTGGGCGTCGTCCTCGGCCTCGGTCAGTCTGAGCCACCTGGCCGCGAGCATGAGCTTGGCGGCGTAGGCGACGAGTTCATCATTGGTAAAGGCGTATGCCTGGTCGTTCTCGTGCAGCCACTGCCATCGGCCCCGGTCCAGGACGCGCAGTCCGGCCAAGGGGTCCGACGCGGCGGACCAGTCCTTGACGATGTCATCGACATCGGCGTGGGGGTCGGCCAGATCGACAGCGACGGTGTAGTCGGATGGTTCGATGCCCAGCCCGGCCGCCCGGGCAGAGACCAGGGCGTTGCGCAGGGCGACTTCAAAGCCCACCCAGTCTTTCAGGAAGCGACTGTCGTGTTTCTCCGCCACCGCGCCCAGGTGTCGGTAGTAGGCTTCCCAGACCGCGTCGGAGGCGATGCGCCGGGGGCTGGTCTGGCCGGAAGGCTCGAGGGAGTCCGGCAGGGGCATTTCGCCGGAGACCTGGGCCGGGCTGAGCACAGCCGGGACGGGGGTTTCCAACTCGCCCGAGGCCATCGCCTGCATCTGGACGAGGTCATCGCCGAGAAACAGCGCGGCGACCATTTCGGCCGCATCGGCGTTGTCGCGGATCATCGAGAGCAGCTCTGCCTGGGTGATCGGCAGGGGGGCTCCCAGATCGGCAGGGGGCGTCAGGGCGGTCAGATAGTAGTAGTTGTCGCCAGCCATGTCGGTGGGTGTTACTCTTTCTCGGCCATCGCCTGGTTGAGCACGTCCTTCAGGCGGGCGCTGACCATCTGGCTGAGCGATTCGACGACGGCATCGGTGGTCACTTCGACGTTGGCGCCGGTGGCCTTGTACTCGAAGCCGGCCTGGTTGAGCACGCCCTGAATATCGACCTTCTGGTCGAGCTGGTCGATCGCCCAGTCGCCGAGCTTCTCCTGCATGTCCTTGGAGAGGCTGACCTGGATGGCCGGGTTGCCCTTGGCGTCGTTTTCGGCGTACTGGCGGGTGATTTCCGTCAGGGCTGTCTTGATGAATTCCGGGTCGTTCAGTGCGTCTTCGGTGGCCGTGGCCAGCACGGCCTGGAGGGCGACAGAGAGCGTTTCACGGAGTTTCAGGACGGTATCGCGAGCGGCCAGCTGCAGTTCGGTCCGTCCGCGGGAGACGATGCTTTCGGCTTCGGCCTGGGCCTGGGCGATGGTTTTCTCGGCCTGGGCCTGGGCTTCGGTGCGGATGGTCTCGGCCTGGCGGGCGGCGTCGTCCTGGATCTGGCGGGCTTTCTTTTCGCCAGCCTGAACGCCGTCTTCCTGGAGCTTACTTACGAACGACTCGATGGATTGCGCCATGCGGGGGCTCCTCGATGCGGAGTCTGGGGGTTAATCTCTTATAGATCCTATTACTACCAGTTTCGGCAAGGGGGTGGTGCGTATTCAATGAAACTGAAATTCCGATGTTTCGGCAAGGCCTGACATCTTTACCACACGCGGCGGCCAACGCAAGCGATTTGTTCGCAACTGGCCGTGATACACCGCATTACCCTTGTCAATGGCGGGCGAAAACGTTTCAGCCCCCGCCTACAATTTCCCCTGCAGACGCATCGCGTAGACGATCTGCTGGGCGATCTGGGCCAAGGTGAACTCCGAGCAGTCGAACATCAAATTAAAGGCCGGCTGGCGGGGGAATCGCGTCTCGTAGACTTTCTGCAGGTAGTCCCGTTCCTTCTCCATCGCCTGGATCCGCAGGCGGGCTTCGGTCTCGCTGAGCCCTTCCCGGAAGGCAATCTGCTTGACTCGCCACGCCTCGGGCGCCTCCAGGCGGATCGACAGGCCGTTGGGCATGTCGTGGGTGGCCCCCGCGCCGCCCTGCCCGACGATGATCGCATATCCCTCGATGGCCAGGTTGCGGATGATGTTGGTGATCCGGTTGCGGATCTCGTAGCCGGAGGGGACCTTGTCGCCCGACAGGGAGCGGAAAAAGTCGATAATCGCCCGGGGTTTGCGCCGCCGCTGGGATTCGATCATCTCCCGGGCCATGTTGGTATCCTCGGCCAACTGGTCGAGGATCTCCTTGTGGTAGATCTTCCATGCCCTGCCCTCGGGGGCCTCTTCATTCAGTACATCCAGCAGCAACAACCCCAGCGAGAACCCCCAGCAGCCGTACTGGCGGGAGATGGTGATGAACGGGCCTACGTTCTCCGGATCGAGTTGCTCATCCTCGGGCCTCTCGTGCATGTGTTCGGCCAGAGAAACCTTGGCCATCGTCAGCTCCTTACTCGTTCAGCCGGCAGGGAACCTGCTCGTAGCTTGCTGGAATTGTATCCCGCCTCGTTTCACAGCGGATGCTTCTGAGTACAGATGGTACAGCCTCGGCGGCGAAGATCAAACGCCAAATGGCCTGGCCGAGCTATCCCTTGGTCTTTTCGGTAGATCGGCCATCCGGGCCGAAGGTCCGATCGGCATGGAGTCGCCCGAAAATCATCCGCCCGGCCGAGGTCTGCAGCACGCTGGTGACCGTCAGTGCGACCTCCCGCCCGATGAACTCGCGTCCCTGTTCGACCACGACCATCGTCCCGTCGTCGAGGTACCCGACGCCCTGGCCGGATTCCTCGCCGGGCTTGATCACGCGGACTTTCATCCCTTCCCCGGGCAGGACGACGGGCTTGAGCGCGTTGGCCAGATCGTTGATGTTGATCACGTCCACGCCGCGCAACTTGGCGATCTTGTTGAGGTTGTAGTCGTTGGTCACCACCCGCCCGTCGAGGTGCTTGGCCAGGGCGACCAGCTTGGCGTCGACGTCGGCGGCCGCCTCGACCGCCTGGACGTGCGGGTCGAGGATTTCGATGTCCAACTCGTCCAGTCCCTGGAGGCGGTTGAGCACGTCCAGGCCCCGCCTGCCCCGGTTGCGTTTGAGCTTGTCGCTGGAGTCGGCGATCTTCTGCAGTTCTGCCAGAACGAAGCGGGGGACCACCAAATCCGATTCGAGGATCCCCGTCTCGGCGATGTCGGCGATGCGTCCGTCGATGACCACCGACGTGTCCAGCAAAATCGGCCTGGCGCCCTTGGTCTGCCTGGAGAATTGCACGTACGGAATCACGAATCGGAAATCGTCCTTGGTCTGCATGACGATCGTCACGCAGAGGAAGACGGCCGAGGCGCCCAGCAGCATCTTGATCAACTGCACCGTTTTGACCTGGGCCAGGTAGGTCTCGCGTCGGGCGACGGCCTGCTCGTATTTGACATTGGCCTGGCGGAAGGATTCTTCGGCGCGGCTGTGCTCGGCCCGGGCCTGCTGGTACTCCTGTTCGAGACGGGCAAATTGCTCGTCGGTCATGCCCGGTTCGCGCACGGGCCGGCCTCGGGAGACAATCGCCGGGGCGGCCGGCTTGCTCGGCTCGGGCGGGATGTCCACCGGAACCGGCGGGCTGAACAGCGAGACGACCAGCGAGACGACCAACGAAAGGACATAGGCGAAAAACAGCCCGGTCAGCACGCCGAAGAAAAGCCCGCTGAGCAGGTGCAGGCGTTTGCGCTGCCAGAACATGTCGACCAACACCAGCGCAGCGCCGGTCAGGGCGGGGATCAGAATGAAGAACGTCACGAAGTTCTGCCCCGTCTGGTAGATTTCCTCCTGGTTGGCGTAGGAGAGCGTCAGGGCCAGGACCACCACCAGGAACAGGATGCGTATGATATGTATCATGGGAGAATCACCGGTTCTGCGGATAAAGGAATGATATGGTGGCAATTATATCCGCCAGCAGGTCCTGGCGTCCAGCCTGCAGATCGCTCTGCAGGCCCGGCCGCCGGGATCGCGCCGGGGCAAGGTATTTGTTTGACAGCCTTGGGGGGCAATCTATAATCGCCTCAGCGATCATACACGGCCGATTCGTCTGCAGCTTCATCCTGATATGCAGTCATCCGAGGCGGACGGGCCCTGGTAGTTCTTGCGCAAGTCGCGGCGCAATACTCTAGCCATGGATAGTTGGAGAAGGCATGTTCGTAAAACAAGCAATTCGTATCGGGATCGTGGCGGCGGTGGTGGCCCTGGCCGGTTCGGCCCCAGCACAGGACGCCGAGAACGGCCAGCCCAGAAGCCTGGAAGATGCCTGGAGCCAGATGCTCCACTACATCCGAATCGGCAATGTCGATATGACCCAGTCATACGGGCAATACATCCTGCAGCAGAATCCCGAGCCGATGGCCGTTTACAATCTCTCGGCCGATCGCGTCGGGCTGCGGGAAGGTGAAAACGCCATGCAGGTGCTGACCCGTGGACTCCGCCTGCCCAGCGAAGCGGTCAACCAGACGCTCGGGCAGATCATGAAGCTCATCAACCGGGGCTACACCGACCTGCGACGCGACGACGCGCAGATCGTCAAGTCCATCGAAATGCTCTCCGGGACGCTGGAGCAGTACGAGACCGGCCGCAAACGCCTCATCGAAAGCGGCGAATACGCCCTGCCTCGCCTGATCAGCGTGTTGACCCAGTCGGATGACAAGAACCTCCGGGCCCGCGTAGCCTCGGTACTGGGTGACATGCCCAAAGAGGCCATTCGCGGCCTGACCATGGCCCTGCAGTCGGACGAGCCCAACGTTGTCAAGACCGTCGCCGGGGCCCTGGCCCGGATCGGCTACCCCTGGTCGGCCCCGCGCCTGAAGGAAGCTTTGGCCCGCGAAGACCTGGTCGAAGAAGCCCGCAACAGCGTGCGCGAGGCACTGGTCGCCGTGGCAGGCAGCTCTGCCCTGCAGAAGCCCCTGGCCCAGGTCTGGTACGACTGGTCAGAACGATACTACTCCGAGGCCGAGTCTCTCATGCCCGACCCGCGGGAAGACGAAGCCTTCATCTGGTACTGGAACGACAGCTGGAAGACCGTCGAGAAGGTCTCCGTTCCCCGCCCGATCTTCAACGAAGTCTACGCCATGCGGTTCAGCCGCAAGGCCCTGCAGGTCGACCCGGACTTCTACCGGGCCATCCCGCTCTGGATCGCAGCGATCACACGTCGCCAGGTCCAGCTGCCTGAAGGCCAGAGCGATCCGCTGATCGACGACAACGAACTCCACGCCGCCGACTACGTCCTGGCCACCTCGCCGGAGTACCTCCAGCAGGCACTGGCGCGGGCGATGGATGACGAGGACACCGAAGTGGCCTTCCGGATCATCGAGGGCCTGGCCAAGACCCAGGGCACCAGCTCGCTGGTCCAGTCCCTGCCCGGCGGGGCCCAGCCGCTGGTCAGCGCCATGACCTATCCTTCCCGTCGCGTCCGCTTCCTGGCGGCGATCTCCCTGGCCAATGCCCAGCCGCAGAAGTCCTTCACCGGCGATCAACTGGTCCTGCCGACACTGGGACTGGCCCTGCGCCAGACCGGCGACAAGACGGCCATGCTCGTCGGGGCCGATAACGAACTCAAGGCAGCCATCCGCGACCAGGGCTACAACATCCTCGAGGCCGACGACGCGACCAGCGCGGTCACCGAAGCCCTCGACGCCGCCGGCGTGGATGTCTTCGTGCTCGGGCCCGGTGCGGACCTGGCCGAGGTGATGGGCAAGATCCAGCAGCAGCCGACCCTGCAGGGCACGGCGGTGGTGATCGCCTCCTCCGGCCCCGATGTCCGCGTCCTGCAACGTCGCTACAAGCGCGTCGCCGGGATCGGCAGAAACGTCGACCAGGAGATGCTCGCTGCCGGGCTGAAGCAGGCCACCGAAGGCGCCGTCGGGACCATCCTGGACCCGGCCGAGGCCAACACGTGGGCCCAGCGGGCCGCTGATGCGATCTACACCCTCAGCCTGGACGACACGATCTTCTCGCTTTCGATGGTGGTCGAGCCGCTCAAGACCGCCCTTGGCAGTAACTCTGCCGACGTCCAGGCCGCCGCGGCCCGGGCACTGGGGGGCATTGAAACGGTCGAGGCCCAGCAGGCCCTGGCAGATGCAGGCCTGGACGCGGGCAAGCCCGAGTCCGTACGCATCGCCGCCTTCCAGGCCGCCAGCCGATCGCTGCAGAAGTTCGGGAACCGCCTCAAGGATGACCAGGCCCAGGCCGTGGTCCAACTGGTGGTCTCCGACGCCTCCCGCGATCTGCGAAACGCCGCCGCACAGGCCCTGGGCAGCATGAACCTGGCCAGCGACCGGATCAAAATGCTCCTGCTGAGCTCCGAGGTGGACTGACCCCGCCGGCCGCAGCAACCTGGAAGTGCTGAACATCCAGGTATTTCGATGACAACAGCCGGGGGTCGGTCTAAGACCAGGCCGATCCCCATTTTCTTTCAAACAGCCCCGCCGCCCGCCTATGATGGGGCGGGCGTGGCGCCGCCGGCCGGGATGCTCCGCCCGGCAGGGCCCGAATAACGGGAAGTACACGCAGGTCTTAGGGTACCCTTCGTCCCGCCTCGGCCTGACCGATGAGGCGGACGAACAGAAACCAGGTGAAAGAGACTATGAAAGCAGGCATCCCAAAGGAGGTCACACCGGGCGAGACCCGCGTGGCCATGATCCCCGAAACCGTCAAGAAGCTCACTTCCATGAAGCTGGACG
Organism: Phycisphaerae bacterium; assembly: GCA_046541415.1. Taxonomy (GTDB): domain Bacteria; phylum Planctomycetota; class Phycisphaerae; order SM23-33; family SM23-33; genus CAZOVB01. The sequence goes on along the minus strand of JBKHDI010000087.1, from coordinate 2,888 downwards.
TGCTGGTCGAGGCCTCGGCCGGAGCGGCAAGCGGCTATCCCGACGCCGACTACCAGCAGGCTGGAGCGACCATCGTAGCCTCGGCCGACGAACTCTACAGCCAGGCCGACATGATCCTCAAGGTCGCCAAGCCCACCGACGAAGAAGTCGGCAAGCTCAAGGAAGGGCAGGTCGTCGTGGCCATGCTGGCCCCGGCCTTTAACACCGATCTGGCCAAGGCCCTGGCCGACAAGAAGGTCATCTCCTTCAGCCTCGACGCCGTGCCCCGCATCACCCGCGCCCAGTCGATGGACGTGCTCAGCTCGATGAGCACCATCGCAGGCTACAAGGCGGTTCTGCTGGCCGCCGACTCCATGCCCAAGATGTGCCCCATGCTCACCACCGCAGCCGGGACGATCCGACCGGCCCAGGCGCTGATCATCGGCGCCGGCGTGGCGGGCCTGCAGGCGATCGCCACGGCCAAACGGATCGGCTGCGTGACCACCGCCATCGACGTCCGCCCGGCCGTTAAAGAGCAGGTCGAATCCCTGGGCGCCAAGTTCATCGCCATGGAAGTCGACCACGCCGCCGAAGACGCCGGCGGATACGCCACCGACCTCGGTGAAGACTTCTACAAGGGCGAGCAGGAGATTATCGCGCCGCACTCCAAGGGCGCCGACATGATCATCACCACCGCCCTGATCCCCGGCCGCGACGCGCCCGTGCTGATCACCCAGGAGATGGTCGAGGCGATGAAGCCCGGTTCGGTCATCGTCGACCTGGCCGCCATCGCGGGGGGCAACTGCACGCTGTCCAAGCCCGATGAAACCGTCGTCCACCAAGACGTGACCATCCTGGGCCCGACGAACCTGCCTGCCCAGCTGCCCCTGCACGCCAGCCAGATGTTCTCGCGAAACGTCGCCACGTTCCTCGGCGAATTTATCACCAAGGAAGGCCAACTGAACCTGGATATGGAAAACGAAGTCGTCGCCGGGTCGATTATCACCCACGAAGGCGAAATCAAACACGAACTGACTCTCAAGGCTATCAACGGGAGCAACTAACTATGAGTCTTGCGATTCTTATTACCATTTTCGTCCTGGCGATGCTGCTGGGGCTGGAAATCATCACCAAGGTGCCCACTACCCTGCACACGCCGCTGATGAGCGGCTCGAATGCGATTTCCGGCGTGACGATCATCGGCGCGCTGTTGGTCGCCGGTGCAGGCGGCTGGCTGGGCGCGTTTCTCGGCATCATTGCCGTCTCGGCCGCGATGGTCAATGTCGTCGGCGGGTACCTTGTGACCGACCGCATGCTGGGCATGTTCGGCGGCAAAAAGAAGAAGAAAGGATAAGCCGAGATGTCAGCAAATGTAACGATATACGCCTATCTGGTAGCGGCGGTGCTGTTCGTATTCGGGCTGAAGATGATGTCTTCGCCGAAGACGGCCCGTCGCGGCAATGCGATCAGCGCGTTTGGCATGCTCATCGCGATCGTCTTTACCATCTTCAGGGAGAAGGGCACTGGTTTCGCTGTCCATGATATCGGCTGGCTTTGGGTGATCCTCGGTATTGCAATCGGCTCGGCTATCGGTGCTGTCTTCGCCCTGAAGGTCAAAATGACCGGCATGCCCGAGATGGTCGCTTTGTTTAACGGTTTCGGCGGTTTGGCTTCTGGTGTCGTGGTACTGGGGGCGATTTTCCAGATTCCCTCGGCTGCTGTCGAGTTCATCCCCACCCAAATGGCCGTGGCGACGACGATTTCCACGCTGATCGGCTGGGTGACATTTACCGGTTCGCTGGTGGCCTTCGCCAAGCTGGGCGGGTACGTGATTCCGTCGGCCCCGATTACTTTCCCGGCCCAGAAGATCGTAAACGTGATCGTCCTTCTCGTCTCGGCCTTGCTGATCATTCTCTCGGCGGTCAACCCCGAATGGCGCTGGCTGAACATCCCGCTGCTGTTCCTGGCTGGCGGGTTGGGCATCCTGTTTACCATCCCGATCGGCGGGGCGGATATGCCCGTGGTGATCTCGCTGCTGAACAGCTATTCCGGCCTGGCTGCGTGTGCGACCGGTTTCGTGCTGGGCAACCCGGGTCTGATCATCGCCGGTTCGCTGGTCGGCGCATCGGGTCTGATCCTGACGCGTCTGATGTGCGTGGCGATGAACCGCTCGCTGGGCAACGTGCTCTTCGGAGCCGTTGGAGCTACTGGCGGCGGGGACGATACGGGCGAGAAGCGCTGCACCAGCTGGACGGCCGAAGACGCCGCACTTTGCCTCTCCGACGCCTCGTACGTGGTGATCGTTCCGGGTTACGGCATGGCCGTCGCCCAGGCCCAGCACGCGGTCAAGGAGATGACCGACATCCTCGAACAGCGGGGCATCCAGGTCAAGTTCGGCGTCCACCCCGTCGCCGGCCGCATGCCCGGACACATGAACGTCCTGCTGGCCGAGGCCGAAGTCGACTACGACAAGCTGATGGACATGGACGAGATCAATCCGGAATTCGCGCAGGTCGACACCGTCGTCGTCCTGGGTGCCAACGACGTGGTCAACCCCATCGCCCGCACCGAAGAGGGCGGGGCGCTGAAGGGCATGCCGATTCTCGATATCGACAAGGCCCGCCAGACCATCATCATCAAGCGGTCGCTGAGCCCGGGTTTTGCCGGCGTGGACAACCCCCAGTTCTACGCCGACAACAACGCCATGCTCTTCGGAGACGGCAAGGCGGCGATCAACGACATCATCGTTGCTCTGAAGACCGGCTGATCGCAGCAGCCTGAACAAAGAACAACGGACGCACCGTCCTGCAGGCGGTGCGTCCGTTGTTGTTCTGCCGGTTCGCGCTGCGGCGAGGTCTACCCATTCACGGCCTGGGGGTGGTCGTCTCTGACCATCTCCAGATCGGCCG
>JBKHDI010000086.1:0-15986 GCA_046541415.1 Phycisphaerae bacterium | reverse complement strand
GCAGCCCGGAGGCGTGGCAGTCCGCCAGGTGGCTGGGCATGTGCCTGACCCTCTGCGTCTGCCTGATCCTCATGGCCATCTGCATCGGCGACAGCGCGTCGCGAAACTGGGCCCGCCAGTTGGGAGCAGCCAAGGGACAGTTCGAGTCGCTGGTCCAGTGCAGCCCGAACTTCGTGGCCATGCTGACCGCTGACGGATGCTTCTGCCGCGTCAACGCCCGCGGGGCCCAACTGGTGGGCAAGGCGGAGTGCCTCTTCCCCGGGCGCGACCTGATCGAGGTATTCGGACCCGACGGCAGGCCCTTGCAGGAAGCGGTCCTGGCCGCTGCTCGCGAAGGCAGGACCCGCTCCAGCCAGGTCAACTGGATCGTGGCAGGCAGGCAGCGGTCGGTGGATGCCTACTTCAACCCGGTGGGCAAGGTTATCCCCGCCAGACACGTGGTTATGGTGGCCAACGATGTCACCGATCGCCAGCGGGCCCTGGAAAAGGCGACCCGCGCCGGCGAGGCAACCCGCAAGGCCAACATCGAACTGCAGAAACGTGCCAAGGAACTCGAACGGGCCCGCCAGGCGGCCATGACCATGTGCGAAGGGCTCGAACAGGCCCGTGCCGAGGCTGTCTCGGCCAACGAGGCCAAGGGCCAGTTCCTCGCCAACATCTCGCACGAGTTCCGCACCCCGCTGAACGGCATACTCGGGCTGACCAACGTCACGCTGGAGACCGAGCTGTCCGGCGAGCAGCGCGAATATCTGGAAATGGTCAACGCCTCGGCCGAGTCGCTGCTGCGCATCGTCGAAGACATCCTGGACTTCTCCCGTATCGACGCCAGAAAGCTGACGCTCTGCAAAGAGGAGTTCTCCCTGCGAAAGTGGTTCTGGGAGATCATGAAATCCGAGGCCCTGGAATGCGATCGCAAGGGGATCGAACTGATCGGCAGGATCAGCTCGGAAATGCCCGACCTGATCGTCGGCGACCCCGGCCGACTCGGGCAGGTGCTGGTCAACCTGCTGTCCAACGCCGTGAAATTTACCGAGCAGGGCCAGGTCGCCGTGTCGATCGAGTGCGTGCGGTTCGCCGATGGCGAGGCGCGCTTCCGCCTGGAGGTCGAGGACTCCGGCCCGGGCATCTGCCAGAAGCAGCTGCAGGAAATTTTCTCCGCCTTCCACCAGGCAGACACGTCGAACCACCGCAAACACGGCGGGACGGGACTGGGCCTGGCGATCTGCAGACAGCTTGTCGAGTTGATGGGCGGGCGGATCTGGGCGGAGTCGAGCCCCGGAAATGGTGCCCGCTTCCTGGTCGACCTGACCGTCGAAGCCCGCGCAGCCTGCAGCGACCCCCGCAGCCGCCAGCTCCAGCAAAGGCGCGTTCTTCTCGTCGAGAGCAACCCCGACCAATGCAAAGCCCTGGTCGAGCAGGTCGAACAACTGGGCATGTCGGTTCAGGTCGCAGGCAGCGGCAGTGCAGCCGAGGCGATGCTGATCGACTCGGCCCGTCGAGGCGAGTGTCCCGAGGTGACGATCCTCAGCGCCGACCTGCAGGACGAGGACGGCCTGGAGCTGGCGGGGCAGCTTGCCCGGTCCCGCCAGATCGCCACCAAGCTGATCCTCCTGGGGCGGATTTCATCGAACGGGGACGTAGTGTCGCGCAGCCATGAGGCAGGCGCGGTCGGCATTCTGCACAAGCCCGTCGCCGACGGGGACCTGCGAGATGCGATCTGTGAGGCTTTGGGCATCGAATCGCAAGAGCAGCAGCAGGCGCCAGGCCGGCAGCAGAGCGATGCGCCAGAGGCAGATCGCTGCCTGCGGATCCTGGTCGCCGAGGACAACCCGGTCAACCAGCGGCTGGCCTCGATCCTGCTGGAGAAAAAGGGGCATACCGTCCTGCAGGCGACCGACGGCTGCAAGGCCGTCGAGGCCTTCAAGGCCGAGGCGATCGACGTGATTCTCATGGACATCCAGATGCCCGAGATGGATGGTCTGGCGGCGACACAGGAGATCCGCCGGCTGGAATGGGCAGGCGGCGGCGGACACATCCCCATCATCGCCATGACCGCCCACGCCATGCAGCGCGACAAGCAACGCTGCCTCCAGGGAGGCATGGATTTCTACCTTTCCAAGCCCATCCGCGCCGGCGAATTGTATGAGACCCTCCAGCGGGCAGCCAACGGCCCGGGTCTGGGCGACCTGCCCGCCGAACCGACAACAGACGAGCCAGGCGAGGCCTTCGACGTGGCCAGGGCCCTGCGGAATCTGGATGACGATCTGAACCTCCTGGGACAACTGGCGGAGATGGCCCTGCAGGAGATTCCCCAGCAGGTCCGAACCGTCGATTGCGCTATCGCCGCCAGTGACGCTGGCGGACTGGTCGACGCCAGTCTGGTAATCGCCCACTCGGCCGGCAGCCTCTCGGCCCGATCGGTCGCCGAGTCAGCCAGGCGCCTGGCCCAGGTGGCCGAGGACGGAGACTGGGAGTGCGTAACCGCAGCGGCTGCGAAAATGAAGCAGGACCTGCAGGCCCTGCTCAAAGGCATTGAAGGGTTCATTCTCCGGCGCGAACCGGCTGCCTGACCGGCTCTATTGTCTTTCGACGGCTTCGGCGGCGTCATCGAGTTCAGCCGCACGCTTCGGCCAGGTGTAACGGGCCATCGCCCCGACCGGCTGGGCCGGATCGTCGTACAGGCGTCCCCGTTCGTCCAGACGTCGGGCCAGTTGTCCCAGTCGTCCGGCCAAGGCATCGGGGTCGGCGGGGGTAAACATTCCGGACTTCTCTTGGCCGTCAAGGTCTGCGAGCAACTCCGGGTAAGCCAGTTTCTCCGGCACGACAGGCCAGGCTCCGGCGGCGACGGCCTCGGCAACCGACAGGCCGAAAAACTCGTGCCGGGCCGTTGAGACCACAACGTCGGCGCGTTGGAGAATCTGGCGATACGCCTCCTGCGACTTGGCGTACCCCCACTGGTCGATGTGGTCAGCCAGCCTTCCCCGGACCTGCTGGTAGACTTCCGGCACCTGGCTGAACGACTCGCCCAGTACGTCGAGGCGAAAGGCCCTGCCCCCGGCCGCGAGCTTCTCGATCCCGGCGAAGAACACTTCCGGCTGTTTGTCGTGCTCCCATCGGGCTGCGTAGAGGATGCGAAACGGGCCCGGTAACCTGTCGCCTCTGACAGGCGCCGGCTCGATCCCCGGCCAGTGTACCTGGCTGCGCGACCCGATGCGTCCGACAGCATCGGCGGGGGGGTGATCGGGCAGTTTCCTGCACCAGTCGGACAGTGCAGTCAGAAAATCATCACGGTGATACGCGCTGTTCCACCAGATCGCATCGGCGGCCAGGGCAGTGGTCAGGTTTGTCACGACGAAATGCACGTCCCGCACATCGCTGTGTCGGGCCGGGTAGGTCAACTGGTTCTCGTGGAAGTAGACCACCGATGGCAGGTCGGATACTGGTCGGGGCGCCAGTCCCTTGAACTCCGCCAGCGAAAGCATGTCGCTGCAGAACAGCAGGTCCCAACCATTCCCTTCGTCGATCCGCCGCCGGACCTGCCCTGCCAGGGTGATCGCAGCGTGGCGCATCCGCCACTTCCAGAAGTAGGGCGGCAGGGCCAGCAGGGTGAAGTCATGACGCGATCTGCCGGCCCAGCCGTCCAGAAACGCCTTATGACTGCCCCCGTAGTACGGTTCGATCGCCAGGATCCGCATCGATATCCTTTCTGTTGCAGCGGCCGGGTAAAAGAAAACCCGCGGACCGGTTCGATCCGCGGGTCGGGTTTCAGGGCATGGGCTGGGCTCAGGCCACGTCGGAGGAGGCCGAGGAATCCAGGAAACCTTCCAGCTTGCGGGCCCGGACCGGGTGCTGCAGCTTGCGGATGGCCTTGGCCTCGACCTGCCGGACGCGCTCGCGGGTGACCTTGAAGATCCGCCCGACCTCTTCGAGGGTGTAGGTGTACCCGTCTCCGATGCCGTACCGCAGCTTGATAATCTCGCGTTCGCGATACGTCAGGGTCTTGAGCACTTCCTCGATGCGGTCCTTGAGCATCTCGGTTCCGGCCGATTCGACCGGACTCTGGGCCGAGTCGTCCTCGATGAAGTCGCCGAAGTAGCTGTCTTCGCTCTCGCCGACGGGCCTGTCGAGGCTGATCGGGTGCCTGGAGATCTTCAGCACACGGCGGGCCTCCGAGACGGTCATCTCGGCCTGGGTGGCGATCTCGTCGATGGTCGGCTCGCGGCCGAGTTCCTGGACCAATCGTTTGGAGATATTCCGCAGTTTGCTCATCGTCTCGATCATGTGCACCGGGATCCGGATCGTCCGGGCGTGGTCGGCGATGGCGCGGGTGATGGCCTGGCGGATCCACCAGGTCGCGTAGGTCGAGAACTTGTAGCCGCGGCGGTATTCGTATTTGTCGACCGCCCGCATCAGGCCCGTGTTGCCCTCCTGGATGATGTCCAGGAAGCTCAACCCGCGGTTGCGGTACTTTTTGGCGATCGAGACGACCAGCCGCAGGTTCCCGCCGGACAGCTCGCGCTTGGCGTGCTCGTAGTCGAAGAAGACCTTCTGGATCGCCTTGACGCGCTTGCGGAGCATGTCGGGCTCTTCCAGGACCAGGTCGACCAGGCCGTCGAGTTCTTCCTTCATCACCTCGACGTCTTCGGGAGGAATGTTCTTGTCGGCTGCGTGTTCGATGTTCCGTTCCAACTCGGTCATCTTCTGGGAGATGTGCTGGAGCTTCTTCATCAGCGGCTGGATCTTGCTGGTCCGCAGCGAGAGTTCTTCCAGCAGGCGTGCAGCCCGGCGGCGGCGCTTCCAGAGGCGTCTGCGGGCGACGCGTCGGGTTTCCTCGCCGGCGGATTCATCGCGAACGACCGCCCAGTCGTTCTTGTTGTTGTCGATCACGCGGTTGATCGTGCCCAGGTTGGCGGGCATGCGTTCGGTGATCACTTCCTTGGAGAGGTTCTCGGCGGTGGAGATCTTCATCGTCCGGTCGAAGGGCAGTTCGCCGCCCTGTACCTGCGTGAGGATTTCGGTGGCCTGCTGGATGCAGTAGTCGCATTCCAGCACCCGGCGGCGGAAGTGCATCCGGGTCATTTCGATCTTCTTGGCCAGGGCGATTTCCTCGGCCCGGGTCAGCAGGGGGATCTCGCCCATCTGGGTCAGGTACATCCGGACGGGGTCGTCGATTCGCTTGGTCTCGACTTCCAGTTCCTCGGATTCCTTCTTCGACTCTTCCTCGGCACCGTCGGCGAACTGTTCGCGCTTCTCGACTTCCGATTCATCCAACAGTTCAATCCCCAGCTCGTCCATCGTCATCAGAAGCGAGTCGAGCTTCTCGGGCGAGACGGCCTCGTCGGGCAGATCGTCGTTCATCTCTTCGTAGGTCAGGTAGCCTCTGGCTTTGCCCTTCTGGATGAGTTTACGAATGCAGGCATCCAGTATTTCAGACATTCAGGCACTCCTGTAAATTTATGGGCAATTTTACCGCGAATGGGGGGGTGAACCCCTTAGTTTATACGTGGCAGGCCTCCGGGGCACGCGAGAAAATCAGGAAATTTCCTAGATTCCCTTCTCCTGTCCCTGTCTTTATCGGACAGAACCCCTGATGTCCTTGCAGCAGATGTCATGAAATGCGGGGGCGCTTCCTCACATCGGCTCGCCGCAGCCGGCTTTGCAGTTGGCGAAGGGTATCGTCATCCTGATCGGCGCCAGCCTTGAGCTGTTCGATCTCTGCCCGGTCGCGGCGGTACAAAATACATTCTATGGCACCGGTGAGGGTTTTCTCGTGATTTCCGCGCAACTGGCCCGCCTCGGCCAGCTCGGCAAGCAGCCCGCCCAGCTCGGCCAGCTCCTGGCAGGCGGCCAATTGCTCGACGCTCAGGTGACCATCCATTCCCAGCCGCCAGACCTGCCGGGCGATCTGCCGCAGGGCAGGGTCGGTGAACTCGTTCGGGTCGATTCGCTCTGCCGCGGAGTCGAACAGGTCCGGGCTGTTGACCAGCACTTCCAGGATGTGCTTCTGGGCCAGGACGGTCGGGCCGCGAGTCAGGCTGATCCGCGCGGTGGGCCTGGCGCCGCTGTGGCGAGGGACCTTGCGGCGCACTCGTCGTAACTGGGCCTGCAGGTCGGTAGCGGGGATGTTCAGCAGGTGGCCGATGTGCTGGGCGAGCTGGCCGCGGCGGACCTCGTCGATCGCCCCGTACGATTCGGACTGGGCTACCAGACGCAGGAAGGCCTCGACCTGCTCCTGCCTCTGGACGATGTTGCCCGAGCCGGCGATGGCAGCATAGCTCTGGTTCCAGACGTACGTCAGGGCGTCGGGGGCCTGGTCGATCAACTGCTCGAAGGCCTCCGCCCCATGGGCCAGGACATAGTCGCAGGGGTCCTTGCCGTCCGGGATCGTCGCCACGCGGACCTGGATGCGCTGCTGGAGGAACAGTTCCAGCCCGCGCTGGGCTGCCTTGGCGCCGGCCTCGTCGGCGTCGAAAATCAGCACGACGTCGTTGGCGTATCGTGAAAGCATCCGGACGTGGGCCTCGGTCAGGGCGGTTCCCAGGGTGGCCACGGCGTAGTCCACGCCGGCCTGGTGGGGCATCAGCGCGTCGAAGTATCCCTCGACGACCACCGCCCGATTGCGGTTGACGATCTGCTGGCGGGCCCAGTTCAGCGCGTAGAGGTTGCGGGACTTGTCGAACAGCGGCGTGTCGGGGCTGTTGAGGTACTTGGCGGGCTGATCGTCGGCCAGGGCCCTGCCCCCGAAGCCGATCACGTTGTCCGCCACGTCGCAGATCGGCAGGATCAGGCGGTTGCGGAAGCGGTCGTAGACCCCGCCCGATTCGCGGCGCGCGACCAGCCCGGCCCCGACGAGCATCGACTCGGCCAGACCCTTTTTGCGGGCTGCGACCGTCAGGGCGTCCCAGCTGTCGGGGGCGAAACCGATCCCGAACGTCTTGATCGATTCATCCGTCATCTGTCGCGAGCGGATGTAGGCCAGCGCCTTTTCGCCGGCCGGGGTGTGCAGTTGCGACTGGAAGAAGCGTGCGGCGAATTCGCAGGCGGCGATCAGGTCGCGTTTGCTGGGTCCGGAGCGGTCTTCCGGCCCTGAAGACTCCGCCGGAAGCGGGATGTTCGCCCGCTCTGCCAGGGTGCGGACGGCCTCGGGGAACGAGAGCTTGTCGTACATCGTCATCCACTGGTAGACGCCCCCGCCGGCACCGCACGAGAAGCACTTGAACAGCTGCTTGGCCGGGCTGACCGTCATCGAAGGGTTCTTGTCGTCGTGGAACGGGCACAGGCCAAGGAATTCGCTGCCCTTGCGATTCAGGGCGATGTACGAGCTGATCAGGTCGACGATGTCGGTCGACTGGGCAACCTGCTGGACGAAATGTTCGGGAAATCTGGGCACGGAACCTCGCGGATGACAGGTCGGCAACCACTGGGTCGCTATTGTAACCCGCGGACACCGGCGATGGATAAACTTTCAGCTTTTGCTCCCGGGTCAGCCCGGGTGCCGCAACAGGCTGACTCCGCAGGCTCTTTTAGAACTCCACGGCCCCCTCGACGTTGCGTTTTTCCTTGATCGCCTGGTTGACCAGGCGGTCGGCGTCTTTGTTGTGTTCGCGGCGGACGTGGCGAATCTGGAAATCGGCAAAGCCCGATGCGATGGACTTGGCCTCTTCGTAGAGGGGCTTGAGCCCGGCGTTTTTGACGCGGTACTGGCCTGTCATCTGGCGGACCATCAGCTCCGAGTCGCTGATCAACTCGACGCGGGATGCGTTGAGCGTCTGGGCCATCTTCAGCCCGTAGAGCATGCCCTGGTATTCGGCGACGTTGTTGGTGGTCCTGCCGAGGTAGACACCCGCCTCGTGGATCGCTTCGCCGGAAGCGGCGTCTTCGATGAAGATGCCCGCCCCGGCCGGCCCCGGATTGCCCTTCGCCCCGCCGTCGGTGTAAATACGCAGATGCAGATCAGCCATGGTCAGGATCGCCCCTGTTCTACCGGTAGTCCGGAAACTGCAGCTCAGCCGGTCGTCTGGCGGCTGGACTCGTCCACATAGAGGATCCGCCCGCAGTTGTCGCAGGTGCGGATCTCGTCCCGCGTGGCCAGGGCGTTGGCGTGCTCTGCCGTCAAGCCCATGAAACAGCCGCCGCAGACGTAGCTGTAGGGCGGCTTCTTGCCGTGGGTCTCGATCATCGCCATCGCCTCGCCGTCGTAATTGGCGGCGATACGGTCGAAAGTCGCCAGCGCGCCGGGGTCGATGTTCTCTGCCGCCGCATCCCGCTTGGCCTGCAGGTCGTCGAGCATGGCCGAGAGGCGGTCGATCTCCGCGGCGCTGTTGGCCTTGACTTCTTCAAGGCGCTGGGCCTCGGTCTGCATCTGCTTGGCGAACTCGTCCGAGCCGCTCTTGAGGTTGTCGATCTCCTCGATGAGTTTGAGGGTCGACTCTTCGAGCTTGGCGTTGTCGGCCTTGTGGGTGTTGATCTGGGTGAGGATCGAGGCGTACTCTTTGTTGGTCTTGGCGGTGTTCAAGGCAGTCCGCAGCTTGTCGACTTCGGCGTCCTTGATCTTGAGCGTCAGTTCGTGGCTGTCGGCCTCTTTGCGCAGGGTGGTAATCCGCTCGGTCACCGCGTCGATCTGGCCCTGCAGGTCGTCGATCTTCTTCTGTTGCTGGTTTACGGCCGCTTTGCGGATCCGCAGTCGGTTGCGGACCTGGGCCAGTTGTTTCTCAATATTCTGCAGCGTAAGCAGGTCAGCGAGCAAGGCTCCCATGAATCGCCCTCTAGCGGTTATTCGGTTGTGAAAGTTACAGGTTTCTCGAACCCCCATTATGGACCCGGGTGGCCGGGCATTCAAGCGCCGAATGTACGGCGAGGGGCAATTGACACAAAAGCCCTCTTCTTGGCGCAAAAGCCGGGCCGGATCTGGCAGATCCGGCCCGGCCGAGATACGAGCGGGAGTTCCCGCCTGCTGGGGTGCTTCTCATTTCCGCCTGCGACGCAGGGCCAGCAGTCCGCCGATCGCCAGCAAAGACATCGTCGCCGGCTCGGGGATGAACTCGGTGTTGACCTCATACAGGTCGACGCGATGGTTGGCACTGATCGATGAGTACCAGCCGAAACCGGTGATCAGGCCTGAAGGTTTGGCCTGATCGAAAGCGCCGATGGACGCAACGGCAGAGCCCCCGGTAACCGGGGCCAGCTGCGCGTCGGCCATCGCCCAGGCCGATCCGTCGAGGTTAATGAAGACTTCGCCCCAGTCGCCGCCGTCGTCATCCTGGGCGGAAGCTTCCGAAACATACCATTGTCCATCGACTTGGATGAGGGCATGCATCGTGTTGGGCGCGCTGTTGCGAACGTACATCCGCACGGTGTTGAAGAAGTCCGCGTCGACGGAGGCTTCATGTGTGAAAAACGCGTACGTATCCGGCGTCGAGGCGAACATTCTGCCTCGGGAGGTCGGCGGGTCGACAGAGATATTCGGCCAGTTGGCGATGCCATCGCCGACATCTCCGACCGGGTCCAGCTGGCTCGGTTCGGCGACAAGCAGTCCGGCACCCGGACTGGTCTCGCCGTCTCTGGCGATATACCAGCCTTGCCAGGCAGCTTGCGTGGTTCGGATATCCTGGCCGGTGTCCTTCCACGGGAATGTCTCCCGGTAGATGACCTCGGCTCCGGCGGAGGCAGCGAAAAACGCCACCAGCGACATACATAGAATTACCTTTTTCATATTTCTCCTCCTCAGGAAATATATGTAGTGTTCCTCGCGCAGCACACGCGCTTACGCTCTGCAAGAAGACATGAAGTACCCGAAGCGCACAAATACGCAATCGGCCTGAACAACTCCTTCCTGTGCCCCATTCAGACATGGACCTGGCCTGCCAACAGGCCAGCTTCTGGGTCACTTCGCCAGAAGCTCCTCCTTCTGACGTCTTGTACAGCATTATACCAAGGCCAAGCGGATCAGGCCAGCATTTCCGCATGTGTTTCCCAGAAATCATCCAGGATTTCCAAGACCCGGTGGTCCTGCGACCGCCGAAACGGTACCCTGCCACCATGAACAAGCAAGAAATCGCCCGCCTGGCCCGCGAGGCCATGGGCCAGAGGCTCTCCCACCGGTCCAGGCCGGCCGGCTACATCTTCCAGCACGGCCTGCGCGTGGCGAGACTTTCGGCACAGCTGGCCGATTGCGTCGACCCCCAGCGGCAGATCGATCGCGACACACTCTGGGCCGGGGCGCTGCTGCATGACGTGGGAAAAGGGATCGATCCCCATCATGAGATCGGCGGGGTAGTGGCAGGGCAACTGTTGGCCGACCTGGCCCGGGCCGACCAGATCGAGATCATCAGCCGCATCATCGCCGAGCACAACCAGCGATATCGGGCCCAACACTGCCTCCCTGCCTCCCGCATCGTCCAGGACGCCGACATGCTCGACCACCACGGACACCAGGGCGTCTGCCTGATACTCGGCGAAGTGCCCAGCCGGTTCGACACTCTGGCCCATGCGGCCGAGTCTCAGTTGAGCCCGGACGGGGCGGAGCACTTCCAGATTTGCAGGTCGCTGCTGAACTTCGATGTCGCCCGGGAGGCGTTCGACCGGCGGATCGAGGCCCAGAAATCGTTCTTCCAGGGATTGGCCGCCTCGGAAGAGGGGCAGCTGTAGCCGGTGATGACGCTTGCGTGGACCATCCTGCTGATAGCCGCAGCCGTGGCAGGGGCCCACCTGGCGATCAACATCCTGCCCCACCTGATTCCGTCTGCCGGACCGGGCGGCCACAGCCGCGACGGCCTGGTCATCTTCGTCGAACCGACGCGATGGCTGGGCGTCCGGTGGGGGTATCAGCCGCTGCGCCGGGCCTTGGCCGGGTGCGGCTTCGGAGGCAAGATCACCTATTGGCCTTGGCAGCGGTGGTGGCAGGGGACGCTGGTCCTGCCGGCGATGCGGAGCGATCGGCTGCACCACGTCGCGGCCGTGCGGCTGGCGCGGAGGTTGACGATGCTCAAGCGGGCCTGCCCCGATCGGCCAATCTGGCTGGTCGGCTTTTCCGCCGGTGCGCGTGTGGCGGTCGAGGCCCTGTCCCTGCTCGATCCTGCCTGTCGGATCGAAGCGGCGGCCCTGGTGGGTGCGGCCATCTCGCCCCGAGCGGACCTGTCCGGGGCCCGGGCCTCCTGCAGCCAGCTCCGCGTAGCCTGCAGCTGGGGCGACTGGTTGCTGCTGGGGCTGGGCACAACGCTGGTGGGCACGGCAGACGGCAGACGAGGCCCGGCGATGGGGCTGATCGGCGCATGCGATCTGCCCCTGGGCAACGTGCCCAGCCGGTTTCGCGATCAGTGGTTCTGCTGGGGACACTTCGGGTCCTGCCATGCCGCCACGGTGAGGAATATTTGGCCACGTTTTGTCCGAGATGGCCGCAATCGGAAACGCCTGCGTTCGTCAAGCTCTTTCTGCTAAAGCAGATGCATTTTGTCGGGATAAGAAGTGGGGGAATTTCTCACAGTTTTCGCTTGAAATGTAGGGCAATGGCCTTATCTTTCTCTGCGAGAATGGCTGGTTTGGGCAGGCTTCTGGCACGAATGCATATCTGCTTGCCCCTGTGCAGCCAAGCATGTTTCGACCCTGGCTGGCTTCGAGACCACGGATAGAAATATTAGTCTGTGTAAGCTGTCCAAGAATTACGGAATTTTAACGCTGCGTGGTCCACGATCCTGCCGATAGGCAACCAACAGCGTCGCCATGGCTGGAGGCGGCGTTGATCTCGCCTTTCCTGTAGTTCATACTGAGGACAAAACGTGATCAGAACTGACCGCGCCGTATGGTCAGGGGGAAAGCGTTTTGGAGTTTGGCTGGCAGCTGTTTTGATGTTCCCGACCTGGGCCTGTGGCGCCATCCTGCACCCCGGTCAGGTCGCCGAGGGTGTCCCACCCGATGGGCTGGTCGGGCAGTGGGGCAGTTACGCCTCGTGCATTGTCATCCGGGCGAACTACGTACTGTCTACCAAGCACCAGGGTGGCGGCGTGGGGACAGCCGTCCGCGTCGACGGCCGGGTGTTGCGCGTGGCAGAGCAGTGGGAGCACGACACCGCGGACCTGGTGGTATCTCGCTTGATCGACTCGGCCGGACGCAATCCGGGCCTGGCCCAGACCGCCGTTCTGCCGGATGGCACCAGCGAGATGGGCTGGTCGGTGGCCATCGGCGGCTACGGGCGAGGCCGGGGCGAGGAGATGCTCGACGCAAACTCGGAGGTCTACGGATACAAGTGGGGCAGCTACCCTGGTCGCCTGGTCTGGGGCTGGAACAAGGTCGACCGGCTGTACTCGATGGTCGACGGGGACCCGGCCAAGGCACGCGGCATCGCGGTGAGCTTCGAGCCGGCAGGGGATCCCGAGGCCCTTGCGGGCGAGGTGGCCCTGGCCCAGGGCGATTCCGGCGGGGGCTGGTTTGCCGGCGCCGCGGGAAACTGGACCGTCGTGGCGATGAGCACTTCGGTCGAGCATTCCGGCGAATCGTGGTTTGCCTCTCCCACCGGCAGCGATGATCCGGACATGGTCTTCGGACTTCGTCTCTCGCCGACGGTGGGCTGGATCGAGTCGCTCATCTTCGACAACCTGATCGGCGGCGATGTCAATGGCGACGGGAAGGTCAACTTCCAGGACTACCTGATCCTGACCCGTCACTTCGGCCGCTCCGGTGGGGGCTGGGACAAGGGAGATTTTGACGGCAACGGCGTGACGGACCATCTGGACCTGGACATCCTGCTTCAGAATTACGGGCAGATCACCCCGGCCGAGGACCCTGCCGTGCCCGAGCCGGGCAGCTTGGTGCTGGTGCTTCTGGGCGGTCCGCTGGTTCTGCGTCGCCGATAAGAGCGAGAGCCTGAACATCATACTGTGTGTTTGTCTTGACAGCCCCGGCCGGGCCTGGAACTCGGCGGGGTCTGTCTGTTTTCTCGCCGCCCCGGGGCGGGGTTGAGGGCGAATTGCTGGTACGGATCGGGGGTTTTTGATTGACTCACCGGTGACGGGACGTATAATTTCCCGTTGATACTGGCGTTATGGGCTCGTTTCGGGCCTGTAAATGCGCTGGCCGCCGTGTTGCTGGATCGCGACGGGCGGCTTGTCTTTGCGCCCTGTAATGGCGGTCAGGCAAGATATCTGTACTATTGTTCCGCCGCGGGCGCCGTGCCCGGGCGGGTTGGACGTATCCCAGAAGGATCAGGATCAGGCCGGGAGCCACTAGCGTGATGCTTCGCCTGAAAACAGGCCGGGACCGTGCATAGTCACGGGCCCATGACGGTACCGCCCATCCAGCCGGGTCAGGTGAAAGCCTGCGGCTGGGGGTTGGCCCCCGAATTGCAAGGGGCCGGTATCGCCGGACCGTAGAGCCCCCTCGGGGGCTGCTGCGATGCGGCGGCTGGCGCCGGTCGCGGGACAATCCATCAGGGCGTGCCGAAAGTGGGCTAGCAACCCGCTTTTTTCGTTGAACCGCCGCGGCGGATACAACAAGACAACCAGGCTGCCAAGGATTGCCCATGAACCAGGAACTGCTTCGCATTGTCGACGGCATCGCTCGTGACAAGAACATCGACAAAGAGACGGTGTTCGACGACCTCGAAGCGGCGATGTATACCGCGATTCGCAAGGCCAACAGCGAAACCGAGGACATCGTCGTCCGGATCGACCGCCAGAGCGGCCAGATCACCGCGACGGTCGACGGCACGCCGATGAGCGTTCGCCAACTCGGCCGCATCGCCGCCCAGACCGCCAAGCAGGTGATGATCCAGCGCATCCGCGAGGCCGAACGCGGCAGCATCTACGAGGAATACCTCGAACGCCGCGGCGAGATCCTCACCGGACGCGTCTCCCGCTGGGAGGGCAGT
Source organism: Phycisphaerae bacterium (assembly GCA_046541415.1). GTDB lineage: Bacteria > Planctomycetota > Phycisphaerae > SM23-33 > SM23-33 > CAZOVB01. The sequence goes on along the minus strand of JBKHDI010000086.1, from coordinate 2,125 downwards.
TCGCTGATCGTCGAGTTGGGACGCACCGAGGCGATCCTGCCCCGCAGCGAGCAGATCCCCGGTGATTCCCACCGCCCCGACGAGCGGATCCGTGCGATGATCCTGGAGGTTCGTGAGAACCCCAGCATGGTCAAGATCGTGCTGTCCCGCTCGCATCCGGATTTCATCCGCGCCCTGTTCGACCTGGAAGTGCCCGAAGTGGCCGAAGGGATCATCGAAGTCAAGGCCCTTGCTCGCGAAGCCGGCTATCGCACCAAAGTCGCCGTTACCAGCCTGGACCCGAAAGTCGACGCCGTCGGCGCCTGCGTGGGCATGCGGGGCAGCCGCATCCGGAACATCGTCGACGAACTCGGCGGTGAGAAAATCGACATCGTCCGCTGGAACGAATCGTCCAAGATCCTCATCGCCAACGCGCTGAAACCTGCCGAGGTGACCGAGATCGCCCTGTGCTTCGAGCTGGGCCGGGCCACCGTGGTCGTCACAGACGATCAACTGTCCCTGGCGATCGGCAAGCGAGGCCAGAACGTCCGCTTGGCTGCCCGGCTGACCGGCTGGGACATCGACATCCTGACGCCCAAGGAGTTCAATGCCGGCCTGGACACGCTGGAAACTGCCCTGCGGAACGTCCAGGGCGTCGACTCGACCGTGGTCGACAAGATCGCGGCGATGGGCATGGTCAACGTGCTGGACATCGAAGACGTGGGCCCCGAGCCGCTGATCAACGAGTTGGGCCTGAATCGCGACCTGGCCCAGGCAATCGTGATCTCCTGTGCCGAAGAGGCCCGTCGGGTCGCCGAAGCCCAGGCCAAGGCCAAGCAGGCAGAAGTCGAAAAGCAGGCCGCCCCGCAAGCCCCTGCCGTAGAACAGGCCGGCGAGTCTGCCCAGCAGGCCCCCGCCCCGGCGGCGAGCGAATCGCCGACGACACAACCGCCTGCCGGCCAAGCGGTGTCCGAACAGGCCGAAGCCCAGGCCGTCGAAGCTGCCCAGCAGGCCCCGGCACCCCAGCCGCAGGCCCAGACGCCCTCAGCCGGGGCCGATCCGACCGACGAAACCAACGAAGAGACAGAATCCGACGAGGACCCCAACCGGTCCGCCGACAGCCAGAGCGGTCAGTAAACCGCTCGTCGGCCCGTAACCCGCACTACGGTCGCAGACAAACCGAATCAGCAACCGCTGGGAGGTTCCTTTGGCAACCCGCGTATTTGAATTAGCCCGCGAGATCGGCGTGACCAGCAAGGTCATTCTCGAAAAATGCCGCGCCGAGGGGCTGGACATCAAGAACCACATGAGCACGGTCTCCGCCGGACTGCAGGCGACCATCCGCGAGTGGTTCAGCGAGTCGGCGCAGGGCACGGCCGTGGAGACCTCCGAGCACGTGGACCTGGAACAGGCCCGCGCCGAGGCCGAGAGACAGCGACGCAAACGCAAGTCCGGCAAGGAAGAAGAACAGGAAGAGCCCGAAACCGAAGCTGTCGAGGCCGAGCAGGAACAGCCGGAAGAAGCGGGCGAGCCGGAAGAACAACCCGCCGTGGTCGCCGAATCGGAAGAGCCCGCCGTCGTCGAGCCTGAAGAAGAACAGCCCGCCGAGCCGGTCGAGCCGGTCCAGGCCGAGACGCCCGCCGAGCCGCCGCAACCGGCCGAGCCGGAAGCCCCCGCCGAGCCGCCCGCCCCGGCCGCGCAACCTGAGGAACCGAAAGTCGCCGCCCAGGCCCCGGCCCCTGAACCGCAAGAGCAGCAAGCCCAGGCCCCGGCGGACGAATCCGGCAAGCCCGACGAGCAAGACGACGACGTCAAGCCCGCAGGCCCGCAGGTCGTGCCCAAGCCCGCCGCCCTGCAGGGACCCAAGGTCATCCGCGTCGAGAAACCCGATTATGTTCCGCCCAGGCCCTCGCGCTCCAGGCCCCCCAGAACCGGCACCGGCGGCGGAGGCGGCGGCCCGCGCCGTCAGCCCGCCCAGCCGGCCCCGCCACCGACCCACCGTCGCGGACGCGGCGGCGATACCGGCGGCGGAGGCGGCGGCGCAGACCGCGACCGCAAACCATCGCGACGCAGCCCCCGCAGACGCGGAGGCCGAAGCGCCGACAGCGGCGAAAAGCTCAAGGAATGGCGCAATCAGGACCTGCTG
>JBKHDI010000085.1:0-16214 GCA_046541415.1 Phycisphaerae bacterium | reverse complement strand
AAGGCAGCCGCCCCCGCAGAAGCTCCCGCCGCCCAGCCGGCAGAGAAAATGGCCCAGGATGACATCGACGCGATGATCGCCGCAAAGGCCGCCAAGGCAGCCGCCCCCGCAGAAGTTCCCGCCGCCCAGCCGGCGACGCAGGAGCAGGCCGCCCCGGCAGCACCAGGCCAGACTCCCGTTGAGAAGATGAGCCAGGATGACATAGACTCGATTATCGCAAAGCGGGCCGTGGCCAAGCAGGCCGGACAGATCGGCGAGGCCCCCGAGAAGGATAAACCCAAAGCCCTCAGCCAGGACGCCATCGACGGCATGCTCAAGAAGCAGGCTTCCAAGCCCGACCTGGGCCTGAAGGACGATGAACCCGAGCCGGAGCCGGAGGACGTGGCCGAGCCCGAAGTGGACAGGCCCTCCCTGCTCCAGCGGCTGCCCCTGACCACCCTGGTCATCGTGGGCAACAGCCTTCTGTTGATGCTCGCCGTGGTCGTCCTGCTGAACCGCCCCAAGCCCCAACCGACCAACGCTCAGCCGCCTGTGGTCATCCAACAGCCGGTCAACCCGGTCGCAGCGAACATCTCCCAGGGCAACAGCCAAGCCGGCCAGAGCGACCCGGAGACCGAGAACTTCGAGAAATCCCTGCCGATCGCCACCGGCAGCGGAACCAATTGGTCAACGGCTGAACAGGCCTTCGCCGAGAAGGCCTACCGCCTGGCCCTGCCGCAGTATTCGACCCTTCTCCAGGCTGCCGGTGACACGGCCAAGCTGGCCTCCCTGCGGGACTTCATGCGGCTGCGGATCGGCCAGTGCCTCGACCGCATGGGTCAGCCCGACCAGGCCCAGCTGATGCTCGAAGCCGCCTCGCGGTCCGATTCGCCCATCGTCCGGGCCAGCGCTTACTACGAAATGGGCAGGATGCACGCCCGTAACGGACAGTTCCTGCTCAGCCGCGCCCAGGCCTACGCCGCCCTGACCACCCTCGGGGCCATGCAGAGCCAGACCAGCCTCGCCGGCGACTGCCACTTCCTCATCGGACGCGTGCTGACCGAGAAGGCCCTGACCTTCTACAACGAGAACGACACGCTCCGCTGGACATGGGACAACCCCAGAGACCCCTTCGCGGGCCTGACGCGTCAACAGTTCCGCAACCTGATCTCCGACGGAGAGGGACTGCTGGCAGGCGGACTTTTGGGCGTGGAAATGCTGCCCGTCGGACAGGGCCGAAACGTCTCGATCCGTTGCCGACAGGCCCCGATCAGCCAGCTGTTCCAGCGGATCGCCGCGATGACCGACCTGAACGTAGTCTGGGACAGCAAGGTCAGCCCCGCAAGCCGCAAACGCTCGATCACGATGTACGAGACGTCGATCGACCCGATCCTCCTGGCCGAGCGGGCCTGCGGATCGACCGGCCTGATCGCGCGGCTGGAAGGTGACGGGCTGAAGATCTACGACCCGCGGACACTGGATGACGTCAAGCAGCAGCAGAGCATCTACGTCGGCGAGTCGAACAAGATCTGGCAGCGGCTCGACGCCCAGTTGCCCTACGACACGCGAATCGCCAAGGCCCATCTGGGCATGGGCAGGATGCTCGAGGCGATGGGCGACCCCCGGAGCCTGCAGAGCGCGCTGAACAACTACCACCAGATCGTCAACCGTTTCGGCCACGATGCCGAGACCGCCCCGCTGGCCCTGCTTCGCAGCGTGCAGATCTACCTGCAGGTCCGCAACTTCCCTGCCGCCCGGGAAGACCTGCAGACGCTGATCGACCAGTACCCGACCTTCCGCGCCGACGAGGCCTGGGTGACGCTGGGCAACGTGACGCTGGAAAGCGGCATGGTCGACTCGGCCCGGCGAATCTACCGGGAACTCTACGAAGACAACCTCTCGCCACTCTCGCGGGCCTCGGCCAGTTTCGGCGTGGGCCGATGCTTCTTCCTGCAGGACGACCATCCGGCCGCAATCCGCTGGCTGGAGCGGTACCTGGGCTACACCAACGTCGAAACCGCACACACCAACGATGCGATGTACATGCTCGGCAGGAGCTTCAGCCGGACCGGACAGCACGACCAGGCCGCCCTGTACCTCTATCGGGCCCTGGCCGATGCAGCCACAGAAGAGCAGGAGATCCGGTCGATGTTCCAGTTGGCCCGCGTCCAGCTGGACCGCGACAAGCCCATGCGAACCCTCAGCACGCTGCGGGGGCTGCAGAACTTCAAGCTCACCGATGAGCAACATTGCGATCGGGCCCTTCTGGAATCCAGGGCCTACCGCGCGATGGCCCTGCCCGGCCGAGCGGTGGAAGCAATCCTCAATGCCAGGGAAACGCCCGGCATGGATGCCGACCCGTTCCGGGGCCGGCTGGGACTCGAAGTCGCCCGGGGCCTGGCTGCCAACGAAGATCCGCAGGCGATCGGCGCATACACAGAGGTCTGGCCGCTACTGGAATCCAACGAGTCGACCTGGCAGGCCGGCTGCGAGATGGCCCAACTGTTTTTGGACAATGATCAGACAGACCAGGCCGTCGCCGTACTCGAACAGATCCTCAAGGCCAGCCAACAGGCCGAAACGCTCGCGCTGGCCCGCAAAATGCTGACCCGCGCCTACATCCTCCAGCAGCAGTACGACAAGGCTGCCGAAGTCGCCAAAGCAGGCACGACAGAGCCCAGCCAGAGCCCCGACCAGGAGGACCAGCAGTGAGAACGTTCCTGTGGACGACAATCCTGCTTGTGGCGGCTATGGGCATGGGCCCGGCCCGGGCCCAAGAGCCCCAGCAGACGCCCGGCCGAGAGGTCCGCAACAGCATGTGGGACCTGTGGCAGGCGACGGTGCAGGCACCGTCCGAGTCGTCCGGCCAGCGCGAAGACGCCAATACCCAGACGCCTGAGATCCAGATCGACCCGGTCGTGGCCGACCGGCCGGCCGAAGCAACCCAGCCCGGCGGGCAGACGCCGGAACTGCAGGGCATCCGCACGTACAAAGACGAGCTGATTCCGGTCCACCTCGGGCTCGGATCACGCGGGCAGGACCCGATCAACTCCGTCCAACCCGCCCGGCCGAAAGAGCAGCAGCCCCAAGCCGCCGCCGAGACACAGCAGGTTCCTTCCAGCAGTCAGCAAGCTGAACAGGCCGCACAGCAGCCTGACCAGACCGACGAGCACACCCAGCCCCAGGCACGGCAAGAAGCCGATGAGCAGGTCGCGGGCAATGACGCCGAGCCCGCCGACCAGGCCGATCCGCAGCCCCAGACCGACAACGACAACAGCCCCGCTGCCCTGGCGATCCCGGACGATCTGCCGGCCACGCTGAAAGCGAGAATCCAGGCTGCCCAGGCCGGCGCGGGCAACGACCCTGCCGAGCTGATGAGCCTGGGCGACAACCTCTACAAGGCCGAGCAGATCCCCGCCGCCGAGTACTTCTACCGCCTGGCCCTGCCCCGGTCCGAAAAGGCCGACCGCCCCTGGATCCTGCTGCAGATCGGCAACTGCCTCCGCAACCGCGACGTGGCCCGGGCCCGCGAGAAGTATCAGCTGCTGATCCAGGAATACCCCAACAGCCCCTGGGCCGAAGTCGCCCAGATCCAGGACCGTATCCTCCGTTGGCGGATCAAGAACCGCAGCGATCTGGAGACCGAGGTCGACGAAGTGCTCGCCAAACCTAACGACCCGTACAGCAACCTGTAATCGAAAGGACCCAGCCCTCAAATGCGAATCGCCAGCCACGGCATCCTGTTGATCGACCCGCAAGGCCAGGCCGCTCCGATGATCCTCGAGCAGTTGGCCGCCCGGGCCATCCACGGCCAACTTGCAGGCAGCCTCAAGCAGGCCCTCGATGCGCTGCGGAACGGCAACTGGGCGGCGGCGATTGTGCATACCGACAGCGGCGACTCGATCGAGGCCAGCCTCGACCAGATCGCGCGGATCAGTCCCGAGCTGCCTGTGGCGGTCGTGACCGATCAGGCAACGCTCGACCAAGCTGTCGCAGCCATGCGGGCCGGGGCGTTCGACCTGCTGGCCGCGCCCCTGTCGCCGGAAACAATTTCCGCCCTGCTGGACCGCCTGGCACCGTACGGGCTGGGCAGCGCAGCAGAGGGCAGCATTATCGGGACCAGTCAGGCCCTGTCCGATTGCCTCCAGTTGGCCCGTCGCATCGGGCCGACGTCCCTGCCCGTGTTGGTGGGTGGCCCCAGCGGGACGGGCAAGGAACTGATCAGCCAGTACATCCACCGTCACAGCCGCCGGGCCAACGGGCCCTTCATCCGCGTCAACTGTGCCGCGCTGAATGAGTCTCTGCTGGAGAGCGAGCTGTTCGGCCACGAGAAAGGCGCCTTTACCGGTGCGGTCGGCCGTCGCAAAGGCCGTTTCGAACGCGCCGACGGCGGGACGCTGCTGCTGGACGAGATTTCCGAAACCACCGGGCGACTCCAGGCCGAGCTGCTGCGTGTCCTGGAAAGCCAGGACATCGAGCGCGTCGGCGGCAGCGAGACGATCCGCGTCAACGTCCGCGTAATCGCCACGACCAACCGCAACCTGGCCGAGCAGGTCGAGAAGGGCGATTTCCGCCGCGACCTGTACTACCGCATCAGCGGCCTGCGGTTGGACGTACCCGCCCTGGCCCAGCGTCGGGAAGACATCCCCGCATTGGTCGCGCACTTCATCGCCCGTTACGCCGGCCAGACCGGGCGGCGGATCAACCAGGTCGACCGCGAACTGCTCGAAACGCTTTACGCCGCCGACTGGCCGGGCAACGTCCGCCAGTTGCGAAACACCGTCCGGGCCCTGCTGGCCCTGGGCAGCAGCGACGTGCTGAGCCTCGACGACGCGCCGCATCTCCGCCAGGAGCTTGCCCAGCCGGTCAGTCTCAAGCCCTCGCGCAGCAACAGCCTGAAGCTCCAGGAGCTCGAGCGGCGGGCGATCTTCGAGGCCCTGCGGCGTACCGAAGACCACCAGGCCAAGGCCGCCCGACTGCTGGGCATTACCGACCGGACCCTGCGAAGCAAACTCCGCAGGTATCGCGACGAAGGCCAAGACCCCAACACCCAGGAGATTCAGCCATGCCGCGAACTCCAGATATAGTCAGCCTCGCATCCACGGCCGCTAAGGCCTACGAGTTGCGACAGAAGGCGATCGCCAACAACATCGCCAACCTGCGCAAGCCCGGCTACATCCGACAGGACGTGAAGTTCGAAGACGCCCTGCAGGCGGAGCTGCAGCGCCCCGGGCGCCGCTTCGATCTCAAGGACATCAAGGCTGAGTTGTACCAGCCGATGACCACGCCGGTCGGCGTGGACGGCAACGACGTGAGCCTCGACAACGAGATCACCCAGCTGATGAGCAACTCCGGGCGATACAAGACGATGATGCGCCTGGTCAAGAAGACCTACACGCAGTTCGAAATGGCCATGAAGACCGAAGGCTGATCCCGAGGATTCAAACCATGCCGATCCAACCGATAACCAACCCGTACAACCTGGCCGTCCAGGGCCTTCGGGCAGAAGGCCTGCGGATGAACGTGGCGACGCAGAATATCGCCAATGCCAACACCGTCCGCACCGACTCCCAGGAGCCCTACGCCCGGAAGGAAGTGATCCTGGAGTCCGAGGAAGACGGGATCAACGGGATCACCATCGAGCAGATCGTCCCGGACATGCGACGGGATTTCAAGCACGTCTACAACCCCAGCCATCCCCATGCCGACGAGAACGGATTCGTGACCATGTCCAACGTCGAGATCCCGATGGAGTTGATGAACATGATGGCCGCCACGCGAGCCTACCAGGCCAACGTCGCCTCGATGCGACGCTACCAGGACATGGTCGAGACCAGTCTGGAACTTCTGCGGTAACCCCGCACAACCGCCAAAGGAGCCAAACCATGGCCGGAATCAACGGAATATCAGGAATCGGGCAAATCCAGTGGGCTGACAAGCTCCAGCAGGCACAGCAGAACGGCCCATCTGCGAAGGCAGACTTCGGCGACATGCTGAAAAACGCTGTCGACGGCATCGACACCGACCACCAGAAGGCCAACTCCGCTCTGCAGGACCTTCTGACCGGCAAGACCGACAACGTCCTGCCGGTGATCAACGCCACCGCCAAGGCCGACATGAGCTTCAAGCTGCTGATGGGCGTGCGGAACAAGATGATCGAGGCGTACAAAACCACCGCCAACATGCAGATCTGAGACCGTCCGCTAACCGTCTAGTCAGGGAAACAAGACCGTGGGCAACTTGAAACAATACTTCAAAGATCTCTGGAACAAGGCCTCGATGGCCCAGCGCGTGCTGATTCTCGGCTCGGTCGCTGGCTGCCTGATCGGCACGCTGGTGACGTACGGCATCGTCACCAAGCCGAAGATGGCCCTGCTCTACGGCGGGCTGGGGCAGAACGACGCAGCGCTGATCGTCGAGAAGATCGAAGAGGCCGGCGTGGAGTACGAGCTCTCCGCCGATTCCAGCAGCATCTACGTGCCCAAGGAGCAGGTTGCCTCACTGCGGTTGACGCTGGCCAAAGAAGGCCTGCCCTCTGCCGGCTCGCCCGGGCTGGAGCTGCTGGACGACATGGGCCCGGGGATGAGCCCGAACGTGACCAACGAACGCATCCGCCAGGCGATGGAAGGCGAGCTGGCCCGTTCGATCCGCCAGATCGAAGGCATCGAGGGTGTGCGGGTTCACATCGTCCCCAGCCAGCGAAGCGCATTTGCCCGCCCGGAAGAACGCCAGGCCTCGGCCAGCGTGATCGTCACCCTCAGCCCCGGGGCGAGGCTCGGCAGCAGCAATGCCCGCGCGATCGTCTACATGGTTTCCAAGGCCGTCCGGGGCCTGGACCCCAAGGACGTCTCGGTGGTCGACAACCACGGCAACCTGATCGAGGGAGAGAAAGGCGACGAGACGGTCACCAAGGCCTCGACGTTCATGGAACACCAGCTCTCGATCGAACGAGAGATGACGATCAAGATCGAAAAGCTCCTCGAGCCCATGCTCGGCCCGGACAACTACCGCGTGCAGGTGGCCGTGGAGCTCCAGCACATCCAGAAGACCACCGAGCAGAAGACCGTCGACCGCGACTCGAAAGTGCCGATCCACGAATCGATGACCTCCAAGCAGTCGGACACCGGCCGGGCCACCGCCATGCCCGCCAGCAACGGCATCCCGGCCAGCGTGGGTCGCAATGGCGGCAGCACGAAGGAGATGACCGAGGAGATCCAGTACGCCTTCGACTCGGCCCGTTCGGTGGTCGTGGAGACCCCGGGCAAGCCCGTGCAGATTTCCGTAGCCACCGTGGTCAACCTGCCTGGAGACACCTCCGACCCGCAGGTGACCCAGCAGCGGCTGGGCGAACTGACCGAGTTGATCCGCTCGACCGTCGGTGCCACCCGCACCCAGGATGTGGTGACCGTCCGCAACGTGCCCTTCCTGGACGTCGCCCAGAAGGAATCGCCGCTGGATGAACAGACCACCACGGAGTTCTTCCTCGAGCTGGGCAAGCGACTCTCGCTGGGCTTGCTGGTAATCGGGGCGCTGGCTGCACTGTGGATCAGCACAGCCCCGCGTCGGCGCGAGGCCAAGGCCCAGGCCCGCCTGGCCGCGGCGTCGACCAAGGCAATGGAAGCCCAGGCCCAGGCCGCCCTGGAGGGGCCCAAGCAGGCAGCACTGGAGGGACAGTATACCTCGGATGGCAAACTGCTGGAGTACGACGAGACAGAATACGACGAAAACGACAACAGCCCCGAGGCCGTCGCAGCCCGCAACCGCCGGCGCAAAGGCGATGAGGAAGAGGAGATCGACTTCGACGATCTGCCCGAGGACGCCCCGGTGGCCCGCAAGGTGGCCGTGCTGATGAAGACCAAGCCCGAGCGCGTCAAGCAGCTGTTCCGCAGCTGGGTCGAGAGCGGGGCGGAAGAGGTGGAATGATGGGACTGCTCGGCCAGAAGAACAGAAAGGCCCAACCGCAGAAGCCGGTCGGGACGGCCAAGAAGGCCCCGTCCGCCGCCAAGGTCAAGGGAGATCACATCTTCCAGGGCTACGACCTGCGGGGCGAGTTGCCCGAGGACACGCCGCTGCACGTCAAGCTGGCCCAAGTGATGTACAAGGACCCCAAGAAACTCAAGCGACTGTTTGTCAGTTGGGCTGAAAGCGAAGAAGGAGACGTTTGCGATGCCTAGAACAGGGCGCCAGAAAGCCGCCATGCTGTTGATGACCCTCGACCCCGACTCGGCCACCGAGTTGATGGGGACGATCTCCTCGGATGCCATGGCGGCCGTCGGGGCGGAGATCTCCTGCCTCTACTCGGCAGGCATTGGCAGGGAACAGGCTGCCGAGGAGCTTCAGGAAGAGCTGGAAATGTTCCTCCAGGGACAGATGAACGACCAGGTCGCCTTCGTCCGCCAGATGATCGAGGGAGCCCTCGGTTCCGAGCAATCCCGCGAGGTGCTCAACAAGGTCAACTTCCTCGTCCGCAGTCGCGACCCGTTCCACGAAATTCGCGAGGCCCGGATCGACGACCTGGCCGAAGTGCTCAACGGCGAGTCGGCTGAGGTGGCCGCCCTGGTTATCTCCGAACTGCCGTCAGCCAAGAGCATCCAGCTGATGCCGATGATCGAGCCGGAAATCCGCCAGAAGGTCGTCCACTTCCTGGCCACCTGCTCCGGCGCGCCGATCAACACGAAGGTCCGCATCGCCCGGGCGGTCCAGGCACGACTCAAATCCATCGAGTCCCTCCGCGGCGACGCCGAGGAACTCGTCGAAGGCGGCAGGAAGAGACAGCAGTACCGGAAAGTCGCCATGCTCCTGCGAGGCCTGGAACAGGGGCCGCGCCAGGACCTGCTCAAGAGCATCCGTGAGCAGGATGAAGAAGCAGCCGAAGCAATCAAGAAACTCATGGTCGCCTGGGAAGACGTCCAGAAGGTCGAAGACCGGACCATGCAGGAAATCCTTCGCGGCGTCGAACCGAACACGCTGGCAGTGGCCCTCTACGATGCCGACGAGCCGACGATCGAGAAGATCCGGCGGAACATCTCCGAACGCGTCGAAAACGCCCTGGACGAAGAAATGTCGCTGCTGAGCAAGCCTCCGAAGAAGGAACTGGAAAAGGCCCGCAGCCAGATCGTCGACATCATGTTCGACCTCAACAGCCAGAACATGCTGATCTTCGAGGACGAGTAAGCTTTCATCATGCAAGAAGTCTGCCTGGAAATCCCCGGCCCGCTGCTGGCCGTCCGCGTTGGCGGCAAACTCGGCCCCGAAGGCCTCAAGGCCCTGGCGCGGCAACTCCAACCGCCCAGGCCGGCCGGGCCCGACCCGGTCGAAAAGCTCAAGGACCAGCTCCGCAGCCAGGCCCAGGCCCAGCAGGCCGAGTGTCGCTCAGCGATACAGGCCCTGGCCGAGGCGACCGCACGCGTCGAATCGGTCCGACAGGAGATCATCGACCACGCCGAGGGACAGTTGCTTGAGCTGGCCCTGCAGATCGCCCGCAAGGTCGTGATGCAGGAGATCCAAGACGGTCGCGTGCGGATCGAGCCCATCGTCCGCGAGGCGATGCTCCGCGTGCCGACCCGCCAGGAAGTGACCGTCCACCTGAACCCGGACGACCACGACCAGTGCCAGATCGCCCAGCAGGCCGACCAGTCCGGCGGCAGCCAGAAGATGCGGTTTGTCTGCGACCCGGCCGTGGCCAGGGGCGAGTGCGTCGTCGAGACCCGGGAAGGACACGTCGAGTCGCGCATAGACGACCACTTCCGCACCATCGGCGAGGCGATGCTCGGAGAGGACGGCAAGGCATGATCGACCTGCTGCAACACGCTGGCTGCCTCGACCAGCTCGACCTGCTGCCCTGCCGGGGCAAGGTGGTGCGCGTGGCGGGGATGACCGTCCAGTCCCAGGGCCCGACCGTGGGGGTCGGACAGATCTGCGACATCCAGATGATCGACGGGCGACGCGTCCCTGCCGAGGTGATCGGCTTTTCCAACGAGCACCGCATTCTCATGCCCCTTGAGGGTGTGGAAGGCATCTGCCCGAGCGATCCGGTCATCGCCCGCAGGGGTCCGCGGACGCTGCGGCTGGGGCCGGGCATCCTTGGACGCGTGGTCGATGCGATGGGCAAGCCGATCGACGGCAAGGGCCCGATCGGCGGCACGGACGTTCGCTCGCTGGAGGCCAACGCCCCTGCCCCGATGGACCGGATGCGCATCACCGAGCCGCTTGAATTCGGGATCCGCTCGTTTGACGGGCTGTTGACCTGCGGCAAGGGGCAACGGATCGGCATCTTTGCCGGGGCGGGGGTGGGCAAGAGTACGCTGCTGGGCGAGATCGCCCGTTCCTCCAGCGCCCAGGTCAACGTCCTGGCCCTGGTCGGCGAGCGAGGCAGGGAGGTCCGCGAGTTCCTGGAAGAATCGCTGGGCGCCGAAGGGCTGGCCCGGTCGGTGGTGGTCGTGGCCACGTCCGACGCCTCGGCCATCCAGCGGGTCAAGTCGGCCTTTCTGGCAGTGACCATCGCCGAGTACTTCCGCGACATGGGCAAAGACGTGCTGTTTATGATGGACTCGATTACGCGCTTCGCGATGGCCCAGCGGGAGATCGGCCTGGCCGCCGGTGAACCGCCGACAACCAAGGGCTACTGCCCCAGCGTCTTCAGCCTCCTGCCGAAGCTCACCGAGCGGATGGGCTGCAACGAACACGGCTCGATTACGGGCATATTGACGACCCTGGTCGAGGGCGACGACCTGTCCGACCCTGTCGCCGATACGGTCCGCTCGCTGCTGGACGGCCACATCGTGCTGTCGCGGAAACTGGCCGAGCAGGGACATTACCCGGCTGTGGATATTCTCCAATCCGTCAGCCGCCTCATGCCGATGATATGTTCGAAGGACCATCTGGAAGCAGCCAAGCGCATACGGGCGATCTGGTCGACCTACGACGCGGCTGAGGACCTGATCAACATCGGGGCCCTGGCACCGGGTGCCAACCCGCGGATCGACCTGGCGATTGAACTGATCGAGCCGATCCGCCAGTTGCTGATCCAGCAGAACAACACGACCACGAAGCTCAGCGAAACGGTCAAGCGGATGCGGGAGATCACCGGACGGTGGAGCTTCCAGACCCGCCAGGAAGACAACCCCGGCAGCGAGCCCGGGCAGGGACGATAGGCAACAGGCAGGTAGACCATGAAGAAATTCCACTGGCCTCTGCAGCGCGTGCTGGACGTGACCGAGAAGCGGGAATCCGCCGCCCGGGCCTCGGTGGCTGAGGTCAGTGGCCGCATCCACCTGACCGCCAAGGCCATCGAGTCCCGCAAGCAGCTGTTGGCGGAGTTGCTGGAGCAGATGGCCCGGCTGGACCTGGCCACCCGCATCGCCCGGCAGGGCGTGTGGATGAGTTCGACGCCCGGGGTCGACCAGAGGCTTCGTGGGCTGGAACAGCAGATGAAAGAGCTTCACGGCCTGCGGGACAAGCGGATGGCCGAACTGGTCGAAATCCGCCGACAACGCAAGACATACGAAAAGCTGCGCCAGCGTGCTAACGAGAAGTACCAGCAGGAGTTGCGCAGGCAGGAACAGAAACAGCTGGATGAATCGGCCGCGATCGGTTTCACCCTTCGCCTGGCCGGGCAGGTCCAGTAACCCATCGGGAGAATGACATGAAGTTGAAGATTCCATTCATCGAGAAGCTCGGGCGGACCTGGACGCTGGTGATACTCGGCATGGCCGTGGCGGGCTTCTTCGGCGGGTCCCTCCTGGCCGGTCTTCTGCTTTCGGGGGGATCGCAGAGCGACCAGCCGACGCCCGAGCAGGAAACCATCGAACAAGTAAAGCAGGCCGGTGTATATGCCGACAACAAGTCAAGTCTGGAGAAGCTGGAACAGCTCAGCCCGTCCGAGACCCAAGTCCAGGACGTGCTGAAGCTGTACCGGGAGAAGATCGCCGAGGCGCAGGCTCGGAGCAAGCAGGTCGAGACCGAACAGCAACGTCTGGACCTCCAGCGACAGGACCTGGAACGACTGGCCCAAGACCTCCAGCAGGAAACAACGCGTCTTGAATCCGCCGCCAAGCGGATCCGACAGGCCAAGGCCGAACTGGAACAGACGCGGATGCAGTACACGCAACAGGAACGCGTAGCCGCCCGGAAACAGGCAGCGATGTTTGAGGGCATGCAGGCCGATCAGGCAGCAGAGAACCTGACCAACTGCTACAAGGCCGGCAACATCAAGCAGACCCTGCTGATTCTGGACAGCATGGATACGAAAAAGGCCGGACGCGCCATCGCCGAGATCCAGGACCCGAAGCTCGTGGCCCTGCTGATCGAGAAGCTGCCGAAGCTCAAGCTTCTGCAGCAGGAGGCAGAGGCCGGCCCATAAAGACGGGAGCAACCATTGGACATCGCGACGATCATAGGTCTGGCAGCCGGGTTCGGTTGCGTTATCGTATCTGTGATCTCCGGGTCCAGTCCGCTGGTCTTTATCCATCTCCCCTCGATGATGATCGTCGTCGGCGGCATGCTTTCGGCGACGCTGATCCACTTCCCGCTGAAGAACTTTCTCCAGCTGATGTCGGTGACCAAGAAGACGCTGCTCTACCGCGCACCGACCCAGCAGGACGTCATACAGAAGCTGGTCAACTTCACGGCCATCAACCGCCGCGACGGGGCCCTGGCCCTGGAACAGCACCTAAACAGCCTGAAAGATCCGTTCATGATCCGGGCGCTGCAGATGGTCATCGACGGGACCGACCAGCGCGAGATCCGGGCCCAGCTGGAGCTGGAAATCGCCTATCTGTCCGAACGGCATGGCAATGGCAAGAAGCTGCTGGACTTCATGGGCGCTTCTGCCCCGGCGTTCGGGATGATCGGCACGCTGATCGGTCTGGTCCAGATGCTCGGCTCGCTCGAGTCGCCCGACCAGATCGGAGCGGGCATGGCGGTGGCGTTGATCACCACGTTCTACGGGGCGATCCTGGCCAACCTGATGTTCATCCCCCTCTCGGGCAAGCTGGCGTTACGGTCCAAGGCCGAAGGCACGATGCGCGAGATGGTTGTCGAGGGCATCCTGGGCCTGGTCCACGGTGACAGCCCGACGGCCGTGCGCGACCGGATGCAGGCGTTCATCTCCACCCACCAGCGTCGCGAATTCAAACCGGAGTTCTGAGCCATGCCCAAAGAGCCTCGTCCAGAAGACAAGGGCCCGGGTATGGGCTGGATCGTCACGTTCAGTGACTGCATGACGCTGCTGCTGTGCTTCTTTGTGCTGCTGCTGACGTTCTCGACCTTCGAGCAGGAGGAGCGGATCAAGATCGCCGGCCTGTTCGACCATATCCGCATGGAGTCGATCTTCCGCAACAAGTTCTCCGACACCGGGGCGATCCCCCCGCCGGAAAGCGAGCAGGTCACGCCCAAGGGAAGCAACAAGAAGACCATCGACAGCCACAAGGCGGTTCGGTTTCCCAGAGTCATCGATCACAATGCCGAAGCCGACCACCTCAAGGACCGAAGGACACTCTACGTGCCTTCGGCGTACCTGTTTGAGGGAAACACCGCCCAGTTGACCGCAAAGGCCCGGCAGGAGTTTCTGCCCAGGCTCCTGGAGTTCGTGCGAATGGACGAATCCAGCGTGGTCATCTTCCGCGAATGTCGCTCCAGCACAGTCCAGCGCAGCGACCAGCTGGCCACCGAAAGAAGCCTCGCCCTTGTCCGCCACTGCAGCCGCGAGGGGCACATGGACCCGGAGAGACTGGGGATTTCGGCCACCGACCTGGGAGAAGTCAAGACGCTCGGAAGTGATGCGCCGCTGGTGGCGATCACCATCCTCAACAAGAACATGTACGACTGATCATGGCCCGCAAGAACCTCCAACCCGCTGACGACGAAGACGATGTACCAGCCTGGATCGTGTCCTTCTCGGACATGGTCACACTGCTGCTGGCGTTCTTCGTGCTGCTCCAGGCCTTCGCGACCGAGAAGAGCCCGGACCTGTTTTACGCCGGGCGCGGCTCGTTCGAGCGGGCCATCCATGGGATGGGAATACCCGATCTGCTTCTGGGCCGACGCAACAGCGACCAGAAGGACTGGCGGCGCATCAAGTACCCCATGCCCGAGGACGACCGGAAGATCCGCAGGGAAGTCCGAGACTACGACGAAGACCGCATGCGCGAACTTTTTAACCAGATGCGCCAAAATTCCTTCGCTCTCGAAGCGATGAATGTAGAGGCGACTGTCCGGAACAGCTACCCGACTTCGGTATTTTTCAGTGGACACGGGACGATCCTGGACGAGCCTTCCCAAGCCGAGCTGGACCGGGTCTGCCGCCAGTTTGAGCAGTACGTAAACGAAGACGGAATCAGGATATACATCCTCGTGTTCTGCCCCGATATCGCGGATTTCGACCAGAGAATCATGGTCGGCAGCCGCCGTGGTCAGGCCATCGAGGGACACGTGCGGCGTCATCTGGCGCAGCATTTGCAAGATGACAGCCGGATTCGGACCTTCTCGCTGGGCCCGGGCAACCTCTGGGCCAGCCGATTCCGAACCACCGAAAACCAGCAAGTCGTTCTGCTTGCCGTTGAGGAGTAGTGAACACCCATGGCAGAGGCGAAGGAAACAACCAAAGACGACAAGGCCCCCGCCAAGGCCAAGTCCCGTTCCGGGGCAGAGAAGCAGCCGGGCAAGCTGACGGGCATCCTGATCGCCACGGTCACCGCGGTTGTCGCCTCACTGGCCGGGGTAGGCGTGACCATGCTCATCCGCTCGGGAGGACCCAGCTCGGCCGAGGCAGGCCAACCCGTCCCCGACGTCCTGGACGCCCCGCCGGAAGATGATTTCGACTTCAGCTACCACACGTTCGACCGGATCACCGTCTCGCTGAAATCCGACCGGGGCCATTCGTACCTGATCGCCGTAATCGTCCTGAAGGTCAAGACCAACTACATGGAGGCTGTCCAGGCTCGGCTGGATGAGAAGAAGCGGGAAGTCAAGGACCTGATGATTACCTACCTTGGCGGTCTGACAGTCAAGGACGTGCTGGGCTCGACCAACCAGAACCGGATCAAACGCGAGCTGCGCGACAAACTCAACAACCTGCTCTGGCCCAAACGCAGGCCGGGCATTTATGCGGTGATGTTCGACGAATTCCAGACCGATTAACCAGCATGCGAAAGAAAATCCGAACCAATCCGATCACGCTTCGAATGCTCATGGACGCCGTCCGCAATGCGCCGACGTCCGTGGTCGAACACCCCAACACCCGCGAGTTCGACTGGACCGAACCGACCCGGTTCGTCGGCGAATCCATGGAGGCCCTGCGCGACTTCGTCGTCAAGGCCTCGCGCAGGATCTCCGACCTGCTCAGCCTCCTGCTGGATGAGGTGATCCAGTTCGACGAGCCGCAGATGACGCAGTTCTACGGGGCCGAGGCCCGCAAGCTGGTGGCCGAGTGCACCGACTACATCATGCCCATCTACATCGAACAGCGTGAGGTCGGCGTGATTATCCTGCCAGGCCGGACCGCCATCGAATGGGTCCAGAAACTGCTTGGCGGCGGGAGCAACAAACAGGTCGAGCAGCGCGATCTGTCTCATCTGGAAAGTGAAATCCTCCTGGAGTGCATCGATACGGTTCTCACCGCGATCAACGAGTTCTTCGCCGAGGCAGCGGATGAGGAAGTCGTCCGCGGCGAATCGGTACGGCGAAAATACGAGATCGCCGCCGACAAGGCCGAGACCTACGTGCTGATCGAACTGCCCAGCAAAGACCCGGAATCCGAGGAAGCGATCATGCTCCTGCTGCCAGGGGAAGTACTGGACATCCCCGCGGGCCTCAAGACGCAGGTTTCGACGAAAAAAGGGGGCATGAGCGACGAGCAGAAGATGGCGTGGCACGTCAATGCAATGCAGCTGGACGGCACGGCCATTCTGGGTCGCGCCGACCTGCCGATGCGGTCGGTGATGAGCCTCCAACCCGGCGACGTGCTGCTGACCGATCGACGGAGCAACCAGCCGATCCCGCTGATGGTCGAAGGCATTTCGGTAATGACCGGCTATCCGGTCCGCTCGGAGTGGAACTTCGGCCTGCTGATTTCCGCCCTGCGCGGGCAGGAGGAACCGGAGAACCTCGAAGAACTCTCGCAGAACTGCCTCCCCATCGGCGATAAGGAGGATGAGGGACAGTTTGTCTCCAACCGAAACGCGAAATCCCCATCCCCCCACGAGGATGCCTGACATGGCTGAGCAGACACCACAGGA